>CAWVVM010000026.1:0-32565 GCA_963933635.1 uncultured Flavobacteriales bacterium
CACGACGACCACGGCCATGACGGCCACGGCCACGACATGTCTGAGGCGCGCAAGGCGAATCTCGAGGCCCAGTTGCACGACGTCATTGAAATGTTGGAGAGCGACAAAGTGGTGGTGTTGTCCAATGCCGCAGCTGAAGCGAAGGCAGACAAATTGCACCGTTTGAAGCGTCACCGCCAGCGCATCTTGGAAGTCAAGCCGTTTGACTACGAAGGTGGCATTGCGGCATGGGATGCTGGAGCGGATGACAAAATCATGAAGGGAGAATTTCACTTGCCAGTGGGCCGTGAAGTGGAATTTGTGTTCCGTTCACGCGATGTCATCCACAGCGCATTCATGCCTCACTTCAGGGCCCAGATGAACTCTGTTCCAGGGGTGCCGACGCGTTTCAAGATGACCCCTACAATCACCACGGACAGCATGCGGACCATATTGGACGATCCGGACTTCAGTTACGTCCTGCTCTGCAACAAGGTGTGCGGTGCTGCACACTTCAACATGCAAATGGCCATCGTCATTGAATCTGAGGAGGATTACAATGCTTGGATGGAATCGCAAGAGGAGTTTTTGGCTGAGAAGCCTAACGCCGTGGATGAGAATGCACGTGCCGAGGCTCCACAATTTGAAACAGAAGAATCTGCAACACTCTAACCATGGCTGAACACGCACATCACGAAGAGAGCTTCATTTCGAAGTACATCTTCAGCCAAGATCACAAGATGATCTCCAAGCAGTTTTTGGTCACTGCCATGGCCATGGGCATCGTGGCGGTGATGCTCTCTGTTTTCTTCCGCCTGCAATTGGGTTGGCCAGGAGAGAGCTTTGCCATTCTCGAAACGTTCTTGGGCAAATGGGCTCCAGGAGGCGTGTTGGACCGAAACGCTTACCTGGCGCTCGTGACGATTCACGGGACCATCATGGTGTTTTTTGTCTTGACAGGAGGTCTGTCAGGCACGTTCTCCAACCTTTTGATTCCATTGCAGATTGGTGCCCGAGACATGGCCTCAGGTTTCTTGAACATGCTGAGCTATTGGTTCTTTGCCGTGTCCAGCGTGATCATGCTTTTCTCCCTTTTTGTCGAAGGCGGGGCAGCTTCCGGAGGATGGACGGTGTATCCTCCGCTGAGTGCTTTGCCACAGGCGATGCCAGGCTCTGGGATGGGTATGACCCTTTGGTTGATTTCCATGACTCTCTTCGTGGTGAGTTCGCTTCTGGGCGGATTGAACTATGTGGTGACGGTCATCAACCTGAGGACCAAAGGGATGAGCATGACGCGTTTGCCCTTGACCATTTGGGCTTTTTTGGTGACGGCAATCCTTGGGGTGCTTTCCTTCCCAGTCTTGGTGTCTGCTGTGGTGTTGTTGCTCATGGACCGCTCCATGGGTACAGCGTTTTACCTGAGCGACATCTTCATTGGAGGGGAAGCCCTCGATGTAACTGGTGGAAGCCCCATTCTTTACCAGCACTTGTTCTGGTTTCTGGGGCACCCTGAGGTTTACATTGTGCTCTTGCCGGCGTTGGGCATCAGTTCCGAGGTGATTGCCACCAATTCGCGCAAGCCCATTTTCGGGTACAAGGCCATGATTGGGTCCCTGCTCGGCATCGGGTTTTTGAGCTTCATTGTCTGGGGTCACCACATGTTTGTGACTGGCATGAACCCCTTTTTGGGATCTGTTTTTGTCTTCACAACGCTCTTGATTGCCATCCCTTCTGCGGTGAAGGCCTTCAACTACATCACGACCCTTTGGAAGGGCAACTTGCGGTTCACGCCAGCAATGCTGTTCAGCATCGGCTTGGTGAGCACCTTTGTGACAGGCGGATTGACAGGCATCATTTTGGCGGACTCGGCACTTGACGTGAATGTGCACGACACTTATTTCGTGGTGGCGCACTTTCATATCGTGATGGGCATGAGCGCAATTTTTGGCATGCTTGCTGGGGTGTACCATTGGTTCCCCAAGATGTTTGGTCGCATGTTGAACAACAAACTCGGCTATGTCCACTTCTGGACCACATTGGTGGCTGGGTACGGTGTGTTCTTCCCAATGCACTTTGTAGGCCTGGCAGGAGCGCCACGTCGCTACTACGATTACAGTGCCTTTGAGTACCTCGATTTTGTCATGGATTTGCAACCCATCATCTCCACTTTTGCCATCATAGGAGCCGTGGGGCAATTGCCTTTCTTGTGGAACTTCTTCTACAGCATTTTCCGGGGCCAGGTGGCGACGGAAAACCCATGGAAGTCCAACACCTTAGAGTGGACCACGCCGGTCAAGCATGTCCATGGCAACTGGCCCGGTGCACTGCCGGAAGTTCACCGTTGGGCATATGACTACAGCAATCCAGACTTTGAGGAAGACTTTGTTCCGCAAATTGTGCCATTGAAGGCCGGCGAAACAGCGCACTGATCGTTGCGGGTCCATTTGTGAATGGTCCGTTTGAAAAGCCCTCACTTTGGTGGGGGCTTTTTGTTGCCCGGAGATGCTACCTTAGTCTTCCATGGCAGATGAAGAAGAATTCGACGTGCGGGGAGAAGCTGAGCAGGCATCTGACGGTGACATGGATCGCGTGCTGCGACCAGCCCAGTTTGAAGATTTTACGGGCCAGCGCGCTGCCATGGACAACCTGCAAGTGTTTGTCCAGGCCGCCCGGCAGCGTGAGGAAGCCTTGGACCACGTTTTGCTTCACGGACCTCCCGGCCTGGGGAAGACGACCTTGGCGAACATTGTCGCCAACGAGATGGGGGTGGCCATTCGTACAACGTCTGGACCTGTTTTGGACAAGCCCGGGGACCTTGCGGGTCTGTTGACGAGCCTTGATCCCAACGATGTATTGTTCATCGATGAAATTCATCGCCTTTCTCCAGTGGTGGAGGAGTACTTGTACAGTGCGATGGAGGACTACAGGATTGACTTGGTCATCGACACCGGTCCCAATGCACGCACGGTGCAGATCGACTTGAACCCTTTCACGTTGGTGGGCGCCACCACCCGGTCGGGATTGCTCACTGCTCCATTGCGTGCTCGTTTTGGCATCAATTTGAGGTTGCATTATTACGATTCCAAGACGCTGACGGACATTGTAGAGCGATCGGCGGGCATCCTGGACATTGAGATGGATCCCGCGGCAGCTTTCGAGATTGCGTCACGCAGCCGAGGGACGCCTCGAATCAGCAACGCACTTTTGCGGAGAGTAAGGGACTTTGCCCAAGTCAAAGGGACCGGAAACATTGATTTGGAAGTCACGGCATACGCCTTGGATGCCCTTCAAGTCGACAAAAAGGGCCTGGACGATATGGACAACCGGATCTTGTCGGCCATTATCGACAAATTCAAAGGCGGTCCTGTCGGGGCAAATACGTTGGCCACGGCCATTGGCGAAAACCCCGGGACCATTGAGGAGGTGTACGAGCCCTACTTGATCCAGGAGGGCTTGCTGGTGCGCACTCCTCGGGGGCGACAGGCCACACCCGAGGCGTACAGGCATCTTGGCCGTAAACCGTCTGCGGGCTCAGCAGAGTTGTTTGGCTCCTGAGCATGGGGTTATCAAGTCATCAGGCTTCGGAGCGCACGGCGTGGATCAAGCGCAAAGCAAAAGAACTTGGTTTCTCATCGGTGGGGGTGTCTGTGGCCACAGAGTTGACTGATGAGGCGCCTCGGCTGGAAGCTTGGCTCAAGCAAGGCATGCATGGGGAGATGGGCTACATGGAGGGGAACTTCGACAAGCGGTTGGACCCACGCAAGTTGTTGCCGGGCACCAAGTCCGTGGTAAGCCTGTTGTTCAATTACCACAACCCTGACAAGCCGTCTGACCCCGACGCGCCCAAGGTGGCGCAGTACGCGTACGGCGAGGATTACCACTTTGTGTTGAAGTGGAAGTTGAAGGAGCTCCTGAAATGGATGCGGGCGGAATGGGGAGATGTGGCAGGAAGGGTGTATGTGGATTCTGCGCCCATCATGGAACGGGCGTGGGCCGAACGTTCTGGGTTGGGTTGGATTGGAAAGCACAGCCTGCTCCTCAACAAGAACGAAGGGAGTTACTTCTTTTTGGCGGAGATGATGTTGGACCTGGAACTGGAGCCCGATGGCCCTGTCACCGACCACTGTGGTTCTTGTACCAGATGCTTGGACGCCTGTCCCACTGGCGCGATTGTCAAGCCTTACGTGGTGGACGGGAGCAAGTGCATCAGCTATTTCACAATTGAACTGCGCGGGGCCATTCCGGAACCTGTTGGGGGCCACATGGACCAGTGGATGTTTGGTTGTGACATCTGCCAAGAGGTTTGTCCCTGGAACCGCCATGCCTCCCCCACCACAGAACCAAGATTTGCACCTCATCCAAGGCTCTTGGACATGACCCAAGGCGATTGGCTTGATTTGACGGAGGACGTATTTCGAGAGGTGTTCAAGGACAGTGCAGTCAAGCGCACTGGACTGGTTGGATTGACCAGGAACATCGCCCTGCTCCATCGTTCAGAATCAAAAAAGCCTTCCCAGTGACAGAACGGCTTTGATGTTCAGCCTTGGGGTGGTTCACCCGAGTTGCGCCGCAGCAAATGTGGAGGCAATTAGCCCCGCGTAGCGTCGTCCAAAGGAGGCAATGGCCCATCGTTTCAGTTCCAAGGCCTCTTTCTGAGGAAGCCACAAAAAGCTCTTCTTCAATTCTTTGGCAAACTGGGCCCTGTCAAAGCTGACACGACTCACCACTTTTTTGCAAAATTCGAGGGTTTCGTTCATGACGGATGTGTTCCGGATGCAATTAAGTGGGGGATGGTCTTCGTTCCCAAATGGGAAGTGCCAACAAATGGAAAACACGAACTTCCCTTGCCCAGAAAGGGTGTGACCTACCTTTGTGGAGGAATGAAGAGTCTCCACAACAAAGAGGACCGGCGGGTCTTGTTCGAGCGTATGCAAGCTGACGGGCGCCCAAGAACGACCATGAGTTTCTACCGTTACGTTCGCCTGGAAAATCCTGAGGCCACGAGGGATGAACTCTACGCAGCTTGGGCAGAAATGGAGGTGTTGGGTCGCACGTATGTGGCCCGCGAAGGCATCAATGCACAAATCTCAGTGCCCACGGAACGGTTGACAGACTTCAAGGCCCATGTTGAAGCGCTTGGTTGGTTGCCTGAATTGAGGCTCAACATTGCGGTAGAGCAAGGCAAAAGCTTCTTCAAATTGATCGTTCGTGTGAAGGACAAGATTGTGGCCGACGGCCTTCACGACGGAACGTTTGACGTGACCGATTGTGGCACCCACCTCAAGGCCGAGGAATTCAATCACCTCACAGACAAGGAGGACACCATTCTCGTGGACATGAGGAACGCCTATGAGAGTGAAGTCGGGCATTTCGAGGGAGCGATTTGTCCTGATGTGGAGACATTCAGGGAGGAGATTGCTTTGGTAGAGGACATGCTAGAGTCCCAAAAAGAGGCCAACATTGTCATGTATTGCACAGGCGGCATCCGTTGCGAAAAAGCAAGTGCCTATCTGAAGCACAAGGGGTTTCCCAATGTGCATCAATTGGAAGGGGGCATCATTGAGTACACACGTCAGGCCAAGAAGAAAGGCCTTCGCAACAAATTCATTGGCAAGAACTTTGTCTTTGACGAGCGGTTGTCGGAACGCATTTCAGATGACGTCATCGCCCATTGCCACACCTGCAATGCCCCTTGCGATGACCACCTCAACTGCGCCAACCCCACGTGCAACGTGCTCATGATCCAATGCGACGCGTGTCGGTCGAAGTGGCAAGAAACTTGTGGAAATGAATGTTTGGACTTTGTCAACTTGCCCGAGGAACGCCAAAAGGAGCTTCGCAAGGGGACCAAGGCGAAGGGTGGTTTCAAGCGTTCTCAGGCTGCCGAAGGGGCTAGCCCAAAAAGTCTGAAGTGACGGCATAGAATTCCTCAGGAGACTGGGCGTGAAGCCAGTGGCCAGCCCCTGAAATGCTGTGGTCGTTCATGTGGAGGAAATGTTCCTCCAACATCTCGAGATCGTCGTCGCCCACATAGTCGCTTTCGCTGCCTCGGATGAAGAGCGCGGGAAGCGTGTTCATGCTCAGGTCGATGCTGCCAACGACCTCCTCCAAGGACTGCTGCAAGACAGGAACATTGAAGCGCCAGGAGAACCCGCCTTCCTTTTGTCGATGCAGTCCCTTCATCAAGAAGGGCACCAGCACCGGGTCAGACCCAAGCTGAGTGACAAGTTGGTCGCTCACCTCTTCGCGTGAGGCGGCCTGTTTTGGGCGGACGTTACGTAAGGCTTCAAAGATGGGCCCGTGGTGCGGCGTGTAGGCCCGGGCGGCAATGTCTGCCACCACGAGTTTTTCCATTCTGTCTGGATGGTCCTGGGACAGCTTCAGCACCGTTTTCCCACCCATGCTGTGGCCCAGGAAGCACACCTTGGAAAGGTTGTTTTGGTCGAGGAAGCGCACGACGTCTTCTGCCATGGCTGGGTAAGAATGTTCCGGGTGGTGGGGGCTGCGTCCATGGTTTCTGGCATCGAGGAGCCAAACGTTGTGGGACTCAGCGTACCGCTTGCCTAGGGTTTGCCAGTTGTCACTGCTTCCCAAGAGGCCATGCAGAATGACCAAGTGTCGGTCCACCATGGGGTCGATGCATGGAATGGAGCGGGCGTGGAGGGTCAGGTCGGACATGGTGCGACGGCCGTCAAGGTTGTGGTGCAAGGCAGGCCTTGTATTGCGCAACAGCTTGGGACAACCCCATGTAAAGTGCATCGGAAATCAATGCGTGGCCGATGCTAACTTCTGCCAAAGGCTGCACTGCAGACGCAAAATCAGACAAGTTGGCCAAATTCAGATCGTGTCCAGCATTCACGTCCATTCCGGCCTGTTCAGCCCAACGTGCAGCCTCTGCAAAAGGTGCAGCGGCTGCCGTCCCCATCGCTGGGTACGAGCTTGCATAAGATTCGGTGTACAACTCGATGCGTTGGGCACCCACTTTGGCTGCAGCCTCGATCTCCGGGAGGTTTGTTTCCATGAACAGAGAGGTCCGAATGCCAGCCTCGTGAAACTGCGCGAGCACATCTCGCAGCATCCCCGCATGTCGGGTGACCCGCCATCCAGCATTGCTTGTGAGAACCTCTGGGGGGTCGGGGACCAAGGTGACCTGTGTGGGACAAACGTCGCAGACAAGTTGCACAAAATCGGAGGAGGGGTATCCTTCGATGTTGAATTCAGTCTGCACCACCTTCTTCAGCGCCCGCACATCTGCATAGGTAATGTGCCTCGCATCGGGCCTCGGATGGACAGTGATGCCGTCGGCACCAAATCTTTCAATGCGCTGAGCGGCTTCCACCACATCGGGTTCTTGCCCTCCTCGGGCATTCCGCAGGGTAGCGATTTTGTTTACGTTGACGCTGAGCCTTGTCATCCTTATCTTTGGGTAACCCCGCGAAAGTACGCCATGCGCGCCCAGAGAATCCTAAACATGGACCTTCCGGTCCTTGCGTTGACCGACCAGGTCTCCCGCGCCCTTGAAGTAATGGACGAATTCAAGGTCATGCACCTCCCCGTCGTTGAAGAAGACGTCTACAAGGGGACGGTTTCCGAGGCGCAGCTTTTGGAGCTGGATGCCTCCGCCCTCATTGCGGAAGCGCCTCTTTCGGAGGAATCCATTGGCATGGAGCTTCACTTGTACGATGTGGTGGCACGCATGGGTTGGTCCGATGTGGATGTGCTTCCTGTGGTGAACCAAGGCTTGTACCGTGGGGCGGTGGACCGTGCTGCCGTGCTCCGGTTTTTGGCCAAAAGGGCCGGCTGGGGGTTCCCGGGAAGCACCATTGTGTTGGAACTCCTGCCCAAAGACCTTAGTCCGGGGGATTTGTTTCGAATTGTGGAGGCCGACGGCGCGCAAGTAACGAGTTACAATGTGGCGGCCATAGAGAACAGTGAGTTGCTTGAAGTCACCTTCAAGGTGAACACCGAAGAAATTGAACCCCTGCTGTCCTCCCTGCAGCGACACGAGTACAACATCCAAAGCTTTTACAACGCACCAGAATTGGAGGATGAAATGAGGGCCCGTTTTGACGCTTTCATGAGATACCTTGAACCCTGACTTTATCATGCGCATAGCCATTTTTGGAAAGGCGGTTTCGCCCAGTGACGCAGAGGCACTTCAACATGCCTTGGCCCGGGTCCTTCAGCTCGATCCTAAGGCGTGGATCAGTCAGCCTTATTTGGCGGCATTGAGCGACCATTTGAGCGTGCCCAGCGCTTTTGTGCCTTTTGAGGGTGAAGTGCCCGAGGGAACAGAAGTCTTGTTGGCCTTTGGCGGGGATGGAACAGTGCTGGAGGCAGCCACGATGGTGAGAAGGGGAAGGGTCCCCATTTTGGGGGTCAATACAGGAAGGTTGGGTTTTCTCAGCAATGTTTCCATGGAGGAATTTGACCTGGCCATGGACGCCTTGGTGGCGGGAACCACGTGGGAAGAAGAACGTGCATTGTTGCAAGTTCATGCAGAGGGTATGGGCCCAGGTTTTGGGCATTTCCCCTATGCATTGAATGAGGTTGTGATTCACAAGCGGGATACCGCGAGCATGGTGGTGGTGGATGTTCATCGCGGTGATACGTTTGTGAACACTTATTGGGCAGACGGATTGCTTGTCAGCACCCCCACGGGATCTACGGCCTACTCACTGAGTGCAGGAGGCCCCATCATGCACCCTGCATCTGACGCAGTGATTGTAACGCCCGTGGCCCCGCACAATCTGAACGACCGTCCCTTGGTCGTTCCCTTGGAAGGCGAAATCACTTTGGTTGCCGATGGCCGCGACGCTCAGTTTTTGCTGAGTATGGACAGTCGGTCTTTCCCTTTGGAGCCCAAGCAAGAGGTGCGCATACGCCCAGCAGATTTCAAGATTCGTTTGATCAACCTGGAGCACCAAGACTTTTTTTCCACGGTTCGTCAAAAAATGCATTGGGGACTTGACCCCCGAGAACGCTGATTTCCATGCAATCCCGTGTATTTTCGTGCGTTGAAGATTCCATGGTCCGCTTCCGATCCCCCTTTTCCAATGCCCCGTTGTGGGTTTTTACTGTGCTCCTCTTCTCGTGGAGCATGGATGCGTCCGCGCAGAGGAACCGGCGAGGCGCGAGCAAGGAGCTCGGCGTCCAGTTGGGCACCATGTGGTACACGGGCGACCTGAATCCCGGCAATCTGTTTCGTTCGGCATCTCATGTGGCACGTGGTGGTTACTACCGACACAACTTGAACACCCGGATTTCTTTTCGGGGACAATTCATGCAAGGAAGAATCGAGTCTTGGGATGCCGATCACCCCAATGGCTGGCAGCAGCAGCGGAATTTGCATTTCCGCAATGAAATCCGTGAATATTCCTTCTGCACAGAACTCAATTACCGCGACCACGCCGTGGGCAACCCCAAACGGCAATTGGTCCCCTTCCTTTACGCGGGGATGGCCGTGTATACGCACGACCCCGAGGGGCAGGATGCGTATGGCAATTGGCAACCTCTTCAGCCCATGGGCACCGAAGGCCAAGGCTGGTTCGAGGACGTGGAGAATTACTTGACGTGGGGTGTGGCCATTCCATACGGGCTTGGTTTCAAGGGAAATCTGGGCTCTGGCATGTCCATCCAAATGGAGTGGGGCGCGCGGAAAGTTTGGACCGACCACCTCGACGACGTCAGCACGGTGTACATGGACCCCGCTCTTTTACGTGAGGCAAGAGGCCAAATCGCCGTGCAGTTTGCCGACCGCACCTTGGACCGGGAATTGCCCTCCGGACAGTCCCTTGAAGGCCTGCAACGCGGGGACCCCGGGCGCAACGACCGTTACGGTTATTTTTTGCTCTCTTTGGGTTTTCGCGTCAGCAAAAAAGCCACAACTTGCTGGGAGCAATGACCACGCCAAATTCACACCCCAACGAGGCCCGTCAGCGCACCCTGCGAGCGGCTGGCATCGATCCCCATCGGGTGCCTGAACACGTGGCGGTGATCATGGATGGCAATGGCCGTTGGGCCAAAAAACGAGGAGAGGAAAGGGTGTTTGGCCATGCCCATGGCGTCGAATCGGTGCGGGCCACGGTGGAGGCTGCCCTCGAGAGTGGCGTGCGGTTTTTGACCCTGTACGCCTTCAGCACAGAGAACTGGAACCGTCCCAAAGACGAGGTGGATGCCTTGATGGACCTCTTGGTCCAAACCTTGGTCCAGGAAGCGATGGAGTTGGGGAGCAAGGGGGTTCGCCTTCGTGCCATAGGCGACGTCGATTCCTTGCCCAATGCTTGTCAGGAACAACTGGAACGGGTGAAGGAAGGGCCAGAGGGCGAGGTATACTTGGACCTTGTTTTGGCCTTGAGCTACAGTGCCAAATGGGAGATGGTGGAAGCCATCCGTTCCATGATGAAAGACGACTTGAAACCTGAGCAAATCTTGCCCAGCACCATCGATGGCTACCTGCAGACGGCAGATTTGCCAGATCCAGAGCTGATGATTCGGACGTCGGGAGAGCACCGCATCAGCAATTTCATGCTTTGGCAATTGGCTTATGCAGAGCTGCACTTTACCTCGGTGCTTTGGCCGGACTTTCGGATGTCGCATTTTTTTGACGCCATTCGGGATTTTCAAAACAGAGAGCGTCGGTTTGGCGCCCTTCCCCAATCGACGAAGACTTCATGAAGGCTTGGAAACTTTGGACGTTGTGCGCCATGTATTGGGTCGGAGCCTTGTCCCAACCCTTCGCCCAGGAGGACTTGATCGACTTGGGGCTGACGACCAACTATCAGATCGCTGGGTTGACGGTTTTGGGGGCGGAGCACACCGATGTTCAGGCCATCAAGTTGTTCAGCTCTTTGCAAGTGGGCCAAGAAATTGACATCCCTGGGGAGGCTTTGCGTCGAGCCATCACGGGATTGTGGGCACAAGATTTGTTTGCAGACATCCAACTGGAAGTGGCGGAAGTGCGGGAGAGAGAAGTGTACCTGGTGATTCGGGTCCAAGAGCTTCCTCGATTGACACGTTACAGCATCACAGGGGTGAACCGATCTGAACAGGAAACGGTGAAGGGGAAGATCGACCTACTGACCGGCCGGATCTTGGACGACAATGTCCTGGCCGTGGCCACCAAACGCATCCGAGATCATTATGTGGAGAAGGGCTTTTTGGATGTGGCTATATCCATGGAGCAGCAGTCTGACACGTTGTTTGCCAATGGTGCCCGGTTGCGCATTGCCGTTGAGAAAGGGGACCGCGTCAAGATTGACGACATCACCTTCCATGGCGTCACAGCCTTCGCCCCTGAGGAACTTTCTAGGAAGTTGAAGGAAACCAAGCCCCGCCGATGGTGGCGTTTCTACAAGCCATCCAAGTACCTCGAGTCGTCCTTCCAAACCGACCTCCAAGGGGTGGTCAACTTTTACCACGGCAAGGGGTATCGGAATGCACGGGTCTTGCGTGACAGCTTAAGCCGAGGAGAAGACGGACAGGTGCATCTCGATGTGTTCATGGAGGAAGGCATGCCGTTCTTTTTTGGGGATATCACCTTCACAGGCAACACCAAATACCGGACCACCCAATTGGACAGCTTGATGGACATCCAGCGCGGGGAGGTGTTCAGTCTTGAGCGTTTGGAAACGAGGGTCTTCATGGACCCCAAGGGATTGGACTTGAGCTCCCTTTACCAAGACGACGGTTACCTGACCTTCCAGGCCAGGCCCATTGAGAAAAGAGTAGAAGGCGACACAATCGACATTGAGGTCCGAATGATGGAGGGCCAACAATTCAGGATTGGCCGGGTGGTGGTGCAAGGCAACGCGAAGACCAATGATCATGTTGTGTACCGGGAAATCCGCACACGCCCCGGCGACCTCTTCAGCCGAACGGACATCATCCGCACACAAAGGGAACTTTCCCAGCTGGGGTACTTCAACCCCGAGGCTTTTGGCATCAACCCCATCCAGCATCCCGAAGACGGTACGGTGGACATTGAATACACCGTCGAGGAAAAGCCTTCGGACCAAATCGAATTGAGTGGTGGCTGGGGCGGAGGTCGTGTGGTCGGAACCTTGGGCGTGAGCTTCACGAATTTTGCTGCGTCGAAGATGTTCAAGCGCGGTGCATGGAAGCCCATCCCCACGGGGGACGGGCAGCGCGTGTCGTTGCGGGCGCAATCCAACGGACTGTTCTTCCAGAGTTACAATTTCAGTTTCACCGAGCCTTGGCTTGGAGGAAGGAAGCCCAACTCACTCAGCTTCAGCGTGTGGCGCTCCATCCAGAGCAACGGACAACCCAAAAGAATCGACGGTGAGGTCAATGAAGGCCGCCAATCGTTGGAGATCACCGGGGCACAGCTTGGGCTCGGGCAACGCTGGAAAAAGCCAGACGATTGGTTTGTGTTTCAAACTTCGCTGTCCTACCAGCATTTCAACCTGAATGAGTTTGGCTCGTTCTTCAGTTTCACCAACGGCCGCGCGAACAATTTGGCCTTGACGGCCGTCATCGGGAGAAATTCAGTCAGTGACCCCATTTTCCCCACATGGGGTTCCAATGTGGAGGTGAGTGTGAAGGCCACTCCGCCTTACAGTGTGTTCCGTCCGGACAACTTCTACGAGAATCTGGATGGCTCTTCGGTGGATGATCAGACGAGGTACCGCTGGGTGGAATACCACAAGTGGAAGGTCAAAGCCGAGTGGTATACTCCCTTGACACAGAGCAGGGGCGAGAACCCCAAGAGCTTGGTGCTTCGGACCTCCGCAGGGGTGGGCATGATTGGGCAATACAACCGACGTGCCGGATTGAGTCCCTTTGAGCGTTTTTACTTGGGGGGTGTGTTCCTGAGTGGATTCGTTTTGGACGGCCGAGAAATCTTGAACCTGAGGGGCTACGACGACTTGAGCTTGACGGCGCCAGACCGCAATACGGGCGCACCTGTGGTGGCCAAGTACGGTGCGGAACTTCGTTATCCCTTGAGCACGAACCCAAGTGCGACGATCTACACCTTGGCTTTTTTAGAGGGTGGAAATACTTGGGAAGACCCTCGTGCGTTCAATCCATTCCAAGTCTACCGGTCGGCAGGCGTGGGACTGCGTATTTTCCTTCCCATGTTTGGCCTTCTTGGTCTGGACTATGGATGGAGGTTGGACGATTTGGAATCCATCCCCAATATGGACCGCTCACAGTTTCATTTCTCCATTGGCATGAACATGGGCGAACTCTGATCTTCTTTTGCCAAGACCGCACAATGACAAGACATTCGACATGACACCACTCCCTTTCACCTCTCGCCAGTTGTTGGCTCCTTGCATTTTGTTCCTGTTGACCTTGACCTTTTCTCCTGACGCCAACGCTCAAAAATTTGCGTACATCGACTCTGAATACGTGCTGCTGCACATGCCGGAATATGCTTCTGCCCAAACCGAATTGAACAACTATGCCATCGAATGGCAGTCAGACATCGAGTCCAAGCTGGAATCAGCCGACCGCCTCGAAGTGGCCTACCGCGCGGAGCGGGTCTTGTTGACGGCAGAAATGCGTGTGAAGCGGGAGGATGGGATTTCCAAAAAGCGTGCAGAAGCCAAGGAAATGCAAAAGCAAAAGTTTGGGGTCGAAGGGGAGCTCTTTCAGAAGCGACAGGAGCTGATTGAGCCCATTCAGGGGCAGCTTTTTGAGTCCCTGAAAGACATCGCCTCAGGGAGTGGATACATGGTGATCTTCGACAAGAGCAACCAAAGCAACATGCTTTATACCAATCCCAAGTACGACATCTCTGATCGCCTCATCAAGAAGCTTGGCTATGTTCCAGGGGAAACGGTGGCCCCCGAGGAGGACAAAAACGACAAGGGTGGCGACAACATCATGGACCGCGGTCGAGATGCCGTCAACGGAGCGAAAAATGACGCAAGGGGCAGAATGAACAACGCAGTCCAAGGCGCCCGTGGTGGCGTGACGGCCCCCAAAGGCAAGAATTGAAAAAATTCCCGAATCCTTGTCCCTCTGAGGACCGAGATGCAACAACATTGAACGACCTTTCCCTTCTGAAAAGAAATCTTATGAAACACATTTTCCTTTTGGCCGTTTTGGCCTCCGCAAGTTTTGCTGATGCAGTGGCCCAAAAGTTTGGCCACCTCGACGCACAAGAAATCTTGTTGACCTTGCCTGAACGTGCAGAGGCGCAGGCATCCATCGAGTCGGCAGCCGGTGAGTACGAATCCGAAGTCACTCGCATGCAGGGTGAATTGGAGACGAAATTTGCGGACTACCAGGCCAAGGCACAGACATGGCCCGATGCCATTCGTCAGCAAAAGGAGCGCGAATTGCAACAACTGGATCAAGGACTTCAGGAGTTTGGAGCCACCATCCAGAACGACCTGGCCCAAATGGAGCAGCAGTTGCTCGCGCCCATGATCGAACGCGTGCGCAAGGCCATCGAAGAGGTCGGTGCGCAGCATGGGTTCACGTACATTTTTGACACGAGCACAGGGGTGACCTTGTACAACGGTGGAGAAGACGTCAGCAGCTTGGTGAAGACCAAGCTGGGCATGTAAGGCCTCCAAACGGGAAAGCACATGAACGCTCCCATTGGCATTTTTGATTCGGGCATTGGCGGTTTGACAATCGCCAAGGCTCTCGTAGAACGGCTCCCTCGGGAGTCGTTGTACTATGTGGGCGACACGGCCCACATGCCCTACGGCGACAAGAGTCCTGAGCGATTGAACGAATATGCCTCGGGCATTGCCCAGCGCTTGACCCAAGCAGGATGCAAGGCCTTGGTGGTCGCCTGCAATTCAGCATCGAGCAATGCCTTGGATGCCGTGCGCCATGTGGCGGGCCCCAAGGTGCCAGTGATTGGTGTGGTGGAACCAGTGGTGCATTGGGCCCAGTCGCATCATCCAAAAGGGACTTTGTCCTTGATTGGGACGCGTGCGACCGTTCAAAGTGGGGTTTACCAAACTCGGATGAAAGCCCATGGGATCGCTTTGCGGACATTGGCCACCCCCCTTCTCGCGAGTGCCATCGAGGAGGGCTTCCACAATGGCACCATCCCAGAGGCCGTGGTGAAAGCCTATTTCGCTGATGGGTGGGCGCAAGACACGGATGGGCTGGTCTTGGCGTGCACACATTACCCCCTCGCCATGTCACTCATCCAAGCCCAGCTGCCCCTCGATATGCCGATTTTGGATGCTCCTTCCATCGTGGCAGAAGAAGTCGCGCGAGTCCTTTCTGGCCAACACCTTTTGTCTATTGGTCACGCACCATCCCATCGTTTTGAGGTCACGGATTGGACGCGTTCCTTCTCAGATGGTGCCTCCCACATCATGGGCAGCAACATCGATCTTGTGCAAGTCGAATGGTCCGAGTCTTATGGCTCGACAGGCGATTGAAACCAGGAGGCGTAGTCCACATAACGTGCTGCAGTTTGTGCCAAATGGTTACGGAGTTCTGGACTGACTTTGCCCTTGCAACGGGCAGGAACCCCAGCCCAAAGTTCTCCCTCTCCTATCACCGTGTGGGCCAACACCACAGCGCCTGCTGCCACCACGGCCGCTGGGCCAATCACGGCATGGTCCATCACGGTAGCCCCCATGCCCACGAGTGCTCCTCTCTGCACATGGGCACCATGAACAATCGCGTTGTGCCCGATGCTCACATCGTCCTCCAGTACCGTTTGACTCTGTTCAAATGTGCCATGAATCACGGCGCCATCTTGGATGTTCACACGTTGTCCCACCTCAATAGGGGACACGTCGCCACGAACCACCGCTTGAAACCAAACGGTGCTGGATGCGCCAAGAACGACATCCCCAACGACCGTTGCATTGGGTGCGAGCCATACTGAGGTATGCATGGCAGGACGTTTTCCGCGGATGGTCAAGATGGTGGCCATGGGCGGAAGATACGTCGAGCTCAGAGGGATTCGAGTTGAGGCGACCACCAGCCCTTGCGGTTCATCCACATCACCTCATGGGCTTGGACGACATCTTCAGAAATGACCTCGCCGTGTCCATTCCGCCATTCGCAATGGCCTTCTGCCAGTTGTCGAAGGTGGCCCTTCAATCGCCGGCTTGTCATGCCCAGCTGTCCGCAGCCTTGCGCCATAAGTTTGGCCTCTTCTGACCAGGTGAAAGTCAGTTCTTCGCTTTTCTGCTGCACCCAATCACGGCACTCTTCCCATGTTTTTTGGCATTCGGTGCTGTCGTTTCCGATGTCCAGTTGGATTGGAAACCTTTCAAGGAGAGGAGCAGTCAGGCGTTTGCGGTAGCTCCGACGCTCAGAAGGCTGGCAGAGGCAATTCTGATCTGTTTGGCCGCATGGGCAAAGGTTGGTGGCTGCGAGGATCCAAGGTTGTGACGTCCAAACGGCGGCACCGTCGGCCCTGTGCAATTCAAGCCGCCCAGTTTCCATGATGTGGCGGAGGGATTCACGCGCGGGTTTGGGCCACTCCGAGAACTCGTCCAAAAACAGAATCCCATTGTCTGCCATCGCCCACGCTCCAGGTCGGGGATGTCCTTGTCGCCACGAGCCCAAAAGGCCAGCCATGCCGCCAGCGGGATGCGGGGACAAGAAGGGCACCGACGAAGTGGGCGATTGAGGCTTTGGAAGCAGTCCCTGACATGCCCGTGCCAAGGAGGATTTTCCCATGCCGGGTCCCCCAGACATGAGGACAGGAATGCACCTCTTTGCTGCAATGGACAGCCATTTTTTGGCCTTGCCTTCGCCTTCCAGGTTGCGCCAATGCCCCTCCTCGATGTGCGGGCTTGACTTTGCGCCGAGGCTTTCCGGTTTTTGTTGTCGAGCGGATGCACTCCTCCAGGCCCTCCATTGGTCCATCAGCTGCAGAAGGTTCTTGGCACCGTGAACGGAACCATCCAGTTGGGGCAAGGCACGGCCCTTTGCCAACCAGTCAGTTGGGGCAACAAAGACCTTGACCTCCTGTGGGGTTGGTGTCTTGGCAGGAAAAGCCGGAGTTGGGATTTGGGAAAGACCAGCTTCGTGGGGAATGTGAAGGTTGCCGGCCAAATCAAGGCAACCCGTCGAGGCGCACTCCGACAATCCCTCGGCAGGCAATTGGCCTTGGATGGCCAGCATGAGAAGGGCCACTGGGACATCGAGGTGCACCAGGTCCTCCGGACGGCAAGCCGGGTGAAAATGCAGGGTCAGGGACTTGCCTGGCCAGGGACATCCAGCTTGTTTGATGCCTGAACGGACCCTGGCCAAACAGGCCATCAATGCGGCGTAACTGGTGCCAGATGCCCGGAGTACCGCTCCGGCTTCTGCACGTGCCTCCAATTGAATCCACGGATGTTCAGGCCTCGTTGGTACGAAGCCCCAGGTACGAACCAACATGGAAATCAATCAGGCGAGCTCGTGCTCAATGGCGTCAATCCAGCTGTGGATGCAGCGGATGTGCACTTCTTGGATCCGGTCGGCAAAGCCTGACCATGGGACAGACACATCGATGTCTGCCAAATCCCCCAAGGCTCCCCCTCCGTTCCCTGTCAATGACAACACGTGCATGCCAAGCTCCTTGGCCTTGCGGGCCGCTTGCAGAACATTCTGGGAATTCCCACTTGTGCTGATGCACACCAACACGTCACCAGGTTTTCCAAGGGCTTGGGTTTGGCGGGAGAACACCTGGTCAAAACCATAGTCGTTGCCAATGCATGTCAGGGCCGATGCATCGGACATGGCCAAGGCAGCAAAAGGGGGGCGGTCCTCGCGGTATTTGCCACTCAGTTCCTCTGCCATGTGCATGGCGTCGCACATCGAACCGCCATTGCCACAAGTCAGGATTTTGTGCCCGGACCCAAGGGCCTCCACAAGCAGCTCGGCCCCTTGCTGCATGGCCTCCAAGAAGGCCTTGTCGCCTAGCAATTGTTGGGCCAATTGGGCGCTCTCCTCGAAATGTTGCTGGATTCGTTTCATGGGGTCATGGATTGTCATGCATCAAATGTCCTGCCTTCTATGGCGCCAAGGTTGCGGACTTGATTGCCGTGGCCTTTGGCTCAATGAACGAATGAGGAAAGTCCGTCACGCAGGAAGTCAACAAACAATTCGGCATCAGGATCGTACCCAGCACTGCCACCAATTTGATCCCCGTCGTGGTCCATCATGACGTAGAAAGGTTGTGCATTCCGGTCGAATTCGGAGGCCTGCAAATAGGACCATTTGTTGCCAATGGTTCGGATGCGAAAATCCTTGCCACCGTATTGCTCGAGACGATGCTCTTCTTCTGGGAGTTCCGTTCGGTCGTCGACATACAAGGACACCAGCACCACTTCTTCTGTGAGCAACTGTGCCACCTCTGGGTCGGACCAAACCTGTTCCTCCATCTTTCGGCAATTGACGCATGCCCACCCCGTGAAATCGAGGAGCATGGGCTTGCCTTCCGCGCGGGCCGCTGCGAGGCCTTCTTCGTAATCGTCAAACCTTGCCTCCACATGGCCTTGATGGCCCCCGCCAGCCATGCCACCACCACCGCCTTGCCATTCACTGTAAAAGGTGGGAGGAGGGAAGCCGCTGATCAATTTGACAGGGGCACCCCACATTCCTGGGAAGAGGTAAATGCCCAACATGAAAAAGGCCATGCCCAGCGAAAAACGAAACACACCAATCCGCTCCACCTTGCTGTCGTGTGGCAGGGTGAACCAACCAAAGAGATAGAAGGCAATGGCCAAGCTCACGGCAATCCAAATCGCGATGAAGAGCTCCCGTTGAAGAAGCCCCAATTGCAGGACGAGGTCAGCATTGCTGAGGAACTTGAAGGCAAAGCCGATTTCCAGAAGCCCCAAAACGACCTTCACACTGTTGAGCCATCCGCCACTTTGGGGAAGGCTGTTGAGCCATCCTGGGAAAGCAGAAAACAGGCCAAATGGCAAAGCCAATGCAGAGGAGAAGCCCAACATCACTGCGGTGGGAGCGGCAAAGGAGCCGTTGGCGGCACCTGCGAGGGCGGACCCGACCAACGGGCCTGTGCATGAGAACGACACGATGGCAAGGGTGGCGGCCATGAAGAAAATGCCCACAATGCCTCCTCGGTCCGATGCTTGGTCAGCCTTGTTGGCCCAGCTGGAGGGCAATTGGATCTCAAAAGCCCCCAAGAAGCTCGCGCCAAAGACCAAAAGCAGCAAGAACAGGAACATATTGAAGAAGGGGTCCGTGGAAATCACATTGAGAACATCCACCCCAAAAAAGGCCGTCAGCGCCAACCCCAATCCCGTGTAAATGAAGATGATGAATGCCCCGTAAATGAGGGCATTTCTTATCCCTTCGGCCCGGGTCTTGGATTGCTTGGTGAAGAAGCTCACCGTCATGGGGATCATGGGGAACACGCAGGGTGTCAGCAAGGCGGCCAGTCCCAGTCCAAATCCGAGCAAAAAGGTCCAAAGCAAGCCCTCTTCCTTGTCTTCCTCTCCGGGCGTTTCACCTTCACCCGCTCCGTGATTTCCTTCTGCATGAGGGCAGATGTGTTGGGAGGGGGGGCAGTAATCAGGCCGTTCCGAGGAAATGTCGGTCACGGACAAGGCAAAAGGAATTTCTTCGGGTGGCAGGCACATGCTCGCATCACACACCATGAACAAGACGTAGCCCTTGAGGCTGTCGCCATCTTGGGTTTGGCTCAGGTCCAAGGTTTGTCGCCAATAGACTTCCTCTTCAAAGAACTTCAAGTCCATCATGAAATTGGGATCGTACTCCATGATGGGGTCGCACTCCTTCACCTTTCCCTGCAAAGCCACTTGTTCAGGGAACGACCACTCAAACATGGTGGGCACAGGACCTTCGTTGGGGTCGTTGTCTTGGCTGTAGATGTGCCAACAAGGGTCCACGGAGGCGTGCACCACCAGGTCTTGCAACCCCTCTGTCTCGCTGTTCACGAGGGAGAACTCCCAAGACACCGGATCTTCGATTTGGCCAAAAGAAGGGGTCCACAGGACAAGCGCGCAAAGGGCAATGGCCCAAGATGCCAAGCGCGTCGTCGACACGTCAAAAGCAGGGGTCGGGATGAAAGGAGAAGTCATGAGAGGAGATCTGTAGTGTGGCAAAGATACCGAGTGACGAAAGAGGACGGATTTCAACGCCCACAAAACCTCACAATTCAATTTCCTGGCCGGGCTCGAGTTGGAACACACGACGCATCCAGCCCACCCCGAGGTAGACCAAAGGGGTGTCCAAAGCGGCCACCAGAGACTTGAAGACCACTCCGTTCAAGAAGAGCACGCCCAACCTCTCCCAAGGCAATTCACCCACCGCACAAAGCAGAAGAAGGACCGTCAGGGTGTCCAACACTTGGGAGGGAATGGTCGACAAGTTGTTGCGCAGCCAAAGGTGTTTTCCTTGGGTCTGTCTTTTCCAGAAATGGAAGAAGCGGACGTCGATGAATTGGGCCAAAAGGTAGGCGGCCATGGAGGCCCCAACGGCCACTGCTGTTTGACCAAAGACATGCGCAAATTCCCCATCGGTCACAGGGGACCATGCGGCCGCGGAGCTTTGGCCTGCAACGCTGACAATGGCCAGGGTGACCACTGAGGCCAGAAGGCCAGAGAGCACCACGAGGTTCGCCTTCCTTGGGCCAAAGATTTCACTGATGATGTCCGTGACAAGAAAGGTCAAGGGATAGGCAAGAAGGCCCACGCTTTGCTCAAAAGAGAGTCCCCATCCTTCGAACACAAAGAACTTCCGGAACACGAGGTTGCAAGTCACCAAGCACGCCACAAAAACTGCGGCAAGCATCAAGTAGGTCAAGAGCGCTCGGTCCCTGTCGGCTCCTTCCAGCACGCGGGAAGGGGGCAGGGTCGAGGCAGTCGAATGGGGTGCAGGTGTTGTGCTCATGCGTCAGAAGTGAGGGGTTGGACGTGTTCAAGATGGAACCAAGCCCCCGGTTCGGCGGTGGCTTCAGAGGCGTCCAGCCTGGCGTGTTCCGACAATTTCAGTCCGCCGACCCAAAGGATGCATTGGTCGGAGGTGCGTTCCAAGACGCGAACCTCTGTCCTCAAGTGATGTGGGACCTTGGCTTGGGTCAAGACGTCCGAGATTTTGGACTGGCCTTGCATGCCAAGGGGTTGGATGCGGTCGCCCGCCCGCCACGTTCTCCATTGCAAGGGGAACCACGACCTTGGGATCCAGCACGCGTCGAGAGGGGTTTGTCCTGGGTCCTGCGGGCGTGCGCCCACTGACCATTTGAGAGACAGTGCTTGAGACGGGCCTGAACGGCGATCTGTACCTAGCCCTTCAACTTCAATGCCTTCTCCCCGCCAAGCCAATGCCAATGCCGGAGCGGTGTCCTCTTTTTGGGGCGACAAGACTTGCCAGCACAAGTGGTCCCGCTCGAGGACCATGCGGCCACCAAGGTGCGAGACCAAAGCACCGACTTGGTGTGCACCCGTGGCGAGGTCCAGTGCCTGATCGGCGAGTGCTTGGCCCCAACCAGAGGTGCGCAAAAACGCACGCAGTGCCTCTCTGGCCCAGGCGTCCGTTCGCAGCACCTCCAAAGACCATTGGTCTGATTTTGGCTGGGCCCGCTGTGCCGCTTCATCCAGAAGAGGGGCCATCATCAGCGACAGTTCTTGCATCCGCGCGCTCAATTGCACGAGGTGGGCTGCGGTGCCTGGGCGGATGTCTTCCAAAAGGGGAAGTACCTCGTGTCGGATGCGGTTGCGTGCGTACTTGTCATCGGTGTTGCTCTCGTCCTCCCGCCAAGGCCAACCGGAGGTTTGGGCAAGTGCAATCAGTTCTTTCTTCGGGAATGAAAGAAGGGGCCTGACCCAATGGCCAGTCCGCAACGACATGCCTGTCAGGGTCCACGGTGTTCTGCTGCGCATTGCCTGAAGAAGCCAGGTCTCTGCTTGGTCGTCCGCATGATGACCGGTCAAGATGGCCGAGGCGTCATGCGACGTGCGCAGTGTCTCCAACCACGCCATGCGCTGCTTTCTGGCCTCACCTTGGAAGCCTTGCTCCCCCTGCGCCAGCGCTTCGGGATCCAGGTGAAGCACCTCACAAGTCCAGTTCCGTTCCTCGCACCAAGCCTCCACGGCTTGTTGGTCGAGCTCGCTGGCCGCTCCGCGGGCGTGGTGGTTCACGTGCCCCACGACGACGTTTCTTCCCAATGCATGGAGCAAGTGCAACAGCACGGTGGAATCCACGCCGCCACTAGCGGCAACCACCAACCGTTCCTGCTCGCCCACCCCAGCCTCCGCAAGGGATTGGGCAAGATGTTGGGTCCATTCATTCATGGCCCATGCAAGTTCTCAAGGCATGGATTTTGAGCAAGCACTCTTCGTGTTCCTCCTCTCCTTGGGCCAACAGGGTCAAAGCTCCTCCCACCGTGGCATCCACGCGACCCGTGTCGGCGCGGTGGAGCAAGCTGCGGATGACCACGTTCATGTCGAAGTCTCCCTGTCCGTCGATGTAGCCAATGGTGCCGCTGTAGACCCCACGTTGCACCCCTTCGATGCGGGAAATGTGGTCCATGGCACTGCGCTTGGGGGCCCCTGTCATCGACCCCATGGGGAAGGTGGCTTGCATCACCTCCAGTGGCGTGACATCTTTGCGCAACGTGCAGGACACGGTGCTGATCATTTGGTGCACGGTGGAAAAGGTGTGCAGCCCAAACAATTCCTCCACTTCCACGGAGTTGGGCGCAGCGACGTGGCTGAGGTCGTTTCGAACAAGGTCCACAATCATGACGTTTTCCGCCCGCTCTTTTTCGCTCTGACCGAGGCGTTCCCGCATGGCTTTGTCCCGCACTGGATCCTTGTCGCGCTTGGCCGTTCCCTTGATGGGCTGGCTCGTCAGTTTGCTGCCTCGCCGTTCCAAGAAACGCTCTGGGCTTGCGCATAGCACGCGGTGGTCTCCGGCTTGAACATAGGCTGAATGGGGGGCCTTGGTTTCCTTCGCCAGCCGTTCAAACAGCGGCCAGCTTGCTGAGCCAGGTGCCTGACCCACCCAAGGCATGCAGAGGTTCATCTCATAGATGTCTCCGCGCTGGAGGGCCTTTTGGACGGCGTCGAATTTCTTCAAGTAGGTGGCTTTGTCCCAACTCGGGGCCAAGGGGATCCAACTTTCTTGTGAAATCACGCCTTCGGGTTCAACGATGGGGCCGTTCAAAGCGTCAAGCACATCTGCCACCATGTCGGCATCCTCCCCAACGACAACTCGAGGTTCTCGTTCTCCTGCGGCCCATTCCAACACTACCTCTGGCTCCCACCAATGAAGGACGGGCCATCCACCCGGGTGCGGCGGCACCGATTCTTGGCTCCGTTCATTGTGGCTGGTCCCTTCAGAATGGCGATGCATGTCGTACCCAATCCACCCCATGGACCACCGGCCGCGTTGTGTGGCGTCTTTGGTCAACCCTTCCCATAGGCGCCAATCGCCTGGCTTGGGTTGTTCCACGCAAATGGACTTGGCAGACCCTACCCCAAGCAAGGCGCGGCCTTCGAGGCGCTCGTCCCACAACAAGGCCACGTTCTTGTGACGGTTCACCAGCTCGGACAATTGGGGCAATGGCCGCACAGTCATGCGCTCAAGTTAGATGTGCAAGGCGCGGTCGTCCGTGGCCGCAAGGGCCGCTTCTTTGATCGCTTCTGTGAAGGTGGGGTGGGCATGGCTCATCCGAGAAATGTCCTCTGCACTGGCACGGAACTCCATGGCCACGACAGCCTCTGCAATCATGTCGGCTGCACGAGGACCACACATGTGGACCCCCAAGATTTCGTCGGTCTCTTGGTGCGCAAGCACTTTGACCAGGCCGTCGGTGTCCATGCTGGCCCTGGCGCGGCCGCTGGCCTTGAAAGGAAAGCTTCCACTCTTGTAGGTCACTCCGTTTGCCTTGAGTTGTTCCTCTGTGGCACCGACCCCTGCCACCTCCGGCCAGGTATAGACCACATTGGGAATGAGGTTGTAATCGATGTGCGGATGTTGACCAGCAATGGTCTCCGCGGCGAAGACCCCTTCCTCCTCTGCCTTGTGTGCAAGCATGGCCCCTCGGACCACATCGCCAATGGCATAAATATGCCCCACGGATGTCCGCATGTGGGCGTCCACCTCGATGCGGCCGCGGTCGTCTGTGGCCAGACCCACAGCGGCCAGGTTCAAACCTTCGGTATAGGCTTTGCGGCCCACACTGACCAAGCAGTATTCCGCTTTGAACGTCACTTCATCTCCCTTGGCATTGTCTGCCTTCACTGTGACACTTCTTCCCGTTGCCGTGACTTCTTTGACCCCATGCTTGAGGTGAAATTTGACCCCAAGCTTCTTCATGGAGCGCATCAGTTCCTTGCCCATGGAACGGTCCATGGTGGGGATGATGCTGTTGGCGTATTCGACGACGTGCACCTCCGTGCCCAACCTGCCATAGACAGAACCGAGCTCCAGTCCAATGACCCCGCCACCGATGACGACCATGGACTTGGGCAATTTGGGAAGACTCAGTGCCTCTGTGCTGGTGATGACGCGTTTCTTGTCCACTTCGAGGAAAGGCAAGGTGCTGGGCTTGGACCCTGTGGCGAGGATCACATGTTTCGCCCCAATGTGGAGGGCATCTCCTTTTTCTGGAGACACGGAGATGGTGTGGGCATCCACGAAGGCCCCCATGCCGTGGTGGACGTCGATGTTGTTCTTTTTCATCAAGAACTGGATGCCTTCTGTGGTCTGCGAAACCACCTCTCCCTTCCTGGCAATCATCTGCGGAAAGTCGATGCCCAACTTGCCCACCTCGATGCCATGTGTGGCGAATTGCTCTTTGGCCTGATGGTAGTGTTCAGAACTGTCCAAAAGTGCCTTGGAGGGGATGCAGCCCACGTTCAAGCAGGTGCCTCCCAGGGTGGCATATTTCTCCACCAAAGCGGTACGCAATCCCAACTGTGAGGCACGAATGGCGGCAACATAGCCCCCTGGCCCGCTTCCGATGACAACGACGTCGTAGGTTTCCATGCAGCAAAGGTAGCACCCCCTTGGGGCAACACGTCGTGGCTTGTTGTTTCTTTGCACCTCCCATGTGGTTTCGCATCGCTTCCTTTCTCATCCGTCATCGTCTCCCTGCTGTGGTGGCGTTGTTTGCAGCGACCCTGTTCATGGGGGCCCAGATTCCGCATTTGAAAATGCAGTACAAATACGGTGGCCTCCTTCCTCAGGACGACCCATCGGAGCTCGCACATGCGCGGTTTTTGGACTCCTTTGGGGCGGAGGGCAACGTGCTGTTGGTGGGCATAGAAGACCCACGCATACGCACAGGAGAGGGGTTGCAAGCTTGGCATGATCTGGCAGAAAGCATCCGAGCCCTTCGGGTGACAGTCGATGGTGCCCCCACCGTGATCATCGACTCTGTGTTCGCCCTCAGCAATGCATTTGAGGTGGTGAAGCACCCCACCTTGAAGCAGTTTTTGTTGTCGCCTGTCGCTCCAGATGTGGTGGACCCACCACTTGGGGCCCTTCCGATAACAGACGGCCGGGCAGACAGCATCGTGAACAAGGTGCGGACGTTGCCTTTTTATGATGGCTTGTTGTACAACCCCGACAACGACGCGACATTGATGATGGTGGTGTTCAACCACGACATGCTCAATTCGGCCCAAAGGGGTACGATTGTTGAAGACATTGTGGAGGTGACCGATGCTTGGTCCGAGTCCCATGGCATCGTCACCCATTTGAGTGGGCTGCCCTACATCCGAATTTCCATCACCAACAAAGTCAAAGGCGAAATTGGCTATTTCATTGCTGCGGCCCTTTTGGTCACGGCGATTCTGTTGCTCTTGTTTTTCAGAAACTTGGCCGTGGTGGGCGTGTGCCTCACGGTGGTGGCAGTGGGGGTGACTTGGGCCTTGGGGTCCATCGCTTTGTTCGACTTCAAAGTCAGCCTCCTCATGTCGTTGATCCCTCCCTTGAGCATTGTCATTGGGGTGCCCAACTGCATTTATTTGGTCAACAAATACCAGGCAGAGTACAAGCGCCACGGCAACAAAATGATGGCGCTTCAGCGCATGGTCACCAAAGTGGGGAACGCGACCCTTCTGACCAATGCCACCACGGCCTTTGGATTCGCGACGTTCATTTTCACGCACAGCCCGGTGCTCATCGAATTTGGTGTGGTCGCTGCCATCAACATCATGGTGGCGTTTGGCATCAGCATCATTTTGATCCCAGCCCTCTTCACTTGGTTGCCTGCCCCCACGGAACGCCATTTGACGCACTTGGACCGAATGTGGGTGGAGAGGGTGGTGGGCACCTTTGTGCAAACCGTTCAGTTTGGGAGAAGCAGGGTGTACTTGTTGGCCCTTGTGGTGGTGGCCTTGAGCAGTTGGGGGATGACCAGGATGCAGACCACCGGGAACATCGTGGACGACTTGCCAGAGGAGGACAGGGTGCTGACCGACTTGACTTGGTTGGAGGATCGGTTCCGAGGGGTGATGCCCTTCGAGGTGTTGATCGATGCGGGCAAACCAGGACAGATCTTGAATGCGTCCAACCTTCGAAGGATCGAGAGGTTCCAAAACTTGCTCCAATCGTACCCTGAGTTTTCGCGGAGTTTGAGTGCGGTGGATGCGGTGAAGTTTGGGGTGCAAGCATTCTACGGGGGTGACCCAGAGCGTTACAGGCTGCCGTCCCGCCAAGAGCGATCTTTCATGGCGCCTTATTTCCGCGGCAGCGAGTCGGCCGCGGCGGACATTGACGATGCCAATGCAGTGACCTCCAATTTTGTGGATTCGTCCCGAACGGTGACGCGGATTTCCGCCAACATGGCCGATGTGGGGACGTTGGAAATGGAAACGTTGATGTCGGAATTGCAGCCAAGGATGGACAGCATTTTCCCACCAGAGCGGTTTGACATGACCATCACCGGAACGAGCATCGTCTTCTTGAAGGGCACGAACTACTTGGTGAAGAATTTGGCGATTTCCATGACGCTGGCCATCTTGGTGATTGCCCTGGTCATGGCCCTCCTGTTCAAGAGCGCACGCATGGTGGGCATCGCCCTGATCCCCAACTTGCTGCCTCTTCTTTTCACCGCCGGGGTGATGGGTTGGACAGGCATCCCCATCAAACCCTCAACGATTTTGGTGTTTTCTGTGGCCTTTGGCATTTCTGTGGACGACACCATCCATTTCTTGGCCAAATACCGCCAGGAATTGCAAGCGAATGGATGGAACATTCGACAGGCTGTGCTGGCTGCTGTCCGCGAAACCGGGGTCAGCATGATGTACACTTCCATTGTGCTGTTCTTCGGCTTCTTGATGTTTGCCATGAGCGAATTTGATGGCACGCGCTCCTTGGGAATTTTGGTGTCTGTCACCCTGCTGGTGGCCATGTTCACGAACTTGATGTTGTTGCCCTCCTTGCTGATGAGCTTTGCCCAGTTTGTCACCACCAAAACCTTCAGTGAGCCGTTCATCGATTTGTTGGACGAAGAGGACGATTTGGCGGTGGAGGCTTTGCAAGTCGAAAAAGGGCTGAGCCCGGGCAAGGGAGAAGAAAAGCATGCCGATTTGCGGGGTCGTTCCTGACCAAAAGGAGGCGCGTATCTTGGCCCCATGAAAGGAATTGTTCTTGCCGGTGGAAGCGGCACGCGACTTTGGCCATTGACCAAGGCGGTCAGCAAGCAATTGATGCCTGTCTACGACAAGCCGATGATCTACCATCCGTTGTCCACCCTCATGATTGCGGGGATTCGTGAAATCCTCATCATCACCACCCCCGAGGACAGCGCATCGTTCCAAAGGCTTTTAGGCGATGGGAGCGCCTTAGGGTGTTCTTTCACCTACAAGGTCCAGGAGGTGCCCAATGGACTGGCGCAGGCCTTCGTGATTGGCAAAGAGTTCATTGGGCAGGACAAGGTGGCTTTGGTGCTTGGCGACAACATCTTCTACGGCAGAAGTTTTGGCCGAACCCTTCGCGCTCACACCGACCCCGATGGGGCCATTGTTTTTGCCTACTACGTCAGCGATCCTGAACGTTATGGGGTGGTGGACTTTGACGCAGACGGCAAGGTTGAAAGTTTGGAGGAAAAGCCGGACCACCCCAAGTCCAATTACGCTGTGCCAGGCCTGTATTTCTATGACAACGACGTGGTGGCCATCGCCGAGGGCCTGTCACCGAGCGTGCGAGGGGAGTATGAAATCACGGATGTCAACAAGGCTTATTTGGAGGCGGGGAAGCTGCAGGTGGGTGTTCTCGATCGGGGCATGGCCTGGTTGGACACAGGCACGCATGCGTCACTGATGCAGGCGTCGCAATTCGTCCAGGTCATCGAGGACCGTCAAGGTTTGAAAATTGGTTGTTTGGAGGAAATTGCTTGGCGCATGGGATTCATTGGGGACGAGGCTTTGGAAGCGTTGGCCCAGCCATTGCTCAAAAGTGGGTATGGGACCTATTTGTTGGAGCAACTGAAGCGCGGCCGTTGAGGCTTTTTGTCCTGACCATCGAACCATTTCCATTTGCATCCTATTCTCTCTAGCATGAGCACCTCTTCCCGCGAATCGCAATGGCGTGAGGCCTTGCAAGAACGCCTGACAGCATTCCTTGGCCACCATCCCACGGGCACTGCAGACGGCCTCTATGACCCCATTCATTACTTGATGTCCCTTGGGGGCAAACGCATACGTCCTGTGCTCGCTTTGGCCGCTTGTGAAGCCGAGGGCGGACGGATGGAAGAGGCCATGCCGGCCGCCATGGCCATCGAGCTTTTTCACAACTTCACCTTGATGCACGACGACATCATGGACGAGGCCCCGTTGCGGCGTGGACGGCCTACCGTGCACAAGAAGTGGTCGGAGAATGCGGCCATCCTCTCGGGCGACGCCATGTACACGCTGGCGTTGACGGCCCTGGAGGCAGTTCCGTCGCACGCCCTTCCAGCGGCATTGTCGATGTTCAACGCGACGGCACGGGAAGTGTGCGAGGGCCAACAAAGTGACATGGCCTTTGAGACCCGTGATGCGGTGGCAGTGCCCGAGTACATGGAGATGATCCGCTTGAAAACGTCCGTCCTCTTGGCGGCTTCCGCAGCCATGGGCGCCATGTGCGCAGGGGCTTCCAACGAGCGTGTGAAGTCATGGTACATCTTTGGCCTCAACATTGGTTTGGCCTTTCAAATTCAAGATGATTTGTTGGACACTTTTGGAGAGAGTGGGGCCACAGGAAAACAAGTCGGTGGGGACATCCTAGCAGACAAGAAAACGTTGTTGTGGCTGACCACCATGGAACAAGAGGCAGGCAGGGACATTCTGAACCATTGGTCGCAAGTTCCCTCGCCCACCACACAGGAGGAAATGACTTCGAAAATAGAAGCCGTCAGGCACTCGATGGTTGCTGCTGGGGCGGACAAGAAAGCCCAAGAACGCATGGCCACTCATGCGGAGATGGCGATGAATTCACTCTCGGAATTGGGGTTGTCTGGCGCTGCCGCAGGGTGGTTTGAAGCCCTCGCGAAACACGTTGTCTCAAGGACCCACTGATTCCCATCCCTTCGATAAGGTCAGTACGGTCGGAGAGGCTTACCTTTGATGGCGCAAAACGCCTACGTCCTCATGGACCCACTTTCTTTTTTGAGCAATGCCGAACCTGGTGCGCTCGATGCCATGTACGCCCGCTACCTGCAGGACCCCGAGTCGGTCGACCGCTCGTGGCGACTTTTTTTTGCAGGGTTTGATTTGAGCCGCGCCCAATACGGCGAGGATGCCGCTTCTCCAGCCACCCTCAAGGAATTCAAAGTCATTGACTTGATTCACGGCTACCGCACAAATGGCCACTTGTTCACCCAAACCAACCCCGTTCGTGCAAGACGGACTTACCTGCCCACCTTGGCGTTGGAACATTTTGGGTTGAGTGATGGGGACTTGGATACTGTGTTTCAAGCGGGAAGTGAGGTGGGGTTGGGTGCGACGAAATTGCGTGACATCGTGGCCCACCTTGAAGCCACGTATTGCCACTCCATTGGCATGGAGTACATGTACATCCGCGAGCCCGAACGCCTCGGTTGGATTCGCGACCGCATCGAGCTTGCGAACCGTCCTAGGCTCGATGCCAAGGCGAGGAAGCACGTGCTCAAAAAAATCAGTCAAGCGACTCTTTTTGAGGAGTTTTTGCAGAAAAAATTTGTGGGACAGAAGCGCTTTTCACTGGAAGGCGGAGAGTCCCTGATTCCAGCGTTGGACGCCCTCATTGAGCGTGGCACGACACGCGGAGTAAAGGAGGTGGTCATTGGGATGGCACATCGCGGCCGGTTGAGCACCTTGGCCCACATCATGGGCAAGCCCTATGCCCACATCTTGAGTGAATTTGAAGGAAAGGCCTACGATGGCGATGGCCTGTTCGATGGCGATGTGAAATACCACTTGGGCTACTCCCAAAAGCAGAAGGCCGATTCAGGAGAGGAGGTGACCATCACGTTGGCGCCCAACCCCTCCCATTTGGAGGCGGTGGACCCAGTGGTCGAAGGCATCGCAAGGGCACGCATCGACGCCATGGGGGGAGAGGAGGCAAGTGTGTTGCCAATTCTCATCCATGGCGACGCCGCCATTGCCGGCCAAGGTGTGGTCTACGAATTGGCACAAATGGCTGGGCTTGACGGCTACCGAACAGGAGGGACGGTCCACATCGTGGTGAACAACCAAATTGGCTTCACCACCAACTACCTCGATGCCCGCACGTCGACCTATTGCACGGATGTGGCGAAGGTCACGCAGGCCTTGGTGTTTCATGTCAATGCAGACGATGTGGAGGCGGTGGTGCAGGTCATGAACATCGCCCTCGAGTACAGACAAACCTTTCACAGGGATGTCTTCATTGACTTGCTGGGCTACAGAAAATATGGACACAACGAAGGGGATGAGCCCAAGTTCACCCAACCGCAATTGTACAAGGCCATCGCTGCTCACCCTTCGCCACGTGAAACGTACTTGGCCAAGCTGATTCAGGACGGCACGGTCACCTCGGAAGAGGCAGAGGCCTTGAAGGCTTCTTTGGTCCAAGCCATGGAAGATGGTTTTGAAGAGGCCAAGTCCATGGAACTTTCGGTGGTGGACGACTTCCTCAGCGACCTCTGGGAGGCCTACCGCCCGGCCAAAGACCAAGAGCTGACCACTTCTCCCAAGACAGGTGTGGCCACCAAAAAGTTGGTGGCCTTGGCGGAGCGCATGAACACCCTTCCTGAGGCCCCCAATTTCTTCCGCAAAGTGAAGAAGCTCATGCGAGACCGTCTGGCGATGTTGGAGCGGGATGAATTGGATTGGGCCATGGGGGAGAAGCTCGCGTACGCGACGTTGTTGGAGGAAGGGCATCCTGTGCGGATCTCGGGACAGGATGTCGAGCGTGGCACCTTCTCCCACCGTCATGCCGTTGTGAAAACGGAGGACAGCGAAGAGAAATGGATCATGCTCAACGAGCTGAGCAAAGGCCAAGCGAAGTTGCAGGTCTACAACAGCCTTCTGTCCGAATACGCCGTCAGTGGATTTGAATACGGCTATTCGTTTGCCCAGCCCAACGGTCTGACCATCTGGGAGGCCCAATTTGGGGACTTCAACAATGGGGCCCAAATCATGTGGGATCAATTTCTCACTGCGGGCGAGGACAAATGGCGCACCATGAATGGACTGACTTTGCTCCTGCCGCACGGATACGAGGGGATGGGTTCAGAACACAGCAGTGGACGCCTTGAACGCTTTTTGCAATTGTGTTCCGGAGACAACATTGTCGTGGCGAATTGCACCACACCCGCGAACATGTTCCATTTGTTGCGCCGTCAGGTGCACAGACCTTTCCGGAAGCCATTGGTGGTGTTCACACCCAAGAAACTGCTTCGTTACCCCAAAGCTGTTTCCTCGATTCAAGCCTTCAGCAAAGGGGGTTTTCTCGAGGTGGTGGACGATGCCCAAGTCGAAGATGGCGCTGAGGTGGTCGTCTTGTGCTCTGGCAAGGTGTATTATGACTTGCTGGAAAAGTTTGTCGACAAGGCCCCCAAGAACTTGGCCTTGGTGCGGCTTGAACAGCTTCATCCGTTCCCTGCACAAGCAGTGTCTGATGTGTTGTCCCGCCATGGCAAGCCCAAGGTGGTTTGGCTCCAGGAAGAGCCACGCAACATGGGCGGATGGACATTTGTCCGCGAGCAAATGGAATTGAACGGTTGGGGCGACTTGTCCTACGTGGGACGAGAAGCAAGCGCGAGTCCTGCTTCGGGTTCCCCTGCGGTGCACCAACAACGACACGATGCCCTGCTTGATGAAGTGGTGGCCATGGCCCAATTTTGACCTAACCTGACCCAAAGAACCTTTACCTCATGCCGATTCTGGAAATGAAAGTCCCTAGCCCCGGGGAAAGCATCTCTGAAGTAGAGATCGCTGCATGGCTTGTGTCTGATGGCGACTACGTCGAAAAGGACCAGGCCATTGCGGAAGTGGATTCTGACAAAGCCACGTTGGAATTGCCAGCGGAAGCCGCAGGCATCATCACACTGAAGTCTGAAGAAGGAGATGTTGTAGAAGTGGGAGGAGTTTGTTGTTTGATTGACACCGATGCTGAGCGGCCCGAAGAGGCCATGGCTCCAGCACCGAGCCCAGCTCCTGCGGCGGCTCCTGCGGCAGTTCCTGTGGTGGCTCCTGTGGC
>CAWVVM010000027.1:0-30680 GCA_963933635.1 uncultured Flavobacteriales bacterium
CGTCCGCTGCCACCTTGCTCGTAGGTCATGCCCACCGCCCCGCGGAACATGGGCCAAGTGTCTCCGTAGCTGGGGTAGAGCAGGTCAAACACTTCCCGTGTGAAGTACAAGGCGCCCCGTTGGTCGAAGTACGTGGCGTTGTTTTTTCCAATGTGCCCTTGGCACTCCCGTTGCCATGGAGAGATGATGGCGTGGTAAGGTTCTGCGGCCGGCGCAAAATAGTAGGGGCTGTTGACGCCTTGCTCGTGGAAATCCACATGCACTTGGGGCATCCATTCTTGGTAGAATGCGGTCCTCGCCTTTGTTTCGCGTTGGGTCTGCCAGGCCAAATCGCGGTTCATGTCAAACAAGAAGTGGTTGGCGCGGCCTCCCGGCCAAGGTTCGTCGTGTTCCCAGGCACGAGGGTCTACGTTGCGTCGTGCCGTTGTGGATTGGTCTTGAAAATGGACATAGCGGTCCCTGCCATCGGGGTTGACGCAGGGATCGATGAGGACCACGGCCCTCTCCAGCAAGTAGCTGTGGGTCGTGGCCAAGGCCTGTGCTGTGGCCATGGCTGCCTCCGTACAAACGGCCTCGTTGCCGTGCACGTTGTAACTCAGGTACACCCACACCACGCGGTCCCCGGTGTCCACACCTTCTTCCACGCGCCTCTTGTTTTGGGCCTTCAAGGCCTCCAAGTTGGCCATGTTCTCTGGCGAAGACATGATCAACCCAAGCAGGGGACGGCCTTCACTGGTGGTGCCGTATTGCGTCAATTGCCAATGGGGTTGCGCCTCGGCCAGGGCTTCCATGGCGTCCACCACCTGGTGGTGACGCGTGAACTTCTCTCCCAATTCGTGGCCGATCACGGAGCCGAGGTCCACCTCTGCAGATTGGGCTTGCATGCCTTGGTGACAAACAAGGCCCAAGAAAAGAACGGAAAATTGACGGAGCAGCGTCAAACAAGGGGGCATTTCTCTCATGCCCACAATATCGTGCGAAGTGGCAAGACCATGTGCACTCTCGTCTCGTATAAAAATTCTGAAAAGTTATGTAACCTTTAAGCTGGAACATGCGTTTGTTGTGATAGATGTCGGCATGGAGCAGACACAAATCAATCAAACTGAAATCAATGGATTTGCTGATACATTTTTACTGCATGACTGGACTCATCTGGTCCATGGCTTGGAGCATCATTTTCATACAACGCTACAGCCAAAAATGGCTCTTGAAGGAGGAGAGGGTGGTTTGAAGATCACTTTGACTGCATTTGAACGAACTGAGATGGAGTGAATTGGATGAAGTTTTGCGAGAAAGTGGCGGCTTTGGCCGTCACTTTTGCGTGCCAAAAAGCCAGTGTTTAAGGGGTAAGTAGGTGTGTTTCAACGTCTTATTGTTGATGACTTAAAATCGTGTACCCTGAACACGATGTCTTTGGGGGCAGATTTGCAGCAGTCCTAACCTCAAAACCCTTACATCATGGACAATGTATTCAAATTCATGAGCGGCTTCTTTACAAGCCTCACTCAACTCTTGATTGGTTTCGCAGCCTTGGCTGTTGTGACTGAAGTCGTCTTTGGCGCAGAAATGTTCCCAGGCATGACTGTGGTCGACAACCTTACCGGTTTGATCACCACACTCGGAAACGGCGGGTTCGTCGGACTCGTTGCCCTTTTGATCCTTTGGAGCATCCTTACCAAGAAGTAAGAATGGCCTTGACAGACGCGGTGGCTCAATGTAGCCACCGCGTCTTCTTTCCCCTTCAAATTCATCTCAATTTCAAACCGTCATGGAAAAGCAAATCACAGCAGCTGCGCTGGTCTTGAGTGTAGCAGGGTTGGGCATCCTCAAAGTGCAACAAATGGAACGAATGGGGTTACAAGCCATCATCGATGCAGAATCTGCAATGGTGGCAGAAGCTCAGGCCGCTGACATTGCCGACGAGGCCTCCCGTCTTCATTTTGAAGTTCCCCATGACCGTGATGCCTCTTCTTCCGAGATGGAGATCGTGTTGGATGGAGCAAGTTCGTTCGACAATGAACGAGACTCACTCACATTCAATTGGGCCCAAACAGAGGGCCCCGATGTCCAATTGGCAGAAGAACAGCCTGGTCGCTCATCTTTCAAAGCGACTCCAGGGAAATACACTTTTGAATTGACGGTGACGGATGCTTATGGAGAGTCGGGTTCGGCTTCTGCTCGGCTGTCCGTATTGCCAGAGCCCAACCAACCGCCAGAAGTGGCCGTCGTTGTGTATGCGAGGGAATGAAAAAGAAATTTGGTTCGAATCCTGAACAGGTTCGGTTTGCGAAGAACGCGTCCAGAAATGGGCGCGTTTTTTTGTGGTAGGAGGCCCAGCCTGGGGCATCTTTGTTGTCCGTCATGGCCATCCCCGAACACCTCTTGAGCCCCACAGAATTTTTGGCAGCTGCTGAGGAGGGGGCGGTGTTGCTCGATGTCCGCAGCCCGGGGGAATTTGCACAGGGCCATTTGCCGGGCGCGCATTCATTGCCCATGTTCAGCGACGAGGAGCGGGCAGCGGTGGGGACGGCCTACAAGGATGAGGGCAACCAGGCCGCCGTGGAGTTGGGCTTGGAGTTTGTGGGCCCCAAGATGCGGAGCCTTGTGACCCAGGCCCGTGTTCTGCTCGAGTCGCACGCCGACCGCAAACCTTTGCTGCTCTACTGCTGGAGGGGAGGGATGCGCTCAGGCAGTGTGGATTGGCTGCTCCGAACAGCGGGCATTCCAGTGAGCCGCTGCGAGGGTGGCTACAAGGCCTGCCGTGCAGAATTGCGTGAGGCCCTCGGCCAACCTAGACCCTACGTGGTGCTTGGCGGCATGACAGGAACTGCCAAAACGGCTGTGCTCCGGCGCTTGCAGGTGTTGGGACGCCGGACCGTTGATTTGGAGGCGATGGCCGATCACTTTGGCTCTGCTTTTGGCAATCTTGAAGGCCACGCCCAGCCCTCCACAGAGCAGTTTTCAAATGATTTGGCCTGGACCCTTCGGTCCATGGACAAACGCGATGCAGACAAGGGACAGACCCAGGAGATTTGGCTCGAAAATGAAAGCAGGTCGATTGGAAGGGTGTCCATCCCGGAAGGGTTCCACAAATGCCTGCGGAGTGCCCCTGTCTTGGAATTGGAGCGCACAGAGCAAGACCGAATCGACCATTTGCTCTCGATGTATGGCGATGCCTCCAAGGCTTCTTTGCACCAGGCCTTCGAACGCATCCGCACCAAACTTGGGGGACAACATGCCCAGAAGGCGATCGCCCATGTGGACGAAGGCGATTTGTCCGCCGCCGCGAGATTGGCCTTGGTGTACTACGACAAAACCTACCGCCACGGGTTGGACCTGCGTGAGCACATGCGCACGGTCGATGCTTGTGGATTGAACCCCGAGGAGACTGCACAGCGATGTGTGGACGCCCACAACCAATGGAACCCATGGAATCTCCCAACGACATCCGTCTGACCCAGTACTCCCACGGGGCGGGCTGTGGTTGCAAAATCGCCCCTGCTGTTCTCCACAACATGTTGGAGGGAATGAAGCCCGGGCCATCGTTTCCTACGCTGTTGGTGGGCAACGACACCAAAGACGACGCAGCAGTGGTGGACCTCGGTGATGGCACGGGCATCATCAGCACCACCGATTTCTTCATGCCCATTGTGGACGACCCCCATACGTTTGGGCGAATCGCGGCGGCCAATGCCATCAGCGACATCTACGCCATGGGAGGGAAGCCTCTGATGGCCATTGCCATTTTTGGTTGGCCCATTGACAAGTTGAGCGAAGAGGTGGCAGGCCAGGTGTTGGAGGGAGGACGCAGCATCTGTGAAGAGGCTGGGATTCCTCTGGCAGGGGGACACAGCATTGATTGCCCAGAACCGATTTTTGGGCTTGCCGTCACAGGGAGGGTTCCCATTGCGCAACTCCAAAAGAACGCCGCAGCCCACCCTGGCGATGTCTTGTTTTTGACCAAACCCATCGGAGTCGGCATGGTCACAACGGCCCAAAAGCGCGGCAGCGTTGAACCTGCCCACCTCGATGCGGCCGTCCAAAACATGCAGACGCTCAACGCCATCGGAGCGGAGCTTTCCGCGCTCCCTGGGGTGCATGCCATGACCGATGTGACGGGCTTTGGTTTGCTGGGTCATCTGCTTGAGATGTGCCAAGGCAGTGGCACCTGTGCTGCAGTGGAAGTTGATCGGATCCAAACCTTGCCTGGTGTGCAGACTTACCATGCCCAGGGCATGGTGCCGGGAGGAACGAAGCGCAACCATGCGAGCTATGGCCAGCACGTGGAGGTGGAAGAAGGCTATCAGCAGGACTTGCTATGTGATCCCCAAACGTCTGGAGGGCTGTTGGTGTCCGTTGCGCCAGAGCATGCATCCGCAGTGCAAGCGTTGCTGGCATCTCAGGGATTGCCTGACGTTCCTGTGGGCCGAATGCTCGCCCAAGGCGAAACGTGGGAGGGAGGCGTCACCGTCAAATGCCGGTGAACGTTCCATCACGGGCTCAAGGGCTCGTCTGCTGGGAAAGCTTGACGGGGGCCCAATGGTCGAGGAGCACCATGTGCGGAACGGAACCCGCAATCAAAGCGGCCCAAGCCCAACTGGCGTTCAACCACCCCATGCCCACGGCCCCGAGGATGGCCAACAGACCTGCCAAAAAAGCGGCAGTGAATGGCAGGGACCATTTGTAATAGGTCGCAAATTCAGAGGTCATGTCTTGGTGCCGTGTGAATTCTACACGCCAGGAATCCACAGCGTGGCCCAGGCAGAAGTACGCCGTGAAGGCCCAAAGCAAGCCCGAGTTGGTGGCGAGCAGCCACATGGCGGCCAGCCATGCCCCTTCGCGCAGCCATTCAATGGACTCCAAGGGGACTGCGGCCTTGTCGTCATTCCTCCTGTCAGACATGTGCCTCAAAAAGCCCACGGCCCCAGCGCCCGCCCAGAGCCCCACGGCCCACGGGAGCATTGCAGCGACGAGGTCGAGGATGTGCGTGGCTTCAACGGCCGACATCCAATGAAGCATCACCTCTACAGAGGGAGCACGCTGTGCGTTGAGCAGGGTGCCAATCAGCACGGCCCCCAACGCCCATCCTCGCAGGCGGTCAGTCCATGCACTGGAGGGGCCTGAGATGTGACTTTGTCCAAAGTGCCAGGAAGAAAGCGCCAAAAACGCCCAGGTGGCCGGCACGGGCATCCACAGGAGCCAACATGCGAAGGCGACAAGGCCGGCCATGTAGGGGCCAACAAACCGCCAAGGAGCTGTTTTGGCGGATTGGCCCAAGGCATGGTGGTACGTGATGTGGTCCACGGCGCCATGCGGCAACCCGACGGCGACAAAGAGCCCGGCGCATACCCCACAGGTCCATGTGGCTTCCGTCACCAGCCAAGGCCCCAAGGCTGCGCAAAGGGTGACCGCGATGGGCCCTGTCCATGGTGATGTTCGAGAGAGTGGAGTAGCTGTCATGTCGTGGATCAAGAAACAAAAAAAAAGGGCCGGAAACACTTGGTTTCCGACCCTTCACAGGTCACGTCTTCAGAATAAAGGTACTGGAGATTACTTGTCGCTGACCGCGAGAGAGTAGATCACCAAACCGAAACCGATTTTGTTGATGGCGTCGCCGATGTTGTACACCACGTCCATGTTCAATGGAAGAACGTCCACAAAATCGTACCAGCCTGAAGTGCCGATCATGTAACCGAGTGGGTAGATGCCCCAACCAATCAACACAAACTTGCACAGAATGCCGTGTGCCTTCTGAACGGCAGGGCTAGAAGCGTTCGCCAATTGCTTGGCTTCGCCTGCGTAAATCAAGTACACGATGTAGAAGTAGGCCAAACCAGAAACCAAGCCCCATACGGCTGGTCCAGATCCGTCCATGTAGACAGCCTCGCCAAAGTAGCCCGTGACGAGCATCACCACAGATGCACCGATCAACTTCCAAAGGAGGTCGGTCTTGGCGCCTGCAGCCTTCAAAATGAGGTAGAACTCCACGCACATCAATGGCACGGTGAGTGTCCAGTCGACGTAACGGAAGAAGGTTGGTGATTCACCAACGCTTGCCCAGTAGTCGCGCATGTAGAAATAGTGAACGGCAGCGATGAAGGTGATCAAGCCGCTCACGAGAAGTGAAGTTTTCCACTTGCCTTCCACGGAATTCATGGAGAGGAAGAAGAACGCAGACGCAGCCATCATGGCCATGCAGCCCACGAAAAAAGTAAAGCCGACGTAGTCGTCCGAGGCCATCGCCTGAACCGCCGAGAGAATGGTAGAAATCATAACTTAAGATTAGATGAGAACATAGAAGTGTGTCCTGTGAACAAACCTACAACCGGGTCGGGTTCCAATTGTTCAATTGGTTTTCACTTTTTTTCGCATCTCTGGATGTGACTCGTACTCTCTGACGTGGATGCTGCACCGATTTTTACTCTTTTCTTGTTAAAAATCAACAAGTTGGCTCACTTTTGGACTGAGCTCAGGTCCTGGGTCAAAGGGCCAGAAAAAGTTCAGAAAGTCGGTGAGTGGGCATCCCCATAACTGTGTAAAACGAACCCTTCATGTGAGTTACGCCCACGAGTCCCATCCAATCTTGGACGCCATAGGCCCCTGCCTTGTCCATGGGGGAGCCACTTGCCACGTACAAATCAATGAATGCATCGGAGAGGGAGGCGAAAGTGACTTCGCAAGTATCCAAAGCACTTTGGGTGCCTCCTGCAAGTGTTGTCACGGCCACGGCCGAGGCCACCGTGTGGGTTTGGCCACTCAAGGCGCGGAGCATGTCCTTGGCGTGCTGTTCGGATCGGGGCTTCTCCAACACCTTGCCTTCGAGCACCACGACGGTATCCCCCGTCACGAGAACATCATCCTCAGAAAGCACGTCACGGTAGGCCACGGCTTTTTTTCGGGCCACGAATTCGGCCACCTCGGCCCCCTCGATGCGCAAGGGCCATGATTCGTCCACGTCCCTGGCGAGACATTCCACTTGGAGTCCCAACATGGAGATGAGTTCACGTCTTCGAGGGCTTTGGCTCGCCAGCACGATGCGCCGCTGGGCGAGATGGGGAAAGAGCGTGGACTGGGGCATGTGCGAAACGTGAGAATTCCGTGCAAAAGTAGCGCCCACTGGGGACGCTTGACGCAGGATCCCCTCGATACATTTGCCCCATGCAGGAAAGGATTTTGATTCTCGACTTTGGGTCGCAGTACACGCAATTGATCGCGCGACGCGTGCGCGAGCTGAATGTCTACTCTGAAATCATTCCGTGGAATGCCTACCAAGGCCTTCCCGAAGGATGCAAAGGGGTGATCCTGTCTGGCAGCCCCCACAGCGTGCGCGACGCACAGGCTCCGGACCCTGATTTGTCCAGCATTGTGGGGCATGTGCCCTTGCTTGGGGTGTGCTACGGCGCGCAGTATTTGGCCCACACACAGGGAGGGAAAGTGGAGGCAAGCGACACGCGTGAATACGGACGTGCGCACCTTGCGCAGTTGAACGGCGAGGATGATTTGTTGCGCGGCATGACCGCTGGCTCCCAAGTTTGGATGAGCCATGGCGACACGATTTTAAGCATCGGCGATGGCTACGAAGTGATTTGCAGCACCAACGATGTGGAGCATGCAGGGTTCCGATCGAAGACTGAACAGGTGTGGGGCATCCAATTCCACCCGGAGGTGTGGCACAGCAAAGAAGGCCCCATTCTTCTCAAGAACTACGTCATGGGCATTTGCGGCTGCTCGGGATCTTGGACCCCGGACAACTTCGTGGAATCGACAGTGGCCGACTTGCAACAGCAAATTGGGGACGGGGACCGGGTGATTTTGGGCCTGAGCGGTGGAGTGGACTCCACGGTGGCCGCGGAACTCTTGCACCGGGCCATTGGGGACCGGCTTCATTGCATTTTTGTCGACAACGGCTTGCTCCGTAAGGATGAGTTCGAACAGGTCTTGGTGGACTACGAGGGCATGGGCTTGAATGTGCGCGGCATTCGTGCGGGCGATCAGTTCTTGGAGGCACTTGCCGGGGAGTCCGATCCCGAGACCAAGCGCAAGGCCATCGGCCGTGTCTTCATCGAGGTCTTTGACGAGGCGTCCCAACAAGTGGAAGGGGCCCGTTGGTTGGGCCAAGGCACAATCTATCCGGATGTCATCGAATCGGTGAGTGCCACAGGTGGGCCATCGGCCACCATCAAAAGCCACCACAACGTTGGAGGACTTCCGGACTACATGAAGCTCGAGGTCGTCGAGCCGCTGCGGCTTCTCTTCAAAGACGAGGTGCGCCGTGTCGGAAGGGCCATGAACATCAAGGAGCGCATTTTGGGAAGGCATCCTTTCCCTGGCCCGGGGCTGGCCATCCGTATTTTGGGAGACATCACGGCGGAGAAGGTCCGCGTGCTTCAAGAGGTGGACCACATTTGGATCCAGGGCCTTCGCGACGCAGGACTCTACGACGATGTTTGGCAAGCCGGGGCCATTTTGCTTCCCGTGCAGAGTGTTGGCGTGATGGGAGATGAGCGGACGTACGAGAATGCTGTCGCATTGCGCGCCGTGAGCAGCACCGACGGCATGACGGCGGATTGGTGTCACCTGCCTTATGATTTCTTGGCGAAGGTGAGCAACGACATCATCAACAAAGTACGTGGAGTGAACAGGGTGGTCTACGACATCAGCTCCAAGCCCCCTGCGACGATCGAATGGGAATGAACCAACACCACCTCAGCACCAAGCCTTTGACGCTTGCTTTCCTGCTGATCCTCTTTTTGGGCTCAGGGGAGGCAGCGCGTGCACAAGGCGTGTGGGGCGATCCTGTGGATTCTGGGAGGGTGGACACCCTCGAGTTTTTGGTCATCCTCCCTTTTGGACTTCAGGTGGACACGGTGGCGGGAGGGGCATTGCCTCGCCGCGCGCAGCGGCTGCGTGAGATTGCTTTGGAGCATCTGCACGGTGTCGAATTGGCGGTGGGGCAACTGGCCGAGGCCGGAGTTCCCGTGCATCTCGAAGTGGTTGATGAAGTCGTAGATTCCTTGGGGAACCTGCAGTTTTCCAACCTTCAAATCGCTAGGGCAGACATTGTGATTGGTCCTTTGATGCGCGAAAATTTGGGTGTGGCCGCCCCCAAGGTGGACAGGTTTGGTCGGGAGCACGTGTTGTTGACGGAACAGCCACAGCGTTACGTGGAACGTGGAGGGGCGGTGCGGCAAGCCGTGGCCTCCGAATGGGCCATGACCGAGCAGTTGGCTGAATGGGTGTCGACAGCGCACGATACCGACCATGTCATGCTCGTGGTGACTGGCGGCAGCGATCTGGCCCTAGAGGCGCATTTTGAGGCTCAATTCAATGCAGCTCAGCGCGCCAAATGGATGTTGGAGGGCGACTCTTTGAAGTTTGCCGTGATCGACACGGTGACGGCCAGTTCAAGCTCTGTGGGGAGGCTTGCGGACCACGTGACACCTTACGCGCGCAATGTGATTGTGTCTGTGGCAGGGCGCTCGTCGCGCTCGATGTGGGCCGCCTTGCAGACTGAGCTTCAGATGAACGACAGTTCCGCCTTCGTCTTGTTTGGACATCCTGAATTGGCGGAAATGCCCTTTGTGGAAGGAGGTTTGATGTCCCAATGGCGTGTGACGCTGCCGCTCTTTGGCCAAGTACAATGGGGGGATTCATCTTTGCGCGCCACCTTGGAGAAGTACAGGGCGTTGACTGGCAGTGAGCCTGGGAAATATGCCCGACTTGCCCATGATGCTGTGCTCGATGCCGGCATTCGACGCCACCCCCACATTCGCGATTGGGTGCAGCCTTTGCTCACTCCGTTGATTTGGGACCAGCGCGAGGAGGGAGGGGCATGGCACAATGAAACGTGGACCTTGCACAGGTTCCAAGATTTGGCATGGGCCCGTCTCGACACGCTTCCTCCATTGGCGCCTTTTGTGCCAAGGCTGTTCTGGGATCCAGAAACAGAGGAGGTGATTCCGGTGCCAGAGGCTTACAGAAATTTGTTCCCGGATACCTACGCGCCTGACGGGACCCTCCGGGATTCTGAATGAGGGACGTTTGGCTTAAATCCGGTTGTCGATCATGTCGACACCTGGATGCTTCGACTTGGGAAAGATGAACATCTCAGGTGTGACCTTCAATGTGGTCGAGAAGGAGGTCACGGTGTAGGTCACATCGCTGCCCTCGCGGCCTTTCATGACAATGCGTGTCACTTCCATGGCGGCATCGTCCACAAACAACTGGAGGGTGTGGTAGGGTTTGTCTTCCCCGGCGTATAGGTTCACATGGGCGCAATCCTTTCCTTCGACCTGCGCTCTGCCCATCCATTCGCGCCTGAAGTCTTCCTCCCAAACAGTGAACAGCTTCGCCGGATCCATGCCCTCTTCGCGCATGGTTTCCATATCGTCGACATAGCACTCGTTCATTTCAGGCTCGAAGGTCCACACGGTTTCTCCGTCGCTGTAGATGACATAGTCACCTCCTAGCTGCAGGTGAAAGCGATTGCCTTCGATTTGGACCATGCCCGTTTGGGTCAATTCAAAATCGTTTTTCAGGTCCACCAAGGTGCTTGAATAGGCGATTTCGTAGGCACTGTAGGTCTGGGCCTTCTCGTTCAAGCGATTCAGCAACAGATCAGGATCCTGAGCGTGCAAGGAGGGAGAGGAGGCGAAGCCCAAAGCCAGGCCAAAAAGGATGAAGGAAGTCTTCCGCATGGGACAAATTTACTCGGTTGTTGTGGAGCTTGACTGCAACATCTGTTCCAAACTTGCTTCGTCGGGCACCAAGACCTTTCTCGCCTTGCTTCCTTCGAAGGGGCCGATGATGCCTGCCGTCTCCAATTGGTCAATCAATCGACCTGCGCGGTTGTAGCCAAGTTTGAGTTTTCGCTGCAGCAACGACGTGGATCCTTGTTGGTGCAAGACCAAGACCCGCGCGGCATCTTCAAACATGGGGTCGCGCTCGTCGTCTTCCAGAGAGCCTCCGGAACCACTGGCCTCCGCAGGTGGGGGAGGGAGGGTGTAGGAAGTGGGGTAGCCTTGCTGCGACCCGATGAATTCACAGATTTCTTCCACTTCAGGGGTGTCGACAAAGCCGCATTGCAAACGGATGAGGTCGTTGCCTGTGCTCATCAACAAATCGCCTCTGCCGATGAGTTGATCTGCCCCACCTGCGTCGAGGATGGTGCGCGAATCAATTTTGGATGTCACCCTGAACGCAACCCTTGCGGGGAAGTTGGCTTTGATGGTGCCTGTGATGATGTTCACCGATGGACGCTGGGTGGCGATGATCAGGTGGATGCCAATGGCCCGAGCCAATTGTGCCAGGCGGGCAATGGGGGTCTCCACTTCTTTGCCCGCCGTCATGATCAAATCGGCAAACTCGTCCACCACCAAAACAATGTATGGCATGTAGTGGTGGCCTTGGCTGTGCAGCTCAGAACCATTGTCGGGGTGGCCGGAAGCCGCACCGGGAATGATTTTTCGCTTGACGAATTTGGCGTTGTATTCCTTGAGGTTTCGGCATTGCGCAGCCTTCAGCAGTTCGTACCTCTGGTCCATCTCCACGCACAAACTGTTCAGCGTAGACACCACCTTGGAGGTGTCGGTGATGATGGCGTCCTCGCTTTCCGGAAGTTGAGCGAGGTAATGGCGCACAATCTTGTTGTAGAGGGTGAGTTCCACTTTCTTGGGGTCCACCAGAACAAACTTCAATTGCGACGGATGTCGGCGGTACAGCATGCTCACAAGCATGGCATTGAGGCCCACCGACTTTCCTTGGCCAGTGGCCCCCGCCATGAGCAAGTGCGGCATTTTGGCCATGTCAAAGACGTAGGTCTCGTTGCTGATTGTCTTGCCCAGAGCAATGGGCAGGGCAGCATCTGAATTCTGGAATTTGTCACTGGCAATCAGTGTCCGCATGCTCACCACATCGGGATTGGAGTTGGGCACTTCGATGCCAATCGTCCCTTTACCAGGAATCGGGGCAATGATGCGGATGCCAAGTGCTGCAAGGCTCAGGGCGATGTCGTCCTCGAGGTTCTTGATTTTGCTGATGCGGATTCCTGGAGCGGGAACGATTTCATACAGTGTGACCGTCGGCCCCACTTCTGCAGTGATTTTGCTGACTTCGATTTTGAAGTTGGCCAAGGTCTGTAGAATGTTCTCCTTGTTCTGCGTCAGCTCCTCGTCCGTCACACGGTGCTTGCCGTCTCCATGGTTGACAAGCATGTCGAGGTTGGGGAGTTGGAACCTCCCCAGATCAAGTGTGGGGTCGTACTCTTCGCCAAACTCTTCCGACAGATCTTTCAGTTCTTCGCTGCTCAAGGTCTCTTCCTCCTGCACTTCTTTCACCTCAAACTCCACATCGCCGCTGGCAGGAGCTTCAGAAGACTCCTGCTCTGTTGCAAGCGCTGTGTCAGATGCCATCTCCTCCTCCTCCTCCGTGTCGGCAACGGGTTCGGGCGCTTGCACTTCGAAGGGCACGTCCTCTGTTGTTGGCTCCACTGAAGCCTCGTCGGTCGAGGCTGTCAAGTCTTGGGCCTTTTGGGCTTCTTGTGAATCGTCAGAAGGATCTTCCCCTGCCTCTTCCGGCGCCGTTTCCTCCTCTGTAAGAGCCTCTCGCTTCACCAAAAGGTTGGCAAATGGGGAATGGGGTGGGGTGGTCCCCTCCATTGGCCCATCCGTAGAGGCTGCCGCTTGTTGCACGGCTGCCTCGTCTTGGGCGTCCTCCTCCATCATGGCCTCCTCTCCAGAATTGAACCAAGCACCCACCCGATGCTCGATGCCCTTCCAAAGGCTCGGCGCATTGAAGGCCATCATCACCGCCACGGTGATGATGAGAAAAACGGCGGAGCCAGTGAATCCAGCAACGTGCATGGATTGGCCGAGCAACCACAAGCCACTCGCCCCAATGATGTGGTCGTCGAGGGCGCTGGTGGCCAAGGCAATGCCTTCGGGGGTGGTTTGTGTGAGGAAGGCAAGGGTCCACGGGATGAACAAGGCCAAAAAGGCCGTCAGACGAAAGGTCTTGGCCAGGGGAAGGTAGCTGCGCTCCGTCAACCAGCGCAGGCCCAAAAGCCCCAGCAGAAAGGGAATGCCCAGGGCACCTGCACCCAATCCTTGCCGCCCGAAGAAGTAACCAATGTGGGCCCCCAAGCTTCCCAGGATGTTGTGAAAAGCTTCGAGGGCATCTGGGTTGGCCGCGTTTTGGATCAAGCGAATGTCCAAACGGCCGGTCACAAACGACGAGAGGATGGAAAGGGCAAAGACCAAGGCAAGGGCGAGGGAAACGAGTCCAGCCACCGTACGGACCCGCTCATCTCCCCAGGTTTCTCTGGCTTGGCGTATCCCCGGGAGTGTGGTCCACCATGCGGCCTTGGGGGCCGTTTTTTTCTTCGCTGCTGAAGCTCGAGCAGTACGCTTTTTGCGTTTGCCTTTGCTTCCGTTGGATGAAGATTCAGGATCTTTGTCGGAGAGTAGGGTGTTCTTCGCCATGGGTTCTACGAATCTAAACGTCCAACAAGCGCGGGGATTGTGGGGTGGAAAGGCTTCTTCACGCAAGGGTGTGCAAAAGGCATTGCGCAAACGGGAGAATTCGCTATCTTTGCAAACCAATTCTGGAAACTATGGCGAAGAAAGGAAACCGCGTTCAAGTGATTTTGGAGTGCACAGAGCACAAAGAATCTGGCATGCCAGGCACGTCACGATACGTCACAACGAAGAACCGCAAGAACACACCCGACCGCATGGAGGTGAAGAAGTTCAACCCCATTCTCCGTCGCTCCACTTTGCACAAAGAGATCAAGTAACCAGTCGTTAACCCCTGAAATTCAGCAACTATGGCTAAGAAGACAGTAGCATCGCTGCAGACCGGAGGTGGTCGCCAGCACACGAAGGTGATGAAAATGGTGCGCAGCCCCAAGACGGGTGCCTACATGTTCAAAGAAGAGGTGGTGCACAACGACGATGTGAAGGCTTGGTTCGCCAAGAACTGAGGAGACATCACTCCCTACCAAAGCATTCGGATGGGCTGGTTTCCTCGTGAATCCGGCCCATTTTTTTGTTCATCTCTTTCAAACCAACCTCACTGATGGGATTTTTCAATCGCCTGTTTGGCTCCGAGAAGAAGGCCTCCCTGGACCAGGGCTTGGCCAAGTCGAAGCAGGGTGTCATGGAACGCATTTCTCGGGTTTTCACCGGGAAGCGTCGCATCGACGACGATTTGTTGGAAGACTTGGAAGAAGCCCTCATCTTGTCTGATGTTGGCGTCGACACCACTGAGGCCATCTTGGGCAGGCTCCGCAAAAGGGCCACTTGGGAAGCTTTTGTGGACCAGGAGGAATTGATGACCATGCTGCGTGAGGAGGTCCTTGGGTTGATCACCAAAGACGAGGATCGCGCGTGGACAGAGAGTACGGCTTACCGCGTGCCTCCCAACGAAGGAAGGCCCCATGTCATCATGATCGTGGGGGTCAATGGGGTGGGAAAGACCACCTCCATTGCCAAGCTTGCCCATCGTTACAAGTCTTCAGGCATGAAGGTGATGCTGGGGGCAGCTGACACCTTCCGCGCGGCAGCGGTGGACCAGTTGAAAGTATGGGGACAGCGCGTGGGGGTGGAAGTGGTGGCCCAAGGCATGGGGTCGGACCCCGCTGCTGTGGCCTTCGATACGCTGCAGTCCGCGGTGGCCCAAAAGGCGGACTTGGTGCTGATCGACACCGCTGGCCGCTTGCACAACAAGGTCAATTTGATGAGCGAATTGGGCAAGATCAAACGCGTCATGTCCAAGGTGGTTCCCGATGCGCCCCATGAAGTATGGTTGGTGTTGGATGGTTCCACAGGCCAAAACGCGCTGGAGCAAGCCAAGCGGTTCACGGAAGTCACCGATGTCACGGGGCTTGTTCTTACCAAACTTGATGGAACGGCCAAGGGCGGAGTGGTTTTGGCGATTTCCGATCAACTTCAAGTGCCCGTTCGATTTGTGGGTGTGGGGGAACAAATGGGGGACTTGCAAGAGTTTCATCCCATGGAGTTCGTCGACAGTCTGTTGCCTGAATCCTTTGAAAACAACCCATGAGAGCCAGATCCTTCAAGCCCCGAAAAGTGAACGTGGTCACCCTTGGTTGTGCCAAGAACATCTACGACAGCGAAGTCCTGATGGCCCAGTTGCGCGCCAACGATTTTGACGTCGAGCACGAGTCCAAGCAGGACGATGCCGGCATCGTAGTGGTCAACACTTGTGGATTCATTGAAGCGGCCAAGCAGGAGAGCATCGACACCATCATCCGTTTCGCGCAGGCAAAGGAGGAAGGGCAAGTCGAGCGTGTGTATGTGACCGGGTGCCTATCTGAACGGTACAAAGACGAATTGGCCGATGGCATCCCTGAAGTGGACGCATGGTTTGGGACCCGAGAATTGCCTAGGCTGTTGAAGACCCTGCGGGCCGATTACAAGAAACAACTTGTGGGCGAGCGACTCCTCACAACCCCGGCACACTATGCCTACCTCAAAATCGCCGAGGGATGCGATCGTCCTTGCGCATTTTGTGCCATCCCGCTCATGCGTGGCAAGCACCGTTCCACGCCCATCGAGGATTTGGTGTCCCAGGCCAAAAGTCTTGCAGCACAGGGAGTTTCAGAACTCATTTTGATTGCCCAGGACTTGACCTACTATGGTTTGGATCTTTACAGAGAGCGCAAATTGGCGGACTTGGTGCGTCGCCTCAGCGATGTTGAAGGCATTGCCTGGATCCGTCTTCACTACGCCTTTCCCAGCGGTTTTCCGATGGATGTCTTGGACGTCATGCAGGAGCGCAGCAATGTGTGCAACTACTTGGACATGCCTTTGCAGCACGGCACGGACGAAATGCTCAAGGCCATGCGCCGAGGCATCACAGAGGCGAAGACAGATGCATTGATCGATGCCATCCGGCAACGGATGCCAGACATCGCCATCCGCACCACCCTCATTTGTGGTTTCCCTGGGGAAACGGAGGCACATTTTGAGCATTTGCAAGGTTGGGTGGAGCGCATGCGCTTCGACCGTTTGGGTTGCTTCACTTACAGCCATGAGGAGAACACCCATGCCTACACCATGACCGATGATGTCCCTGAGGATGTCAAACGGGCCCGCGTGGAGCGGATCATGGACATTCAGGCCGGCATCAGCGAATCTTTGAATGTCGCGCGCATCGGAAGCACCGAGAAGGTCCTCATTGACCGTCTGGAAGATGGGTTGTGGGTCGGCCGGACGCAGTACGACAGCCCCGATGTGGACAACGAGGTGCGCATCCAACACGATGGTCATTTGCGCATCGGCGATTTTGTGACCGCCAAGATCACAGGAGCCTCAGCCTTCGATTTGGACGCCAAACTCGCATGACGAAACCGGTGACATACCCTGTCATGGAACGGTTCCCAACCCTGCAAGGGGAGGGCGCTTGGACGGGCCATGCGGCCTGGTTCATCCGCCTTGGGGGATGCGATGTGGGGTGTGCTTGGTGCGATGTGAAAGAGAGCTGGCCTGTCGAGGCCCATCCTCAAGTCGAGGTGGAAACCCTTGTCAAGGAGGCTGTGGATTCGGGATTGTCCTTGGTGGTGGTCACTGGAGGAGAGCCTTGCATGCACAACCTCGATGCCTTGACACAGCGGTTGCAAGCGGCGGGGTTGTCCACCCACTTGGAAACCAGTGGGACCCATCCGATAAGCGGATCTTGGGACTGGGTGACCTTGAGTCCCAAAAAATTCAAGGATTGTCTCCCTGAATGGTACACAGAAGCCGACGAACTCAAGGTGGTGGTGGTCAACAAACACGACTTGACTTGGGCGGAAGGCCACGCTGAGAAGCTGACACCCGGCACCGCGAAGTTCCTTCAGCCCGAGTGGGACCGAAGGGAAAAAGTCATGTCCATGGTCATTGACAAGGTCCAGCAAGACCCTGAGTGGCGTCTGTCATTGCAGACCCACAAGTTCATTGGTCTCCCTTGAAAGAGAGCTTGAGGTGGTCCGATACGGGCCTTGCTTGACAGCACAGCACCATCCCGTCCTTTCGTTCTTTGTTGGTCAAGGCGTAGCTGTGTTCCACAGCCACCTCGCCCTCGACCACTTTGGCGGTACAGCTTCCGCACACCCCGCCGCGGCAAGAGACTGGAACTTCAAGCCCCCTTTTGGTAATGGCCTCGACCAATCCCTCCTCCTGAGGACAATACTCAAAGGCCACTTCTTGGGTCCCCAATGTCGCTGACACCGAGCATGTTTGGGCTGTGGTCGCTTTCAGGTGTGGTGGGTGGTGGAAATCCTCGGAACGGATGTTTTCTGCCGGAATTCCGGCCAAATCCAACCCGCGTAGCACGTCTTTTTTCATGCCGAGGGGTCCTGAGACCATCGCTTTGGTGGGCAAGTCCGTGATGACTTCGTTCCAAAGCAACATGGCTTTGGAGGCGTTGATGCGTCCGTTGTAAAGTTCGTCGTCTAAACTCCCGTCCGTCAAAATGTGTTTGACGGTCACTTGCGGCAATGCTGCCAACACCTCAAGTTCGTCCCGCAGCAGAATGTCAGACACCCTGCGGTTGCCGTAAAACAGAGTGATCTCGTGGTTCCAGGGTGAGGCGAGCAAATGCTGCATTACGCTGTACAATGGGGTGATGCCAATTCCTGCAGCGAACAACACTGCATGGATGGGTTCCTCGTCCCAATGGGCAGGAAAGAGCCTTCCTTGCGGGGGGAAGGCCATCACTTCCATGCCCGGGTTGAATTGCCGATTGACATAGGCACTGCCTTGGGAGCCTCCCGTTTCCTTCACTACGACTTGAGGCAACAATGCGTCAGGCGCATGCACCAGGCTGTACGAGCGGTAGAGTATGGGATCTCCGCATGGGAGGCAAAAGGTCATGTATCCTCCGGGGATGTTGCGCCACTCTTCCGCACGAGCACCAGGGTCGAGGGTGAGCCGGACCGCTTTGGGGCCCAAGCGCTCGACGTGCTTGACGGTGATGGTGGAAGGATTGCCCATGGGGTAGTTGACCATAGAACAAAACTTTATGGAAGCGGTTCACTCCCACACTCCCCAAGGTGATGGGCCGCCCATCAAAGGGTGCAAAGTGCTTGCAATCAGTGGTAAAACCCTTGTTCCGGCGGATCGATGCGGTACCGATCGAGGAATTCCTCAGAGGACATCACTGGCACGTTTGCTGGCACCGTCCATACGTGATGCAAATCTCCTCGTGGCCCAAAACGGCTTGGATCGATGGCGAGAAACTGCGCAGTGGTCGCATGAAAGGAACAGCCTTCGCCGCATGAAAAAGACCCTTCCTTTCCCAATGGTGGAAAAGGCATGGGCGGTTGGGGCGTGCCATCTGTCCCACGGACAGGGTGTGCGAATTCAGGCATGGGCCGCTCAGATGCCAGAGCGATGCGCTCCCCAAACCAACGAAATTCCTTGACGACACTGGTGCCCAGCAAATAGGTGACAAGCGAATCCTCAGCACTTCGTTCCACAATTTTGACCCGTTGAGGTCCATCCACCCAAACCTCCAGTCCTTCAGAAGGAAAATAACCCTTGGGAGAAGAAGGTCGGCAATCCAGCACGAATCGTCCCGAGAACCCATCCGATTGGGCGAGGGATGTGTTGGATGCCAAGAATGCGAGGAACAACCAAAGCGTCTGTCGATGCATGGGGTCAAAGATGCAACAACGATGCCAAGGCCTCTTCAACCTTCTTTGCATTGGGCAAGACCGCGGCTTCCAAACTTTCATTGAGTGGGATGGCGGGGAGGTCCATGCTGCCCAAAACACTTGGGGCGGCATCGAGTTCGCGGAAACAACGCGTTGCAATGTGGCCTGCGAGTGCTTGGGAAAAACTGTGTGCCACGGGCTCTTCCGTCAGGACCAAGCACCTGTTGGTTCGGGCGATGCTGGTTTCAATGGCTTTGTAATCCACGGGTTGTATGGACCTCAAGTCAATGAGGTCGATGCGTCCCGGAAACGCAAGAACTGCTTCCAAGGCCCAATGAACACCGCGTCCGTAAGTCACGATGGTGGCACATGCGTGCTCCCGAAGGGCCTTGTCCTCTGCTTCCACCACACGTCGGGCTTGTCCGAGGGGGACGCGGTAGTCGCGGTCGGGCTCGATCACTTTGGCCGTTTCAGTGCCTGGAATCTTGGACCAATACAAGCCCTTGTGTTCAAGGACCACCACGGGGTTGGGGTCTTCGTAGGCGGATTTGAGCAGTCCCTTCAAGTCGGCGCCATTGGAGGGGTAGGCCACCTTGATGCCGCGGATGTTGGCCAGCACCGATTCGATGCTGGAACTGTGATAGGGCCCTCCACTGCCATAGGCCCCGATGGGCACTCGAATGAGGGAGGACACTGGCCATTGACCGTTGCTCAGCAGGTAGCTTCGGCTCAGCTCTGTGAAGAGTTGGTTCAGCCCGGGCCAGAGATAGTCGGCAAATTGAACTTCGACGATGGGCCGACAACCTGTGGCACTCATTCCGGCCGTGGAGCCGATGATGAAGGCTTCTTGGATGGGTGTGTTGAAGACACGGTGGTCGCCAAACTTGGTCCCCAACGTTGCCGCTTCACGGAACACCCCCCCCAATCTCGCTCCTACATCCTGACCGTACAACAGGGACTCAGGGTGGTCCTCCATGATTTCCTGCATGGCGTGCAGTGCGCAATCCACCATCAAGGTCAATTCTCCACCCTCACGATGGCGGATCCCTCGTTCTTCCAAAACTGCGGCAGGTGCAAATCGATGGGGCAGGAGGTCAGATACCTCAGGTTCGTCAGCTTCTCGCGCTTCATCAAAGGCCACTTGAACCTCGGCTTCGATTTCTGCATGCAGAAGGTCGAGGGCGCCGCGTTCCGTGCCAGCTTCGAGGAGGGCGGCTTCCAATTTGGGGAGCGGGTCGTTCGCAGCAGCCTCTTCCAAGTCGTCGCGGTAGAATTCTCTTCGCACACCGCTTGTGTGGTGCCCGAGCAGTGGGACGCTGGCGTGGACCAAGAAAGGCCGTTGTTCTCGGCGTGCCGTATCGATGGCATGCGCCATGGCCTGGTCGCAAGCCACCCAGTCCGTGCCATCTACAGAGAGCACCTCGATCCCTGGAAATGCCTTGGCGAAGGTCGTCGCGTCGCCGAAGCGCACCTCTGAACTGTGGGCGCTGATGTCCCATTCGTTGTCCTGCACCAGCCAAACCATGGGCAGGCTCTTCAGCGCTGTCATGTGAAAGGCCTCCGCCACTTCACCTTCTGTGATGGCCGCATCGCCGATGCTGCAGAAGGAGATGCCCGGAACGGCCTCCACTTCAGGCAGCCCTGCTGCTTTGCCGTCTTGAACCGCTTGGGAAGGGAGTTCCATTTGGCGCAGGTACTGCAACCCCATGGCGGCGCCTGCAGCGGGAATGGCTTGCATGCCCGTTGCAGAGCTTTGGTGCGGGATTTTGGGCTGACCAGGTCGGTTGAGGCTGGGGTGGCTGTAGTACGTTCGTCCCCCAGAAAAGGGGTCGTCTTTTTTGGCAAAAAGTTGGAGCATCAGCTCCTTGGGCGTCACGCCCATGGACAGCAACAGGCTGTCGTCGCGGTAGTAACAACTGACGTAGTCTTGGGGGAGAAGGCGCTGTCCGGCGGCCACCTGGATGACCTCATGTCCGCGTGAACAGGCATGAACATATTTGGCGGTCAGTCGGGCGTGCTCCTCAAAGAGGTCGGACATGGCGCGCGCAGTACGGGCCGTTTTGTACGCCTCGAGCAGTCCTTTGGATGCGGTGGATCGCGCAGATTGCGGCATGACCCAAAGATAGGGGGAGGGTCCTCCACTTCCTGCCGGGTCACCCTACCTTCGTGCTGTGGGCCTCAAGTATGAAAAATGGGAAGGCACGGGCAATGACTTTGTCCTTGTGGACGGACGCCAAGAAGGCGTCCTGCCATCGGACTGGGATCATGCTGAAATCGCACGCATCTGTGACCGCGAAAATGGCGTCGGAGCGGATGGGGTGTTGGTGGTGAAGCCAGGTGCACCCAATGTCTTGCACGTGGACTTTCGCAACCCTGACGGGTCCCGCTCGTTTTGTGGCAATGGCACCCGAAGTGCCCTTGCATGGGCACAAGCCCAAGGAGCAGTGGATGCCACACACCGCGAAGTGCACATTCAAGCGGTGGATGGCGACCACAAAGGCCGCATTCGCCCCGATGGATGCCCTGGCATCTCCATGATCGTGGCAGCCACCCCTGTGGCTTGCGCACCTCAACTTGAAGGGGCCCATCGCGCCTCCTTCGTCGACACCGGTTCTCCCCATCATGTCGAATGGTTGGATGCGGCGAAAGAGGTCAAGGACTTGGCGCTTCCTCAGGCGGTGCGTCCGATCCGATATCATGAACGGTATGCCCCTGAAGGTTGCAATGTGAACGTGGCTGCCAAGGGGGCGACGAAGGGCCACCTCCACATGCGGACCTTCGAGCGTGGGGTCGAAGCAGAAACCCTCAGCTGCGGCACGGGCGTAGTGGCGGCCGCCCTCTCCGACATGAGGGAGGAAAAAGGTCTTGTCATGGAGCGCACCGTGCATGCACCAGGAGGAGTGCTGGAGGTCCATGTGCGCAAGAATGCGGACGGCGTTTTGAAGGACGTTTGGCTTTGGGGTGCAGCCACCAAGGTGATGGAAGGCATTTGGTCCTGGGCCCTGATGATGTCGCTGGCATGCTGCGGCATGGCGGCCGCCTCTTCTGCCGTCGCCTCGCCTTTCTCGGAATCCCTGTCGCCGGAGGCGCAATTCTCCGTTCTGACCGCCAGCCCCGGGGCAGAACTGTATGCGGCCTTTGGGCACACCGCCTTCCGGCTCCAGGATTTGGACACCGGGGTGGATTTGGTCTTCAATTACGGCACGTTTGTGGTGAACGACGGCTTTTACCTTCGTTTTGTGAGGGGCCGTATGGATTACAAATTGGGGGTGGAGCGCTACCCGCGGTTCCAAAACATCTACTTGCGTCAGGGCCGAGCACTGCAGGAACAAGTCCTGCATTTGGGCGAAGAGGATGTCCGACTCCTGGCAGCACATCTCGAACAGAATGCCTTGCCTGAGCATGCCACCTACGCCTACGATTTCTTCCGAGACAACTGCGCCACAAAGGTCATTGCAGTATTGGAAGACGTTTTTGGCGCACGCTTTGTGACGAATTGTTCTCCGACGGACAGCACCTATTTGGAGGCTTTGCGCCCTTTCATGGGTGGGTTGCCATGGACCGGCTGGGGGATGGAGCTCATCCTGGGCCAGGAGGCTGCGCAATCGATGTCCTCCTGTGGCCATGCGTTCTTGCCTGATGTTCTCGCATCCGAGTTGGACGGCATGACGTTGGACGGAGAGCCGTTGTGTTTTCCGAGGGAGTTGATTTATCCGGCAGAGGGTGCCTGGCGCGCTGGCCTGCCTGAAGGGCATTCGGGGCGTCATGCCCCTTCGAGATGGGCGTGGGCGCTTGCACTTTGGATGGCGTTGCTCTTCGCTACACGTCAAAGAGGGGGGCCTTGTTGGCGACATGCCAGGCGCTGGAGCCTCATGGCCTGGGGGGCGCTCACCACCACGATGACCCTGCTCTTTGTCGCCATGCAAGGGGTGACGGACCACCGGGACACCTGGTGGAATGCCGATTTGTTCTGGACGTCCCTGGGATGCGTCGTGCTTTGGAGGGCATTGGGCCGTCGCCCTGGACCGACACTTCCAGCCTGGCTTCGGCATTTGGCCCAAGTGTGGAGTGTTCTTGCGTTGTTTTCAACTTGGATTTTGCCCGCCATCCATGGCTCTCAACCATGGAGCATGGCGGTGGTGTGGCCGAGTGCTGGAATGAGTGTTGCTGCCGTGCTGGCGCTGTGGACATCCTTCAGTTCCAACCGGTGAATCCATGGTCCTTCCCTTGTAACTTTCGGTGATACTCCATGCGCAAGACATTCACTTCCTCAAGATTGCCGTTCGCCTTTGGGGCTGTATTGGTCATGGTCCTTTGGGGTTGTCAAAACCCGGTCTCTTGGGAGTCGGATGTCCATCTTCCCATCCTCGATGACCAGGTGTCTTGGGCCGACGTGGTGCCCGATTCCTTGTACGAGCCAGGCACAGGGGGGAACCCTGCCCACTTTGTGCTTGTTGACACCTTGGATGGTTGGGACTGGACAGATTTGTCCACCCTTCCCGATTCAACCCTTCGCATCCGCTACGACGGAGAAGGCGGCGGGCTGACCACCAATGGCATTCCTGTGTTTCCCGGCCAATCGTTTGTGGTGCTTGCCGATGTCTTGGAGTTTGACGTGGCCCCTGAGGAAGGCGTGGCATTGACGGAAGCCGAGGTTACCTCTGGGTCTGTGCTGATTCAGGTGGAGCATAGCCTGGGATTCGAGATCAATTTGAGCTATCAATTCCCCGACGTTCGGGTGGAAGGCGAGCCTTTGGCCTTTGCGTTGGAAGTGCCCTCTGCTGTGGATGATCAGGCTGGAGTGGCCAGCCAATCTGTCGATTTGACGGGTGCGATGTTCGATTTCTCTTCAGCCTTCAATGTGACGGACAACGAGGGGTACGACTTCAATGCCCTCGACATCGAGTTGCTTGCAGTGGCTGATGAATTCAACAACCCCAACGGATACATCGTGCAGGCGGAAGACAGCCTTGTCATCTCCCTGACATTTCAAGGACTGACGGTATCTTCCTTGGCCGGTTACTTTGGCAATTACGAAGAGTCAACCTCTGCGGATGTCGAGTTGCTGGACACGATTCCTTTGCCTGAGCCCATCATTGATTTGGAGGGCACCCAGGCGTCGTTGCACTTCACCAACACGGTGGGCGCGGACTTCTTGCTGTCAATCGACACCATGCAGTTTGACGATGAATTGGTGGAGGGCGACTTGATCGCCGGACACCTCGTCCCTCGCGCCATTTGGCAGAACGATGTGCCGCAGCCTGCCGAATGGTCCTTGGACCTCGGGGCACCAGGGTCCACCTTTTTGGACTTGCTCGAGACGTTTCCACGGTCGCTGCATGTGGCGGGACGCATGGAATTGAACCCCATCAATACCTCTGATTTGTTGATCGATCGTTGGGACGTGGCGTATCCGCCTACGTTTTGGTACCAGCTGCGCGTGCCGCTGAAGTTGGGGGTCAATGGGTTGGTGCTCACCGATACGTTTGATTTGGAAGGGTTGAAGGACTTCCCCAAGTTTGAAGGGTTCTTGCACTTGGACTTCTCCAACTCCTTTCCGGTGGAAGTGACAGGTGAAGTAACGTATGATCGCCTCGATGGGGTGGTGTACCGCGACACCTTGGTGTTGCCTCCAGGCGATGCTTGGGCCTCCTTGGATGGCCAATCCACCTTGAGCCTGCCGTTGAATGCCGAGATGGTCGAGCCAGGGGGCACCGTGGCGGTGACTTTGTCTGTAAATACTTCGGGGCCTCAGCCTTTCACAGGGTTGGAGCGTGTGCGTGTGCAAGGCCGGTTGGAAGGCACCCAAACCATTGAAATTGAGAACGAATGATGCTGACGCACAGTTTCATGAGTAGGTGGCTTCTCAGTTCGATTCTCCTCTGCTTGGCGCTTCCAATGCTTCGCGCACAATCCCTGGTGGCCGATTTGGAGGCTCCTGTGGAACGGGGAATGGCGGAGTGGGAAGTGTGGGGAAGCCAAAGGAGCAATGCCCTGTCGTCCGGAACCATTCACACCTTCATAGAAGGTGGCTTCTTGTCCCGGGATTTTTTTAAAGATGCCTTGGCTTTGCATCCTGCGCTTGGCGGGATGGGGGTAGATGTCGGATGGTCCAAGCGTTGGACCACTCGCCCTTTGGGCCAAGGCTCTTGGGCACTGACAGGGTCCTTTGGCAGTGAAGTGTTGGTGAGCTCGTTGTGGCGCAAGGAGTTGATGGAGCTGACCTTTCTAGGCAATGCCGGTCACACGGGCCGCGTCGATCTTATGAACGGCACGGGGGTCCGAGCAGGGGCGTTCAACCGATTCTCGCTTGGGATGGAGAACACCAAGACCAGGCAGCGTCTGGAGTTGTCCCTTGTGCAGCGCATGGCGGGGGCGGAGTGGGGCATCCCCAACGGATCCTTTTGGGTTTCAGAGGAGGCCGACTCCATGCAAGTCAACGTCCTCTCTTATGCGCTCGCAAGTTTGAATGAATTGCCCGACACGAATGGGCTGGCATGGAACCAAACCCTCCCTGCCTACGGAGTGGGAATCAGCGGGGCTTTGCCACTGACGTCTGAAATGTGGCCATTGCAGTTTCATGTGGACTTCAGGGACATTGGCATCTTGTTTGAACCCGCAGGTGGCATGGTGGCCTTTGTGGACACTGGCATCTCCACCACCGGCCTCTCAGTGCCTTTGACTTCCTACATCGACGATGGGTTGGACAACGAACAAGGTCTCACCTGGCAAAACATTGTGGACGGCAACACAGGGTACCAACTGGACAGCATTCTGCTCGTCAGCGACAGTGCCTCCAGTCGGATGATGATGCTGCCTTCTAGGGTTCAGGCTTCGCTTACATGGTGGCCTTCTCCAGATGTTCAAATCCGAGCCAAGGTGCGTGCAGGAAGTTGGATGCCTTCCTCCGAATACACCTTGGGGGTGGGGTGGATTCCGGGAAAGCGTCTGGCGTTTGGGCTCGACTTTAGATCAGGGGGTTGGGGCGGCCCACGGCCTGTGACTTGGCTGAAGCTTCGCATATCGGAGAAACGCATCCTTTCTCTGGAGGTGGACGATCCGGCGGGTTGGTTTTGGGGGCAAGAGGTGGCGGCCAATACGTATGGACGTGGCGTTCGTTTTTCTCTGCAACGGTTGCCAGGAGCGGGTTGGTCCCGTTTCATGGGGTTGCCCAGCCGCGACCTTCGCAAACCTCTTCCCCGCGTCGAACCTGTCGCCCCCAAGACGGGGTCTTGAACCTTTGAATCCCCTGCAAACCATGGAAGCTTCTGCCCACAAGCCACTTCACGTTTTGGCCGGCCCGTGTGCCGTAGAGAGTCTCGAGACCACCATGCAGGTGGCCCGCGAGGTGCAACGGGTGTGCCTTGAACTTGGGTTGCCATTTCACTTCAAGGCGAGTTACCGTAAGGCGAACCGTTCGCGGTTGGATTCGTTCGCCGGCATTGGGGACGCCAAGGCCTTGGACATCTTGGGCCAAGTGAAGGCCTCGTTGGGCGTGGGCATTGTCACCGACATCCATCTCCCTGAAGAGGCCGCCATGGCCGCAGAAGTGGCAGACATCCTTCAAATCCCGGCCTTTCTGTGCCGCCAAACCGACTTGCTCGTTGCGGCAGCCTTGACTGGCAAAGTGGTGAACATCAAGAAGGGTCAGTTCATGTCGCCAGGCTCCATGGCCCACGCGGTGGCGAAGGTGAAGGAATCAGGCAACGACAAGGTGTGGGTCACCGAGCGCGGCACCATGCATGGATATGGTGATTTGGTGGTGGACATGCGCGGCCTTGCCGAGATGCGGGCCTTTGCACCCACGGTCATGGACTTGACCCACAGCCTTCAGCAACCCAACCAAGCCAGTGGGGTGACTGGCGGCCGTCCAGAATTGATTTCCACGGTCGCGCGCGCTGCCGTGGCGGCGGGTGTGGACGGAGTGTTCATCGAAACCCACCCTGACCCCTCCAAGGCCCTCAGCGACGGGGCGAACATGCTTCCCTTGGACCAACTGGAAGGCCTCCTGACCACGCTTTCGAGCCTTCACGCTTGGCGTCAAAATCACGTATGACTTTTGTCCATGCGCAGCTTGTGACCGTCGAATTGAAACAGGTCGGACCGGCCAATTGAAGGCTGGATTTTTGCTCCAGCTTTTGAACCGCTATGCTGAGGTCGTACTTTGCGCAGATGAAACGCTTTTTCACACTTCTCTTGGCTGCTTCCTGCTTTGCTGCTGTCGGGCAAGGCGACCTCCAAAGACTTCGGCAAGGCTTCATTGACACGAACTTGGGTTTGGCGATCTTGGGTGAAGGAGGCATTCCATTTCCCGGCGCATCATTGTTGGGAGGAGTAAGGACCATCTCCAGCAGCGACGTAATCTTGGAGTTTGAGGCTGGGTTGGCGTTCCCAGCGGTTGCCACAGCCAAGGTGGGTTTTGGCAAAAGAAACCTGAGCAAGGGGACGTCGACAACATTTGGCGTTCGGATTTTCCCAATGCATGTCTACTTCCAACGGTCTTTTTCAACGGACCGTTGTGCGGATGATGTCTCTTCAAGAAAGCTCAAACGTTTGCAACGACGTGGGAAAACGAGAGAAAACCTTCTGTGCAGTGAATGGTATTACACGATTGAAATTGGAACAGGCGAAGAGATAAGCTTTCTCTCCTTGGGCATTGTTTCTTTTGGGCATCGTTTCTACTTTGATTGAGGAGCTGCGCTCGTTGTCTTGTAGGTACTTGAGCAAGATGTATTCATGAAGCATTTTTTCACACTTCTCTTGGCTGCTTTTTGCTTGACCGCTGTTGGGCAAAGCCTTCCGATGGGCATCGCCACCAAGGCAGACTTTTCAAAGGGAGAAGATGCTGCTTGGACGAATTTTTGCAACGAAGCACTGGACTTAAGTGTGGCAGAGCAGGCCGAGTTTTGGACTGGATACCACCAGATGGAGGCTGACATGGCTGCCCTCAAAAAGAAGAAACGCTCCCGTGAGATGTCTCTATTGAACCCCTTCATGACCTCCAACAAGGCCGTGGTCCAAGTCATCGAGGACATTGCTGAGGTGAAGGTTGCCATGGTGGACATCGAGCAAGATTTCATGCTGAGCCTCGTCAAGTTGCTAGGGCCCAAGCGGGCCATAAAATTCAACTTGGCCAAGAGGGAGTACAAGCACCAGCTAAAGGAGCATCGGCGCCAGCAAGATTGAAGCCTTTGAGATCCCAAAGCGTACGGGCTTTTCGCTCTCCAGATAGCCATGGGGTATTCAAGTTGGGCTGTGGGCCGAGATGGTCTCAGTAACGTGCAGCACCAATGTTGAAGATGGACGATATGCTTATCATTGCTCTATGATTAAATGTATGATTCCCTTTCTGGCTGTTGCTGCAATGGCGGCATGCACCTCAAATCAACCTGCTGACAGCACCCTTCCGGCAGAGCCTTTGAATTTCGAAACTGCAGCTCAAGAGCTTTGCAACCTGAAGTGCAGTTTGAGATCATTGCGAGCTGAGGGTGACAAGGAAAAATTCAGACAGGGTAGGATGAACTTGAAGCGTCTCATGGATGCCGTAGATGAGCTTCAAGAGGCTGGAGAAGCCAAAAGGCTTTTGGAGGATTGCAAGTGCGACTGATTCCGAGCCAACCCCTTCCATGCGTAAAAATGCATTCTAAGCTATTTGGCTCCAAAAGGTATTTGTACGCTTTGGGCAGCTAGACTTATGTTGTATCTTGTTGGTCCTTAACCAAATGACCAATGAAACGACTGATTGCTTTGACGATGTGTGCTGTGAGCCTTGGAGCCCTGCCCTATTTGCTAAAGGCTCAAGATTTATCGCCGTGCCTAGGCACCGGATTGATACAAACTGATCTAGTTCTCACTTGTGAAAATGAGGTTTGGCTTCAATCCTTGGCAGGACCTTTGCTGTGGAATCAAGAGTTGTTTGCTGATTCAATTTTGATTTTGACCAACGGGCTTGTTGAAGTTCAAGAGGCTCGATTGGATTTGTCCATAGTTGACTTGGGCGAAGAGTTTGGGTATCTCAACTTGGGAAATGGATTCAACAATCTTACGTTTCCAATTACGATTGCGTCACGGTTTTCAATTCCAATAGGCTATGACAATGGTCAACTGTTTGCTTCGGACGAAGGGTTGGGATACAGCGGCATTTCTTTGTCGCTCAATCAAAATGCTGGTTGGTTTGAAACCTTCATTGGGGATGGGACAGGCGCAGGGCCAGCTCAACGACGTTCGAAGAAGTCCTACTGCTCATTGTTGACCGATACTTGGTACACTGTTGTTGCGGTCATTCGAGGAGCTACAGACCATTCGATTTATCTCAATGGGGTGGAACTTAATGGGGATTACTCTGGGTCTGGCAATGGCCAGATTGTGGACTTAGGTAGACCAGCTACGATGGGTTATCACATCCCAGACTCAGGTCCCCTAGTGGGACAGGAATTATCCTCTGCAATCAAATTTGACTTTCTTGGAGTCTATGATTTCGAGCTACAGGCCTCTGATATTCAGTATGCTGAGTTTTGTCATTCAGAGGAATCAGACGCACCTGTTAGGCCTTTAGGGGCGGTCGGTTGGTACGATTTTGATGAGGCTGAGCCATTGGCCGACTCAGAAGGCAATCAACCTTCAATACAAGTTGTCGGAGGAGTAGACCCTGAAGTTGTTTACTGCTTGTGTCCTGGAATCCAACAAGTAGATGTACAGTTTTTAGATTGCGAATTTGCTGACTTTTTTTGTGGAGAGGGCACGTCATGGGATGCTGACTCTCAGACTTGTATTGTCACCAATCCCTCTGACTCCAACCTCGACGGCTGCGTTCAGCTCAACGACCTTCTCGACCTCTTGAGCGTTTACGGTGATTGCGGTGCTGAAGAGTCAGCATGGCAGTGCGGTGATGCACTCGAGTACCAAGGCTACGACTACGAGACAGTGCAGATTGGGGAGCAGTGCTGGTTTGCGGAGAATCTGCGGTCAGAGAACTATGCCAATGGCGATGTAATTTCAGCACAACCAGATGGCAACGGGTGGGTTCTGTCTGGAGCAGCAGCGGAGGAGTACAATCAAGCTACATCCGTTGCAGCTATCTACGGTTTGCTCTATAACGCTTATGCCGTTCAGGATGAGCGAAACATTTGTCCAAACGGCTGGTCGGTCCCAACTGACGGACATTGGCAGGGATTGGAGGTGACCGTTGGAATGGACCCCTGGGAGGCAGATGATATGGGTTGGCGCGGTGAACCTGTGGGACATGCTTTGAAGGCTGTCGACGGCTGGCAGATAAACAACGGGACAGACGACTATGGCTTCCGAGGTTTGGGGGGAGGAGTCAAATATCCAGGGGGAGCCTTCTCAAGCGTTGGAGGAATCGGAGCATACTGGACGTCGACACCAGCGGGTGAAGCAACAATGTTGGTGCGTGAGACCATTTACAATGTCGATGGGGTGGCTCGCCATACCCAAAACAAGGCATTCGGGTTTTCGGTGCGTTGCATTCAAGATTCGGAATAATTCGGTCAAGTCAGCTTGAAATTGGGACCGAGCTTCAAGCCACTATGTATGAGCTTCTAAAGAAGCCTATTGCAAAGCAAGGGAAAGGAGAGGGAAGAGAGAGGCTATGTATGTGTCCACTTTTGGACAGTGCATTCACAGGAGTCAAACCCACCCACGGGACTATCTATGTATAGAGAGCCAAGAGGACTGATTCCGAAATCGTTTCTGCAGAGGGAGGGGGTGTTAGATCGGAGGGGAGTCGGTGAGGGTTTTTGGCTTTTTGTGTGGAGACGATGGGTGAAAGTGTGCCACGAAGTGCGCCACCAAGCGTCGATTCTTGAGACTTCTGCCCTTTTTTTACAACTCGTTCATTGTTTTCATCAACCAATCACACAGCGGCGGATTTTGCCCGTCAAGTGGATTGATCGAATGCGAGGCAAAGCCGCAACAGGCTTTGTTTGCAGACTTCTTGGAAGGATGCAAACAAACAACCTATCTTTGCCGTCCGTTTCAGCAGCGGCTGATGACACGCGGAACATTC
>CAWVVM010000028.1:0-30230 GCA_963933635.1 uncultured Flavobacteriales bacterium
GGCCACCATGCTTTGGGTTGGTCGATGGAGAGGGTGTCTTCTTGCCATTGAACCTGCTGCATGATGTCGTTTTGGGACCATGCCAAAGACCATCCTTCATGTCCATGGGCGAGGAGTTTGGCAACGTCGGCGTCCGTATCCACGGACAACACTTCTAGCCACGGCAAGGCATTGGTTTGGTCGAGGCTCCTTGCATGACCAGCGTGCAGCAAGACGGCCCCGGTGATTCCTGGGCCGGCCAAACGTGGCCCCCAATCCCATCCAAACTGGTACCCTGGTTTTCTCGTGAAGGGGCTTGTCTGTTTCCCTATGGGCCGATCCTCATTGCTCGCGGGCAAGGCCATGCCAAAAGCTTTCATGGCGGAAAGACCACGTTGGGCCACAGGATCGAATCGCACGATGAGGTGGTTGCCTTTGGGACGCAGTTCGAAGTCCTTTGACGTCCAGATGCGGTGGGCATTGTCGGACCGCAGGACCTCCTGCCCATTCACGTGCACCGTCGCATAGGTATCGAGTCCCTTGAACGTCAAATGTCCGTGGGAAGTAGAAGACCACTCTGGCGGAAGATTGAAGGAGGTCTGGTACCACCATGTGCTGTCTTCCACCCACTGTACGTCTCGCTCGTGGGTCCCTTCATAGGGCGGAGGGGCCAGCTGAGCCTTGACGAGGTCGGAAAGTACATGGCCAGGCACCTCCGCAGGCACTTCTGCTTGCTCAGGGTATGCCTTGTCCCCGGGGGCAACGGAACGCAATGTCCATCCTGAATGGAGAGACGTGGGGGAAGGTCCTGTGGAAGGCCGCAGAGGAAAAATGCATCCCCCAAGGCTGACCGACAGGAGAAGGAAAAGGGCCCACATTGGCCGCCTTGTCATGTCAAAAGGAGAATGGTGTTTGCCGGATGATGCGGGTCTCAAAGGGGTTCAAGATCAACACTGGAATCTCTGCCTCATTGGTGATGATTTGCTGCTCGTACGTCTGTCCAAGCACACCCATCAAGCTCTTTTCGTGAAAATTCATGATGCCAATCAAATCAGCTTCCACAGAAGCGGCGTAACGAATGACGTCCTTCACGAAATTGCCGCTTTGGTGCTCGCTGATTTTGGTGGTGTATTCGATGCCCCGCTCTTCCAGGTAATCCGAGGCAAACTCAACATTTCGACGCAGCTGGTTTTGCAAGAACTCGTCCGATGCTGCAGGAGAAATCAGGTGCACCCTGCCATTGAAGTACTTCGCCATCTCAGATGCGATGGCCAACTTTTGCTTGGTGTCTTGGTGCAAATCGAGGGGCACAACGATGTCGTCATAGCCAGATTCTCGGATGGGACGGGACTGCGAAATGATGAAAGGAACAGAGCATTCGCGAACAATCTTCAATGCGCGTCCGCCAGTGATGAATTGCATCCCCTTGAGGCCATGGGTTCCCATCATGACGAGGTTGGCGTCCATCTCCACAGAGACATCGTCGATGTCGTCGAACAGATGCCCGATGCGCACGGTTGTTTGGACCGTGCCTTCAAAGGCTTTGAAATGTTCTTCCGCAAAGGCAGCAAGGCGCTCTTTGGCTTCCTTGAAGCGGCTCTTTTCAGAGACGATGTGAAGAAGGTGGATTTCGCTTTGAAACGCCTTGCCTACAGCAATGGCATGGTTCACGGCTGTACTGGACACAGGAGTGAAATCAACAGGGACGAGGATTTTGTGCAATGACATCCGGCAAAAGTACATCCTAGACATCCTTACTTGGTTCAGTTATTCGTGGCCTTTTGGGACCCAGCCCTTGGTCGTCACACCTTAACAGAATGGGTCAAGTCCAGGCATCCAAGGCGGTCCTGAAAGTGTTCATGTGGGCTTGGACGACCACCTTGACATCTTCAGAATACCCTCCGCCCATGGCGCAAACCACAGGGATTCCGGCCTGGGCAAATCGTTCGAAAATTATTTCGTCTCTGCGCTGGCAATCCTGCATGCTCACGTCCAGTCGCCCAAGTTTGTCGGAGCCCAAAATGTCCACTCCGCATTGGTAAAGCACAATATCTGGTTGCCATGCGTCTTGATCAAGGATGCGCGACAGATGGCGTTCCAGGGCATCCAAGTAAGCTTTGCCATCCGTGCCATCGTCGAGCGCCACGTCCAGGTCGCTTTGTTCTTTGTGCAGGGGATAATTGGAAGCTCCATGCTGGGAAAAGGTGAAGACATTCGGTTCCTTCGACAGGATGGATGCGGTGCCATTTCCTTGGTGAACGTCACAGTCAATGATGAGGATCTTATTCGCAAGACCTTCCTTCAGCAGGTGAAGGGAGGTGATGGCAAAGTCATTGAGGATGCAAAACCCCTCAGCACGGTCGGAAAAGGCGTGATGTGTGCCTCCGGCAATGTTCATGGCAACTTTGCCAGTGTCCAAAGCTCTTTGGGCGCATTCAAGAGTGCCTTGCATGATGACCCGCTCTCTTTGGACCATGTCACGGGACCAAGGAAATCCACTTCTTCGTTCTTCCTTCCGCGTCCATTCGCCCTTTTGTGTGCGGTGCCAATACTCGGCGTCATGCGCCAGCAACAAGGTGGCTTCCGCCATGGCTTCAGGTTCGAAGAAATGTTCGGCAAGTGCAATGCCTTCGTGCAAGAGCTGTTCTCGCAACAGAGCGTATTTCCTCATGGGAAATCGATGTCCTTCGGGAACATCGAGCACGTAACATGTTGCATAGGCGATGTCCATGTCTTATCAATATGTCAGGCCCCTGTAATTGTTCTGTCCTGCCCTGGAATTTGCTGGGAAAGCATATGGACCGCACCTGCGGCCAACTCATCCGCAGCTTCAGGGTGAAAGCGGAACCAAAGCTCTGGTTCCACCATTTCCAATTCGGAGAGTGCCCATTCTCCATCAAGGTCCATCACCATGTCGATTCGTGCATAGAGTGGTGGCGGCATGTCATGGGATTGAAGCCATTCTTGGCAAACGTCCATGGTGCGGATGGCAAAGGCCATTTCATCCTTTTGAAGATCATGACGATGTACGGTGCCTCCGTGGTCATCTTGTACCCTGAAGTCTCCGTCTTTGGCGCGTTTGTGCACAGCATGTGTGACTTGGCCATGGATCCAAATGGCGGAGATTTCACCGTGCTGGGCTACGGATGGCAAAAAGGGCTGCACCATCATGCCTTGACGTCTCAACAAATGCATCCAAAGCTCTTGGGCGCTTCGTCCTTTGGGGTCAGTCGGCGATACAGTGAGAAGATCCACGTTTCCATGCACTCTGTGGGTGTCCATGGCGGCTCCAGACACCAGAGGCTTGATGACCACATCGTCCCAGCCGTGATCTGACATCACTTGGGACAGCGCCACGGATTCGCCTTCTTCCCAAACTGCAGTGGGCACAATCCGAAGCCCAAAGCTCTCGAGGTCCAACAAGTATTTTTTGTTAAGATTCCATCGGACAATCGTGGCATCGTTGAGAAGGGTCGACTCCAGCGAGGCAGCTTCGAGCCAGCGTGAAAATTCCGGCCAACGTTCGAAACAGTCCCATGTGGTGCGAAAGAGAAGAGCATCTGGATGTCCCCAATCCAATTGGGCATCTGCCCAATCCACTTTCCGGGCCTTGACCCCCTTCAATTCCAAAGCCTTTAGGACAAAAGCATCTTCTACGAGCACATGCTGCATGTAGGGAGGCAAGTCCTTCTGTTCAGGGGAGCGACTCGCATATTGGTGTTCCGTCAAAAGCCAAACCTCGATCGCCAAGTTTTCTCGTATCAAGCCGCCATTTGTGGGGAATTCCCCAACGCCTTGAGCATGCGTGTGTGCCGCTCGATGGCCTGCCAGTATGTCGCGGACGACCGGTAAGGGATGCCAAATTCTTCAGCGGTCTTCTTGACGATGGGCGCCAATTTGCTGAAGTGGATGTGACTGACTTGAGGAAAGAGGTGGTGCTCAATCTGATGATTGAGACCTCCACAGAGCCATGTCAACGCCTTGCTACCTGTACCAAAGTTGGAGGTGGTCCTCAATTGGTGGGTCCAAGAATCGATGTCAAGGGTTTCTCCCTTTTGGGCGGGCTGGTAATCGTGCTCCTCCATCACGTGGGCAGGTTGGAAGATGATGGCCAAAATGAAGCCAGCCACAAGTTGCATCAACCCCCACCCTCCGATGACCTGGTACCACGCTGCGCCACTGAGCCACATGGGCAGAGCAATGACGTACCCGAAATACACAGTTTTGGTCAGGATAAGGGAGAGCGAAAGCTCTTTCACAGAGGTGCCTGCTGGGCGAATCAAGTCTTTTTTGTGGTAACGACGGAGCTGCATCCAATCCTTTGCGATCATCCAAAAAATAGTCATCAGAGAGTAAAATCCCCAAGAGTAAATGTGCTGGAATTTGTGCCACCAGAACCGAGGTTTCAGCGGGCTGAACCGCATGAAAGGATGCATGTCAATGTCTTCGTCGAGCCCGTCCACGTTGGTGAAGGTGTGGTGCAACACATTGTGTTGGATCTTCCAAATGGTAGCATTGCCCCCGACCAAATCGAGTGTGCGCCCCACCCAAAGGTTCACCTTTTTGTTGTTGCTGTAGGCGTCGTGATTGGCGTCGTGCATGACGTTCATTCCAATGCCAGCCAATCCCAAACCCATGATGAATTCAGCAGCCCAGAACCCCCAGCCTTGCCCTGCGAATCCCCATGTGATCAGGGCCCATGGAACGAAGTAAAGGGCGATCATCGTGGAAGATTTGACATGAAGTCTCCAGTCACCTTTGCGGCTCAAGTTCTTCTCTTTGAAGTACTCATCCACCCTTTGTCTTAGGGTCTTGGTGAAGTCTGTGTTGTCTCGTCTAAAGCGAATGGCAGGAATTTGCATAGCCCAAATTTAGCCAAGGGCTTCGAGGAGGGCAGAGGCTGTGGTACAGGATGCAAACAGAGTTCTTCACAACTCACCCAAACGGAGACTTGGGCTTGGGGATCTTTCTGATGCGAAGAGATTTGGGCGTCACTTCGAGGTATTCGTCGTCGTTGATGAACTCCATCAACTCCTCCAACGACATCTTCTTGGCCGGAGCAATCCTCAATCCCTTGTCGGAGCCCGAGGCGCGCATGTTGGTCAATTTTTTGCCTTTGATCAAATTGAGTTCCATGTCGGTGTCACGGACGGATTCGCCCACGACTTGACCCATGTAGATGTCTTCTCCTGGATCGATGAAGAAAATTCCGCGGTCTTGCAGCCGGTCAATTTCGTAGGCACGTGCCTGCCCGGTTTCCATGCTCACGAGGGATCCGGTGTTGCGCGTGGCCAAGTCCCCGGCAAAGGGCTCATAGCCATCAAAGCGGTGGGTCATGACGGCCTCTCCGGCCGTGGCCGTCAAAATTTGGTTCCGCAACCCGATCAGTCCGCGTGAGGGGATCCGGAATTCCATGTGCTGCAAATCGCCCTTGGCCTCCATCACCAGCAGCATGCCTTTGCGCATCATGACCAATTCAGTTGCCTTTCCTGCATTTCCCTCAGGGACATCGATGACGAGCTGCTCAAATGGTTCGTGCTTCGCGCCTTCCACCTCCTTGAACAAGACCTGTGGCTTGCCGATTTGCATTTCGTAGCCTTCGCGTCGCATCGTTTCAATCAAAACACTCAAGTGCAAAATTCCTCGTCCGTAGACGTTCCACTTGTCCTCGCTATCGGTTGCTTCCACCCTGAGGGCCAGGTTTTTTTGAAGTTCTGCGTCTAGGCGCTCACGGATGTGGCGGCTGGTCAAGAAGTCTCCGTCTTTGCCCAAGAAAGGGGAGGTGTTGATGGTGAAAAGGAGACTCATTGTAGGTTCATCTACGGCAATGCGTTCTATGGCATCCGGGTGTTCCAAGTCTGCAATGGTGTCGCCAATCTCAAAGCCATCCATTCCCGTGACGGCACAGAGGTCACCGCTGCGAACGTGGTCGACTTTTTCCTTGCCAAGTCCTGAGAATACATACAGTTCTTTGGCCCTGACCTTTTTGTTGCCATCGACTGTGCACAACATGTAATCTTGGTTGGCATGCAGGTCTCCACGGTAGAGTCTTCCGATGGCAATTCGGCCAGTGTATTTGCTGTAATCCAGGGACGTGATTTGGAGTTGAGGCGTGCCCTCCACATACGGCGCCTCTGGCACGTGCTCCAAAATGACATCCAACAAGTACGAGACGTCATTCGTGGGCTCGTTCCAGTCTTCGGCCATCCATCCGTGCTTGGCGGATCCATAGACGGTTGGGAAGTCCAGCTGCTCCTCCTCCGCATCGAGGTTGAACATCAAGTCAAAGACTTGTTCCTGCACCAAGTCAGGGGTGCAATTTTCTTTGTCCACTTTGTTGACCACCACAATCGGTTTGAGACCCAATTCGATGGCTTTGCCAAGGACGAATCGGGTTTGTGGCATGGGACCTTCAAAGGCATCCACCAGCAAAAGCACCGCGTCCGCCATTTTCAAGACCCGCTCCACTTCTCCTCCGAAGTCCGCGTGGCCAGGGGTGTCGATCAAGTTGATTTTGACGCCCTTCCAGTTGGCACTGACATTTTTGGCCAAAATTGTGATGCCCCGCTCTCGTTCCAGATCGTTGTTGTCCAGAATGAGTTCTCCTGTGTCTCTGCGGTCGTCGACCACATTGCACTGGTGAATGATTTTGTCCACCAAGGTCGTTTTGCCGTGGTCGACGTGGGCGATGATGGCCACGTTGCGAATGCCGCTCATGAGGGATGGTTTTGCGGGCGCAAAGGTCGAACATCCCTGCGGAAAGCCGACGGAAGGCAGGGCATAAATTTTTGGGACTCAGTCTGCTGCCAAAATGGCTTCCCACTCCTCCAACATTTCGCGACAATCCTGGGCCTCTGTCAAGGGGTTCATGAAGGCGCAGCGCAGCCAACGTTCTCCATGGACACTTGTGGAGACGACATAGCCAGATCCAGTCCGCAGATAAGTCGAACGGTGGGCTTGGATTTCATTTGCGGTCATCTTTTGAAAGGCATTGGGGCGGAAGCACACGATGTTCGCTTGAGGTGTCATGGCCAATTCCCATCCGTCCCGCTGTTGGATTTCAGCAGCGAAACAACTGGCAATCTCCCAGAGCCTGTCCACCAGCTTCCCCCAAATGTCAAATCCTGCCTCTGACCGCAGAGACATGAGCCGTGTACTCAACATGCGCTTGGTGCATTCCAAGGTCCGCTTTCCGGTGTCCCACCAGTCCTGTTGAGAGGCGTCTGACCACAGGTATTCTGCTTCTTGCAGGAAGGGGAGAAAACTTAGGCCTTGTTCGCGGTAGAATACCCCTGTGCAGAGCGCTGGCAAGCCACACAATTTGTGAAAGTCCATGACCACACTCTGTGCGCATTCCATGCCTTGGACGAGGTGGCGGTGTTTGGCGCTGAATGCCGCAGGCGCCCCGTGAGCGCCATCTACATGGAACCAAACATCATTCGCTTTGGCCCATTGGGCCATGCCTTGGAGGGGGTCGAAGGCCCCCGTGCTTGTGGTGCAAGCGCTCCCGACAAGGGCCAAAATGGATTTCCCTTGGGACTGGATGTCGCGGCCTTTTTTCTCAAGGTCGTCAAGGTCCATGCGGTGGTGGTTGTCGGTGCCGACAAGAACGATCGCCTCCGCACCCCAGCCCAAAATGCGGACCGCGCGGTCAATGCAATAATGGGCTTGCTCCGATACGAGAATGGCCACTGAGCCGGGCTCGACACCTTCGGTCCATGAGTCTCCTCCCTTTTTAAGGAATGCGTGGCGCTGGGCGGCGAGCAGTGCGACCAAGTTCCCCAAGGTTCCTCCATGACATAGAATGCCTCCGCAACCGTCCGGAAGACCCAACATTTGGCCGATTTCTTGCATCAAAAGCTCCTCAAGTGCGGCGTTGCTTGGCCCCATTTCGTAGATGGCCTGTCCATTGTTCATCAAGTCGGTCATGGCCCCAACCCAAGCTTCGCGGGGAAAAGGCACAGCGACTTGATGGCCCATGTAGCGGGGGTCGTGCAATTGGTTGGAACGCTTCAGCATGGCCTCCAACACCGCCCCTTGCTCCGAGGCACCGTCCCCATGAATGGTGGCTTTCCAAAAGGCCATTTCCTCGGCAGGTGAGTGACCTGGAAAACTGCTTTTTGCACCACGGTTTTGGCTGTGGGCCAAATGGTCGGCAAGCATGTCCACCATCTTGTGTCCAAAGCTTCTGAATTCCTCAGGATCGTATGCATTCGAGAGCGATGGAGGGAGAGGTGACAAAGCATTCAGGGCATCCATGACAAGCATTTTTCGAAAGGTACATCTTGCCTCGTTTCGAGGGAGGATGGGCCTGTATCTTTGAAGTTCATGATTCACCTCCAAGGCATCACCAAATCTTTTCAAACAGGGAGCCATACACTGCAAGTGCTCAAGGGTGTGGATTTGGAAGTGTCACAAGGGGATCTCGTCGCCATCATGGGCTCATCGGGATCAGGAAAGTCCACTTTGTTGAATGTTCTTGGGCTTTTGGACAGTTACGACCAGGGCTCTTACCACCTTGGGGGGCAGGAAATGTCCAAACTGACAGAGCGTCGTGCTGCTGAAACCCGGCTGGAAATGTTGGGGTTTGTCTTTCAGAGTTTCAATTTGATTGGTTTCAAAACAGCTGCGGAGAACATCGCATTGCCCCTTTACTATCAAAAGGTGCCGCGCAAAGAACGAATGCTTCGTGCCCATGCGCTTTTGGAGCGTGTGGGACTCTTGGAGTGGGCCGATCACTTGCCCTCTCAAATGAGCGGAGGTCAAAAGCAGCGCGTGGCCATCGCTCGATCCTTGGCGGGCAACCCCAAGGTGATTTTGGCCGACGAGCCGACTGGTGCTTTGGACAGCGTGACCTCTCAGGAGGTCATGTCCTTGTTGCAAGAGTTGAATGCGGACGGCATGACCGTGGTGGTGGTGACGCATGAACACGACATTGCCGAGGGGTGCAAACGCACCATTCGATTGACTGATGGCAGGGTTGAAATTGGGGGCCATGTGGGATAAGGATGCTTGGCTCGAAGTGGCCCACAACTTGATGTCCCATCCTTTGCGTGCCGCGCTCACAGGTTTGAGTGTGGCGCTTGGCATGTTCATCCTTGTCGTGATGCAGGGGCTTGGCTTTGGTCTAAAGAATGGTGTGGAACAGCAATTTTCAGATGATGCGGTGAACAGCATTTGGGTCAACACGGGCAGGACGCAATTGCCTTACAGAGGACACCAAAGCAACCGCCGCATCAAGCTCAACAACCGGGATGTCCCAGGGTTGTTTGCCAAAGCCGATACCGTCCCTGCCTTTTCAAGACGGATTCGGATGTGGGGGGTGGAGATCATTTATGATGCAAAGAATGGGAAGACGGAGACAGGAAGCTTTCGGCTTCGCGGTGTGGATCCCGACCATTTGGAGCTCGAGCGTTCGACTCTGCTTTCTGGAAGATTTCTGCATACGGGCGATGTGGATGGCGCCAAAAAAGTGGCTGTGGTTGGCCCCAACATCGTGCAAGAATTGTTCCAGAACAGGGATGCAGTTGGCGCTTTCATTCGACTGAATGGCGTGCTTTTTCAAGTAGTGGGCACGTTTGAAGATCCAGGTTCAAGATGGGAAAACCGTGTGGTCTACATCCCTTTCACCACAGCGCAGTCGCTCTTTCGAAGCGACGACAGCATGGAGCAAATCATTTTGGGGACAGGGGTATTGACCACAGAAGAAACGGTGGTGCAAAGTGCCAACATGTTGTCTTGGTTGAAAGATGTCAAGGGCGTGCATCCAGATGACCCGAGAGGGGTAGAGGTCGACAACAACAATGAGGAGTACGCCATCTATGCGTCCATTTTTGAAGGCATTCGTTGGTTCATTTGGGGTGTTGGTCTGATGACCTTGCTTGCAGGAGCGGTAGGGGTCGCCAACATATTGGCCATTGGGGTCAAGGAACGCACCAAGGAGATAGGTGTGCGGCGGGCGCTTGGTGCCTCGAATGGCAGCATCGTGGGATTGGTGGTGATGGAGTCAGCCGTTTTGATGACTTGGAGTGGGTGCTTGGGGCTTGTTCTGGCAGTGGCCGTCTTGAAGGGAGTGGCCCCCATGGCTGAGCATGAGTATTTCCAAAATCCACAAGTGGATGTGCGCATCGCGCTTTGGGCCCTTTTGATCTTGGTGCTGGTCGGCTTGGCCAGCGGCCTTGGACCAGCCCTGCGCGCATTGTCCATTCGGCCTGTTGAAGCACTTCGGGACGAATGAGGTGGTGGGAAAGAGATCCATGGTTGGAGTTGGCGCAGGTGATGCTGCGGAATCCATTCCGCACGCTGATGAGTTCATTGGGCGTGGGATGGGGCATGTTCATGATCCTGATCACCGTGGGCGCGTCGAATGGTTTGGAGGAAGGGGTAAGGGCTGATTTGGGAAGCCGTGTCAAGAACAGCGCCTTTTTGTGGGCGAATCAAACGAGCATGCCCTTCAAAGGATACCCCAAAGGCAGGTACTTTCGACTTCAAGCTGCAGATGTAGCCCATTTGGAAGAACATGCAACCACCCTGAAGGCGGTGGCGCCAAGGAATCAACTGGGTGGCTGGAAAGGCGGAAACAATGTATCCCACGGGATGAAGACCGCCGCGTGCGGCGTCTATGGAGATGTCCCTGCGTACAAAGACATTGACCCCATCGTTATCATGCAGGGACGTTACGTCAATCAGAAGGATCTTGAAGATCGCAGAAAGGTGGCGGTCATAGGAAAGCGTGTACGACAATTGCTCTTTGACAAAAACGAGGAAGTCTTGGGCCAAACGATTCAGGTGTCGGGAGTGAATTTCACGGTGGTGGGGATTTACCGAAGCCAACAATCGGGGGAAGACGCGGAGGAGAGTGAGAACAATTTGTTTGTGCCTTTCACCACATTCAACCATGCCTTCCACCGGGGAGGCGAAGTGGGGTGGCTCAGCTTGTTGATCAGAGAGGATGTACACGGGGACTCTGCCATGGCAGAGGTTCTGAGGCTTTTGAAGGCCCAAAAAGGGATCCACCCCATGGACAGTCGGGCCTTTGGACACTGGAGCATGGCGGAGGAACACGAGGAAATGGAGACGGTCTTTGGGGCCTTTCGATGGGTGTCCTTTGTTTTTGGGGGGCTTGCCCTTTTGGCTGGTGTTATTGGCATCATGAACATCATGCTGATCACCATCAAAGAGCGTACGATTGAGTTGGGCGTGCGCAGGGCCTTGGGCGCCACGCCCCGCATCATTGTGGTTCAAATCATGGCAGAAACATTGGCGTTGACAGCGCTTTCAGGTTTGGTTGGCGCCATCTTGGGCGTGGCTGCGCTCGACGCCTTGGATGGATATTTGGTGATGGAGGAAGGCAATGGCATATTCAGGCATCCCCATGTCACCAGTTCTGTGCTCTGGACAGCTTTGCTCACCATGACGGTTCTTGGTGTATTTGCAGGTATTTTGCCTGCGACGAGGGCACTGCGTATCCAGCCTGTAGAAGCTTTGCGGGCCTGACCTCGATGAACAACGACTTAAAATTGAAGCGATGAAGAACGGAAAATTGATGGTGTTGTTGGGAGGGGTGCTGATGGTCTTGGTAGGGACGTTGTATACCCTGAAGCAACTGCGTGACCAAGAAATGGAGGCAGAGGCGACTTTCGCCACCGATCAAGCATTTATAGGTGATGTTGTGGTCCAAACCATGGCATCAGGAAGCGTGCAGCCCCGCCAAGAGATTTTGATCAAGCCTCAAGTGTCGGGCATCGTTCGAGAGGTGATGGTGGAACCTGGAGATGTTGTCGAGGAGGGGGACGTGCTTGCAGAAGTGATGCTCGTCCCAGATGTAGCGGCATGGAGCAATGCAGAATCCCGCCTTGCCCGGGCACAAATCACACTTGAGGATGCAGAAACCAACCACAACAGAAATGCAGATTTGTTGAAGCGTGGTGTGTTGGCCCCCACGGAGGCTCAGCGCACAGGTTTGGCCCTCAAGCAAGCGAGAGAAGAGCTGTTTTCTGCAGAGGACAACCTTCGCATCGTCCAGGAGGGGGTCACGGCAAGGGGGGGAGACAATGCATCCAACACCTCCGTTCGATCCACCGTGTCAGGCATGGTGCTTGAGGTTCCCGTGAAAAAAGGCAACAGCGTGATCGAGGCGAACAATTTCAACGAAGGCACCACCATGGCCACCGTGGCTGACATGTCTGATTTGCAGTTCGCAGGGAAAGTCGACGAAAGTGAGGTTGAGAAGCTTCACGAAGGCATGGCTTTGCGTTTGACCATTGGCGCCATCGAAGGGAGTCAAATCCCTGCGATACTCGAGCACATCGCTCCCAAGGGTATCGCGGAAGGAGGTGCCATTCAATTTGAGGTCAAGGCTGCGGTGATGTTGAAAGACCACCAGTTTCTTCGGGCTGGCTATTCAGCCACGGCTCAAGTGGTGCTGGACGAGCGAAAGGACGTGCTGGTGTTGAACGAACGACTCTTGCAGTACGATGAAGGCGGAGCTTACGTGGAGGTCTTGGTGTCCTCTGACACCTATGAAAAGCGGCGGGTTGAACTTGGATTGAGCGATGGGATGCGGACAGAAGTGTTGTCAGGGGTGTCGATGAACGACGAGATCAAGGTGTGGAATCAACCGCGCTACGAGTGATGTTCCCATCGAAAAACACCGTCCATGACTTCCGATGAGGGAGGGGGTCCCATTCGGAGACCCCCACCACGGCCAGATTTTTGGCCAATCAAATCAAGTGTCTGACCCGCCCTTGAATTTGGAGCGCTTGTTCCAATTCCTTTTGGGTCGACGGGAGGACCCTCCGCCTTGGTTGGAGTTGGAGCCGGAGCCGGAGCTGGAGCCTTGAGGCCTTCCTGATCGCCCTCTGCTGTTGCCGCGGTGATGGCCCTTGTTTCCTTTTCGAGATGAACCACCTTGGCCATTGGCGCTTGGGGTTCGAGCGTCGTACTCCAGCTCGGGCAAGTCCAAATGCCATTGATGGTCGGTTTCCAATGGAATGTTTCGTCGTACCAACCGCAAGATGTTCTCCATGTGCTTTCGTTCATCGCCTTCGTTCACCATGGAATAGGCAATTCCTTCTTGTCCTGCCCTTCCCGTGCGGCCGATGCGGTGCACGTATGTTTCGCTGATGTTGGGGATTTCAAAGTTGATGACATGGCTTACGCCTTTGACATCGATGCCACGGGCCGCGATGTCGGTGGCCACGAGCACTTGGATTTTCCCTTTGCGGAAGGCATTCATGGCCCGGTCTCTTTGCGGTTGGCTTTTGTTGCCATGGATGGCTTCTCCGCGGAGACCGTTCTTCTTCAGGTATTTTACCACCTTGTCGGCGCCGTATTTCGTGCGAGTAAAAACCAAGGCTGTTTCGACCTCGGGCCGCTGCAACATGTCCACGAGCAAATCGCGCTTGGCTCCTTGGCTGACAAAGAGCATGCGTTGGTCCACGGTCTCCGCCGCACTGCTGACGCGGGCGACTTCCACCCGGATGGGGTCGGTGAGAATGGTTTTGGACAGCTTCACAATGCTCTCAGGCATGGTGGCGCTGAAGAACAAACTCTGTCTCTGGTGGGGGAGCATGGCAATGACCTTTCGAATGTCATGGATGAAGCCCATGTCCAACATGGTGTCTGCTTCGTCCAAGACCAAAAACTCCACCTTTGACAAGGAAAGCAGGCGCTGGTTGCAAAGGTCCAACAGGCGTCCTGGAGTGGCGACGAGCACATCGACTCCTTTGCGCAGCTGGTTGACCTGCTTGTGCTGGCTGACCCCGCCAAAAATGAGGGCGGTACGCACATTCACATGTTGCGCGTAAGACTTGACGTTCTCGTCGATTTGGGCCGCCAACTCTCGGGTGGGCGTCAGGACGAGCACCCGCGGCACCTTTTGACCCGACATCGGATTGTTGGCAAGGTGGTGCACCAGTGGCAAGGAGAACGCGGCGGTCTTGCCGGTTCCTGTTTGGGCAATGCCCATCACATCTCGTCCTTTTAGGACGTGAGGGATGGCTTGCTCTTGAATGGGGGTGGGCGTCTCGTATCCGAGAGGCACAAGGGCATCAAGCACACGGGTGTGCAGGCCCATTTCTGAAAATGTCATGAAAATGATTTGGATCGCTTGTTACCGTAAGCGACATACGCACCGCATCTGTACAGCCTTCATCCTGCCTCGTGCAAATCAAAGGGGGCGTGTCGACATCGGTGAAACACGCAACGCGAGAAAGTCTCGCTCACCGCAAAGATACGACTTCAGTCGCGAACGGTGAAAACACGGCTGAGGTTGAACCCAAAATACACATCTCCAGTCGCCCATTTGCCTGCGGGTTCTGCCAGAAACGACCGCTCAAACATGCCTCTGGCATTGGTGACATGAAGCTGGAAAACATGGCCTCCTGTTTCCAGGTCCACTCCGAGGGAAAGGCTGGGAGAAAAGCGGTCGTCAAACTGCTGACTGAGGTAATGGTGGTACTCGCCATTCAGGCTCACCCTTGGGGCGACTTTCCAGCGGGTGCCCACGCCGGCGGTCCAAACGTCATGCACTTCATCGGGGGTCTCCACCACGTTGCGGTGCACAAAGGATGGCACCAAGGCAAGGCTCCATTTCTCTGTCATTTTTCGGGCAAGCACAATCTGGTGGACATAGCTCAGCCGATGGCTGAACGGCATCGCTTGGCCTTCCAATGGGCGCAAGCCGTTGGCCATGGCGACGGAGTACCAAGTGACACTTAAGGGGAAAGCCTCGGGGCCGACGCTTTGTCGCAACAGCCGGCTCTTCACATTGATTTCGTAAGTCTTTTGGTAGGTGTTGCGCGCCACGCCGACTGCCAAGCGGTCATTCAGTCCATAGTCCAACGCCATTCTCATCTGTGCGTTGTCGAGACCCCACAATTCATAAATCCCTGAATTCAAGGTCCCAAATCGGTGGGCAATGACGAAGTGCATCACGCCTTGTGCGGGTGTCTCATTGCTTTGCACGTTCACAATGCGCGTGTCCTTGAAAGTTGCCTCGACGGGCCGTGTTTCTTCCACAACCCCTTCATTCAGAAGATCGAGCAAGTTTTGTGCGAGGGCGGGAGACACACTGAGCCATGCAAGGGTGAGCACAGCGCAAAGTCTGCAGGCACAATTCAAGTTTTTCATCGAGGCGTCAGTTCTGCGTGAACGTCCACGGCAATGGTTGCTGCAATGTTGTCTCGCACCACGGTGGGTACTGTGATGTCGTGGTCTTTCAAGGCAATGTCAAAACGGGCATCCAAGACCCATTGTCCATCCTTCCAGATGATCTCTCCTGGAATGTTGCGTTTGATTTTGACGCCGTGAAAATCAAATTCGCCTTCCGCGACGACTTGTGTCGGGCCTTTGGCCTCCGCACTAGGTTCCCACGGCTTAAGGTTTCCACGAAAAGTGGCCTTGGGGAAGGCATCTGATTCCACGTAACTCTCATTGAAATGCTCCTCCATAAGGGCCTTGGGAAAATGAAAGGCCCGCATTTGAACTTGGAAGGCAAACCCGCCTGTTTCTTGGTCGAGGATGGCGCTCATTTGCGCGTTGTTGGCTTCGATATCTTCCAAAGGAGTGGACGAGAAGAAGTGCACATTGCCTTCGCGTGTCATGAATTGTTGGGCTTCGGCGCGGCAAAAAACCACGCATGCCATCGTCAAAAGGAGAAGAAGTCTTTGTGTCATCATTCAGTTGTTGGGTGCGCCATTGTCCGTCCACCGCTGCAGCTTGCCCAATTCGCAATCCTCCAAAGGAGCGCGGTTTTTGGGCATAAAGGATGGGTCGTCTACAGGCAAGTAAACACGCTCAAGAAGATTGCCGACGGTGGCATAGAGAGCTGCATTTTCGTAGGATGTCAAGTCCAAGCCTGCGCTTGGAGCATTTTGTGAATGGCATCCGTTGCATCGCAAATCGAGAAGAGGCGCGATGTCCTGTGCATAAGACACCACTTCCGAGCTGTCGCACTCCAACTCACTGTCGTCCGGGAGATGCAAGACGTCGTATCGGCAACCCGTTCCGGCTAGCAAAAACCATCCATATCCAAGCGCAAGGCCCAAGGAAGGCAGTGATTGACTCCGTGTGGAAAGTTTGAAGAAGGAGCGGAAAAGAAGCATATTCTCCATATTAAGACGTTTGTCGGACATGAGGTTCAAAATGGGACGGTTTTTCGATGAATTCTTCCTACATTGTTGTGATGAGCCGTCCTTCTCCAAACCATCAACAATTTCTCAAGCGCCTGCGGGAGGAGTTGATGACTGCAGCCACACAGCATGCCGTGGCTTGGCGTTTTGGAAACTGGACGGCACGTCAGCGACTTCTGCTGGTTCACGAGCGTCTGCTTCGAGATGTACGTCGCAACCTTCAAAGGCTGAACAACATGGTTGCGCAGGAAGACTTGGAATACAGACAAACTTTTGGTTCGGAATTCAGACGATGGTCGGAATCCTTGCCCAACCCCGCCAAAGAGCAGCTTCAGCTGTTGAAGACGTACACCGAGGTCTTTGCTGACCCCAAAACCAAGTAACATGTTCCCCAAAACCCAAGTTCTGCGCACTGCCATGGCAGGTGTGCTTGCATGTATGGCTGTCCAAACGTTCGCCCAATCGGCGTTCTGGACGTCCTCTGCACCTCGGAATGAAAGCCCTGCGATTGAGGTCGAGGCTTATCAGGCCTATGATCTACAAATGGAGGCATTGGAAACTTGGCTTTCACGCGTCCCTGTTGCGCAAGCGTCAGAGGCTCGGTCTTCTTCGTTTGTGCTTGAGCTTCCGATGCCCAATGGTCAATTGCAGAAGTTTGCCGTGGTGAACAGCCCCATCATGGCGGATGATTTGGCGAAGAGGTACCCCGAGATTCAGGTTTTTGCCGGACAAGGTTTGGATGCACCTGAGTCCACTGTCAGATTCGATGTCACTCCGCATGGCTTTCACGCCATGATTTTGGGGCAAGATGAGACGGTGTTCATTGATCCCTTTCAGCCAGGAATGCGCGACAGGGTCATTTCCTACACCCGTTCATCTTTTGAAGCATCCTCCTCCAAAGCAATGCCTTCCTGCACTGTGATGCCCAACCCAGAAATGGCGAAGCCTTTTGCGTTGAAGCCAGATTTGCCTGGCGGCAAGCAAGTGCGTGCCATGGGGTCCTTGATTGCGCAGACTCGTGTGGACAATGGCACACAACTTCGCACCTATCGATTGGCTCTGGCCTGCACGGGCGAATATGCACAGTTCCACGGAGGTACAGTCTCGGGCACGTTGGCTGCCATGAATACCACTATGGCGAGGGTCAATGGACTCTTTGAGAGGGACGTTTGTCTGACCATGGAATTGGTGGCCAACAACGATGAATTGGTGTTCTTGAATGGGGGCAGTGACCCCTACACGAACAGCAGCGGAAGCTCCATGCTTCAACAGAATGTGAGCACGTGCAACAGCATCATTGGCTCCGCGAACTATGACATCGGTCACGTATTCTCTACCGGCGGTGGCGGTGTCGCATACTTGCAGTCGCCTTGTGGAGGCAACAAAGCTGGTGGTGTGACAGGTCAGGGTGCTCCGGTTGGCGATCCTTTTGACGTCGACTATGTGGCGCACGAGATGGGTCACCAATACGGTGGAAATCACACCCAAAACAACAGTTGCAACCGTGCCAGTTCAGCCGCATTCGAACCGGGTTCAGCCTCTACCATCATGGGCTATGCAGGGATCTGCGCCCCCAATTTGCAGAGCAATTCGGACGACCACTTCCACAACCACAGCATCAATGAAATGGTGGCCTTTACGGTCAACGGTGGCGGCAATTCCTGTGCAGCCAAGACCTCCACTGGCAATGCCATTCCTACGGTAGATGCAGGAGCCAATGGGCTGGTCATCCCGGCGTCCACGGCATTTGAGTTGACGGCCACTGGTGGAGATGCCGATGGAGATGCCGTCACCTACAACTGGGAGGAATATGACCTGGGACCAACCACAGCAGGAGGCGACAACAATTTGACCAACCCGTCTGGCAATCAGCCCATTTTCAGGTCCTTTTCTTCTTCAACCTCCCCGACACGGGTGTTTCCCCGAATTCCAGATTTGGTGAACAACACCACCACAATTGGAGAGCATTTGCCTACCTACAGCCGACAGCTCAATTTCAAGTGTTCCATTCGCGACAACCGCGCTGGTGGCGGCGGATTCAATGACGACTTGAAGTCGATGAGTGTGTCATCGAATGCGGGTCCCTTTTTGGTGCAAAGCCCCAATGGGGGAGGAACGCTTCAGGGCAATCAAAGTTTGCCCGTGACATGGGATGTCGCAGGGACAAATCAAAGCCCTGTGAATTGTTCCTCCGTGGACATTTATTTGAGCACTGACGGAGGTTACACTTTTCCCACGTTGCTTGTGGCGGGCACACCCAATGATGGCTCCGCTGCGGTTTTCATGCCCAATGTGAGCACCGGTACTGCGAGAATCAAGGTCAAGGCCAATGACAACGTGTTCTTTGACATCAGCAACGCGAATTTCGCCATCACTCCAGGCGCGGGTGACATCGACTATGACCTTGGTGTTGTTCAGGCTACCGGGCTGAATCCTGGGGCTTGTGAAAGTGTGTTGGACCCAGTGTTCACCGTCTTCAATGGCGGTCAACAAACAGTTTCTTCTTTTCAGATTTTGGTGTCTGTGGATGATGGAAGCCCCGTGACTTTGACTTGGAGCGGGGCCTTGGCGAGTGGTGAGAGTGTTGACGTCGCACTTTGCGACAACGGCCCTTGTCTTGCTTTGGCAGATGGCAACCACACTTTGGAGGCTGAGGTGCAAATTCTTGGCAACGTGGATGAGAACGACACCAATGACAATTTTGTGGCCTCTTTTGAAACGACATCAGGAACCCAAGTGACATGGAACATCGTCACAGACAACTACCCCAATGAGACGTCATGGTCCGTTGTCGACGACAATGGCCAGGTAGTGTGGTCAGGTGGTGGGTACGGCAGTGCCAATACTTCCTTCAGTGAGAACACGTGCCTTCCCTTTGGTTGTTACACCCTTACGGTGGATGACAGCTATGGCGATGGGATTTGCTGCGCATTTGGCCAAGGCTCTTTTGAGTTGGTCGCCAACGGTGAGCAGGTGGCTTCAGGAGGTGAGTTTGGGTCGACCACAAGTTTGTCTTTCTGCCTAGAGGCACAAGCCATTTCTGGATGCACAGATCCAACCGCCCTCAATTTTGACCCCACAGCAACTGTGGACGATGGCTCGTGCATCGACGCCGTTCCGGGTTGTACGGATCCGTCCGCATGCAATTTCAATACCGAGGCCAACCAAGAAGATGGGACATGTTCGTACCCAGGGGTGGTGGAAACAAACTGCGGGATCTGCACCTACGATTGTGGGGGCAATTGTTTGGAAGATGCTGATCTTGACGGAATTTGCGATTCATGCGAGTGCGTGGGATGTCAGGATGCCACGGCATGCAACTACGATCCAACAGCCACAGACGATGGGATTTGTTTTTACCCTGATCCTGGGTTGAATTGCGATGGGACATCGCTTTGTCTAGAAGACCTCAACAACAACGGCATCATCGATGTAGGGGATGTGCTTGCGGTGCTTTCGGAGTTTGGTTGTGAGGTCGGTTGCACTACGGATTTGACTGGAGATGGATTTGTGGCAGTGGACGATGTCCTCCTGGTGTTGTCCATCTTTGGTGCGGAATGTCAATGAGTCAAAGCATCATGGAAAGCAGAACGTGGACAAGCAAAGTGGATGTGGTGGAAGAGGCACAGTTGCCCAATCCATTGCGGGCATTGTTGAAGTCCGCCCACGAGGCGGCTGACAAGGCATATGCACCATATAGCCATTTTCAAGTTGGATCGGCAGTCCAGCTGTCGAACGGCGAAGTGGTGCAAGGAAGCAACCAGGAAAACATGGCATATCCATCGGGGATGTGTGGTGAGCGTGTGGCAGTTTTTGCCGCGGGTGCGCAGCATCCTGGTGTGACCATGGAGTCCGTTGCGATTGTATCCCCCTCTGAGAAGGCAATTTCTGAGGCGTTCATGCCTTGCGGTGGATGCAGACAAGTCCTCCTTGAAGCGGAGCGTCGGCAGGGGACACCGATTCAAATCCTTTTGCAAGTCAGAGGCGAGGTGGTGACTCTTTCCAAGAGTGCAGCCAACCTCATGCCCTTTGCCTTTGATGCCCACGGGCTGGGAGATGAGGTGCCTGCTAAATGAAAGTGAGCGTCCCAGGAGGTTGTGCCCAGGAGGTTTGAGCGTTAGCTTGTACCCATGTTCATGAGTGCAATAGGAATGGCCGTGTTGCTTTGTCTAGCTTTCGGGCTCTCTCGCAACCGCAAGGCGATTCAGTGGCGAACCATAGCAGGGGCTTTTGCCCTTCAGTTTGGTTTGGGAGCGTTTGTCTTGAAAGTGCCATGGGGCCAAAAGATGCTTTCATCCATGACCGATGGGGTCAACAATTTGCTGAACTACGGCAACGAGGGCATCAATTTTCTGTTTGGTGGATTGACCTCAGAAGGGGTGGGCTTTGTCTTCGCCTTGAAGGTCCTTCCAATCATTGTCTTCTTTGCCGCTTTGATTGCAGTGCTCTACCACATTGGTTTGATGAAATGGGTCATCCGCGTGATTGGTGGAGCCCTACAAAAGGTTCTCGGCACGAGCAAAGCGGAGTCCATGAGCGCCACGGCCAACATCTTTGTAGGACAAACCGAGGCACCACTCGTGGTCAAGCCCTTTATCGAAGGCATGACCAATTCGGAACTCTTTGCTGTCATGGTGGGAGGGTTGGCCTCTGTCGCAGGATCGGCACTGGCGGGCTATGCCCTGATTGGCGTTCCTGTGGAGTACTTGATTGCCGCCTGTTTCATGTCTGCACCAGGAGGGCTTCTTTTTGCCAAGTTGTTGGTGCCTGAAGTGGACACCCCAGCCACTGATTTGGAGGCTGATTCTTCTGAGGATGCTCCTGTGAATGTCATCGATGCGGCCGCCAGTGGTGCTGCATCGGGCTTGCACCTTGCCCTCAATGTCGGGGCCATGCTGCTTGCATTTGTGGCCTTGATCGCGGTTTTGAATGGCATTCTTGGAGGGGTTGGTGGATGGTTCGGTATGCCAGAACTGACTTTGGAAATGATTCTCGGATGGGCCTTTTCGCCGCTTGCGTTCTTGTTGGGAGTGCCTTGGGCAGAAGCGGTCACTGCGGGATCCTTCATTGGCCAAAAACTCGTGGTGAACGAATTTGTGGCATACCTCAACTTTGCCCCTTACCTCGCAGAAAATCCTGAAGTCATCCTGTCACCTAAGACCAAGGCCATTGTGTCTTTTGCTCTTTGTGGTTTTGCCAACTTGAGTTCCATTGCCATTCTTTTGGGAGGTTTGGGTGGAATGGCCCCATCCCGAAGAAAGGACATTGCCCGATTGGGATTGCTCGCAGTGATCGCTGGCACCATGTCGAACTTGATGTCCGGCACGATTGCTGGATTCTTTGTGGCCATGGGATGAGGGAGTCGGCCAAGCATGTGGGTCTGCCACAAGAGTGGATCCAAAAGAAACGAGATGGAGGGACGCTGTCCCTTGATGAGATAAGGGCATTTGTCGAAGGCGTTACTTCAGGGGCCGTGTCGGAAGCGCAAATCGCAGCCTTTTCCATGGCGGTTTATTTCCAGGACCTCAGTGTCGACGAGCGGGTGGACATGACCTTGGCGGTTAGAGATTCTGGGCGTGTACTTTCATGGCAGACCACAGACTTGACCGGGCCGATTGTGGACAAGCACAGCACGGGTGGAGTGGGGGATGTGGTGTCGTTGATGTTGGCGCCAATGCTTGCAGCATGTGGGGCTTTTGTCCCCATGATTGCCGGTCGTGGCTTGGCCCATACCGGGGGCACGATTGACAAACTCGAGGCCATTCCAGGCTACCAAACAGGCGCGTCTGTAGAGCATTTTCAGAAAGTGGTGAAAGCCCATGGGTTTTCCATTGTGAGGCAGACCAAAGATTTGGCACCAGCGGACCGACGCATGTACGCCACGCGCGACGTGACGGCCACAGTGGAGCACCTCGGCCTCATCACCACATCCATCGTCTCCAAGAAATTGGCTGCTGGTCTGGAGGATTTGATTCTCGATGTCAAATTTGGCAATGGAGCCGTTCTTCAGGACGAACGAGACGCCAGGGCTTTGGCCCAAAGCATGGTGAACGTTGGCAACGGGGCGGGAATGAGGACTTCCGCCTTGATGACGGACATGTCCGTTCCATTGGCGTGGTCTGCAGGGAATGCAGTGGAAGTCAAAGAGGCCACATCGTATTTGCAAGGTGCCAAGGGAAGGCACCCCAGATTGAACGAAGTGGTGCTTTCTTTGGGAGAGTCGTTGCTTGTCCAGTGCGATCTGTATGCCTCCAAGCCGGAAGCCCGAATGGCGTTGGAGTCTGTTCGTGACAATGGCCGGGCACTCGAGAAATGGGCCAGTGGCATCGAAGCCATGGGGGGCGACCCGAAGGTAGTAGAGGATCCGGATGCCGTGTTGCCTGCCGCACATGTGGTGCGTCAAGTACGTTGTCCGCGCGAAGGATTTCTTGCGGGTTACAACGTGCGTCAAGTGGGGATGACAGTGGTGGAGCTTGGTGGTGGCAGAACTGTTCCTGACGCCAAGGTGGATCCCTCTGTGGGACTGACATCTTTGCCATTGGTGGGAACCTTCTTTCATCCGGGGGATCCCATGGTAACAATCCACGCTGCCACGGAAGAGGATGGTCTCCGCGCGGAAAGGCGGTGGTTGAATGCACTCACTTGGTCGGACGAGGCAGTTCAAGCTCATGGGACCATTGGGAGCGAAATCCTTGCCTCATCGCCATGGTGAAGGTTAAAATGTTTGAAGGTATCCAGCGGGCCCCGCAACCGGCTCAGCAGCTTCCTCCCATGGACAGAGAGGCCTTCTACGAGGTGGTTGAGTCCAGACGGAGTGTCCGAATATTTGCGGAGGATGCCGTACCGGCCGAGGTCGTTGTCCGCTGCATTGAGGCCGCGCAGAAAGCCCCAAACTCTTCCAACTTGCAATGTTGGGAGGTTTATCAAGTGGTGACGTCCACGCTGAAGGAAAAATTGGTCCACGCCTGCTTGGGGCAGCCTGCCGCCTCTACTGCACCTGAACTGTTTGTCTTTGTGGCCCGGCCTGACCTTTGGCGTCGCAACAATGCTTGGACTTTGGAAGCCTTAGAGCGTCGTGGCGATGCGCCTGATCGAGCGTTTCAATACTTTAGAAAAATCACGAGAATTGCCTACACCCAGGGTGCATTTGCATGGGTGAAACGGATCTGGTTTTTCATTCGCGGCATCGGGAAGGCCACTCCCAGGGAGCCTGTTGGGTGGTCGGACATGCGGGTATGGGCGCACAAGAGTACTGCTTTGGCTGCGTCTCATTTCATGCTGGCCATGAGGGCGGAGGGATTTGACACCTGCCCTATGGAGGGTATGGACAGTCATCGTGTCAAGAGGTTGCTGGGGCTTCCTAGACGTGCAGAAGTGAACATGGTGATCTCAGCGGGGCGTAGGACGGAGAAGGGTGTATATGGGCCGAGGGTCAGATTTCCGCTCGATACTTTTTTCAAAAAGGCCTGAGCACCAGTTCAAGACAGTTCAAATTGGTTTTAATGTAATCAATTCTGATGGGCTCGATGTAGGAATCACATTTTTGTTCACGCATCTTGAGAGGGATGCCTTAACCAAAACGTTTGCGGAGAAGGGCTTGCCACGGCAAGTCCTTTTTTTGTGCTCAGAAATTTCAATCCAAATGCTTCAGCGTCAAGGAGTGGATTCTCTCATGAAGGCCTTGGTACCTCGTGAGGATAGAGGCATGGCGCATTTCTCCGAGTGCCAACTCCCTTTTTTCTGGTCGAAAAATGGCCTTGGCACCTTCCATCCAAATGCGAAGAGCTCGACTCTCCATGGTCGAAAACAAGTGCCCTTCAAGGGTGTCATACATCGATGAAGCTTGACCTTTTTGGCCTAACAAAATATGGTTCCAAAGGATGCGTAAGTCGATGACCAGCTCCATGTTCAGGTCGGAGCCATAATTGTCGGAGGTTTTCCGGAAGGCAAGGATATTTTCCTGAACAGCATGGATGACGTCCAAGTCTCCTGACATTGCCACCCATTCCGCAAGGTTGAAGGCAAAGTAGCATTGATGGTGGCACCATTTGGGCCAAATGTCCTTGTCCTCTCTCAGGCCTTTGACGACAAGTGACTTTGTTTGCTCGTATTGCTTGGGAGAGACCCTTGTCTCATGTAGGCCGAGCAAAAGAATACCGAGGTTTCTCGCCTGCACCAATGGGTGGGCATCGGGCGCCAAAATTTTGATCCTTGGAAGCTGTTCCATGACTTGGGGCCAAGGCTCGCCTTTGGCCACCATGCCGGCGGCGATGATACCTTGTCCGTATGATCTTTGATTGGCTTTGTCTGATTGTTCGAGGTATTCCCTGACCATCACTTCACCGAAGGATGCCATGAAATCCAAGGGCGGGAATTGCTCGAGGATGTAATTGTGGACGTGAGGATGCTGCTTGACTTCTGTCCACAATGCCATGTCAAAAGTACCTCTGCGGTACATTTCAAACCACATGAGCCTGAGGCCATCGAATTCCAGCTTGCCCAATTGCAAAGGTTGGTCGTTTCGGTGTTGATGCAGAAAAACCCGCATGCGTTGTTTGAGGTCTTCATCGGAAAGGGGACCATCCATTGTGACTTTGGACGTCGCCTTTGCAGGTGCCTTTGCAGATGTCTCATTCGTTGGAGAGCCAGATAGCCACCGCCGGTATGAGGTGTTTCCTGTATATCTGGCGAGCGCATTCAAGGTGGCCGCAGAGTGTTCGCTTGGGTTGTGGACGAGGCCAAAGAACCGCTTGAGCGTAGAGGTGGACAGCGGGAAACGTGGGTCGCACTTCTTCAACTCCAAGGCCAGTACTTGGCAATCTTTCGTACAAGTGACGTCAAAGCCTGCAGCGGCTTCCACTTCTCTTGCCAAGCGTTGGTGTGCCGTCTGGATTTTCGTGGATTTCTCCATGGGATTCACTTTGCTTCGGCTGGCCAGCTTCGTTTTTCGAGGCTCTCATTCCCTGCCAACCACAAGGTAAGGCCATCAGGAGCGAACCGGGCCACATAGCTGCCACTGTCAGAGATGGTTTGCCATGTGACTCCCGAGTCTGTGCTGCACTCCAACCCAGCGAATCCACTGGCCACAAGGACCCGGCAGTCCTTGGGGTGGTGCACAATGCTGGATCGATATCCAGGCCCCTCGCCTTCAGCGAGCAGACTCCAGGTTTCACCTCCATCCAAGGTTTGGACCAAGTTGCCGTAGTTGTCGTCTGGACGGGACCAATCGCCGCCCATGGCCCAGCCCAAACGGGCATCTGCAAAGGTTGCCGAGAAGGCTCCAGTCATGTTGCCTCCTTGCACGATGGGCATTTCGTAGGCGTTCCATGACGCCCCACGATCCAAGCTGCGGAAGACCCTCGAGGATGCTCCTCCCGTGAAAGCCCACACGGTATCGCCCTTGGCACAGAGGTTGCCATTGGAAGCTGCAAAAGCCGCCTCTCCAAGCCGAGGCTTTGGCAAGTCAGCACATGAAACCTGGTCCCAGGAGGCCCCTTCATCGATGCTTCTCATCAGGGTCATGCAGCCCCTTGTATCGTCTCCAAGCACAACACCTGTTTCCCCGTCAATCCATGTCATGGCATCCAAAAACATGGACGAGGCGGTGTCGTGGAAGGTCCACTCTGGCTGCAATCCCTTGAGAGGAGTCCGTGCCATCCAGGAAGGGGACGCAATGCCGACCGCATGCCAATGTCCGCGGCTCGCTCCTGACGCCCGAAAGGAAGGTTGGGAGCCATCAGGCGCCGTCCACTGTAGGTGTTCCCAAGTCTTTCCGCCATCAAGTGTTTGTCCCACCCAGCCGTCCGATCCGGCATACCGGATGTGAAGCGGTGTCAAAACATCAAGGGTTCGAACCGAGCATGGAATGTGCCATTGGAGGGGTGCATTGGGAGGCGAGCAAGCCAGCAACCCCATGAGCAGAGCAGCCAACGAAAGGGAGCGTCGATGGTCGAAGTGAGACATGGTTGGGCGATGTTGAGGCGATGGTGGTGTGGATGAATATGACCAATGTCGTGAAGAAAATCCCAAGGAAAACAATGGCTAGGGAACGAACGCTCCCCAAATTCGCGCCATGACCAAGTTGAAAAGGGCCTTGCATGTGAATGACTGGAGAGGAATGCTGTCTTTCTTGGCGTTTGTGAGTCTCGCTACCTTTTCGTTGGATGCGCAGAACTCCCCAAGCGGGGGGTGGCAGGTGTTGGACGACTCGGGCACGATGGCGTTGGGTCTCCCAGGTGTGACGGTGAAGTTTGGGTGTGGGGCTGCATCCAATGGAGCTTTTGATGTTTTGGCCACGGATGCGTTTGGAGGGTTGCCCAACCTCAAGAATCAATTGCGATGTCCATCCAGCTGCTGGGCTTCCTTCAGCTTTGTAGGTTACGAGCCGCTTGAATTGAGTTGCACTGCAATAGAGGCACAAGGAGGACGGATTTCGTTGCGTGCCCAAACGGAAAAAATTGGCGAAGTGGTCGTGACGGCAAGCATTTCAGGGTCAAGCGTTCAAGAGGAGACGGCCCCTGTGACCGTCTTGAAGCCATATTTGGCCCAAAGTTCGAATGCCTTGGATTTGAAGGGCTTGGTGGCCAAAACTCCAGGTGTATCCATCTTGGATGGTCAGGTCAGCATTAGGGGAGGCTCCGGTTACAGTTATGGTGTAGGCACAAGGGTGCAAATGCTGTTGGACGGAATGCCCATGGTCAGTGGAGATTTGGGGGAGATTTGGTGGTCTTATTTGCCGATGGAGCATGTGGGACAAGTGGAGGTGGTCAAGTCGTCTGCATCTTCGATGTACGGCTCGGGTGCTTCGAATGGGGTGATCCATATGCGTACGGTTTGGCCCAAGTCTGAGCCTGAAACGGTGGTCAGTGTGTTCAATGGGGCTTACCAAAACCCACCGTCGGAAGATTGGCAGTGGTGGGACAAGAGCTATTCGCCTGTGTCCAACGGGATGAGCGTATCGCATAGGCAGGCCTTTGACAAGGTCGATGTTGTTGCAGGAGGAAGTGTTTTTTCCGACAAGACCTACCTCGCTGTGGGGCATGAACAACGCGCACGTGGCAACGCGAAATTGCGCTGGAGACTCTCGCCCAAATGGCAGATAGGGGCAGCCGTCCAATGCCAATACCAACAAATGGGGAGGTTCATCCTTTGGGACGACTATACGACAAATGCGTATCTCCCCATGGACGGCACGTCCAGTGAGGATCGCTGGATCAATTGGCACGCAGATGCCTGGGCGACCTATGCTCCTCTCGAAAAAGGGGGCACCCATCATTTCAACGCGCGGGTTTACCAAAATTCTCGCTTCGGCAGCTCGGCAGATTTTGGGGTGCCCTTGGCGAACATGAGCTTTCCCAACATTTGGCTTGTGAGAGGACAAAGGCCATCAGCGTCCATGACCAGCAACCTGGCCATGATGCAATACAGAAATGTGCGGACTTTCGGAAAACACCTTACCACCCAGTGGGGGGCTTACGGCTCTGCCCAAAAATCCTTTTCGAGTCTTTATCCCGGGATAGAATTGTACACGTTCAACCCTGCAGTCTTTGGCCAAGTGGAATGGGTGAAAGGCGGATGGAAGTTTTCTGGTGGTGTCCGGACAGAGTCCAATGAAAACCCAGGGTTTTATTCTGAAAGTTCCGGACCCATTTGGCGCTTTGGGATGAATCGAAAATTGGGATCCAACACCAACTTTCGCTTCTCTTACGGAGAATCATTGCGGTTTGCTTCCATTGCGGAAAAATACGTGGAGGGGTCGTTGACGGACGGCATCAACATCCGAGGCAATGTGGACTTGATCAGTGAATCGGGCAACAACTTTGAACTCGGATTCGTGCATGAATTTGCCCAAGGGGATCGCAGTCTTTTGCTCGACGTCGCGGCATTCATGCTGAACTACGATGAAATGATAGAGTACACCCTGCTTGCGGACACGGACTCCAATGGGACCATTGTCATCGAAGATGGGGTGCCTCAGTTCTTTTTTCAACCTCTCAACTTAGGAAGAACCAGAATTTCAGGGTTTGAAGCGTCCTTGTCCGGGGACATGCGGATTGGCAGAATGCCGGTGCGGATTGTGGCAGGTGGGACGTACAACTACGCGGGTGATTTGACCAACGATCCTGCCCAGGACAGTTTGGGGGTGTACCTCCAAAACTTTGTGCAGAGCTTTGGAGATTCAAGGGACAGCTTGGTCACCGCGGGCTCCCTTCTGAAGTACAGGAACAGTGGATCGGTCAAAGTGGATGTGGAGTGGGACATGGGGAGGTTCACAGCGGGCTTTGCGCTCAACCAGCAAAGTTTCATCGATGCCGTCGATTGGTACTTTGAGGAATTGATCAGTGGCCTTGTCAACTACCGGGAGCAATTCACCGATGGTTCAAGAAGGTGGGATGCCCGGCTTGTCTATCGCGCGCCCAAAGGCCAAAACTTCAGTTTGGTGGTGAACAACTTGACCAATGCTGTGGTGAGCACAAGGCCAGGAATCATGGGGGCACCGCGGCATGTCATGTTGAAGTTCGACACCTCTTTTTGACTCCATTTGTCCATTTGAGGCTTGGCATGTGCAACTTGTAGGCAGAAAGTGTGGTCCAAGTCTTGACACCCCTATGTTTGCCGTCCTGCAACACGAATTGAAACACAACAAGAACAACATGCGCAACATTTCTGTCCTGGCGACCTTGGCCCTGTGCCTCTGGCTCCCGCTCTCCTCCTCCGCCCAAGGTCACTTGGCCGGAGAATTCATTGTGATGTTCCACCAGCAGCAAGACCCGTCCAAAGTCGCCTCTTCGCATGGCTTGGAGTGGGTGAAGGCTTTGTCTCCTCGCGCGAACATTCATTTGATGGAACTGCCCAACCCGGGCACGCCTGCCCAAGACTGGGCGGTGCTTCGCGCGCTGCAGGACGACCGTCGCTTGAAGGCAGCGCAGTTCAACCACGAGGTGCAGGCCCGTGAGACCTTGCCCAATGACCCTTCTTTGGGGCAGCAGTGGCACCATGTGGAGCCGGGAGACCACGACATCGATTCCGACCTGGCTTGGGACATCACCACCGGGGGCGCCGCTTCTGACGGATCACGCATCGTTGTGGCTGTGCTTGAGGGAGGAGGTTCCAATTACAACCACGTGGATTTGATCGACAACCATTGGGTCAATGACGCAGAGATTCCGGGCAACGGGGTGGACGACGATTTGAATGGATTTGTGGACGACTACAACGGTTGGAACTCAGGCACCAACACCGATGCCATTGGTGCCGGTGGCCATGGGACATCTGTCTCGGGCATGATCGGTGCGGCAGGCGACAACGGCAATGGGGGCGTTGGGGTGAATTGGGATGTGGAAATCATGCAAGTTGACATGGGCAATGGGTTGAGCGAGGCCACGGTCATTGCGGCCTACAACTATCCATTTGAAATGAGGGCCTTGTACAATGAGTCAGAAGGTGTACGTGGGGCATTCGTTGTGGCCACCAATGCCTCATGGGGCATTGATTTGGCGAATCCAGCGAACTACCCTGTATGGTGCGCCTACTATGATGATTTGGGCGGGCAAGGCATCTTGAATTGCGGGGCCACGGCCAACCAGCAATACAACATCGACACCCAGGGAGATATGCCCACTGGTTGCAGCTCGCCCTACATGGTGGCGGTGACGGCCACAGACGACAACGACGTTCGGACATTCTCCGGCTACGGGGCAACCACCATCGATCTCGGCGCTCCTGGGGATGCGGTCTATCTTCCAAGTGGCTCCACAGGATACGGAAACACCAGTGGGACTTCCTTTGCAAGCCCTTGCGTTGCAGGTGCCATCGCATTGGTGTACAGTGCACCCTGTCCCGACCTCATGGAGCTTGCCTTGAGCAATCCCCAAGCGGCTGCGGATTTGGTGCGCGGGTACATCTTGGATGGCACCGATGAGGTGCCCAACCTCATTGGGGAGACGGTGACAGGTGGCCGATTGAATGTCCACAACGCCTTGAACTTGGCCTTGGCCAATTGTGGGCCGCTGGAATGCGCGCCTGACAGCATCTATGCTACCGCCGGCTGCGTCTACAATCCGTCCTTGGACAGTGTGGTCACAGAAATCAACTTGGGCGTGGAGCTGTCTTCTTTCT
>CAWVVM010000029.1:0-28029 GCA_963933635.1 uncultured Flavobacteriales bacterium
GTCACGGGAGAAGCCAAAGCAGACAGCTCCATGTCGGTGACGATGTCGATTCCAATGTCAAACGATTCTGCGTAGGTGCATCCGATTTGGTCGGTGACCAATGCGGTGTAGGTCATCTCGCTCAAGTTGTTGAGATTGGCCGCCTGCCCAGCCGTGTCGATCACAACCCAATCGTACTCTTGGTCCGAAACCGTCCCACCAATTGGGAAAACATCCGCAGAGCCATTGCTCATCCCCGTGCAAGTCGCATTCGAGGCGACAATCAAGAAGTCCAAAGGCGCGGGAGCCTCCACTTCAAAAACAACCGTCTTGGCGCACCCGGCAGTATCTGTTACTGTTGCCACAAACTCTCCTGCACACAAACCAATGGAGTCCAACGACAACTGGTTGGTGGTGGTGTTGAAGTATGTCGACTCCAACGGACCACTCCCGCCGATGGACGTCAAGGTCACTTCTCCGTCGCAATCCAATCCACAAGACGGGTTGGTGATGTCTCCAATGCTCAGTTCAATGGGCGCTGGTTCTCCAATGGTGAGGAACGACGTGTCAGAAGTGCAATTGAATTCATCGTAAACCCATGCTTGGTAGACCGCAGGCCCCAAGTCCAACAAACCATCTGCCGCATCCACCGTGGCAAACTGGTTGGTCAGGAACAAATCCCCAGACCCCCCAGTGGCTTCCGCCACAATGAACCCATCGGCATCACCTGCACAAATGACATCGCCAGAGGTCAAGGTGGCCTCCAAAGGTTCTGGGCAATTCACGAACAAGGTGTCAGACTTGGTGCAACCGTTGTCGTCTGTCACGGTGAAGACAAATGTGCCGTCCCCGTCTTCGCATACCAAACCTGTCCAGTACAAGCTGTCAGAAGAGCTCACTGGCGACAGGACATCCCCGGCAGGCCCAACGGCCAGAGGAGCCAAGTCCCCAGAGCCTCCTGAAAGTCCGCCCTCGGGAATGACCACCAAAGCGTCTCCCTCTCCAAAACATTCATTGTCATCCACGAGCGCCACCTCCATCAAAATCGCTGGAGGTGTTGCCACCTCGAAGGTCACTGTGTCACGGCATCCAAATTCGTCCACAACCTCCACGCGGTAGTCGCCTTGCGACAATCCAGGGAATTGGCTCACTCCACCAGTTTGAAGCAACGCTTCCGTGGCAAATTCATCGTCAGAAAAGTAGACCGAATACGTGGTGGCCACGTCTTCGTTCAACCCCAAGAATTCCATGTCGACGTCTGCAGCCAGATCGGCACAGAGTGCCGCATTGCCGGAGATGGTAGCCTCTACTTCTGCGTAGTCCTCGCAGGGATCCTCCACGAACACCGCCCCGCCTGCTGCATCCAAGAAAAACAGCTGGTTGTTCCCTTGGTCGCCCTCGATAAACACCTGCAAATTCAAATTCAAAGACCAATTCCCACATGTGGTCACCCTTGCAACGGCAATTCGCAGGTCATCCCCCGCAACGGCGTTGACCGGTGCCCCAGTCACAAATGCACCCGCATTGACATAGGATTCGCTGCATATGTTCGCTCCGTCCGCTTGCGGAATGCTGAGCCATGTGGGTGTTTGGCCCGGGGCATCGCCACTCAGTTTGCCAATGGTCCAAAAGGTGTCGTATTTGTACAAAGCCGTGCTAGGAAACTGCCACAAAAGGCTGTTGTTTGTGGCATCCATCGCAGGAGATGTAATCACAGGGTTGAAACACCCGCAAGGGGCATCCAAAAACATTGGACCACTGCCCAATTCGCCTGCTACATCAGAAAAAACCGCACTCAACACGTCCGTGGGATTGGTGAATTGAGCGTACACGAGGTAGCTCACAAATCCGTCCATCATCCCTGTTGGATCGATTTCAGAAGGAGGATCAGTGGCATAGAAGGCCGTGTCCACCACCACCTCAACACCGATGGCCTGGCCCAAGAGCCCACTTTGGCTCCCACCCAAAAGGAACAAAACCCAGGCCATAATTGGGCTCAGGGAATTTTTCGTTTTCAACTTCATCCGTTTTCGTTCTCGTTAGGTCCCCGTTGGAAGGCGAGGTAGATTTGGATTGCAAATTAGCGGAATTGGACGACTCTTCGACTCCCCACCCTCAGTCTGCCTCCAAAGAGGAACATGTTGAACCCTCCTTTGACCTCCTTTATGAGGCCAACGGTGTGGTTGCTGTGGTGAAACCCAACCGTTTGCTGGTGCACCGCACAGACATCGACTACCACGAACCCTACAACCTCCGGGACCTGGTCAACAAAGGACGCAACCAGGCAGACTGGCTGCACCCCGTTCATCGTCTCGACAAGCCCACAAGCGGAATCGTGCTGTTCGCCCAACCGGGAGGTGCCCTGAATGGACTGAAGTTGGAATTCGTGCACAGACGGACCACCAAGATTTATTGGGCCATTGTACGCGGTTGGACGGAGGACGAAGGAAGCGTGGACAAACCCCTTCCCACGGCGCACAATCCCAAACCCAAAGAGGCCATCACGCACTACAAAACGTTGGCCCGAACCGAACGCCAAGTGGCCGTTGGCCCTTATGAAACCTCTCGCTACAGCCTCGTAGAGTGCAGGCCTGAGACAGGGCGATTTCACCAAATCCGGTTGCACTTCAAGCATCTTCGGCACCCCATTGTCGGCGACACACGCTACGGAGACAAACAACACAACCGTTCTGTAGCGGCCCTTACAGGCAGCGGAAATTTGATGTTGCACGCTGGCACCATGGCCGTCGCACTGCCTGAAGAATACGGCATGTTGCATGCCACGGCTGGTGTCCCTCAGTCTTGGGCGCCCTTGCTGGACGCTTGGGATTGGGAGGGAAATGTGCAAGACGTCCCAAGGGAGCATGGGGCCGTGGTGCGATGAGGCACAGGTCGGCAGGGGGTTTGGCCTAATTTCGCATGGAGCCACGCAACGACATGGAACAACAGCCCCCCTACTCCCCCACCCACAAGGTCCGGATTGTGACCGCCGCAAGCCTCTTCGACGGACACGATGCTGCCATCAACATCATGCGCCGCATCATGCAGCGCACGGGGTGCGAAGTGATTCATCTGGGGCACGACCGCAGCGTCGATGAAGTGGTAAACACTGCCATTCAAGAGGACGCCCAAGCCATTGCCATGACCTCTTACCAAGGAGGTCACATGGAGTACTTCAAGTACATGAAGGATCTCCTCGACGAGCGGGGCGCAGGGCATATTCGCATTTTTGGCGGAGGCGGTGGGACCATCCTGCCGCAAGAAATCGAATCCTTGCATGCCTATGGCATCGAACGTATTTACCATCCTGACGATGGTCGGGAATTGGGACTGCAGGGGATGATCAACGATTTGGTGCAGAGGGCAGACTTCAACACCGTGCCAACATTGGAGGATCTCCATGGCGCCATGGAGCGGTTGGGAGAGCGCAACATCCAGGATTTGGCGCGGTGCATCACGGCAGCCGAGAACAACACAGAACCCTTTGCCGAAGCCTTTGCCCCCATTCGAGCGACCCTTCCCAAGGTTCCCGTGCTGGGCATCACAGGCACCGGTGGCGCCGGAAAATCCTCCATGGTGGACGAACTGGTGCGCCGCTTCTTGATGGACTTCCCGGACAAACGCATCGCCTTGGTGAGCGTGGACCCCTCGAAGAGGAAAACAGGAGGCGCTCTTCTGGGCGACCGCATCCGCATGAACGCCATCCATTCCGACCGAGTCTACATGCGATCGCTGGCAACCAGGCAATCCAACTTGGCTTTGTCCAAGCATGTCCAAGAAGCACTGGACATCCTCAAAGCTGCGGCGTACGATTTGATCATTCTTGAGACAAGTGGAATCGGCCAGAGTGACACGGAAATCATGGACCACAGCGATGTGTCCTTGTACGTGATGACACCTGAATTTGGGGCAGCCACGCAGCTGGAAAAAATCGATATGCTCGATTTTGCCGACGTGGTGGCCATCAACAAATTTGACAAACGCGGCTCCCAAGATGCCTTGCGAGATGTTCGAAAGCAGTTCAAGCGCAACCATGATTTGTGGGAAGCCCAGGACGACGAACTTCCTGTGGTAGGGACCATCGCCTCACAATTCAACGACCCGGGGACCAATGAGCTCTACCGTCGTATGATGAACACGATGGCCCAAAAAACAGGAGCCGATTTGGCATCCCACTTCTCAGCCGAAGAAGGGTCCAGTGAGAAAGTCTTCATCATTCCTCCGGCACGAACACGGTACCTGTCTGAAATTGCTGAGAGCAACCGAGCCTATGACCGGTGGGCAGAGAAGCAGGCGGAAATGGCCGGAAAGCTGCAAGCCCTTGAAGTGGCCGCAAAAGAAGTGAGCGGCGAGGCCCAAATAGCTTTGAAAGAAGCGGGAAACCAACTCCAACTCGATTTGGATGCACGCCTCCACGAGTGGCTGCGGGCTTGGCCTGAGCTTCAAGCCCGCTACAGCGCCAAGGAGTACGTTTTCAAGGTGCGCGGCAAAGACATCCGGATCCCTACCACAAGCGCTTCGCTTTCTCATCAAGACATCCCCAAAGTAGCCTTGCCTTCTTTCCGAGGGTGGCAAGATTTGGCGCAATGGCACCTGCAGGAAAACTTGCCTGGCTCCTTCCCCTACACCGCGGGCATTTATCCCTTCAAGCGCGAAGGCGAAGACCCCACCCGAATGTTTGCCGGTGAAGGGGGGCCAGAGCGGACCAACAAACGCTTCCACTATGTCTCTTTGGGGATGCCCGCCAAGCGTCTGTCCACTGCGTTTGACTCTGTGACCCTCTATGGACGAGATCCTGATCTCAGACCCGACATCTATGGCAAGGTTGGGAATTCGGGCGTCAGCATCTGCTGCCTCGATGATGCGAAAAAACTGTACAGCGGGTTTGACCTCTGCGCGGCACAAACAAGTGTGTCCATGACCATCAATGGTCCGGCGCCTGTCATGCTCGGGTTTTTCTTGAATGCCGCCATCGACCAACGTTGCGAGAAGCACATCCGCGAAAAAGGTCTGGAAAAGGCCGTGGAAAAGGTCCTGAAATCAAAGTGGGAAAACAAGGGGCTGACCCGACCCTCCTATCAGGGAGATCTGCCGGAAGGAAACGACGCCCTGGGGCTTTTGCTCCTAGGCTGCACGGGCAATGAAGTCTTGGACACTTCCACTTATGCCAAGCTCAAGTCAGAGGCCTTGCAAAGTGTCCGAGGCACGGTACAGGCAGACATTCTCAAGGAAGACCAAGCACAAAACACCTGCATCTTCTCCACAGAATTTGCCTTGCGTCTCATGGGGGATGTCCAGGATCACTTCATCCAGCACAACGTCCGGAACTTTTATTCCGTGTCCATCAGTGGCTACCACATCGCAGAAGCGGGGGCCAACCCGATCACCCAACTGGCCTTCACCTTGGCCAACGGATTCACTTACGTGGAGTACTACCTCAGCAGGGGCATGGACATCGATCGCTTTGGGCCCAATCTCAGCTTCTTTTTCTCCAACGGCATCGACCCAGAATATGCTGTGATTGGCCGGGTCGCAAGGCGCATTTGGGCGAAGGCCATGAGGGAGAAATACGGTGCGTCCTCCCGTGCCCAGATGTTGAAATACCACATTCAAACCTCCGGCAGATCCCTTCACGCCCAGGAGATTGACTTCAACGACATCCGCACCACACTGCAAGCACTTTACGCTATATACGACAATTGCAACTCACTGCATACCAATGCTTATGATGAAGCCATCACAACCCCTACTGAAGGAAGTGTGCGACGTGCCATGGCCATTCAATTGATCATCAACAAGGAGCTCGGTCTCGCCAAAAACGAGAACCCCTTGCAGGGCTCGTTCATCATCGAGCAATTGACGGAATTGGTGGAGGAAGCGGTTCTCAGTGAGTTCGACCGCATCACCGAGCGCGGAGGAGTTTTGGGGGCCATGGAGACGATGTACCAGCGGTCCCGGATCCAAGAGGAGAGTCTCCATTACGAGATGCTCAAACACACAGGAGAATTCCCCATCATTGGGGTCAACACCTTCTTGAGCAAAGAGGGTTCGCCCACCCTGGTTCCTGGGGAAGTCATCCGCGCCACGGAAGCGGAAAAACAGCAACAACTCGACAATTTGGGACAGTTGCACACCATGTCATCTGATGAAAGCAAGAGGGCCCTCCAAAGCGTCAAGGATGCCGCAGTGGCAGGTGACAACATCTTCGACGTCTTGATGGAGGCCTGCAAATGGTGCTCCCTTGGTCAACTGACCGAGGCGATGTTTGACGTCGGCGGGGCCTACCGCCGAAACATGTGAATCCTCGACAATTCCATTACCTTCTGCTCATGTCTTCCACTCGCTCACGCAGTTCCAATGCCCAGATCATCTGCGACATCTCAGCGGCATTTGGCGTGCAGAGATGACGTGTACGATCGCCTTGTGGGCGGGGCCCCGGACAGGGAGCACCGCGACGATGTACAGTTTTGCCCAAAGGCGAGACACGAGGGTCAAGGACGAGCCGTTGTTTGGGCATTTTCTCCAACACACCGGCGCATCGAGACCATCGCGGGAGGAAGTGCTTGCCTCCATGCCCACCTCTCCTCAAGAAGCCATCGCGTTGATGGCCAGGCGACCCGAAGACCCTGCAATCTTGTTCCTCAAGCACATGGCCAACCACATGGAAGGTCTCGCTTGGAATGACTTGGACAGCCCCCATCACCGACACGTCCTCTTGACCCGACATCCAGACGGGGTCCTCCCCTCTTACACCGCTCATGTTGCCAAGCCCGACCTCCTGGATTTGGGCTACAAACACCAAACCGAAATCCTTCAGTTGGCCCCCGATCGAACTGCGGTGGTGACGGCAGAATCCCTTCACGCCGAGCCCGAGGCCGTCTTGAAAAAACTGTGCCACTGGGCCGAGATTCCATGGGACCCGGCCATGCTTCATTGGCCAGCAGGCCCTCGCCCTGAAGATGGGGTTTGGGCACCCTACTGGTACGAGGGAGTGCACGCCAGCGAAGGTTGGGAATCTCGAATACTGAACACCGGGAACGTCCCGGCATCTCTTCATCCTGTGCGCGAGCAGAGCCTCGGACTGTACCATGCCCTTGCCGCGCGCGCCATCCAACCTTGACCATGCCCAAATTCAATCAACCCGATCCACGAAATGCCGGCACATGGTGCTGGGTGAATGGCCCTGTGCTGCGAGAAAACGCAAAAGTCAGTGTGCTGGACAGTGTGGTGCAAGGAGGAGATGCCGTTTGGGAAGGCCTCCGAATCGCCAATGGCAAGATCTACCAAATGGAGGAGCACCTCCACAGGTTGATGGAAAGCGCACATGCCTTGATGTTTGCGGACATTCCCAGCCTCGAGGAAGTCCGGCATGCCGTCTTTGAAACGCTGGAACGCAACCAAATGACGGATGGCGTCCACATTCGTTTGACCCTGACGCGCGGAGAAAAGACGACTTCTGGCATGGACCCCAAACTGAACACCTTGGGGAGCACCTTGGTGGTGCTTCCTGAGTACAAGGGGGCAGTTTACGGTTCAGGACAACTGTCGCTCATCACGAGTTCCATCCGGCGCAATGCGCCGTCTTTCTTGGATTCCAAAATCCACCACAACAACCTCTTGAACAATATCTTGGCCAAAATCCAAGCCAACCATGCAGGCGCGGACGACGCGGTCATGCTGGACGACCGCGGATTCCTTGCAGAAACCAATGCGACCAACCTTTTCCTCGTCAAAGACGGCGTGCTGTGCACGCCCCATGCCCATGCCTGTCTCCCTGGCATCACAAGGGCGTACACCCTCGACCTGGCACAGCGTTTGGACATCCCTGTGCAGGAAGGAGATTTCAGTTTGACGGAACTCTACACTGCAGATGAAGCCTTCACCACCGGGACCATGGGCGGACTCGCCCACATCACACAAGTGGATGGGCGAAGCATTGGCGAAGGACCTGGAACGGGACCCGGTCCGGTCACGCAGAGGCTACAAGAAGTCTATGCCCACCACATTTCATTCACGCCGTTGCCCTTTCTCGACGGAAAAAGCGATTGACCAGGGCATCATGTTTGCGCGAGGCCCTTCCCTTTGCCGCGCGGTTGGATGGACTTGAGCACAGTGTTGGTCACAATGCAGACAATGACGAGGGCCATTCCTGCCAAACTCCAACCGGACATGGTTTCACCATACCACCACCACCCTGCGCCCAAGGCCAGCACAGCCCCCAAATACTTGAAGGGCATCACCATGCCTGCATCCTCTTGATGCAAAGCCACTGTCATGAGCACCTGAGCAGCAATGCTCAGCGCGCCAATGGCCAAAGCCAAGATCCACATTTGGCCCTCAAGAGGGGACCAACTCGGCCATGAAAGCATCCCCATGATGGGCACCGACAAAAGATGAAACCACACCACAACACCTACGGGATGGTCCGTTTCTCTGCATTTCATCGTCGCCAAGTATGCCAAGGCTGCAAAGGCAGCAGACGCCATGCCAATGCCCCACATGCCCCAAGAAACTCGAGGGTCAAACCCCTTGACCATCACAATCCCCACCAAAGCCCCGCCCAGCAATCCCCATTGCCATTTTGAAACACGCTCCTGCAAAAACAAAAGGGCAAGCAAGACCGTGAACACGGGGCTGAAGTATTGGATCACTGTCGCACTGGCCAATGGTATGGATTTGACGGTGTGGAAAAAACCCGTCAGACCAAACATTCCTGCGATGCCGCGTACCACCAGCCATTGTTTGTTGTGTCCCAAGAGCGGCAGACCTTTCCAACGCAAGTAGCCCACACAAACCACCAAGGACACGACAGAACGGAGAAACACCAGCTGAAAGGTCCCCAAGTGAGAAAGTTCTTTCACACAAAGGTTGGCACTGGTGTACAACAACACGGAGGCCAGCATGGCCAGCAATCCGCGCCTCACCTCACAATCGTCACTGTCCCTCGAAGAACTGTGGGGGTCAAGTCGTGGAATCCTTGTGCCTGAACACTGTAACCGTACACCCCATCAGGGACAAAGTGCAACCCGTTCTTTTGGTTGTTCTCCCCTGACCACGCCTCCTCTGGGTTGTCGGACTGGAACACCACTTCCCCCCAGCGGTTGAACACGCTGAATTGGTAAGTCCCTCCTTCAAAACCAGCCCCCAAAGGAAGGAAGGCGTCATTGACGCCATCGTTGTCTGGTGTGAAGGCGTTGGGGACATACAAATGGAATTCCACCGGAACGTAATGCGCTGTGGCCACCTCCACGGGGACATCGGTCAAATCCAACGCAACCACCGCTGAGCGGTCGTCTGGCGAAGGTGTGGTCACCGAAGTCTCCCAATGGCTGAATTGCCACTCTTCTTCAGAGATGGCTTCCATGACCACGGGAGCATCAGGTTCAAATTGAGACGTCCAAACATCGTCCACCATGGCCATGTCGCGAACACGGACCTGGCCCGCTTCAGAAGGCGAAACAACAACCGTCAAACTCGTGTGCGGAATTTCCACAAAGTGTGCCGTGACAAATCCAGTTTCGCTCACTGCGAGTTCCGCCGGGTTGGAGGTCGCATCTGGTGCAATGTCATTGCCGGTCCAGGACCAGTGGGTGAATGCCCACCACTCCTCGGGCTGGGCCATCAAGTTGTGAGGCGCCACTGTCATAGACTCGGTGGAGGGATAGGTCGACAAAGTCACTCCATCCACCACAATGTCCCCAGCACCTGCAGGAGCCACCGCAAAGGTCACGTCTTCTGGAGGAACAGGAATGCCAAAATGCGCCACAATGTGCGTGTCCTCTGTCAAGGTCAAAGGCAGGGCCGGGTCTGTCACGTCTGCAATGGTCACAGCACCAGACACCACCTCCCAATACAAGAATGCAACGCCGTATTCCTCTTCCGCCTCCAATGCGATGGGCACATTTTCAAAGTACCACGCATCATAGGGCGCCATGGCCGGTGTGATGTCCACGGTATTGACTTCGACCTCTCCGAGGCCCACGATGTCCAAGGTGAGGTTGACCGGAACCACATCGTAACAGTCTTCCATCCCTCCCACCACTTCGTCTTCACAGCGCGTGTCGATGAAATCTCTGAGTTCCTGCAACTCCGCCTCCCAACCCGCCACATTGCCTCCCCAGCGGCCACACTGGCGGTCCATTTCTGGAGCAATGACTTCCACCATGCTGTCCAAAACAGCATGCATGTTGGTGCAAGTGAACGCAGTGTTCCCCAAATCGGCCCATCTGTTGATGTAGGTGTTCCAAAAAGTCTCGTTCCCAAGCAATGCATTCAGCACCGGAATGTGTCCTTGACCGCCCAAATCGCCCATGCCCTCCGGATTGCAAGGGTCTGCCTCAGGCCCGGTGTCGGGGATGCCTGAGTAGTTGATGTAGTGGCCAAAACTGGCGTCCATGTCCCACAAAGCGTACCTCCATCGTTTGGCATCCCCATCGGGGTGACGGCCGCGCCACCAAGCCGTGTTCCAGTTCAGCCAATCCGCGGACACGATGTAGCTGTTGAGGATGAAGTAGTCGATCAACGACAACGGATTCAATTGCGTCTCCACATAATCGTAGTTCGCAGCTTGCGTCATGTCTTGTGTGGTGCAGAAAGTGACCAAATCGTACCAGTCGCCTCCTGTGCCGTACTCTTCCCACGTCCCACCCCACGTCTTCAAAAAGTCCACGAAGTGCCGAGGCTGGTCGTAGTATTCAGTGGTGAAATCCACATCATCCACTTTTTCCCTGTACTCATAAACTCCCCAGTACTGACCATTGAGGTACACGATGCAACTCTCATTGGTTCGCTCATCAAGACGCAAATCTGCCAGATGGCTCAGTGTATGCACATAGGCATCGCGGATGTGCGCGCCTGGCTCGAATGGATAGTTGTCATTGGCCGCGGCTTTGAAAATCAAACGTTGGTACTCGCTCCGCTCTTTGACGTGAAAGAGCTCAGCTTCAAACGCATGGTTGTAGCCCATTTGATCCCTGATGATGCAATCAAAACCTCTTTGACCATACGCATTGCTGTCGTTGCCATGCTCGTTGCTGTCTCCTGTCGCTTCCACCCAAAAGGTGCCATCGGAATGAAAAAACTCAACATGTGCAGCTTCTCCTGAACCCCATCCCCAGGTACCATCCTCTTGCCCATTGCCACTGACGGAAACCACTGGGATGGAGTGGGCATCTGCACCCAGGAAGTACGTGTTGGTCGCGATGTAGCTCGGCGCTTTGCTCGGAGGAACATCGTCATTTGGATCAAAGGCAACGGCTCTGACCACCGTCGTTTCCGTCAAATCAATGGGGCCTGTGTACAATGCACTTCCCTCTGTGGGGGTGTAACCGTCCAGAGTGTAGTAAATGTCAAAGCCAGCAGGTGCTGAAAGTGAGACCGTGATGGCCCCTACATGGTACCCCGATTCTACGTCAAACGCAGGAGTTGGAGCGTACCCTGTGTACATGTCAAAGGGGTCCGCACCGTTCGCTGTCTCTGGAGATGGGGCCACACAAACTTCCCAATTTGAAGCGCCATCGGTGCTTCGAGCCCAACTGTGGTCAGCCTGGGTGGTGCCAATGTCCGTGACGAAGGAATAGGATTCCAAGATGTTTTCAGCTGGATCGGCAAACACCAAGGACTCCCCTTGGCATTGGTTGATTTTGAAATTCGCGTTCAAATATCCCCCGAGGTACAAGTTGGTGAGGAGCTCTCCCTCCCCGGAACACATGACAAGCAGATGGCCTCCAGCTGGGACAACAGTTCCTCCGGGAATCTCAAACTTGTCCACGTTGTCCACGTTGTCGCTCAAGAAATAGCCACCCAAATCCACCGCTGTCAATCCCGGATTGTAAAACTCAACAAAGTCCTCATTGTTACCAGCAATGCCCAGCGAATAGTTGCTGCAAGAAAACTCGTTGATCACAACTTGGGCCCCCGCGCCAAATGCTCCCGTGAATCCAAAGGCCAAAAGCCCCAGTGTCTTGATATGTGTCAATGGCCTCATGTTCTCTCTGTTACTGGACTTCAAAACGGGAAACGAGGCGACCTTGTTCATTTGATAGCCGAACAATGTAGGTCCCTGGGACCAATGTTTCTGCCACAATCATGGCCCGACGTCCAGAAACTTCGCGCGATTCGGTGATTCTACCTTGAATGTCCATGATGTCCATGGTCCACCGGCCAAGTGGGAATTTCACCATGCTCGAGCCAGTGACGGGATTGGGAGCGATTGACATGGCTTCTTGCGAGGCAATGACATCCCATCCAGACACGCAACCATCCATGATGGTGTGCAGGGTGTTTTGGTAGTCGTCATTGACCACATCGATGACTTCCGCCATGCATACTTCCTCCGTTGCCTCGGACCAGTACACCCTGAGCAGCGGCACAAATTCGAGGTTTTTGGGACATGAGGCCCCGTCGTAACTCAATCCAATCACCTTGGCGCCACCGGGCGCGAAGGAAGGAGTGATGTCAAAGGCAAAGGGATCTGCAAGCGACACTGCATCGCTGATGCTGACACCTGCAAAGTCGAGTTCATAGCCCACGATGCGGTTGTATGGATTCATGACATGAACATCGAAGTAGTTCATGTCCCAATTCACATTCTCCACCGAGAAATGGACGGTGTCGTAAATGTTTAGGATCTCTTGAACGGGAAAGTCACATTTGGGGTGGTACCCTGCACTGTCCGGATGCTCGTGCGCGGTGTTGAACCATTGGCATTGGGACATCAAAGCTGCATCGCTCACCGTGATTTCTCCATCTTGGTCAATGTCATTGCAAGAGGCAGGCGTCAAATCGTTCCCCAAAATACCCTCCACGTAGTGCACCGCATCTGCATATTCCTGCGCGTCATTGTTGTCCAAATCTCCCACCAAAGCGGTTCCGCCACAATCCCCGTTGCAATCGGATTCGGCGGTACCAAACAATGTCCCTGCACAATCGTAGAAAGGTTCGCACCCCTCCACCGTTTCTACCTCGAGTTGACCAGAAGTGCGGTCAAGCTGAATGCAAACTGCTGCATGGTTGTTCTCATAAGAATTTTCCGCCCTTCCCAAAGCATCGGGAATGAAGTCGTAGTTGGCACGTACGAGGAGGTAGTACGTTCCGTCTTCGACATCTGTAACGTCGATCCATTGGCAGGTAAGGCCAGAACTGTAAATGTCCCCGCATTTCGCTGAAATGCCCATGTTTCCGCAGCCGTATTGCGCCGTCCCTCCTCCACTTGACGGGAATTCTTGTTGAAGTCCACCGCATTCCAAGTCCATCACACAGAACCCGTTTTTGAATCCAATGGGGATCACGCCCCCGTCGAGTGTGAACAAATCGTATTTGGCGTAGCCTTTGTGGTGCCAATGGTTGTGGCAATCGCCCCACTCAAATTGGTTGTTCTCTCCTCCTTCGCTTGGAACTCCGATGTAGTAATCCAAGTCACCAATGTTCAGAATGTGGGTGGTGAACCGAACCAACTCCCGATCACCAAAACCATTCAAGCACCCCTCCTCAATGTAGCAGTCGTTTTCATCCACCTGCATCACTTGGGTTTGCAAGCTGTTCACGATGGCCTCTGCACTGACCACCAAGTCGGGTCCGTTGCAGTCAGGATCCCCAGGGTAAACGCAGGACCCATTGTCGATCTCCGCCATCGGGTTGTAATTGCATCCTTCGGGATCCGTGCACCCAGTAGGGGGCCCTCCAAAGTTGAATTCCCAACTCCATGCTTCGTTGCAGGGTCCATCAAAGGAAGCCCAACGAACCCAGTAGGTGACACCTTCTTCCAGCAAAACCGTCAACTGTGCTTCGTTGCCGCAACCTCCTTGGTCGTTATCGTAATAAATGGATCCTTCGTTGGTGTCGTCGAAGTTGCCCATTTGGCAATAGTCATAGATGTAAAGCCGCGTGTCACAGTCATTCCCGCAAGAGCTGAACGTGTACATTCCGTTGGCCACAGGCGTGAAGGAATACCAATACGAGTCGCCTTCAGACATCACCGTACCGTAGTCCAGTGAAGTCAAAGGGATCGCATCGTTGCACGTTTCGCCTGGCGCGCAATCGAAGAAACCACCCGTACTGGAGCCAAACTCACTTCCCGACGCCACCACATCCCCGCCAAATGTCACCGTGTAGGACCCTTCTCCGAATCCACAGCATAGGCCGTCCCCCGCAGTATCAAAAATCTCAAACTGCATGCATTGGACATCTACGTTGGTCAGACACAAGGTGTCCGAGTACAACGTGGCACCTTCCGTGTAACCATCTCCGCTCATCACCAACTCCCCATCAATGGTCAGTTCCCAACTCGTCTCATATGGGTAATTGTCGGTGAGCAAGTCCACCACCAATGGCGACTCCCCCTCTTGACATTGACCCCAAATCAAGGGGCTGAAACCGAGGGACGAGAGGGCCAAAACAAACGGAACAAGACGGTCAAGAAGGCTCATGGTTCAATGAGAAATGTCGGTTTTCAAAACAGGGCAGGTCATGCGAAGGTACCACATCCCCCTAGGGGACGCATGAAGGTCTTCATACGTTGCACAAAACAGGCGTTTTCCTTCTTATTTTTGTCGCATGTCAAACGACCACCACGACTCCCACGAGCCCGAGCAAAATGAAATCGGCGGCCCCGTCGTCTTTGCTTTGTTCCTCTTTGCCATTGCCGTCATTGCCATTGGCATGATGGCCTCCTGAGGGCTGTTCTCAGTCCTGACGCACCAAGCTCATTTCACGGACCAGGTGACCCGCCCCAGCATACACGTCCATGACCCAAAGGACATAGCGCATGTCCACCATGATGTTTCTACAGCGTGTCTCGTCAAAAAGGATGTCGCTCATGGTGCTTTCCCAGCTCCTGTCAAAGTTGATGCCCACGAGGTTCCCTGAAGCGTCCAAAGCCGGTGAACCCGAATTCCCACCCGTCGTGTGGTTGCTCCCTGTAAAGCAAACCACGAGATCTCCTTCGTCATTCGCGTAGTCGCCATAGGCCTCCTGTTCCAACAGGTCCACAAGCCGAGGGGGCATGTCAAAATCAGGGTCTCCAGGAACGTATTTCTGAAGGATGCCTTTCGCCGTGCTCAATGGATTGTACTGCATGCCGTCATAAGGGGCGCTGCCCTCCACCTTTCCATAGGTCAGGCGAAGTGTGCTGTTGGCGTCGATGGGAAAGACCTCCTCAGGAAAGGCAAGGCGCAGGGCTTTGGTGTAAAGCCCCGAAGCCTTTTCGATTTCAGAACGAAGCCGGCTGTACTCCGGTGCAACGGTGCTGAAATAGTGTCCACGCATTTGTTCCACCCAACGGTAGGCTGGATCTTTCTGGAGCTTGGACCACGCCTTTGCTGAACCGTTGGCCAAGAGCTTGTCCATGGCATCTGCGTCATCGAACACACTTTTGTCGAACATTTTGTCAGCCCATGCCTGCCCCCCACCAGCTTTTGCCACTTCCTCACGCAGACCTTCCGGCTCCATTTCAGGTCGAATCCACGTCAAATATTCGGTGACCAAACGCCCCATCATTTGTGCATCCACAACGGCATCGTAATCACGTCGGAAACCCGATTCATCCGCACGCAAACGCTCGAGCAACGAGGCCCTTTTCTCTTCTGCAGGATCCCCTTGGACAAGTCCAGAAAAACTGTGGGCATAGTTGAAAATCTCAGGGCCGTAATACAGCCACTCGATGAACAAAGCCCGTGCCTCCAAATACGGGAAGTACCGGGCATTCAAGGCCGCAATGTCTTTGATGACCGTGGTGCCTGTGGCTTGGTTCAGGCGCAACTCCATCGCGCGCTTCTTGTCCAAGGCATGGAGCTCGGTCAGCCCACGGTTTTGGCCCTTCCACTTCTTCCAAGCATTCGCCACCCCACTTTGTTTGGCGGCATAGGCAATGCGCAATGCATCTGAAGAGGCGCGGGCAGCATTGATCACGGCAAGCCCTTCATCGCGCATGGAAATACGCATGGGGTTCAATCGGTCGATCACATGCTCCACTGCATCCGAGGTCAAGTATTGCTCGGTGCGACCAGGAAAACCAAACACCATGGTGAAGTCCCCATCCTTGACCCCATCCACATTGACTGGGAAGTGGTGCTTGGGTGCGTAGGGCACATTGTCCTGGGCGAAATCTGCCGGCGCATTGTTCGCATCGGCATAGATCCTGAACACACTGAAGTCTCCGGTATGACGCGGCCAAACCCAATTGTCCGTGTCGCCACCAAACTTGCCAACCGCAGAAGGTGGCGCGCCCACCAGACGCACATCCCGAAACACCCGGCTCGTGATCAAAAAGTGACTGTTGCCAAAGTCAAAAGCCACCACTTTGCCCTCAAGTCCCTGGCCCTCTGTCGCCTCGAGCACGATCGCATCCATTTCCTCCTTCATCTTCTTCTCCCTTGCCTCACCTGACAATCCAACACATGCTCTGGCCAAACGCCTCGTCACGTCCTCAATGCGGTCGATGAAGGTGCATGTCAAATTTGGGTTGGGCAATTCCTCCGCACGGGTCATGGCCCAAAAGCCGTCGGCCAAAAGGTCGTTTTCCACACTGCTGTGCTGCTGGATTTGGCCATAACCGCAATGGTGGTTGGTCAACAACAGCCCTTCCGAACTGACCATCTCCGCGGTGCATCCTCCGTTGAAGTGCACAACTGCGTCTTTCAAACTGCTCTGGTTGATGCTGTAAATGTCTTCGGCAGTCAGCTTCAGACCCAGGGCCTGCATGTCGCCTTCAATCACATCGAGCAGAGTGGGGATCCACATGCCCTCTTTTGCCTGCACTGCGCCACCAAGGAACCCTGCCGTGATGAGCACCAGCATCCTTTGAATTGTCCATGTCTTCATGCGCACAAGATACCCCAGCTGAGCCCACTCCCCTACCTTAGCAACATGGCAACCTCCAACTCGGACAACCAACTCCAACCACCACCAGACAACCTTCTTGTGGACTTGCGAAGCGACACAGTTACCGTCCCCACAAAGGAGATGATGGCGGCCATATCGGAAGCTCCTGTCGGTGACGATGTGTTTGGAGAGGACCCAAGCGTCCAGGAACTCCAATCCCGCTGCGCTGAACTCATGGGGCATGAGGCTGCCCTCTTTTGCCCTTCGGGAACCATGACCAATCAAATCGCCATTCAGGTGCATACCCAACCTGGTGACGAGGTGATTTGTGACCGACTGTCCCACATTTACAATTACGAAGGTGGCGGGATCGCCAGAAATTCAGGTGCTTCCGTGCGCTTGCTCCACGGGGACCGAGGAAGGTTTGATGTGGAGGAGTGTCTTTCGAACATCAATCCCAGCGACAGCCACTACGCCCGCACTTCCCTTGTCGCTGTTGAAGATACCTGCAACAAAGGAGGTGGTTCTGTTTGGGGCATGGACGCTCTGCGGGCCGTGTCCGAAGCCACAAGAAGCCGGGGGCTGGCCTTTCATTTGGACGGAGCCCGGGCTTGGAATGCCTTTGTCGTGCGCGGGCAGTGGGACGACCACGCTGCCATGTCCTCCTATGGAAAGCTTTTTGACAGCATGTCTTTGTGCTTCAGCAAAGGCCTAGGCTGCCCTGTAGGCTCTGTGCTTGTGGGTTCCCATAACTTCATCGCAGAGGCCCACCGTTCCAGGAAGGCCATGGGCGGCGGCATGCGACAGGCAGGCATCCTTGCCGCGGCAGGGCTGCATGCCTTGGACCATCATGTGTCCCGTTTGGCCATGGACCACAAGCACGCCGTCATGCTAGAAACGGCCCTTAACCTTCACCCTGACGTGCGCTCTGTGGACCCTGTAGAGACGAACATTGTGATACTCAACCTCCATGGGGCCCATGCCGACCAAGCTGTGACAGCACTCTCCGAGCAGGGCATTGCATGCTTTGCGTTTGGCCCGGACAAAGTCCGTCTCGTCACCCACCTCGACGTGCATCCCGCACATCTAGAGGAAGCTTGTCAACTGCTCGGAAACGCCCGCTGGCCTTCTTCTTAGGAGGATGTGCGATTCACTCCGCCACCACCCTCAAGCTGCCTTGAAGGTCCGGACTGACTAGGGTGTACATCCCAGGAGCCAAATCCGTTTCCAATCCCCAACCCTGGCTTTCTTTCCGCCATTGGCACGCGACGACTCTTCCCATGGCATCCCAAACTTGAATGCGATCTCCCCTCAACGGACTTGAAGCTGTGAGGGTAAGCGACGACAGGAATGGATTGGGAAAGGCATGCACCTCCTCCCAATTGCCCAATGATACGATGGCCCCTTGAACGTCTGAAATGCAATCCTCCACCGTAACGAGTACGACGTCCGTCGCCTCACAGCCTGCATTGTCAGTCACTTGCAAGGCAAGCACTGTGGTTCCTTCCTCACCGACAAGATTCAACAAGGGAGAATCATCTCCGGTGGACCAATTGTATTGGAGCCCCGCGTCGATGGGTGCCAAAAAAGTAAACACCTCACCTGCACAGCCAAAAACATCCGGCCCCAAGTCCAATTCTGGAATCCCCACTGCCTCCACCCATGTGTAGGTCGAGGCCTCACACCCCAACTCCGTAATGGCGAACACTTCGCACAAGCCTGGCACAAGTCCTTCCACACTGCCGCCGTTGTACATCTGTCCTCCGACTTGCCATGTCACCGAGGCAAAATCTTCCTCTTCACCGACCGACACAAATCCTGCCATGCTGCCATCCTCACAATCTGGGCTCAAGGACACCGTCAAATCAATCATCTCAGGTTCATCTACTTCAAACGTTTCCTGCCATTCCGTGCCGCAAAATGCAGCAGAGGCCGTGTACGAGCCCGGGAGAAGATTGTCAAGCTCGCTTCCTGTGTAGACGCTGCCAAATGCCCCCTGCCAATTCCATACAGCGGAATTGGGGCCTGCATTCACGTTCAAGGCAATCGAGCCATCCGGATTGAATCCTTCCGACAGGTTGCAAGACAAGCCAGAAACAGAGGCACTTGCATAGAATGCCTCTGACGCATCCACCGACTGCACTGAAACCTCCACTTGTCCAACCTCGCCATAGTAACCATCCACTTGAAGGAGCAATTCTTCCCCGCCCTCCATGCACGGGGTCAAAAAAGTACTTCGAAACGAGCCGACATCACAGCCATGGTCATCGCTTGCGTTCAGCAAAGTGTACGTCGACCAATCGGAACAATCGGAGGCCTGCCACAAGGCAAGTTGGGTGTCAAACGTGGTAGAATCGTTGCACGTGGACACCTCAAAAACACCCCCCTCAGAAGGAACAATCCATCGAAGCCAAAGGGTGTGGGTTATGTCTTCCTCACACCACCCACCGTACACACCGCAACCAAGGGCGGGAGGAGCCACCTCACCTGACAGCGCGTAGGCGTCTTCATTGGACCCTACCCATGATGGGCCATTCGCGACGATGGTGTCAGCCAAACACGGGACAAAGGAGGCATAATTGACAAAAGGAGCGACCGAGATTCCCCATTCGTTTCCTCCCCCTGAGCCCTGAAAACCCAAGACCTCTTCCCCTTGCAACGCAATGGAAAACGCTGTACCCCCGTCCCCGTAACTGTCTCTGTGGAAAAGGACCAGACTGTCCCCCTCTGACACGCACACCGTGGCGGAAGTCACCTGAACATTGCTGGGCAAGGCCTCACTCTCCAAACCCGGTAAATCCGCTGAACACCCTACTTCAGAATTGCCACCCCAAAGCAAGGCCGTCCCATCCCCACAACCACCCTCTGCCGGCAAAAGCTCCCAATACGCTTCATATCCCCAATCGTCTGTGTCAACGGTGACATTCAATGCCAAAGAGTCCCCTGGGCAAGGCGATTGCGCCATGGCCGACAGAGAAACCAACCATCCAACCAGCAACACACACCCGATTTTTGCAACGTTCCTCATGACATTTTTTCCCGTTAGAAAGTTGAAGGTAAAGGTTGGACGTTGAATTTTGTCCTGCATGTTGATTTTGCTCTCTCCTGCCAAGACACTTCGTCCAAGTCATCCCCCTGTTGGACCAAAGCTTCCTGCGCTTTCTAATCCGGATGCTGGAAAGCAGGCCAAGCACATCATGGAAGCCCTTTCCAAATGGTCCCGCGAAGAACTTGCCGTCAAGATGTCACTGAGTGAAAAACTGACCGACAAAGTGCATGACTGGCATCAAACCTGGGCACTCGACTCCCCATTTGCGGCAGGCTTGACGTTTCACGGTGATGCCTTCAAGTCTTTGGACCTTCCATCCCTTCCCGCTGATTGCATGGCAGAGGCCCAGCGACGTGTCCGTATCCTTCATGCGGTGTATGGTTTGCTAAGGCCGTGGGACGCCTATTCTCCTGTTCGATTGGAAATGGGGCAGCCATGGTCGCCCGACCCAGCATTTGGCTCCATGCACTCCTATTGGAGAGGTGTTCTCCCCTCCTTGGTCCAGGCCCATATGAAGGCCCAAGGACATGCGCACATCTTGAACCTGGCAAGCGCAGAGTACAGCCAGACCGCATTGCGAGGTTTGGCGGGTGAGCGCATCATCAACTGCCAATTTTTGGACCAGCGCAATGGCACGCTACGAAGCATCTCCGCTTTTGCGAAAGCCGCGCGCGGGGCCATGGCACGCTTCGCCATCCTCGAGGGAATCACAAATGAGAAAAGCCTCCAACGTTTTCGAGGGCTCGGTTATGGCTTCAACGAGAAAAAAAGTAAGAAGAACTTGCTCATTTTCACCCGAACTTCGCCTCCATGACACAACGCAAATTTTCAGTCCCGTTGGGACTTCTTTTTCTTTTCGGAACCACTTTCCCTTCCATTGGCCTTGCACAAAGGGGTCAACGCGGGAAAACCTCCAAACAAACCACCACCCTTTCCATGGATTCTTTATCCTACGCCCTCGGCGTTTTGTTCGCCACCAACCTTTCGAGTGAAGGCCTGCGCAGTGTTGACGGCGAATCTCTCAAAAATGGCTTTGAAGCCTCCTTGGCTGGAACCTCCAGCATGACGCCAGATGAGGCCAATGGCATTGTTCAAGCTCAGATGACATCCATCAAAGAAGAAATGGCCATGGCCACCAAAACTGAAGGGGAAGCTTTCTTGGCCGAAAATGGACAAAAGGACGGCATTTCAACCACCGCATCTGGATTGCAATACAAACACGATCTCGAAGGCTCAGGAGTTTCTCCAGACGCGAACGACGAAGTCACCGTTCACTACCGCGGAACCTTGCTCAACGGGGAGGAGTTTGACAGCAGCTACAAGCGAGGAGAGCCCATTTCCTTTCCATTAAGCGGAGTCATTCGCGGATGGACTGAGGGGCTTCAATTGATGAAGGAAGGTGGCAAAACCACATTCTACATCCCGCAGGACCTCGCCTATGGCGCCCGTCCAGCACCAGGTGGCGCCATCCCTCCCTACGCAGCACTCGTTTTTGAGGTGGAGCTAATCAAGGTCAACGCCAAGCCCTGATGCATCAAGGCATATAATTCTTGATAATTTTTTGCAGAAAACCCCGAGGCCAATGGGACCTCGGGGTTTTTCATGGCCAAAAATGAAACCACGGATGGCGAAAGGGCGTAAAGAAACGGTGAACCCTTTCTCAGAAAATCCGTCCGCCATGCGCTATTCACTTCTTTTCCCTCTCTTGTTTGTTGCGCTTGCCTCATCCCCCGAGGGATGGTCTCAATCCGATGAGCCTTGTGGCTCCGACGGCATCCATGCCTTGGAAATCAGCCAATCCAGTACTTACGCAAGAAGTTTCGAAGCTGTTCGTGAGGCCATGGAACGCATGCGCAACGAAAGCCAGCGCATCTTAGAGGTGCACACGCTTCCCATTGTGGTGCACGTGATCCACCGCGGCTCCCCCATCGGGGTGGATGAGAACATCAGCGATGCACAAATTCTCTCTGCGATTGACGGAATGAACGACGATTTCCGCAAGATGCCGGGCACCCTTGGTGATGGCGCAGGAGCTGACACCCACATTCAATTTGAAATGGCACGTCGCACGCCCAACGGTGCACCGACCAATGGCATCGTGCGTGTCAATGGCAATGCAGTCCCTGGCTTTCAGGAACATGGAATTGCCAATGACAACCAATACGACGGTGCGGAACAGTTGGCCGTGAAATCGTTGACCACATGGTATGGAGACGATTACATCAACATCTTTGTCGTTCCAGAAATCAATGGCAACGATGGAGGAAGTGGAACCCAAGGCTTTGCTTACTTAGGACCTACCGGGGATGCCAGAGATGGAATTGTGCTTCTTTACAACACTTTTGGCCTCGTAGGAGAACTCAAGCCTGGACGCGACTTGAATCGGACGGTCACCCATGAGATGGGCCACCACCTGAGCCTTTTTCATACGTTTTACGGCACGAACGAATGTGGTGCGGAATCAAACTGTGCCAACGCTGGAGATGCCGTTTGCGACACTCCTCCAACCACAAAAAACTTGAGCTGCAACACTCCTGATTGCCCTGATGCCATTCTCGAGAACTACATGGACTACACTCCACAAGAGTGCAAGGACATGTTCACTCAGGGTCAATCGAATCGCATGCGAGCTTGCCTCGAGTCCTCGCGTTCGAGCTTGCTCGAAAGCCTCGGTGGATTGCCTGTGACTGAGCGGGACCTCACCGTGGTTGGACTGGCGAATGTGGGGGAAACAACTTGTGCCCCCCAAGTCGCTCCCGTTGCGCTGGTGACGAATTTGGGTGTCGACAATGTGAATGGCTTTCAAATCAGCATGACCCTGAACGACCATGCGTCCATCACCACCATTCACGCAACGACAATTGCACCAGGAGCTACCGTGGAGGCGATGTTGCCTGAGTTGTCTCTGGACAACACCAACTCTTTGAGGTTGGAAGTGGCTCTTTTGGGCGGCGATCAAGATGATTTTGCCGACAACAATATCTACAACCACGCCTTTGATGTCACGGCATCGGACCGTTGGACACTCGAACTGGAGACTGATCAGTTTGCAAGTGAAACCAACTGGAGCATTGAAACATCAGACGGTGAAATCCTTGCACAAGACGGAGACTATGAGAATGGCTCCACCAACTTGGTTTATGAGATGTGCATCCAGGAGGGCTGTCACCTATTGAAATTTGAGGACACCGCTGGCGATGGGCTTTGCACCATTGATTTTGGAGGTGATGGCAACTGCGACGTGGGAGGTTCGATGATGCTCACTTCTGCAAGCGGGGAGGTTTTGGCCGAATTCAATGCCGACAACAACGACTTTGGCTACAGCATCGAGCTTGAAGTATGTGCCCAAGTGGTGGCCTTGGAAGGTTGCGAGGACAGCAATGACAACGGCATCTGCGATGCTGCCGAAGTCGAAGGATGTCAGGACATTGCGGCATGCAATTTTACGCCTGGTGCCATCCTGGACAACGGCTCTTGTGCGTATGCGGAACAACACTACGATTGTGACGGTGAATGCTTGTTGGATTCCGACAACGACGGCATTTGCAACGCCTTTGAATCCGAGGGTTGCACTGAAGCATCCGCTTGCAACTTCCTGCCCTCTGCCACCGAAAACGATGGCTCCTGTCAGTTTCCAGCCACGCACTACGACTGCAATGGTGCATGCTTGACCGACTCCGACGGCGATGGCATTTGCGACGCTTTGGAAGTGGTTGGTTGCACCGACATCCAAGCCTGCAACTATGATGCTATGGCGACAGACGAAAACGGAACCTGTGACTACCCAGCAGACTACATGGATTGCAGCGGGGTCTGCAACAACGACACAGACAGCGATGGAGTTTGTGACGAGCTGGAAATTGCCGGCTGCAACGACGAACAGGCCTGCAACTATGTAGCCAATGCAACCGATGAGGTCGTCTGCATCTACCCCATGGAGGCCCATCTTGACTGCGCAGGGAACTGTTTGACCGATTCAGACGCCGACGGAATTTGTGATGAGGTCGAGGTCCAAGGGTGCCAAGAGGCTGGGGCGTGCAATTTTGATCCATTGGCCACCGATGAAGGAGAGTGTTTGTATGCTGAGCAGCACTACGACTGCAATGGCGCATGCTTGAACGATTCGGATGGAGATGGCGTTTGCGATGACCTTGAGGTACAAGGTTGCGATGACCAGGGTGCCAACAACTACAATGAGGCAGCCACTGAAAACGACGGCAGCTGCACGTATGACACCTTTGGATGCATGGACGCCGAGGCATGCAACTACAATGCATTTGCAACAGAAGCAGCCGGCGATTGCACCTACTCAACCCCATACTACGACTGCAATGGTGCATGCTTGAGCGACTCCGACAACGACGGCATTTGCGACGAGTTGGAGATCGAGGGGTGCACTGACGATGACGCGTGCAACTATGACGCGATGGCGACAGACGAAGTTGGAAACTGCGAATACGCTGAATCATTCTTCGATTGTGCGGGCAACTGTCTGCAGGACGCCGATGGCGATGGGGTCTGTGACGAAATGGAAGTGGATGGGTGCACAGACGATGTTGCATGCAACTATGCTGAGCTCGCCACGGATGAAGACGGCAGCTGTGAATACCCTGACCCAGGGTATGATTGCACGGGAGACGCGGTGAGTTCGATCGGAGGTTTGGAGGAGCAACCCGAGTTGCAAATCTTCCCCAACCCCTTGACATCAGAGCACTCGATGATCCACATTTCAGGACTGACCTCCGAAAGCGCATTCATCCGTGTTTTGGCTTCCGATGGGCGCGTGGCTTGGCAAGGTACTGGAGTGATGACGTCTCCAGGAGTGATGTCCTACCCCATTCGAGAATCCGTATCACCAGGTACTTACTTCATTCAAGTAGGCTCCTCCAATCCATCCGGCAACATCCCATTGATGATCTGGTGATAGGGTTCGGTTCTGCCAGGAACCAAAGAAGAGGACGGTCTGCGCTTTGCGTGGGCCGTTTTTCTTGTGCCGACTTTTTTTGTTCCATTTTTGTGCAAACACCTATCTCATGTCCTCCATCTTTCCTTTGACCAACGATGCCGTCGTATTGGGTTTGCTCACGGGCGCCTTGGGATTGGTCTTCTACACCAACTCCCTGCCTCGGTTCAAGAAGTTCTACACGTTTGTCCCAGCACTCTTGATGTGCTACTTCATTCCTGCAGCATTGAATTCGTTGGGCATTGTGAACGGCGAAGAAAGCCAATTGTACTTCGTGGCATCTCGGTATTTGCTGCCTGCGAGTTTGGTTCTGCTTTGTCTTTCCATCGACCTCAAAGGCATTTACAATTTGGGACCCAAAGCCATCATGATGTTCTTTGCCGCCACAGTCGGCATTGTCGTCGGAGGCCCCTTCGCGTTGTGGGTGGTGGGGCAAAGTGACCCTGGAGTGCTCGGAGGAAATGCTCCCGATGCCTATTGGCGCGGGCTTTCGACAGTAGCCGGCTCTTGGATTGGTGGAGGAGCCAACCAAGCCGCGTTGAAGGAAATTTCTGACACGTTGGATGCCCAGTTCTCCATCATGCTCATTGTGGATGTCTTTGTGGCCAACTTGTGGATGCCCTTCTTGCTTTTTGGCGCAGGAATCCGCGAACGAATTGACCGTTGGCTCAACGCTGATGCCTCTGCCGTCGATGAATTGCAACACCGTGTGGAACAACTTCAAGCCAAGTCTGCACGCATTGCAAGCTTCCCCGATTGGATGGTCCTCGTGGCATTGGCGTTTGGAGGAGTGGCTTTGTCCCACTTGGTGGCCGATGGTGCCTCCTCTCATTTCACCGAGTGGCTGGACCGCACCATGGCCAACAACCCAGATTCTACGGCCATCTATTTGTCCTCTGTGACCAAGGGTTTTTTCTGGCTCGTGGTCACAGCGACGGCCATTGGCATTGGTTTGAGCTTCACACGTGCAAGAAACTACGAGGGAGCAGGTGCGAGCAAAATGGGGTCCGTCTTCCTTTACGTTTTGGTGGCGACCATTGGGATGAAAATGGACATTGGAAGCCTGATTGAAAATTGGAGCATGTACGGCTCAGCCGTCACCATCGGACTGCTTTGGATGCTTGTCCACATTGTCGTGCTCTTGGCAGTCGCCAAGCTCATCCGGGCACCATTCTTCTTTGTGGCTGTAGGATCACAAGCCAATGTTGGCGGTGCCGCTTCGGCCCCCATTGTTGCCAGTGCATTCTCCCCTGCCCTGGCCCCCGTAGGGGTCCTGCTGGCCGTCTTGGGCTATGCGGTGGGAACCATTGGAGCCATCGTATGCATGGAGTGGATGCATGCACTCTCCATGTGACGGTTCAGCGAGCCTCTTCTTGGCGTTTTGCCTTGAGGTAGGCTTCGTTGTGTGCGTTGGCAGCAAAAACAATTGGCACAATCTCTGTGACTTCAATGCCTTCTTCTGTCAAGGAGGAAACTTTCTGAGGGTTGTTGGTCATCAGCCGCACTTTGGACCACCCTAGATCTCGTAAGATGGCAGCAGCCACATCGAAACTCCTCGAATCTCTTTGATGGCCCAAAGCCTCATTGGCTTGATAAGTGTCCATGCCATCGTCCTGGAGATTGTAAGCCTTGAGTTTCTCAACAAGCCCAATGCCTCTGCCCTCTTGTCGCAAGTACACCACGGCTCCACCTTCCTTGGCCACACGCGCCATGGATGAATCCAGTTGCTGTCCGCAATCACAGCGCAACGAGCCCACCACATCTCCGGTCCAACATTCAGAATGGATGCGCACGAGGGCAACCCCCTTCAAGGGTTGCTTGGCCTTCAATACCAAATGCGGAAATTCAGCATGCCCGCTGTCGTAGGCAAGAATCTCAAATGCTCCCGCTGCGGTTGGCAATTCCGTCTTCACAAGTGGTTCCATAACCCAAAGATATTCTTGGATTGGCTCCAGCCGCAAGCCTTGGCGTGCTTAATGGCATAAAAAAAAGGGAGGCCAAGCGGCCTCCCTTTCAAGAAAGATCACGGCACATCAGAGGCAATTCGCACCAAAGCTGGCCAAGAAGGACAACAAGTCTGTGGTTGTGATGGACCCATCGCCATCCAAGTCAGCTGGACAATCATTGGTCCCAGTGCCATCGAAGTCACATGAACCATTGTCGACATTGGCCACTTGGTTGTAATTGGATGCATCCTCGTAGGTACATCCCATCACAATCAAATTGCTGCAAGACCCATTGTCTTCCGTTGCGTAAGGGTCAAACTCCAGGAAGAAGGGGTCGGTGCAACCAGGCACTTCCACCACTGCACCACATGCATTGCATTCATTCCAGCAAACAACATCCTGAGTCATGTCCTCTCCTTCCAGGACGACAAAACGGTTGACATAGCAACATCCGTTCGGAGCCGACTCGTCATAAGTTGTGAGCACACAGCTTCCCTCCGGCTCGAGCTCTTCTTGGTCCTCAAATGCGCCAATCACGAATTTGTACTCCAAGGTATCTCCCGTCAATGGTAAGGTCAATTCGTACACTCCATCTCCGTCATTGTCGGCCATTGGAGCGCAGCTGCCGCACCATCCATTGAATTCACCATTCAACGTGACAGAACTGAATGGGCCATCGTAGCCCGCCATGTCCACTTGGAAAGTGACATTGGTGGGTGGTACGTCGTTGCAGGTGCCGTCGCAGGTGCCGTAATAATCGTTCGTTGTGGAACCAGCTTCTGTCGTTCGGTTCGCATATCCACTGAAGTCGGTGATGGGCGCGCAATCTGCACCGTCGACCATGTCATTGACCAAGTTCTCCTGGTCCGCAAATCCATTGATGGCGTATTTGTACTCGACCGTCCCTGTGAGCTCTGCAACAGTCACACTGTACACACCGTCGCCATCCGGATCAGTGAGTGTATTGTAAGTGCCATCGTTGGCGCACCAGCCACACCACGGTCCTGTGACGAACAAATTCTCGAAATCATCCGGGATGCATGACACATCCACATTGAAAGTGGTTCCGGATTCAGTGCAGGAGCTTCCGTCGCCTCCGCAGACGCCGCAAGCGTCCAATTGGAGACAAGAACCGTCATCGACTGTGGCACCAGCATCGTAGTTGCATGCCGATGCATCCGTGCAGCCTCCCAAAACACTGGGACATCCGTCGCAGTAGTTGTAGATGTCTGATGGGTTCGCATCTCCGACATTCCATTGGCGGTTGGCGTAGT
>CAWVVM010000030.1:0-27067 GCA_963933635.1 uncultured Flavobacteriales bacterium
GTTCACTTTCCCACGATTCACCAGAATTTTTGGACAATGGGCGAACTCCAAACGCCTGTTTCGCCAGGCTCAATCCCCAGCCAATGCGGCCATACGTGGGCATCATGTCAAAAAGGACGCTGAAGGGTGAGGAAGAATTTGCCATCCTCAACTCCTTGCACCTCGCCTTCCGCGGCGTAGGCGATGTTGGCAAAATCTAGGACATCAAATCCGGCACGATCAACAAGAGAAAGGATGCCCTCTTTCGTGCAATAGTGCAAGAAGGCCAGCTCTTCACCCGCATTTCGACGGTAAAACACATCTCCTCGCTCGTAGCCTTGAGGACCTAAGCGTTGGGCCTCGAAGTGAAGAGCTGCAGTAGGACCCCACTCATGGGGGTCTAGCAGACTGAACACATCCAAGCAAAGCACCCCACCGGGCCTGAGCCAATCAAAAGCAGACCGCAGAAGATGAAGGCGATCCGACTCCGAAGGAATGTGGCCATAGGCGTACAAAATCGTCAACGCATCAAATGCCCCATTTGATTTGGTATCGAAGGGATCGGTTAAGGAAGCCACTTGAACTTCCAACCCACGCGATTTGGCTTGCTTGGCCATGTCTTCACACAAATCCACCCCAAACATTTGGTAAGACAGTCCTGCCATCTTTCGAATGCTCTCTGCCCGCCTCCCGGTTCCGCAAGCGAGGTGCATCACGTGCTCGACCGGTTCTCCATTGCCGACCATGTCTTGGAATTGTTTCGCCACCCTGATGTCAATCGCCGATGTGTACGCTTGACGCTTTTGCACTTGGGCATCCTGGGAATCGTATGCAGCTGCATGCTCCTGGTAATATCGATTCACCATTCCCTCAATGGTCTTGGATGTGGGTTTGGGCACTTGGTTGCAAGGAATGTGAGATGCCTCGGTGTCTGCCTTTAGAACGAACGTCTCCACATCCACTCTTCTGTAACAATCTTGCGACAATTCCAAGGACGCAGTCGAGGCCTTTTCATTGCATTCCACACGCTTCCCGGCCTCTACATCATAAAGTACGAGGCCATCCAACGTTTCCAATGCAGGGTAGTACAAATGCAAGGTCACAAGTGGATCCTTCGCGCTTCCGTTTCGGATTTTGTGGATGGTGCCATCCGGTTCTGGAATGATTCCTCCGGGGGTAGCACGCATGACATCCTCCACCATCATTACTCCCTCTTCCAGTGTATAGTTCACATTTTCAGCTGTCCCGGAGAGACAAACCACACACCCCCAAAACCCTTGATGGTGATGGACGGCGCTCTCAGTTCCCGGAGGCCAATGCAAAAGCACAACTTCAAATGGCTTCAAACAAAGGATGTTCCGGGTGTACTCGCCCGTGTCATCAAACGGGGGGACATGAGATCCCCAATCCTTGGACAACCAATTCTGCCCTTCTGCCCAAGCACAAATGTCCTCGTAGGACATGGACTGGGGGCCTTCCGATTCAAGAAGGTCAAGCATCTGCTTCATTGTGGTTGAATCCATGGCGACGACAAGGTAGCGGAGGGTCTTATCCCCCTCCAAATCGTTGTCAACCCTTGCGGTCCTTGGACCATGACCAAGCTGATTGGGCACCATGAAGCACCCCCAAAAGTGTCGCCCCTGCAAGGAGCCCCAACACAGCTTCCAAGAACACCGTGGGAAGGCCCCACAGGTGCATCCAGGTGTGAAACCACGGCAGATGATGGTGGAAAATACCCCCTGAAACCACGAACAGGGCGATGGTGCCGAAGGCACCAATGACCTTCACCACCCAGGGCAACGACACCACCATCGTTCGCCCCACGGCCTTCCCTAGGGCGTGGCCCCTCTGGATCAACCAGAGCCCCATGTCGTCCATGCGGACAATCAATGCCACCAACCCATACACCCCAACAGTGGCAAGCAATGCGACCGAACTGACCACGGCGAGACGCACCTCCCATTCTGTGTTTTGGACAGAACTCATGGCAAGAATTACGATTTCCACGGACAAAATGAAATCCACAAGGATGGCAGACCGGACGCGCTGCTCTTCATTGGGGACAGTGCCCTCCTTGTCAGCATTGTGCTCCTTTGACTTCGACTTAAAGGCATGCCATGAATGGTTCAATTTCTCTGCCCCTTCAAAAGCAAGAAAGGCGCCTCCAGCAACAAGCACCCACTCAATGAACCAGGGAAGCCATGCGTCCAAGACAAAGGCGAGAGGCAGAATGATGGCCTTGTTGAGCAGGGAGCCCTTGGCGATGCGCCAAAGCACAGGAAGTTCTCGAGAAGAGGAAAAACCCATCGCTTTTTCGGCGTTGACGGCCAGATCGTCGCCCAAGATGCCAGCGGTCTTTTGGGTCGCCACCTTGGTCATGGAAGCAACATCGTCCATCATGGCTGCCACATCGTCCAGCAACGCGAAAAATCCTGAAGGCATGAGGAAAAGTTTGAGAAGCCAAGGTACAGGCGATCCGGACATTCTGAACGTAGCGTGTCACCCCCCGTGCAACCCGCACTCCTTGCTGGACTGCTCCCACCACCAGCGTCCAGCCCTTGGGTCCTCACCATCCAAGATGGCCCGAGTGCAGGGCGCACAGCCAATGGAGGGGTATCCCTTCCGATGAAGCGGGTTGGTCGGCACGCTGTGGCTGTTGACGTAGGCATCCAACTCCCCGTCGGTCCAATCGAGCAAGGGGTTGTATTTGATGGCACCCGTCATGCCGTCCCGTTCAATTTTGGCTGTTTCTGAGCGGTTGTCGCTTTGAGCAGAACGTAGACCTGTAACCCACACTTTGGCTCCGACCAATGCCCTTTTGAGGGGGTCAATTTTGCGGATGCGGCAACATGTTTTGCGCGCCTCGACAGTTTTGAAAATGGTTGCCATGCCTTGTTCGTTCACAAACGCCTCAAGCGACTGAGGGTCTGGCACAAAGGTGTCAAACTCAATGTCGGGGTACATGGCCCTCGTGCGATCCATCAAGTCATAGGTTTCGTAGAACAGTCGTCCCGTGTCCAAGGTGACCAACCGCACAGGCAACTTATGTCGTGCAATCAAATCTGTCAATGCTTGATCCTCCAACCCCAATGAAGTTGTGAACACCACTTGACCTGGGAACTGCTCGCACAGTTGTGACAGGCCCACTACAGCATCGTTTCCCACCAGAGGCAAAGCATTTGACATCCTGCAAAAATACACCACCCTTTTAAATCCTACAAGCTTGATAGGATTAAGGTGCGCTCGCCTTACCTCCCCGCCCATGCCAAATCCCAGAGGCTTCGGCTTTCCAAAATCCCCAGCTGGGCATCTCGAACATCTGACATGATGCGGTGCAAACCGCATTGCTGCTCGTTGCAACCTTCACATTTCTCGTAGAAGTTGAGACTCACACAAGGCAACTGGGCAATGGGGCCATCCAACACCCTCATGACTTGGGCCAACGGAATGTCTTCTGGATGTCTCATGAGATAGTAGCCTCCTCCCTTTCCTTTCTTCGAGCCCAAGATGCCAGCCTTTCTGAGTTCGAGGAAGATCGTTTCCAAGAACTTCACACTCATCGGATGCTTCTTGACCAACAGATTCAATGGAACCGGAACTGCAGGGTCCTGCGGCCACTGCCCGTCCAAGGCCTGCAATCGAGGCATGTCCGCTTCCACCAAGGCGGTCAAAGCGCGGAATGCATATTGGGCCTTCTTGGACAGCATAGGTCCAAAGTACATCACGAAGGGTCAGACTGCCAACTTCGACAACTCCCCTCGCAAGGATGGACGGTGGGCAGAAAACCGGTCGAGCGGAATGCCCTGGGGCCTTCCCAGAGCCATGTTGGCCAGCGTCTCACCGATCAAGGGCGCGAACTTGAAACCATGGCCGCTAAAACCACAGCCCAAGACCATCCCGTCGTCCATTTGTTCCAAGATAAAGTCACGATCTGCCGTTCCACTGTAAAAACAAACGTAGCGCCGCATCACATGAGCGTCAGAAAGCTCCGGCAAGTGAAGGCTCAAAAACTGACGTGCCCTGGCTTCAAATTCTGGCGCCACTTTGCGGTCGTCACCATCTGGATGACCTTCAGGTCCGGGATGGTGGTTGGCCACTTTGATCCTGCCATCTTTCACAGTGGGGATGGCATAAAAGCCTGAGGCCATGTTGCTGAACACAGGCAACCTCTCCAACCTTGACCCAAGTGGGGTCGCATCGAAGTAGACAAGTTCTTGGCGCGTGACTTTCATGGGGACCTTGAGCCATTGCTGGGTCCAAGCTCCGGTGGTCAAAACGACCACATCGAACATTTCTTTTCTCTCGGCACTGGCCACCCATTGTGAGGATACATCAAGAGCTTCTCCCTTGAATCGAACACCACGCTTCCGAAGCCAAGGCGACAAACGGGCAAGAATGTCGGAGGGATTTAAGACGCCACCCAACCGGTCAATGGTCGCCATGTTGGCCACAAAGCCTGGCCATTCTTGATCGAGCTCAGCGCGGCTGCGTCGGTCGGCAGGCAAGCCCAAACGGCGCATGGCCTTCCAACTTTCTTTTGCCGAGGCGTCGCCTACCTTCTCCACAAGAACCTTGGAGGTCCCATGCAAAAGGGTTGTCCCCCATTCTAAGGACCAATGCTCCCAGAGCCGTCGGGCTTGAAGGGCCATTGCCATCAACGTTTCATCTTGGCCGTAGTGCACACGAAAGCTCCTGCCTGTATCGATAGAGGCTCCCGGGCCTGTCCCCATGGGATGGGGATCGAACAAGGTCACGTCTGCACCTTTCAAACGCAAGGAAGCGGCTGTCATTCCGCCCATGATGCCCCCGCCGACAACGGCCACGCGTGGCACTGCCATGGAGGGTTTGGGCATGGAGGTAGTGTAGGTCATGATGCTCGGTTTTGGGACCATGGCAATGGCGTGGACTGTGCCAATTCTGTCTGCAAGAATTCTGCAATGGCCCTCATGCCTTGTCGCGCATTGCCCTGTCTTCCCTCCGCCTCAGCATTGTAATTGGTGTTGATGTTCACATCGTAAAAGACCAAGCGACCGTCCGCTGCGGGTGCCGCCTCCATGGCTGCGACTTCCATTCCAGTCGCTTTCAAAAACGAGGTGCAACGGTCCAACACTTCGGGGGCATGGTGCTCCAAAATCTCAAATCTGGATTGTCCATCCGCTGGACAATGGGCCGCACCCACCTGACACGAATCGGAAGGACAAAGGTCAAATCCACCACCAGCATCTATGCTGACGGTGTAATAATGCACTTGGCCAATGAACTCCAACCGCAGGACCCTTCCGTCGGCGGGCTGGATGTACTCCTGCAACAGCACTGTGCCGTCAAGGGTGTAGCTGTCGAAGGCATCGGCGATGGCTTGAAGTTCCGACGGGGACCGCACAAGGGTCACCCCTGTCCCTTTCCCACCCCTGTTGGGTTTGACAATGAAAGGTGCATCCCATTGTTGGGCAGCGCAAAGCAACGCCTTTTTGCCTGTAGCCGCCATGCTTCTCGGTACGGACAGCCCGTGGTCACGCAAGGTTAGAATTTGCTCAACCTTGCTCACTTCATAGGAGGTGGCCACTCGGTTGTTGATGACCCGACGGCCGTGGCTTTCGAGCCAAGTCATCACTCCCCTTGTGGCCTCCCAGGCATGCCTGTGGTCACGGGTGTGGCTCGAAGCGCTCATGCGGTTGTAAAAAACCCCTTCTGGAGGGACCGAGGACAAATCCAAGACGACATCGTCAATGAACCATTCATGGAATGGAACCTGGAGTCTTTCCAATTGAGCACGAAGTGGCTGAACCCAAACGTCATTTTCATGGACGATGTGCACGGCTGGAGACTGAACAAACTTGGGAGAAGAAGTGGAAAGGGAAGTCAACATGGGATGAATGATTTGCTAAAAAGGGCAACACAAAAAGCCCGGCATTTGCCGGGCAGTGGATGTCTTGTAAACGAAAGGAATCAACGATTCATTGAACACGACGGCACCCTGCCCGGAAAGCTTGGACAGCAGGTACAACAACATGTCGTGTTCATGAACATAGACATAATTTAAGAAGAACTTTTGGAACTCACAACAAATACCTCCACTTTCAACCCCACCAAGGTCACATGAATCACATCACTTCTTGTTGCCCTTGACTCCAAATCCGGGTCGGCCAGTGGTGGTGCCCTTCCAAGGCTCCCCACCAGATCCCGGCTTGAAGGCTCCTTTTTTGGCCTTGTGCTTTCGCTTCGCCTTGCCGGCGCCTACTGGTTTCCCGGGACGGTCGTTGTCCCACGAACCCGACCCACCTCCTCCTTGGTACTTCTTCTTGGCAAAGGACTTTTTCTTGCGGAATGGACGCTCCCCTCTGTTCCCCTTGTCCCAACGATCTTGGCGATGGCTTGACCGATCTCCACCTCCATGAGAGGGTTGGTTCAGGTCCTTCTTTGTCCCAACATTAAGACGCTGAAGCTCCGCAAGAACGACTTGGCGAAGAAGATCCTCCTTCGAGTGGTCGCCAAACAGCAAATCCATTTGCTCCCAAATGTCCTCGGGGATGGGGCGTTCAGACTTCAAGTCCACCAATCCTTGTCCCCAAGTGGTCAAACGCGAATGCACAATTTCCTGAGGACTTGGCACCATGGCCTGTTCAAAGGAGATGTCAAGGGTGCGTGAAAGGCGGTCGATATGTCCTCTTTCACGCCCACTCATGAAGACCAGCGAGATGCCCTTCTTTCCTGCACGTGCTGTGCGGCCTGAGCGGTGGGTGTAGTAGGCCGTTTCACTCGGGAGAGAGTGGTGAAAGACATGGCTCAAATTGTCGACATCGATGCCCCTTGCCGCCACGTCGGTGGCCACGAGCACCTGAAGATGCTTTTCCTTGAAGCGTTGCATCACCCGGTCCCTTTGGGCCTGGGACATCTCTCCATGAAGGGCATCTGCGCGGTACCCGCGCTCCAACAACTCCTCTGCCAATGACTGTGTGTCCCTTCTGGTACGGCAAAACACAACACCATATAGGTTGGGGTCGAGGTCCAAGAACCTGGCCAAGGCCTCCGTTTTGTCCGCATGTCGAACGACGGCAAACTTGTGTTCAATGTTCTTGTTGACCGCCGCGGTTTGATTCACGCGCACCTCCAAAGGAGCGGTCATGTATTGCCCAACCATCCTTCGGATTTCCTTGGGCATGGTGGCAGAAAACAACCACGTATGCTTCGACTCAGGGGTGTACTCCAGAATCGTGTCGAGTTCTTCTTTGAAGCCCATGTTGAGCATCTCGTCCGCTTCGTCCAAAATCAAGTGGCTGATTTGGTCCAAATGCACGGCCTTCCTCTTGATCAAATCGATCAATCGTCCCGGTGTGGCAATGACCACATGGCGTGGAGACTTGAGCTCACGCATTTGGGTGACAATGTTGGCACCACCATACACTGCCACTGTCTTAAGGCCCTTTTTGTGCTTGGCAAACTTCCCCAACTGCTCCGCGATTTGCTGGCCAAGCTCTCTTGTAGGCGCCAGCACCAAAGCTTGCACATGGCGTTGAGATGCGTCCAAATGATCCAGCAGCGGCAGGCCAAAAGCCGCCGTCTTGCCGGTCCCTGTCTGGGCCAGACCTATGAAGTCACGCCCACCTTCCAGCAGCATGGGGATGGCCTGGGCCTGAATGTCCGTAGGGGTCTCAAAGCCCAACTCTTGGATGGCTTGAAGCAAAGGGGCCGAAAGGCCGAGGGTGTCGAAAGATGTCAAGGGGGGCGGGATTCGGGCGCAAAGGTCGTGTGAAATCTCCACACTGCGGCATGCCTGACGCAAATGGACAAATTCGCGTACATTGATTCCCAAGAACCTCCGACGCTGCAACATGACGCCATTTCGCCCTTACCTCTCCTTTTCTTTTGGGCTTTTGCTCGCAGCTGTCTTTGCAGGCCATGGTCTGCATGCGCAAAGCGTGACGTTCCATCAGGACGTCGCCCCCATCATCTACCAGCACTGCACGGAGTGCCATCGGGTGGGTGAAATTGGCCCCATGCCTTTGACCACCTTCGAGGAAATCATGCCGTACGGAGAGTTCATCGAATACGTCACCTCCACAGGCTACATGCCGCCTTGGACCCCTGATGAGGAGTATGCGCATTTTGTGGGCGAGCGTGTGCTCTCCGCCGAAGAGCTCGAAGTGTTGAGCCTTTGGGTGGCGGATGGCAAGCCCGAAGGCAATCCTGCTGACAATCCGGGCGTTCCTGACTTTCCTTCGGGAAGCCAAATCGGTGTACCGGACCAGGTTTGGGCCATGTCTGAACCTTACACCCATGGGGGCGACATGACAGAACAATACCAGGTGTTTGTTTTGCCTACAGAGAGCGAGAACAACTTGGCGATTCGTGCCATGGAGGTACGCCCTGGCAACAGCAGGGTCGCACACCATGCCATCTTGGGGCTTGACGTGACCGGGACGGCCATGCAACTGGATGCCGCCGATCCCGACCCTGGATACGAGAGCTTTGGTGGGTTCGGCTTCAACGCGGCGAGCAATTTCTTTGGGGCCTGGGTACCAGGAGCCATGGCGTTGGAGTACCCTCCAGGAATGGGAAGGACGGTGCCTGCAGGTGCGGACATTCTCCTGCAAATGCATTATGGCCCGTCCCCCATCGACGAGATCGACCAAACCGAAATCAATGTGTTTTATGCCGAAGGGCCCATTGAGCGGGAAGTCGAAACGGCCATCATGACCCCTCAAGACCTAGATGATTTTTTTTACTTGCCAGCCAACCAAGTTCGGACCTTCCATGGCACCTTGGATGTCCCAGTGGATTTGAGCCTGCTGAGCATTGCACCGCATTGCCATTTGATTGGAGAATCTTGGGCGGTGTTTGCTACTTCGCCCTCCAACCAAGACACCATCCCGCTCATTTCCATTCCACAGTGGGATTTCAATTGGCAAGGGTTCTTCACCTTCCCAACATTGACCAAGATCCCTGCAGGCTACACCTTACATGGCATCGCATCTTACGACAACACCGATGACAATCCCTTCAACCCAAGCGACCCTCCCATCAATGTCACCTATGGCGAAGGGACATTGGATGAGATGTTTTTCATCTTCTTCGACTACGTCCTCTACGAAGAGGGAGATGAGGCCATCGTTCTAGGGCCAAATGAACCTGAGGCTTGTCCTGAAGACTTGACCATGGATGGTCTTGTCAGTGTGGACGACATCCTCATGATGCTTTCCGACTTTGGTTGCCTCGAAGATTGTGCCGCCGACGTGGACCTAGACAACGCAGTCACCATCGCCGATTTGCTGCTTTTGCTGACCAAGTTTGGCGAAGGCTGCTGAACTTCATTCAAGAATCCCATCATGGAACCTACTGTCTGGCGCGTGTTGCTCTTTTTGGCCCCGCTTTGTCCCATCTGTCAAAACATGTCTTTTGACCTGCGTCAAATCGAAGCCGATTATGACGATGCGCCCATTGAGTTCATCGGAATCTTCCCCAATGCTTCCACGACAGAAGATCAAATCCAAGTTTTCAAGGAAACCTATGGATTGGAGATGGTGATGGCCTTGGACACCGCAAATTGGGCGGAAGCTCTGGGCGCACGTTGGACCCCAGAGGCATTTGTCTTGGATGCCTCAGACGCTGTGGTGTACCGCGGCCGAATCAACGACAGGTACTTTGCTCCTGGAAAAAGACGACCCAAGACGCGCAAGCGGGACTTGGATGCGGCCCTTCGTTCGTGCCTTGAAGGTGTGGCTGTGAAGGTGCCCGTCACAGATGCCGTCGGCTGCCCCATCGAAGGAGTGAGGTTGTCCATCCCCCAAGATTGAGCTCTGGCGATTGCCTTAGGCTTTGGCCTAAAAAAAAGGGGGACACGATGGTTCGTGCCCCCCTTAGGTGATGTCAAATGGTGACCGGCTTACTCCACTTCCACGTGGAATCCTGTCTCCATGTCCACCCCGGTGGCGTCTGCCGCCAACATCTCAAAGTGGTATTCACCTGTCGCCGCATCGGCAGGCACCGTCACAGTGACTGAAAACTCATGGTTGGTGGCGCCAGCGGGCGTGAGGTCGGTCTCCCAAACCACAGACTCGTCCGATTCCCGAATGAGTTCCAAGGAAGCCGTCTGGACGCCGTCGCTGTCCCCGATGGACCCTACGACAGTGACCTCCGTGCCAGGAGCCCAAACAGGCTCTTCATCCCAACCGTTGGGGTCTTCCCCATTGACCGTGGTCAGTGTGAACTCAGGAATGTGGCTGTTCTCGATGTGGATTTGGGTCACCACATCTGGGCCGGCATTGCCTTCGGCATCGACCACCGAAACCACGAGATCCCATACCCCACGCGCCGTCAAAGGCACATCCGCGTGAAAGGTGGATGTGGCTTCTTCACCTGAAATGGTCATGGTTTCAATGACTTCCCAATCGGTGCCACTGTGAAGGATCAAGCCTTCCTCTTCTTCTCCCTCTTCATGAGAATGGTCCGCAGCATTGTGGATGTCCCAGCGAACTTGACTCAGTTCCTCGTTGTCGCAAAACGTGTCCTGAATGTCCACGTGGTCTCCAGCTTCCGCGTCGATTTCATCTGCCGTAACGCTGAACTCAGCGCCCAAGCCTGTGCATACAGTGGGGGCTTCCTCGTCTGTGGGGTTGCAAGAAGTCATGACAAAAAGACTGGCGACCAAGGCCGCAAAAAATGTTGAATGAAGCTTGTTCATCTTGAAGTGTTGTTTTGTTTGAAATGCTTCAACGTCGTGTTGAAGCGAATTTGTGCCCAACGACCTTGGGCAACGAGCCCAAGCGCTCGATAGGCACTTGTATGGTCGAGCCATTCCGTGTTGAACACGTTATGGACATCGAGGGACCACGTCCCATAAGAGGCAACATGGGACCACCCGCCTCCGAAGAGGACGGTCCCTGGTGTAGATGGTTCATTGCGCGCAGTTTGATGGGCTGACGCCAAGGCACGGGCCGCCAAGTGAACGTGTGATTTGGGGTGAAGGGACCATCGCCACTGCACCCGGCTTTGGGCCGGAGTTGTGAAGGGCAGTCCCAAGCCAGTGGGCCATTCCCATTGCCCCAGCACGGACCCCGTCAAGGAAATCTCGTGGGCCCCGAGCATTTGGGCACACCACAATTCCATTCCGGTTCTCAATGCATCTGTTTGTTCAAAACGGTACATCAACCCAGCATGGGATATGGGCGCAAAGAAGGCGCTCGGAGAGAGCACAATAAAGTCCTTGTGCGCGGCGAAAAAAGACTGAATGCGCCAAGAAAAACGGCTGTTTTGGCGCTGCGACTCCAGTTGAAGCCTCAGCTCTGCTGTTTTCTCAGAACGCAACCCGGCGTTTCCCTGTTCAAAGCGGAAGGTCCCATGGTGGATGCCATTGGCCCCGAGCTCGTAATTGCTCGGTGCACGTGAATGACAAGCCAATGTGGACATTCCAGACCAAGCTCCCGAGGAAGGGGACCAATGGCGTTGCCAAGAGGCCATCCCCCCCATCCAAAACTTGGAGAACAACTCGGCCCGAGTGTCCGTCCCAACAATCAGCCCCTCCGCATTGTAAGCAGGTTCCTCGTGGCCGTCCTGGCCTCCCCAAACCGCATCCCAACGCCACCCGATGCGGTGAGCACCTGTCTTGGCTTCCCCAAGAAGAGAGCCACGAAGCCTTTGGTGTCGAGGCACCAAAAATTCCCAGCCACCGGTTTCTGTGGTCCACCCTTCCAATTGAAGCCCAGCATTGCCATGGGCCGCGGAGCGCTTGATTTCCAAAAACCCCGTGGTCTCCGCAAGAGACAAGCTGAGAGTGGAAGTCGGCTCCGGACCCCAACCATGGGCATGAGGTGGGGCCAACTCCTTGCGCTGGTTCCAGGACCCCGACACTTTCGCCTCCCAAAAAGGACCGGCCCCCGAGCCACGGCCGGCCCAGGTCGCAGTGGCTTGCAAACGGCTGGCATGCTGTTGAGGAACATCCACATCATACCACCCGTCCGAAGGCGACAAATCCCCTTGCCGAGGCACCCCAACGATGCCGGGGAAAAGACCCTGAACCACATCCGAGGCACGACAAATCCAAGAAAAGGTGCCAGCCGTCTCCGATTGAAACCCTGCGCCCAAGGTGGCATGGACAAAGCTCCCTCCTGTGTTGGGAAGGCGGGGCTCCTCCAATTCATAGGTTCTGCCCAAATAGGTGAAGGACGTCTGCGGGATGTTTTGGGGACCAAATGCGCCAATGGACACTCCTGCATGTCCGTAGCTCTTGCCCTTGGTCCAACGCTGGAGCACATGGGCTTTCGCCCGTCCATCTCCGCTTCGGAATTGCCTCCCTGCCGAGGTGACATTGCCGTCTTGAGTGAGTCGTCCAGGTCCAATCAAACGAATGCCTCCACCCATGGCCTCTGGCCCCATCCAAACATGACCTCCCCCCAAGGCGGAATTGGCACTGGCATAAAGGTCGGGGTCGGCCAAAATGCCATGGTCCGTGCCCCATCGTGCACCTTGCTGAGGAACGCCGTCTTCCATGACCGTCACACGTGACCCCACAAGTCCCCTCATGACAGGCTGAACCATGGCCGCGCCAAGGTCGAGTCCCTGCATTCCAGGGGTCTTGTCCAAGGAAGTCGTCCAAGCCTCCAGTTTGAGGGGTTGGGCTTCTTGCTCTGGTGCTTGGACCACGGTGACCGTCGCCTCAGAAACCATGACCTCCAGGGGCTGGAGCCACACATCGATGTGGGCCATGCCTTTCACAACCACCGTCTGGGCCTTGCAGCCTTGGGCATGCACAGTCAACGAGTCGAGCCCGTGAGGACAAGACGCGTCAAAGGCACCTGAAGCATTGGCGGGGTACGCCAAACCGCAGGGCCAAGCCATGATGAGTGCATCCGGCAGTGGTTGTTGTGTCGCTCCATGAAGAACGTGCCCGTGCAACGTTGAGGGAGGCAAGGTTTGGGCATGCATGGCATTCCATACAAACTCACCCTGAACCAACAGCCACCATGCCAAAAGCAGGATGGCCTTCCCAGTCACAAGACGCATCTTCAAGGAGCGCTCGCTGAAGGGCTTGCGCATGAGATGGTTTGAAGAGGAGAGGAAAAAGCGAAGGTTTCAGCTCCTTCCGGGCGGACCTCTTCGGCTCCCCATGCCCTCCTGCCAAGGGGCAGAATGTCCCCAGGAAGTTTGGCCCACAGTCCACAGGGACCACCACACATGGTGCTCCTTGGTCAAGCCAAAAGGCTCGAACGATTCTTCGGGGGTCCAATTGGAGTCGCATGCTTCGCATACATGAAGGTGTGCCTTCCACTGCTCCTCTCCATGAGGACCATTCCAAGTGTGGGTTTCGTCCTGCTCTGCCCCGCAACCATGGTGGTGATGGTGCGCCGCGTGGGCACAACCCGAGACCATGTGACCCCACTGGTGGCTCCACTGCATGCCCCAAACCCCTGCGAGAAGCAGAAGCATGGAAGAGGAAATGTGGAACCGAAGCATGGAGACGGATGCCTTCATGGCTCAAAGCTACACCAACCCTTCAGAAGGATGTCTTCTTGGGGACACAGAGTTTTTCGACTCTGATACCTGTTGCCCGTGACCTGCTTGAGAAATCTTTTGGCCCTCAGGCATTCAGTCGAGGGTCATCCTGGGCCGGAGTAATTCCAAGAAAAAGACCACCCACTTCCCGCAGCTGCATCGACAACGGCTGAGAAGGCCAGAAATGAAGTGAGGCCAATGGTGACGAGCACAGAAGCCAACATCAAGAGAATGTAGCCGACTTTTTTGCCCTGATTCTTTTTCTTTTTGGCCTCCTCCATTCGAGAGAGTCTGACGAGCTGACCGACAGAGAATATGAACGGCGCCAAGCCGATCAGAACACCGGCAACAGGAGATGGCAGCATCACCATGCCTATGGCGAGCATAAACAAGGCAGCCATCAACCAGTTGTTGGGCTCTTTGTCCGAGGTCTCACCTTCTTCCACGGGCACATGAGGTTCAGTTGAAGAAAGCATCAAAACTGAATGCTGGTTGGCTTCGTCAATCTCCGACGCGGCAAGCATGGTCAAGGCCTCAACATCTTGCTTTGGCAAGGAAGTTTGCGCTGAAACTTGCCGTGTTCGGGAAAGGTGAGCCTCCGACTGAAGACATGACTCACGCCAGCGAAGGATGTTGAATTCATGACGATCCTTGAAAGGCGTCTCTACACTGGAAATGGGGCCTTGATGAACTGCTGTCTTTTCGTGCTCCCAATGCCAGCCAGGCAGGGTGGTTCGTTTTTGAAGTGAACAGCCCACAAAAGCAAATGAAAACAGCCCGACCAGCAGCCACTGGACGATGGCATTGTTTCCCACTCTTGATCTCTTCATGCCCATATTGTCAGTATTCTTCTACATCCCACATTCATTCGCGGAGGCGGAAGGATTTCTTGACCTTTCCGTTGGTCCACCGCTGGATCAAAATTTGTCCTGATTCATTGACGTCGGCAGGCCGTCCTAGGAGGTCCCAAGTCCCTGCTGCGATCGGCTGCATGGGCGCAGCCCCCAACTCGATGTTGGACGGTTCGTTGTTGCAGGTGCTTGCAAAGAACTCCCATGCCACCCGACTGGCATCCATGTCCATGTTCCCCCAGGCCCCAGGCCAATCGTGCCCTCCTCCGATCACATCGTACAACTCCACTCGCGGACATCCTGTATCGTTGGACCACGACGAAAGCTCCACTTCGCTGCCGTCGGAAGGGTCAAGATTGTCGAGAGCAACGGTCCCTTCCGCTGTCAACCCAAACATGTCCACGAAGAAATCCATGGTTTGGGGAATGCTGGGATAGGCACCCCATCCGTCCATGTTGTAGGGGTCCCCTTCATAGTACGTCACGTCATCCTCCGTGCCATGAATCTCCAAGATGGAAGTGGTTGTGGTCGGATTGCACGCGTCCATGATGTCTTGCATGATCATCCCTGCCACTGGCGCAACAGCCTGAAACACTTCAGATGCTTGGCATGCCAGCAGGTAACAAAAGTCCCCCCCATTGGACATGCCCGTGGCATACACGGACGAAGGATCCAGAGATTGATTGTTTTGGAGATGTTCATTCAAAGCAAGAACAAACCCCAGATCGTCCACGTCTTCGTTTTGTTGAAAGTCGTAACCAACATTGAAAAAGGTGCTTCCAGACCCATCTGTGCTGCCTTGGGGGTAACACACGGCGAAGCCAAACTCTTCTGCAAGCGCATTGAATTCTGAGTACTCCATGATGTCTAGGGCACTGCCTGTGTAACCGTGGAACACAAAGACCAATGGACATCCTGCTGGTGCTGACTCCGGACGATAGTAAATGTATTCACGCTCAAGCATCTTCGTGCTTCCACTCTCTGAATAGTCAAAGGTCTCGATGTAGACGCAGCTTCCGTCATCCGTGTTGGCACCCTGAACGGGGTTCAAGGCATTGGGGTCCGTGCACCCTGGAAGGCTGGTGGCACAGACGCCGTCCCCCACTTGAAATGCCAGATACCCTTCATACCCTTCCTCCAATTCAAAGGATTGCTCGAATCCCTCAAGGATCGGTGAGCACGACACCTCTCCCCCATTCCATCCGTCCCCCCAAGAATCCAAGGCCTGGATGTAGTAGCATCCGTCCTCCAGACACAATTCTTGACTGGTGGCGGTCTGGTTGGTCACACCTTGGAAGGATGCCATCAACTCCTCTCCAACCTCCAGGACATGGTACAGCTCCCAAGACATCTCATCAGCCCATTGCCCCGTGGAGGTTTCGATGGTGACTTCCGTGAATGCACATTGTGCATAGGGGAGGAATGGCAAGAAAAAAATTGAAACGAAGAAAATGGCTTTCATGAGATGCTTTTGACATTTAGGAAATGCTCCTAAGTCTGGTGAAAGTAGACAATTCGTGTCACAGTTGGGGTCCGAACTTTCCAAATCGCCCGCATCCAAACTCACCGCCCTCTGACTCCCGCAGCCCCCAATCAAGGGATTTTGACAAACTCCGTTCTCAACGTTCCCTGGGAGAGCCGCAGAGAGGAAACTGCCCCGGCCTCATTGCGAATGACTTGGCCAAATCTGCTCCCTAGCATGAATTCTTCTGAATTGTCTGGGTAAACGCGCTCAAGACTCAGTTCAAATCCGGTTTTCAAATCTGTCTGACGCGCCATCAACCTGCCCTCATTCATCGCCACAACCAATTCCAGATCAGCACCACTGTAGTTCCCCAACAAATCTTCATGACCTGAACCACTTGCTGCGATGGCAGGATCCAAGGACAAATCCATCTGGCTCGCCAACCTTTCATGGATGGCAATGGCTCGGTTTCGAAAATTCAGCGTGTAGCGGACATGGTTTCTCAAATGGATGAATTGGAAATGTGCCACAGAATTGAAGTAAAAGGGATCCTCCATGCAGTAGTCGATCATCTCCTCTGGTACCCTAAAATTCATGAACAAATCCGCATACCAAGGCTGCTCATTTTTGAATTGCTCGTGGTAATCAAGGGCATTGTCCGTGGCAATCTCATTCAGATTGTCAACATACCTCTTGTCGTTCCCATAGAGCTCTTTGAGTTCAAGCAATATGGATCTTTGATCTTTCGAAAAAACATCCTCACTGCTGACCAGATTCACAAACGCCTCGGACGATACTTCCACCTCCTTCTGGGTGAGCAGAACAATGCCGTACTCCCAATGATCCCTGTAATCATGCCGGTCAACGACCCCCTCCAAAATATCGTGAACCAAGGTGTCTTTTCCCCTGTACTCGTTCAAAACCGTGTTGCAATTTTCGATGTTGAGGACCAACTCACTTTGAATTTGCTCAAACAAATGGCGCGCATGAATGTCCGCTTTCCTTTGGTCGTTCCAAGTATCGATTTGGAATGCCAGTAGAATTCCTACCACCACAAACACGATTTCCCCAAAAGCGTATTTGAGATAGCTTGAAGTGTTTCCCTCCCCTAGGCTTAAAGCGCGCATGCCACGAAACAATTTCATCACGATCAGATTTGGGGATGATATGCCTTAAATGTAGTCGAGCCTCTTCGATTTCAAATCCGCACATTGCATTTGAATGGCATTGCCCCTTGGGGGCAATCCGGAAGAGGCAACTTCATCAGTAAAAAACCCACAGAGCCAACCCTTGGTTGCAAATCAAAGCCAATGGACGCCCTTCTTGATGTTTGAATTCACTCGGAGACCAAGGCGCCAGCCGGGATGGATGGACTCGCCTGAAGTTCCGACAAGACAGCCGATGTCCAAATTTCACAGCGCTCCTGGGTCAACTCATATTGGTTGTCCTCATCCAACGCCAGGCCGTAAAATTCAGTCGCATTCTTCAAGGCTCGAGATTTCTGAAAAGTGTAACCCTTGGTTGGCCACGCTCCAATGAGATGAGCACCGTTCTTCAAAAGGACTTCCGCTAGAATCCCCACCCCATCAATGAACCACTCATCATATCCCCATTGATCTCCCAAACCAAATAGCGCAACAGTCTTGCCCTTGAAATTGACTGTCTTAAAGTGATCAAAGTAAGCCTCCCAATCGCTTTGCAGGTCCCCGTAGTACCAAGTAGGTACACCGAGGATGAAAACATCGTTTTGAACCCAGTCTTCGGCCTTTATCTCCGGAATGGTTTTGTCACACACATCGAAGCCATGATTTTTGATTGCAGGGACCAAGATGTTTTGAACCACCTTGTGCGTATTCATCGTGTCCGAACCGTAAAACAACTGAATCATCGAAATGGTGCACTTGTGAGTGAATGAAAAAAAACTGGGTGAGCTGAGTGCTCACCCAGAAAAACAGTCTTGGGCAATTCCGAAAACCTGCTGTCTCTATCGGGACTGCGTTCAGTCCTCATTGCGAATCGTTGAAATCAAAAAGGGAGACATTTTAGAATTGAAGTCTGTCAGTTCAAAATTCGAAAGGGAATTGCGTAAGTGACATCCCTTAAACATGTTATTTTGAATCATTCTAAATAATATACCATCTTCAGGGGATGCAAAAACAAGATGTCCTCTGACCAGCATAAGACACCCACCCCACTTCGGATTTTCCTACCTCCATTGTCGAGTCAAGATGCAAGCATCGAGTCTTATAGGGTATCTTCCCCGAACGATGAATGCACGATTTTTTTGGCCAACTGTCGCTTCGATGCTCGTTTTGGCCGGTTGCGAACCGCCACAAAAATGCAACGACACAGAGAATCAGAGACGCCCAGACTCTCTGATCATTGTGGCCTCAAGACTTTGGGAAAGCAACACTTATCAGAACTACCTCAACCCCATTGCAGCCGAAAAATCAACCACGATCCATTGGGTCAATGCAACAGAATTGACTGCCCTTGATCTCTTTTCAACGCTTCCCAAGGCCGACGGCATCTTGCTCACTGGTGGAGCCGATGTCCATCCGGGGAGATATGGACAACCTCAAGACACCATGTCATGTGGATCCATTGACCAAGAGAGAGACTCGCTTGAGTCCATGATGCTCCATTGGATCGATCGCACGCACCTCCCATGCTTGGGCATCTGTCGAGGCATGCAGTTCATGAATGTTCATGCCGGAGGCTCGCTTCACCCCCATTTGCCTGAAGCATTGGGCAGCGATGCCCACCGCGCTGGAACCGAAGAAAATCACCGCGACACCATTCATTCAGTTGTTGCCATCCAATCCATCGCAGGCATCAAAATTGGCGAGCAATCTTCTGTCATTTCACATCATCACCAAGGGGTTCATAAGCTTTCAGAAACTTTAGAAGCTTGGGCACAAAGTCCCGATGGACTGTGCGAGGGGTTGCGGAGGCGGGATACGGTCGCGTATCCGTGCTATCTCGGTGTTCAATGGCACCCTGAGCGCTCGGAATTGAATCAACCTCTCGTGGAATCGATGGGCGAATTCTTCATCCAGTCAATGATTCAAGGCACCAAATACGAATGACCTTGGCATGCCTGGGAGGACGGCTAGCGTAAAAATGCCGTCCATCTTTACTTGATCAAGTCGTTTGGCGCCACTCTCTGAGCATCCTGGATGCAACGAACCGCAAAACCCCGCGTTTTCATGGCCGTTGCGTCATAAAGCGCTGAATCGATGGCCCTGACATACCTGTATCCGATTTCATTGCCAACCTCGCTCGATGTCCACCACAACGCCTTGCCATACCTCCCAGAATTGGAGAAATATCCATCGAAAGCCCTCTCTCCAGATGGAATTGCATTGAAACCATGGTTGTTCTGGGGACGAAAATCCGGACTGCGCAGGAGATGCTCCGGAAGCCAACAGCAGCTGTCCTTCAAGAATTCACCGACCTCCCAATCTGCCATACCGTTCCACCCCTCCACCTCAAGACCATAAGCCGATTCTTCGCTCACAAAAGCCACCAATTCGTCCCAATCGTCACTCGAGGGAACATGCCATCCTGTAGGACAAAGCCCGCGATCGTCCAACACTGCGTGGCCGTTGTAAAGTTGACCATAGACCATGTCCATCTGGGCATCATGTCCATAAGAACAGCGCATCCCAGATGGAGCATTTCGCCATTCATCGTCGCCACCGCAATAAGCGATCTCATCCCCATTGCGGTACACCTCGGTTCTTAGATTTTCAGAGAACCAACATTGCGCGCCAATTTGAACAACCTCACAGTCGTAACCATACCTTCGAGGCGAAACGCAATGTTCCTCTGAACATCCGAGGAACATGAGTGAAACGCCGATGAATAGAGCCGTACCCCATTGCTTCATGTGCCAAATGTAGACGCTCATCAAGCACAACCAAAGTCCACCTTGCATGTGACCTCAACATCAACGAATCACCACACCATCGACCCCGATATTGTCAAACACAAAAAAAATCATCCGCCTGTCACATTTTTCGCTTTCGCGGGATAAGCAATTAAACTAGGGTACATGATGGCAATTCAACAATCAGCTCCACATGCGAGCCTTTTCGTCCTTGCACTGACCTGCATCATGGCTACCACGCTCTTCTCCTGTTCCAAAGAAGGGTTTGACATCGAGTCAACGACCATTCACACCACTTCACCTGACACCCTCTACGTTGTAGACTGCACCAAGACTGACTGTGCGAAGCCCATGTGCATTAGAACAACAACCGACCTCGACCGGTTCTTTTGGTATACATCCCCGCGTGAAACGACATCCTGCGACCAACAACGCTTCTCAGCAATTTGATTGACTGCTCTTTGTCCGTTTCACTTACATACTCAACCCCATCTACCTCAATAAAATGTCATTCATTCAATTCGTTCGCCAGTGGTATGCCGTTTTGCTTGCCTTCGTTTGCCTTCTCTACTCCGTGAGTTTGGGCCTTTTGGGCCACACCGATGAAGCCTTGTATTCCGCGCACTGGGCCGGAACCATCCTTCTTTTTTCCATTGCCATTCGGCAGCGCAGACCCCGGAAAGCATGAGCATCTCCATGTTTGTGACCGGATTTGTCATCTTTTCCCTTTACCTGGCCATCATGATTTGGAACATCTACAACGGCCACAAGGTGGACAAGAAAGAACGACAATTGGACAACCAAGCGGACCAGCTCGACATGGACGGCATGGGGAACTTCTCACGGTTCCCAGCGCCCAAAGAGGATTGACACCAGCATTTCTCTCTACTGCTCTCCGTGAATCGACAGATTCACTCAAGAACGTTCGATCACTTCACCAGTTTGAAAGTTTGGCCTCCTGCGTTCAAGACGTAGAAACCAGGAGTCAATCCACCCAACCCCACAATGGAGCCATCGGCACCCACACGTCCTTGGTGGACGAGTGACCCTTGGAGATCAAACATGGCATAGTGGGCCAAAGCCATCGATTGATTTCCAAGAACAACCTGGTCGTCAAAAGGCACAGGAAAGACCTCCACCCCTGTTTCCATTTCAGGGGGCGTCCCGCTTGCAGTCCCACACCCTTCGCTGAAGAACTCCCACATGATTCTGGTCGGAGAAACTCCGTCCATGTCTTGGCTGAACCAGACATGGTCGCCCGGAAATCCATATTCCTCTTCCACAGTGTAAAAAGACAAGCATGTGTTGTCCGCACCGCCTTGGTAGTTGTCATGGACAACGTTGCCACCGTTCAATTCCGTGGAGATTGGACCCGAAGCAGGGATTTGGTTGTGGACCAGCCATTGGCCCACCACATCTTGGACGGGGGTGTAATATTGACCGCCGTTGTAAGGCAAAACAAAGTCTCCCGTCCCATGAAAGATGATCAAAGGCACCAGGTGCGTAGGGTCACAAGTGGCCATGTCATCAAGCAATGCACCTGACATCACACCACAGGCGGCGAACAAATCGCCACGCAGGCATGCAAGGCTGTATGTCAGCATTCCACCATTGCTGTACCCTGCCGCATAGACACTCGACAAATCCACTGAAAACTCATCTTGGATGTGGCCCATCATCTGCTCGGTGAAGTAGATGTCGTCCTGGTAGATGCTTTCCCCTCCATTGAATCCGGGCTCCCAGTATACGTCCTCCTTCGCAGGCCGATAAGCTGCTTGTGGGTAGGCGACAAAGAAACCCTCCTCATCCGCCAAATCATTCAACGCACCATTGCCAGCCTCCTCTTGCATGTAGTACGCGCAACCGCCAAACCCGTGGTAGACGATGACCAAAGGCAGGTTGTCACCCTCTTGGTAACCAGAGGGCACATGGATGATGTATTCTCTTGTGATGGTTTCGCCATCCAAAACTTGGGTCATCAAGCGGTAGCCTGGATCCTGGCAATTGACGGAGCATGTTGAATCACTTACAACTGGCAAAACGGATGGCAGATTGGATGCCCCTTGGGCCTGCAGGACAAACGAAAACAAGCCCAAACAAAGAAAAAGACGGTGAATGAAGTTCATGGCATTGTGTTTAGAAGGCTAACGGAGATTACGCTTTCTGGAGATCGTAGATTTCAAAACCCTCCATGACTTCGTCAAAAACAGGCTTGGACACCGGGTTGGAACCATCCAAAAAAGCACGCAAAGCAGCCACGTCATGGACTGCAATTTTGAACATGACCTTGCTATGGTCCGGAGCAACCGTTCCAATGGTTTTGCTCAAATCGGCAATCTTTCTTCTTTCAGCCATCCCCTCATCGGATTTCATGAACCCCATGAACTTTTGGAATTGACCCGCTTTCAGCGTTCCCACAACCAGCATATCGTTCATCGTTTTTTTTTTGACAAAGCTAGAGCGAAATACCATTCCCAAACCAACCTATCTTTTGACAAATGAATACCCCTCTAAGACTCATCGTCGCATTTGCTGCCATTGCTTTTTTGTGCGACGAAACAAGAGCCTTTCCATTTGGTCAGGGCTCTGTTTCTGAAAGCCTCAAACAAGGTGCCCCCAATGGCGTGACTTTCGCTAACAGTGCATTTGGCGACTCGTTGATTTGTCTTTTAGAGAAAGAATTGAAATTGAATCGCTTCATTGCCGCCAACAAAGATGACGGTGTCATCCTCATATCCGAACTCGGTCGAGTTCACCAAGGAATCAACCTACTGTTGAGCAGACAGAATGGTTCGATTGAAAGCTCATTGTCAGCTATGAACCACCCCCGCAAAAACAAGTTCCTCCGCGTGCACAGGTCCGTGGAAAAAAGGCTTCGCACACGACCGCATACGCTGAGGAGAAAGAGGCACCAGCACCACGAACGTTCAGCAAATACTATGCTTGCATATGCTGCAGATTTATCGCCACACCACGAAATGACATCGCCAGAGCATGTAGCTCTAACTGTTGAAGAAAACATCTTGCAAAAATCGATGGCTGAGATCGAACAAAGGTCCAAAACAACCAACGTGATTCTCTACAGTACGCTTGGCTTGGGAACAGTTGGCGTGGTGCTTCTCGCGAGGAGTGATTTTTTTCTCGCTTTGGGCATTCTTGTTGCCTTGTGATTTGTACCCACTGGTTTTGGCCCCTCAAGGGCAGAAGCCCAACAACCTTCAATCCTCATGTGACATCGGTGCGCGCCGAGTCAATTGTCATCCTTGCTGCAGCGGACCGAATAACCCGTTTCCCGATCAGCGTAAGAGTTTGTCACCCCGTTGCTGTTGAACCGCAACTCCGAGTAACGGGCCAAACTTGAATAGGGAGTGGAAGTCCACCATGTCCCTTTGTCGCCAGCACTGGAGAAATACCCCGAACCATCCTGCCGCTTTCCCCCAGGCATTCCATTGAATCCACTTGTGTTGGTTCCCTGACCTGAGTAGCTCCAACCATACGTTGATTTGAGCATTGCGCCGGCGACGGAATAGCCTCCCCATTGGGACACCAATTCATACCACTCAGATTCAGACGGCACATGCCAACCCGCAGGACAAAGCCCCCTTTCGTCGTCCACCGCGTACCAATTGTACAACCGACCATATTCTTCCAAGGCAACCTGTGGGTCGCAAGAATCAATGTCAGGGGAGTAATCATTGCAGCCAGCATCTTCTCCGTAAATCGTCGTTGCACCTTGGTTTGCATAGTTCCATTGACTGTCCGTGAGCGTGGATGGGATCTCCTCACCGTTGGCATATTCAACAGCCACAAGGTTCTCTGCAAACCAACACTGCCCCCCTGCCTGCACTGTCAAATAGGCGTGGCCCTGGTACGTGAGCAGATCTCCACAGTCCCATGATGGCTCTTCGATGGCACAACCACCATAAGATGCTAGAAGATCCAACAGGTCCTCCAACTGAACACAACCATCAAAGTTTGAATCTGTCGGAAAAGCAACAATGCACGTTTGTGTTTGGTCGTCCCAAACAGTTCCTACCCCACAGAACCCTGACGGCAATGGGCAATCTACTTGGGCTCCAGAAAAGAGAGGGACAAGACTTAAAATGCAAAACGACAATTTTCTTAACATACTACATAAGATACATCTTCTTCCCCAGAGAATCGCAAACAACACGAGAATGAAACAGGAAGAAATTGCATCGCCCTTTGGTTTGTCAGGAATTTAAGTCAAGGCCACCAGGTTGAACTCAGTCGCAATCGCCTTCGACTTCAATCCGAGAAAACGGCTCGAAAACGCCTTGAAAAGATCCCTGAATGCACTCTTCGTTGGCCAACTCCAACACAAATCGAATGGACGACTCTGGGCCTCGTATGTTTTCGATTTGGATAGATGCATGGGCCACATCATGAGGTTGCCCACTGTTGGAGAGTGTGAATCCCCGAGCAACAATTTCCTCGTTCTGAATGGAATTTTCTGTCACTTGATATCCGGAAATCAACGTCGGACCAAAACTCAAATCGCGTTTGATCAAAATTTGGAAATCATTGCTCCCGGCGGCTCCCGAAAAATGGTAAACACCATCCTCAACAAAGGCATCGGGGAACCAGATTTCCACCATAAAGCTAGGGTTGGTCACAAAGTTCCAATTGCCGCAACCAGTGACCAACGAATCGCCGACAACTCCATCATTCAAATTGACATGCGTTGATGTCCATTGAAACTCGGTGTCCAAGTAGGCCTTTGCAATGTCCAAAGTGTCGTTGGTGCTCTGGATTGCGATTTGATCTGTCAAGTCCAAATCAAACCCCTCATGGAGGTTGTCAGAGGGCCTGCAACCTTGGACAAACAAACCAACCAGAGACAAGCCCAAAGCAATCTTGGCATTCGAAAAAGCGGACATTTTTGTCATCATGACGCAAAGGTACGTTAAGCGTCAGCTCAAAGACTTGTGGCCCATTCCATCGCAACAAGTTGCCCTGCTTCTTCTATTCAGGTTGGATGAAATGGACTTGTTCAATCGAAGTACCAGCGGTGGCTGAACGTAGCAATGGCAAAGGAATCTAAGCTTAACCAATACAACTCGGTCCCCGCCAGGCCTGCCTCCAGAGAAATGTTCCATTCGCCGCAAAGCAAATGGGTACGGCCGCTGCCCCGTCGCTCCAACCGCTTTTTCAACCGATCGGACACTTCATTGGAACAACGCGGGTTGGGAAACCCGAATTGCACGTAAAGATGAGATGGCCAAACCCTTATTCCCGCTGTCACACTTCGTCCTGATTGGAGATTCTTGAACCCTTTGCCAATTTTCATTGTCAAGATGCTGGGCGCGGCCAAACCATATTGAATGTCCCAAAATGACGTCTCAGAGACAAACGTTTGCTGTCCGTATGAGAATGAAAATCCAGGTGAAATTTCCAATACATCATCGGTATAACTAAGGCCAATATTGGTCTCCAAATAGGTGTGCTTCTCCTGAGCAAAGAAGCTCGAAAACCAGAACATACCGCTCAACATTCCAATCAAAATTCTCATGGCACCTGTTTTGTTTGATGTCAACTTACGCATCATGTGTGTGTGTGTGTGTGGATTGAATGCCCTTGAAAAGATTCTTTTTCGCCCAAAAGCATCTTTGGTTATTTTGCCTCAATGACAAGTCCATTTCGAATCAACCTTTGCCTTCTCCTTTTGACCTTCGGCGCGGGATCGTTGAGCGCCCAAGAATCCGCGACCGACGCCTTTGCAAATGGTGTTGATTTGCTTTTGAGTGGACAACTTGATTCATTGCCGATTGACAACATCGGAGTCATCAGAGCTGTCCAATTCGACTTGGAGGGCTGGGAGTTCTTCAATGAACACGAAAAGAAAAGCACGACGGATGGAAGCCTTCCTCTGAAGCGTTTCCGTCCAATCACGCAGAGTGACATCCTCCAAGTTGCTGACGATCATTGGGTCTTTTTGCTTCACGAGAAACAAGGGTTCAAAATTCATCTGGCCAGCGTGACCTCGCAAGGCGTTCCAATCGAGAGTTTTTTGTTGCACGACCACTATGGCTATCTCTATGAGAAAACATTTCGAGCATTTTCATACATGCAGCCTGTACATTACAACCAAGAGGAAGGTGCGTTTGAATTTTACCAGCTCACTTATGGCTACGAGCGTAACCCCACCCTAGACCACCCCACTCAGGACCCCATCTACCACCAGTCATTTCACCGCGTTGGAGTCAATGGACAGGGGCAAATGGAGTTGTTGCTTTCTGAGCCAACAGGCAACCAAATTTTCCGAAGGGAACATGTTGAGGTTGTGTCTCATGAAGTGGCATTTCAAGAGTTCAGCTTGTTTGCCGTGAGCGAGAAAGACCAACCTCAATCGGCGATTTGGCAAGCTGATTTTGTCACGCATGGCGACATGGATTCACACGATTCCATCACCATTCAGTTGGAGTTTGAGGCCCCTTGGGCGAATCGCTTTTTCTTCCTCCACCCTGCCGAAGGCACCACCATTGTCGAGGTCTCCCAGAGACACGAAAACATCCTGAGTTTCCCCGGTGACGGCAGCACCTGCAGCCTGCCCCGATGGCGGCGATTTCGGTCCACTTGGCGAGATTTGCATTGCGAAGAGAACTTTTTTCAGACGGTGGCACTTGACGAACAAGAAAAACGTCGCTTTTCCGAGTACACCCAAGCCGAGCTGGCCCAAGCCTTCGAAGAGGAATGTGGAGATGTGCCCGACATGGCATCACAATCGCTCGTCATGGAACCGAGTCCGAGTTACGTCCGGGCTGTGGTGGACCAAATCGTATTGAGAATCGGTTTCCTCAACGCCTCAGGACGCAAGGAGAAATTCATCCTACTGCAACTCGCCGGAGGATGCTGACCATGCATCCTTCAGAGCTTGGTGAGAGAAGTGTTCCCAAATCCCAAGCACCCAACTTTCTCATTCCGTCTCGACCGTCGCTTTTGACTTGCGATAGAGGAAAGAGTTGAAGATGTTTCGCCGCGCGAAGCGCTGCACCTTATCTGCATTCACGAGCTTGGTGAACAGTGCCTTGTTGACCCCAAAATATTCATAGGTCGCACCGTCGGTAAACGTTAGTTCCAGCAACAAACTTTTGTGCTGCATGTCATCGATGAAAGCATTCTCAATTGTATTCGTGTATTCCTCTAGACCTTTGGCAATGGTCGCCGGCGCAATGCTGATGAGAAACGCGTATCCATCGGTGATTTGACGTGTCATCACCTCTGCTTCAGCGGCCTTGTCACTGTCCAAGACGTGCTTGTCAGGATGCCACTCCTTCACAAGGTTTCGGTACGTCTTTTTGAGTGCCCCGAGATCAATGTCTCCTTCCACTTCAAACAACCTTTTGTACGCATTGATCCGCTTCATTCTGACCG
>CAWVVM010000031.1:0-26962 GCA_963933635.1 uncultured Flavobacteriales bacterium
GAGGAGAAAAAGGACGACGCAGCAGAAGCATAAGCTCCTCGTCTCGACCACTGAAAAAAGGGCCGCATTTGTGGCCCTTTTTCATGCTCCATTGTGGCCGACCTTTGCACCATGACACAAGACCAGTGTTTTCTGCTTGGGAAAATCACCAAGCCATTCAGCTTCAAAGGAGAGGTTGTGCTTTGGATGGATGTCGACGACGCCACTCCTTATGAAGGTGCCTCTACCCTTTGGGTCCCGCAACAAGGCATTCTCGTTCCCTACGCAGTGCAAGGTTTGCGCAGAAACAAAGACCGCTACGTCGTGCGCTTGGCCGATGTCACCACCGAGGACCATGCCAAGGGTCTGGCAGGCAAGGACGTGTGGTTGCCTTTGACAGAGATGGCGCCCATTGCCGAAGGGAAATTCTACTTTCATGAGGTGCAAGGCTGGACCGCAAAGGACCGCGCCACAGGCCAAGAGGTCGCCACCATTGTGCATGTTGTGGACCAAGGGGCCTACCCCATGTTGGAAGTGGACTTTGGGGATGACAACACCGGTTACATCCCCCTCCCAGACCACGTCCAAGTGGATGTGGACCGGGCTGAGAAAACCCTTGTCATCGACCTTCCCGAAGGGCTGATCGATGTGTATTTGAATGCCGAAGAGGATCCCGACGACATGGGCGAAGACGGGGCGTGGGACTGATCCACCGACCGCCGTCGAGATTTTGCACATATTCCATTCAAGGGCTGTGAAGAATTGACTTCAGGTCCTGCCCTCAAACCGCAACATTGCAGGGTAGCTTCGAAGTGTTGATTGATTCTTCCACCCGAGAGGCCCAATTTGGTCTTCTCATGACCCTTTTCCATGGCTGCATCTCCTGCTCCCAAACGAAGCACTGCCGGATCTCTTTCTCCAACTGCCGCAAGCACGACCAAGGAAACCAAAGCCAAGGACACCCCTCCCCAACGACCGACGACGAAAACCAAGACCAAGACCTACGTTTTGGACACTTGTGTGTTGCTTTTTGACCACACCGCCCTCAACAACTTCGAGGAAAACAAAGTCGCCCTCCCCATCACGGTGCTGGAGGAATTGGACAAGTTCAAGGTGGGCAATGAGACCAAACACTTTGAAGCACGTGCCTGCATCCGCGCCCTGGACAGGTTGAGCGAAGAAAACACGTTGCAGGATTGGATCCCACTTGAGAACGGAATGGGAGGTGAATTGAAAATTGTGATGGACTCCGACTGTTCAGGAGCCTCCACAAAGGGCGTCTTCACGGAGCAAACAAACGACCACAAAATCCTGGACGCAGCCCTTTGTCTTCAGGCACAGGAGCCAGAGTCCAATGTGGTGCTGGTGTCCAAGGACATCAACCTCAGGCTCAAGGCCAAGGCCCTGAACCTGCCTGCAGAGGATTACCAAACGGGAAAAGTCAAGGACAACCGTCACATGTACACGGGGCGCACCACCCTCGAAGGCGTGGACAGCGATGTCATCCGACGCATGTACGTCGACGGCCAAAGCCGAAAGACCACCGCCTTGGGAACGGCACGTCAAAACAACCACTTCTACATCTTGAAGGACGGTTCGGCCTCGGCGATGGGCTTTTACAGCGAAGGCAAGCGTTGCATTTCTCGCGTGGACAAATCCTACGCCTACGGGATCAAGCCCCGGAATTCAGAGCAAGCCTTGGCCTTGCATGCCATCCAAAACCCCGACGTGAACCTCGTGACCATTTGTGGTGTCGCGGGTACGGGCAAAACCCTGCTGGCCTTGGCAGGAGCCCTCGAACAGCACAAGCGCTTTGACCAAATCATTTTGGCCAGGCCCATTGTGGCTCTCAGCAACAAAGATTTGGGCTTTCTTCCAGGCGACGCAGAGGAGAAGATCAATCCCTACATGCAGCCTTTGTTTGACAACCTGAAATTCATCCAAAGTCAATTTGGACCCAATGAGCGGAAACACCGCGTTGTTGAGGACATGAAACGAAATGGCAAAATCCAGATTTCTCCCCTGGCCTACATCCGAGGACGGTCCTTGTCCAATGTCATTTTTATCGTCGATGAGGCCCAAAACCTCACCCCACACGAGGTGAAAACCATCATCACGCGGGCTGGAGAAAACACCAAGATCATCTTGACGGGCGACATCCGTCAAATCGATACGCCTTACCTCGATGAGCAGTCAAATGGGCTTACCTACGTCATCGACAGGTTGCGCGGCAAAGACCTGTACTGCCACGTAAGCCTCGAGAAGGGAGAACGTTCGGAGTTGGCCAACTTGGCGAACGAAAACCTCTGATCACTTTCGGACCAGACGCCTGACCCAATGTTGGCCCTTGCTGTGCATTTGAAGCACGTAGGTGCCGGGGATGGCGGGAAGTTGCAATTCCATCAACGCCCCACCTTGTCCGTGGTTCACCCTTGACCCCTTGGGGTCGTACAATTCCCACATCCCACCTTGGAAAGCCATAGGTGGCACCACAGTGACCCCCCCATCAAAGGTGGGGTTGGGGAAAGCCTTTCCGTGCTGAGCCTGCTCTGTTACACTGCTCACCACCGGAACGCTGACAGAAGTTTCTGCCACCAATTCTGGCGCCGCCCCTTGGGCTTCGAACAAGGCTTGGAAGGCCTGGATGGTGCTGTCTTGGATGTCGAACATGGGCGCCACCCAGCGAGGAGGCATGCTTTGGTACCACACCCTCACATCCACAACAACTGGAAGATTGGTGGAGGGCGAAGCGGCCATGTCGTAGGTCAGGCGGTCCAACCCCAACTCCGACTCAAACGTGAAGTCGAGGTCGATCAAAGCGAGGCCTTCAACCCTTGTCGTGTCATACACCTCGTCATCGTCGCTGAATCCCAAAGGAAGCAGGCGATTGTCCTTGGCTGAGCTTGCCGCACGTTCCAAGACATTGGTGGGGGTTCCTGTCACATCCACGGCCACCAATTCGTAAACCTGCACCTGGTCCTCGGCATCAATCGTGGTGTAATGCGGCTCGTACTCCGCAAGTCCACCCTCATCCACCCCGTGCAAGAATCCTCCGGGACTCCAACGGCCGTTGTGCCAAAGGGTGTCTTCTCCTTGATGTGCCACCACTTCAATCCAAGCCCTGCGAGCAGGATACCCCGAAGGGAACTTGTGCCCTGCCTTGTTGACCACCTCGACCGCCACCGATCCCAAACCGTCCACCCACGCCGCATCCTGCACCGTGAGCTCCACCGTTTCATTCCGTAAGACATCTCGGGTCCACGCGATGGTGCTGTCAAATTGAGCCACCGAGGCCGATAGGCCCAAGGCCTCTGTGTTGTCCCGCATGATTTCCAGCATCTGCGCGTTGCCGCCGACAAGGATGTGCTTCTTGAACGGCGCTCTGGGTCCCAGCGACGCTTGGCCCGAGGCGATCACCACTCCGCCTGAGACTTCCGGCATGTGGCAGTCCTGGCAATCTGTGGGCGTATCGCCATCGTCTGCGTAGGAGGAATTCAACCACTCGTGGTAGGTGGCTTGTTCGATGTAGTCCTGGCCCGTGAGGTTGCCTTCCATGTCCGCAGTTTGGGTCACCAACGAGTGGCATCCGGCACAGGCCTCGGATCCATCCAAATGTGCGCCGTACATGATGTTCTCGTAGGGCGTGTACAATTGCATGGGCGCCTGCAAAAGTGGAGCGTCGTCCTTTCCTGCACCGTATGGACCGTAGATGGTCAAGGAGTCAAACTCCAACTCACCGCTGAACGCATTGCCCACCGTGGAAGCCTGTTGGTGGCATGCCACACAACTGACGCCATCCAACGCCAGGCTGTCCTGAAACAACTGGGCCATCGCGTAATGTTCCTGGCCCAAATGATGGGCATTGAAATGCCCCAAGGGCGCGTGGCAGGAGGTGCACTTGTCTTCGAGCTCGAGTTGGTGGTCAGGATTGAGGGCCACCTCGTGCACCACCTTGGCCCGCCAAAACGGATCTTTGGCACTGTTGGCCATGAGAGAACTCTGCCACTGGTCCGTCGGGTTGACATCCTCACCTGCCTCACTCACATTGGCCAGCTGGGCCACATCATGTCCATGGCATCCAGCACAAATACCACTGCCCGTGAACAAGGCATTGGAGGTGTCGGGAAGCCCCTCGTAGGCCGTTAGGAACGCCCGACTGTGGTAGGGATTGCCTTGGTCATGCAAGCCTACTGGACGTAGGGACCAGGAGGCCATGACGACCACGACAGCGCCTGAGAGCGCCCACATCGTGCGAGGGGATTGCATGTTCACGTCAGCAGAACTTTCAACGAAAGCCTCAAGTTGCACCAAATTTGGACAAAATCACAGGATCCTGACCTTGAGGACCACTTTTCGGCCCATGTGTTCATTCATCCGGTCGACGATGTCCTGCTTCGCGTGTTGGAACTCTTCCTTCAAAGGCCCACTGTCCAACATGCAGACCAAGGTGCCATCCTTTTGCAAACGAAGCTTGCGCGTCCTGTTTTCCACCGCTTGGCCAAAGACTTGCTTCCAAGCCTCTCGGACCTCCACCTCGTCCATTCGCCCCTGCATGCGAGACACTTTCAGAAAGTGTTGAATGACCTCTGCCAGAGGACGGCTGCTGTTTTCCGCGCGCTCATAGTCGGCGGAATTTCGGAGGGGTGGGCGCTTGCGTCTCATGGGTTCGATGGGGTTTGTGCCTTGACTTCGCCTTGATGGACCTCGAAAACCCGGACGTCTGCTCCCGTGGAAGCAAACATGTCGGGGATCCTGCCGAGATGCGTGTCGGTGATGAACACTTGGCCAAAGGTGCCATTGGTCACCCGCTTCATCAAGGCCTCCACCCTTTTCTCATCGATTTTGTCAAAGATGTCGTCCAGCAAAAGAATGGGCTTGACCCCTGTGGCTTGTTCGATGAAGGCCAGCTGTGCGAGCCGCAACGCCACGACAAAGGACTTTTGTTGGCCTTGGCTGCCAAAGCGCTTCAAGGCATGGCTGCCCAAAGTGAACACCACATCGTCCTTGTGGATGCCCACGGTGGTGCGACGCAACCGCCGGTCCTCGTCTTGGGCCTGCTGCATCTTGGCCGCAATGGCCTCCGGGTCATCGTTCACATGGGTGGTCAGGGAGAGCCCAACTTCCTCTGCCCCACCTGAAATTTCTGCATAGGTCGACAAGAACCCTGGCAAGAAATCGTCCACGAAGGCCTTCCGCGCCTTCGCAATCAAGGCGGCTTTGGGTGCAATGCGTGCGTCCCACGGCGCCAAAAGTGACGCGTCAAAGGTCCGGTTCTCCGCGAAGTAGCGCAGCAGGGCGTTGCGTTGTACCAAGGATTTGTTCACGTCAATCAAAGCGTCCAAATACGCACGATCGTACTGGCTGATCACAGCATCCATCCATTTCCGACGCATCTCGCTGCCCTCTTGAATCAATGCGGAATCGTCGGGTGCAATCATCACCGCAGGGAACCGACCGATGTGATCGGCCAACCGCGTGTACGGCTTGTCGTTGCGTTTGAACTGCTTTTTGGCGCCTCGCTTCACCCCACAGCTCACACGCTCCTCCACCTCCAAACGCTCGAAATCTCCTTGGACGAGCATGAATGGTTCGCCGTGGGCGATGTTTTGACCATCGATGGGGTTGAAATAACTCTTGCAAAAGCAGAGATAGTGAACCGCATCGAGCACATTGGTCTTGCCGCTGCCGTTGTCTCCCAAGAAGCAATTCACCTGCGGACCGAGGGATACATCGGCCCCCGAGTGGTTTTTAAAGTGAACCAAATGAAGATGTTTGAGCAGCATGCCGCGAATTTCTCTATTTTTGTGCTCCGTTACCCCCTCCTTATGGCGAAGAAAACAAACAAAGAAGAAACAATCGTCGACGTGGATGAGCTTTACAGCAAATCCGAAAAATTCGTCGACGACAACCGCAAGCAGCTCACATTGGGCCTTGGCGGTGCTGCAGCCCTCATTCTCGTGGTCATTGGATACACCAGCTTGGTGGTCACGCCCAAGAATGAAGCCGCAGAAGAAGCCTCATTTATGGCAGAGCATTACTTCGCCAAAGACAGCGCCGACCTGGCGATGCTTGGAGACGGATTGAATGCTGGCCTCGAAGAAATCCTCAGCGACCACAGCGGCACCCCTGCTGCGGCACGTGCCGCATTTGAATTGGGCATGCTCCACAGAGACGCTGCGCAGTTCGAAGATGCCATTGCGGCCTTTTCGGATGCTGACTTTGGCGACGACGTATTTGGCCCCCTTGTGGACGCCAACCTCGGAGACTGCCATGTTGAATTGGGCAACTTGCAAGAAGCTGAAGGCCACTTCGCAAGCGCTGCTTCTGCTGCTGCCTCTGGCTTGGCCGCGAAAGCTTTGGCGCCAATGTGCTCCTACAAGCAGGCTCTCGTCTTGATTGAACTTGGCAACGAAACAAAGGCAATCAAGGTCCTGGAAAAGCTTTCCAACGATTTCCCCAACTCGACCTATGCTGCCAACGCGACTGGCTTGGCCACATCGCTTGCGAAGTAAATGGCGACAGCAGGCAACAACCTGAGCGCATACAAGTCTTCTGACTTGCCCAACGGTGCCCACTTCAAGGTGGGCATCGTTGTGTCTGAATGGAACCAAACGTTCACCACAGGCATGCTCGACGGCGCCCTTGAAGTCCTCCAGAAAGCTGGTGTGCCCTCGGAGGCCATCCACGTCCACTGGGTCCCAGGAAGCTTTGAATTGCCCTTGGCCTCACAGTGGCTCGCAGAACGAGACAGCATCGACGGAGTCGTGGCCATTGGATGTGTCATCCGCGGAGAGACCGCGCATTTTGACCATGTTTGCAGTGCCACAGCACAAGGCATCGCCGATGTGAACCTCAAAACAGGAAAGCCTGTGATGTTTTGTGTGCTGACCGATGACAATGAAGGGCAATCCGCAGCCAGGTCAGGTGGAGAACATGGCAACAAAGGAGTGGAAGCAGCCGTCGGCTTGCTCAAGATGCTTGCCCTGCGCGCCCAACTCTGAATCTGTGCCCCTCCTTGAGAATTGACTGAGAACGACGACCATGAACAAGATGCAACGACGGATTCTTTGGACCACAGCCGCTCTCTTTTGGATAGCCGCTTCCCCTGCACTGGGACAATACCCTGGATACCAGCAAAAAGCGGACTACACCATGGACATCGTCCTGGACACCGCCCTTCATCAATACGATGGCACGATGCGGGTGACGTACACGAATCAAAGTCCGGAAATCTTGGACCGGGTGTTTTGGCACCTGTTTTTCAATGCCTTCCAACCAGGGTCCATGATGGACGTTCGTTCGCGGAACATTTCAGATCCTGACCGACGTGTGGGAAGCCGCATCGCAGAGCTTCCCGAAGACGAGTGGGGCTGGCAACGCATTGAATCGGTCAAGGTCCAAGGACAAAACGCTGCGTTTGAAGAAGACGGCACCATCCTCGTGGTGGACCTGCCCAAAAAGCTCCGCCCTGGAAAATCCGTGACTTTTGACTTGACATGGAAGGCCCAAGTGCCACGCCAAATTCGCCGTTCCGGATGGATGAACAAGGAAGGCGTGGAGTACAGCATGACCCAGTGGTACCCCAAACTTTGTGAGTTTGACCACCATGGTTGGCACAGCAACCCCTACATCGGCCGTGAGTTCCACGGCATCTGGAGCCACTACGATGTGCGCCTTCATGTGCCCAAAGGGTACGTGGTGGCCGCCACTGGCGTGCAAGCGTCGACCACAAACAAGACCCTGCCCGATGGAACCCCCGGCAGCGTCGTTCGTTTCAAAGCCGACAATGTCATTGACTTTGCTTGGGCGGCTGACCCTGATTTTGTGAAGGAGACCTTCGATGTGGACGGAGTGACCCTGCGTTTGGTCCACCAAGCAAGCCCTGAATTGGACAGCAATTGGACAGCACTCGGGGACTATGCGGCAAGGGCCATGGCCTTCATCAACGAAGACATTGGTCCCTACATGTACCCCGAGTACAATGTGGTCCAGGGCGGCGATGGCGGCATGGAATACCCCATGCTGACCTTGGTCACCGGCGAACGTTCACTCCGAAGCCTCGTGGGCGTCACCGTCCATGAAATGGCCCACAGCTGGTTTCAGGCCATGGTGGCCACCAACGAGAGCCTTCACGAATGGATGGACGAAGGATTCACTTCATGGGCAGAATCACGCTGCATGGCAGAACTGTTTGCCGACCCCATGAAGCCCACAGAAAACCCCCACAAGTGGTCCTACGGAGGATACATCAACCAGCACTTGTCGGGCAATGAGGAGCCTTTGATTACCCATGCCGATCACTACAAGACCAATCGAGCCTACGGCATCGGCGCCTACTCCAAGGGCGAGGTTTTCGTGGAACAATTGGGTGCCGTAGTGGGCATCGATGCAAGAGATGAGGGCATGCGTCGATACTTCAAGGAGTGGTCCTTCAAACATCCTGGTCCCCATGACTTCAAGCGGGTCATGGAGCGCGAGTCAGGACTGGAGCTCGATTGGTATTTCCAAGAAATGATGCACACCACCAATGCCATCGACTATGCAGTCGAGTCCGTGGTGAACGATGGAAACTTGGTGACGGTGGAACTGTCCCGCCGTGCAGACATGCCCATGCCACAGGATTTGTCCTTGGCTTGGGATGATGGCACCGTGACCGTGGTGCACATTCCCTTGGTGATGATGCGCGGTCACAGGCCCTTGAATGAGCGCGAAATCCTTGGCCCAGATTGGCCGTGGGTAGATCCCAAGTACACGTACACTTGTCCCTCGGAAGGACGTAGGTTGACTTCTGTGACATTGGATGCCGCTGGATTGCAGGCAGACATTCACCGCGACAACAATGCGCTGACCTTCGACCTAACCCGCGTGCAAGAAGCGGGGCAATCCAACTGAGACCATGTTCCAAAAACACTTGAACCTCTCTCCTGCTTGGCTCGAATGGGCTGGAATGGGCCTGCTTGGTGCGGGGCTCATGTGTTGGATGGGGCCACAGGTGTGGATGTTCCAAGGCAACCTTCCCATCACTCCTCAAAGCCTTCTCATGGTGCTGTGGGGTGTTCTATGGGGCGGTCCCATTGGACTGTTGGCTTCTGTCCTTTATCTCATTGCAGGAGGAATGGGGCTGCCGGTCTTTGCGGATGGTGCACATGGTTGGGGCCACTTTATGGGGACAACCGGGGGCTTTTTGCTCGCCTTCCCCATAGCGTCGTGGGTCGTGGGGACCTTGGCCACGTCACTCACACGTTGGAGATACGGCTCTGCTACCCTGTTGTTGCTGGGTGGACAAGGACTCATTGTGGGGCTGGGCCTCGCTTGGCAGCGGGGCATCGTGCCGGTGGAAATGTCATGGATGGACACCCTTGCCAGATTGATGCCAGCCATCCTTGTGAAGACGGCTTTGGGCGCGATTGTGGTGGTGTTCATCGGTCGGCTTTTGACCAAGCACGAGGTCGAAACTTGAGTCGCTACCTTGGGGGCTCAAATCCCCCTCATGAAAACCAACCATTTCTGGGTCTTGTTGGCAGCTTGGGCACTGTGCATAGGCTGTCAGTCAGACGAAGCCGCCTCTGCCCCTTCTGCCAAAGCCCAAACCATCGCTGACATGAAACGAGCCACGGACAACCACAGCTTCAGCCGGCCCCAGGAGGCCGTCACCACCCACCTCAGTTGGACGGCAAAGGTCGATTTCGACACGCGTCAGATCTCCGCAACGGCCCAATACCAAATCGCCACGGCCGACGACGCCCAGCGCATTTTGCTCGATTGTCGTGGATTGGACATCGCCTCCGTGATGGTGGACGGCGTGAATTCCAGCTTCGAACTCGGTCCGGAGCAACCCTTTTTGGGGCAGCCCTTGAGCATCCCTGTCAACGGACAAAGCCAAACCATCAGCGTCACCTACACCACTGCACCTGACGCAGCGGCATTTCTTTGGGTCGAAGGAGAAGCTCCGTTCTTGTTCACCCAGAGCCAGGCCATCTTGGCCCGAACATGGGTGCCATGTCAAGACAGTCCTGGCATCCGTTTCACCTACGATGCGGACGTGGAGGTGCCGGCCAACTTGATGGCGCTGATGAGTGCCGTCAACCCTACAGAGAAATCAAGCGACGGGCACTACAGCTTCGTGATGGACCAGCCCATCCCAGCCTATTTGCTGGCCCTTGCCGTTGGCGACGTGGCTTTCCAAAGCGTGGGAGACCATACAGGCGTCTACGCCACTCCTGACCTCATTGATGCTGCGGCCTATGAGTTCGCTGAGATGGAGGACATGTTGGTGGCCGCTGAAGGCCTTTATGGGAAATACGCATGGGAGCGCTACGACTTGCTCGTGCTGCCCGCGGCCTTTCCCTTTGGCGGCATGGAGAACCCTCGACTCACCTTCGCCACCCCCACCATCATCGCTGGCGACCGCAGCTTGGTCGCTTTGGTGGCCCACGAATTGGCCCACAGCTGGAGCGGCAACTTGGTCACGAATGCGACATGGGATGACTTCTGGTTGAACGAAGGCTTCACGGTGTATTTCGAGCAACGCATCATGGAGGAGGTCTATGGGCGGGACATCAGCGAAATGCTCACCACCCTGAGCTACCAGGGTCTTGTGGACGAAGTGGATGGCATGATGCAAGTCAACCCCAGCGACACCCACCTGCGCTTGCACCTCAAGGACAGGGACCCTGACGATGGCATGACGGCCATCGCCTATGACAAAGGATATTTCTTTCTCAGGCTCCTTGAGGAAACCGTTGGACGAAGCACGTTTGATGGATTCTTGAAAGCCTACTTCACGGGCCATGCCTTTCAAGTGATGGACACCGACAGTTTTTTGGCCTACCTCGATGACAATCTGTTGACGACCGAGGATCTACGGGAAACCGTGCGGGTGAAGGATTGGGTCGATGGTGCTGGCTTGCCAGACAATTGTCCAGAAGTCTCCAGCCCTCGGATCGACAAGGTGGACCAAACCCTTCAGTCCTGGGTCAACGGATCCGTTCCCACCTCTGCGTTGCCATGGAACGACTGGTTGTACCAAGAGCGGTACCGCTTCCTCTCCAACTTGCCAGATGGCACGGAAGCCGCAAGGATGGCTGAGCTCGATGCCAATTGGCAGATCAACAGCACAGGCAACAATGAAGTGCTCTTTGCATGGTTGGAACAATGCATCCGGAGCGGCCACGCTCCTGCTTATCCCCGCTTGGAACGTTTCCTCGTGGAGGTGGGAAGAAGAAAATTCTTGACGCCTTTGTATTCAGCTATGGTGGAGACAGACCAAAAAGACATGGCCTTGCGCATTTATAATCTTGCACGAGGCCGCTACCACAGCGTGTCCACGGGCACCATGGATGGACTCCTTGGGTGGACGGAGTGAACCTTCATATAGGACATGGAATCACATGAAAAAGGCACCCTGCAGAGGGTGCCTTTTTCATGCATGGTGAAGAGCGCGGTCAGCGGATGATGGTCACCACACCAAAAACCTCTTTTCTGAAACTTTCGACGGCAATGCTGTGCACCTCCAAACGATACGAATAGGGTCCATTGGGCACAAAGTGCTGCCCCTCATCCCCAACTTGCCCGTACCACGCATCCTCCGGGTCGGTGGTGCTCCAAACCAGCTCTCCCCAACGGTTCCATACCTCAAACTCAAAACGGTTTGGATCAATGTCGGAGCCCTCCACAAAGAAGGCGTCGTTGGTTCCATCGTTGTTGGGTGTAAAGGTGTTGGGGACGTACAGGTTGAAGAAATCTTGGATGACCACATCACGCGTCACCACATTGACACACCCTTGTGCATCGGTGATTTGAAGTTGCACGGGGTACGTTCCACCGCTTCCATTTGGAAACTGGAAGACGGGGTCTTGCTCGGTGCTCGTTCCTAGCGGATCAAACACGTTGAATGTCCAAAGCCATTCGACCACATTCGCATTGGAGTATCCGTCAAAGGTGATTTCCGTGTCGGGAGCCCTTGTGGGTTGTGGGCCAGCAAAGTACCCGACGTCTGGGATGGGGTAGACATTGATGTAAGCCTCCTGCACCAAGGTGTACTCGCATCCACCGGCCTGCGACGTGACCGTAACGCCAACATCGTAGAACCCTGGATTCTCAAAGGTTTTCACGGTGTTGCTTTCGCCTGCATATGTCCCGTCACCAAAGGCCCACAGGGTCGCCGAAATGGATGCCGGATCTGTTTCATTCGTGAACAAAAAGGTGCCCGTTCCACACGCCTCAGTAGTGTCTGCAGAAAAGGAGATCGCCACGGGACTTTCCAATACCACCTCCGTGCATGCTGTGCCAGGCGGGGTTTCGCAGTCGTCTCCCACAGCCACACAATACGTGCCACTCGAAGGTGGGAACGTGAAGATGTTGGGGTCGTCCTCATTCAAAAGGCCACCCTCGAAGGTCCAAGTGTACGTGTACCCCGACCCTGAGCCGCCATTGGAAGCGCCTGCATCAAGGAACGCCTCCTCCCCACTGCACAAGAAGTCGTCCGCCACGAGGTCGGCATTGATGGCGTCAAGAACGTTCACCCCCACCGAATACGAAGGCGTGGGGCAACCGTTGACATCAAATGCCTGCACAGTGTAGACCGTCGAGGTGTTGGGCGAAACCTGTTGTTCATTGCCATTGGGAAGGCCGTTGTCCCATTCGTATGTCCATACGTTCAAGGGGTCGTCTTCAGAGTCGACGAACAACTCGGCTGTCCCTCCCAAACAAATGGTTTGGTTGGAAGGCACATTCAACGACAAGGGCAATGGATCCTCAAGAACAATTTCCTGATTGTAGATGCAGCCTACATCGTCATACACCACCACGGTGTAGTCCCCTGGCACCAAATCGTTGTAGTAGAAGTCTGTGATGTTGTCCCATTCCAATTCATCCATCAACACGGGACCCGCCGGTTCATTCGTGTAGAGCTCGATGGTGAAGGGGCCTTCTGGCGCAAGGGCATCCTCAAAGATCTCCACGCCAATGACCCCATCGTTCGCAAAACAAGATGGCTGCTGTTGTTCCACCTCGTAGTTGAACCCCGGCACCACCATCACCGTGGCCTCTGCTGTGCAATTGTCAAAACCCACTGGCTCCACTGTCATGGTGTATTCAGTGGGTGTACCATCAAAGTCCAACACCGTTGGCGTTGGAGACGTAGGATCTGCCAAAAACTCATCTGGTGACCAGGACCAGTCGTAGGAGCATACGTCGGAGCCTCCATTGCAACTGACGCACCATTCTACCGGTTCAAAATCACAAAAGCCAGCACAATCGCAACCTCCATCGCTGAAAAACTGGAAGGACAAGCATCCGTCCGGGTTGGTGGCCATGAAGGACTGCCCCGCAAAAGCAGCATCTAAGGTGGCCAAGACTGTACCTGTGGCATTTGCGCCATCGTACACCGTGACGGCATCCCAGCCGGCCTCCATGACCCCTGCAGAGAAATCAATCGTCATCATGGTTCCATCGCCGACCACATCGGGGCAATAGTTGAATATGGTGGTCTCGTTGGAGCCATAGCAATAATCAAACGAACCTTCAGCCATGCTGCATGGAGAAGCGCCACCCCCAGTTTGCAAGCCTCCCTGCAAAGTCACAGGAGCGCCACAAAAAATCTGCTCAGGTCCGGCTGTGATGATTGCCCCGGGGTTGTCGATGACCTCGAGGACCAGCGTGGTGTCAGCAGCACAGCCAAAATCATTCTCAACATAGAAAGTGAGTGGATAACTCCCAGGCGTGATCGCGGCAATGTCCAGCCCAAGTTCTTCCGTTGCTGAAGGGTTGATGATCAAATCTTCACCGGAATCATACGCTGAAAAATCCCAATCTGCGAAGACGATTTCTGGTTGAATGACCGTCACTCCAGGCAACAAATTGGGGTCCAAGTTCAGGTTCCAAGTGCAAACAAAACCATTGTCAGCTCCAAGCAAATCCGTAAAACAAAATTCCCAAGTCCCGTTGAGCGGGCATCCGACAAGGTCGCACAATGTGTTCTCAGGCTCGTAAATTCCTGGGTTGACAATGTTCCCTGTCGCATTGACTCCGAGGGAATTGGTGTAGTTGACTGTCGAAGCATTTGCGGGGTCTTCGATTTGGCCCAAGGTGGAGGTTTCGCTCCAGCCATAATCATAGCACAACCCCTCGGTCAAATCATCCTCTACGTCCACTGGCTCACCCAAAAAAGTGCCTCCGCCACCTTGGGTCTGGAGAACCACCGTTTGGCCATTGGGGCACGCCACAGAAATGTCCAAATCCCCCAAGTAACTGTGCTCCATGGAGGCCGAAACAGACACCAAGTCCGTGCAATTGTCCAAGGTGGCCCCTGCTGGAAAGAAATCGAAATTCAACTCCGAGCAATACGTAAAACCTGCATCAAACCCTGTAGGAGAAATGGAGGGGGCATCAAAGTCAGGGGCATCTGTCCAAAGCTCAGAAATCACGGGCGATCCATCCAAAGCCAAATCCACTACTGCGGTGCCGGCACAAATGGGGCTCTCAATCGCTGTGTTGAAAATCGGGGGCGTGCTGACAAACACCTGAAGTGGATCAAGGTTGAGGCTCGTGCACAAGTCAGTACCATTGTCGTAACCAACGGTCAATGAAATGGTGTAGGCCCCAGGATCATTGAAGACATGGCTCAACGCATTGCCGTTTGCGGCAACGATGGGCGCTGTGCCTTCGTCAAAGTCCCAAGACCATTGTTCGATAGGGAATCCATCCACTGCCGACCCATTGTCTTCTACCGTGATGGTCTCGCCTGTGCAAATTTGAAGAGTGGGCGTATTGTTGATGTCCAAAATGTCTGACGGAGTCGCCACAAAGCTGGCAGCGGCGGTTGGCGGCGCACATGGGGTGCCACAAATGATTTCTGCCTCCCAACCGGCAAATCCAGCAGGGTTGGTGGGCGAAGTGAACACAAAAGTCAGGCATCCTGTGGCGTTCCCAGGTGTGCTCCAAACGGTCAAGCCCTGCAAATCGTTTCCTGTGTAGGAACCCAAGGAAGTTTCTCCCGTGTTGTCGCCGTCGTAAATGGTCAGTTGGTCGCTCTGGTTGTTGACCGCCGATTGGAAGAGATTGAAAGCCACAAAAGATGCACTCACAAAATCTCCTGGGGTGTCGGGGCAAATGGTCATGGTCAATTCTGCTCCACTGTAAGGACCTGAATCTCCATCATCGCGAAACAACTCTCCGCAAGCGTCGCTCACGGTGCCATTCGACATGATGACCTGGCTGTCTCCGTGAATGGCAAATGCCAACGTTGAAACCAACAAAATTCCTTTGAGCCTCTTTGCTTCCATGGTGTGAAAATACTACGAAATCAAGACCCAAACGGAACCTCCATGGTTGCACATGTCCACAGGAATTCCCTGGCCGGTGTCAGCATCTTCAGCGCTCGACCCTCAAGCGGTCGGTGAACAGCCGAATCTCGCCATCGGCAGAGACGCAACGAACTGTCCATTGGTACAGCGACCGGTTGGCGGCCACACTGCCATCGGGAAGGCCACCGTCCCAGGGTTGGTCCGCATCGGAGCAACGGTGAACCTCCTGTCCATCCGCGTCCACCACAACCATGGACCATGGTTCTTGAAGCTCCAACAAACTGTGGGGCAAGAAGGTGTCGTAGCGTCCATCGCCATCGGGACTGAACCTTGCCTGGGCCAGGAGGCCATGGCGGTTGCCGACTTGGACTTCCCGTCGGGCATCGTCCAAGCAACCATATTGGTTGCTGGCCACCAAATTGATGGGGTACACGCCGGGAACATCAAGCTGCACCCAGTTGGAAGTTGTGCTTTCACCATCGACCACCCACTGGGTGGACGTGGCGTCTGGAGTTTGATCCATGAGGTTCATACGCACCTTGTCCCCTTCCACTGCAGCTGGGAAAGCCCAGGCGAAATCTGCCTCAGGCTTAGGCAACACCGTGATCATGTTTTGGATCGTCCGGGTACGGATCATGCCGTCTGAAGGCGGACGAACCGACAAGGTGATGTCGTACGTGCCTGGCCGCGTAAAAACGTGCGAAGGCGAAGGATCACTGCTGAAAGCACCGTCGCCAAAGTTCCAAAGGAAGCTCATGGTCCGGTCGATGCCGGACAATTCAAAGGCCACCTCCACCCCTTCGCACGCCTCTTTCAAGGAAGACTCGAAAGGAAGCACGGCGAGAAGCCGCTCCTCCCTCGCTGCAGAACCTCTGCCCATCAATCCGTCCGTGGCGTTCAAGTCCCCCTCGTTCGAACCCATATTTTCTGAGGCCACAGCCAATCCAAAACTCTCCTCTGGCAAAACATCCTCTTTGACTGTAGGCATCGCCGTCCTTTCAAGGGACTGGGCCGCTGCCAGGGCGGCCTCCCCTTCCGCATGCAGCAAATCCTGCTCAAAACCGTTCAATTCTTTGGTGAACTCCTCCCAAGCCGCGGCGAAAGCGTCCGCCTGAGCTTGCTCCTCCGCGATCGACAACGCTGCAATCTCGCTCGAGTCGATCCAGTCCTCCACCATGGGCTTGCCCACCCACATGATGACACCACCGGCCACAACAGCCGCTGCCACAGCCAAGCGACCCGCGCCACGGGCAGCATGTACGTCGGATGGGGCCTGTGGGGCTTGGGTGTTCAATTCGCGCTCAAAACCCGTCCAGTCTGGCTGGACGTCAGGTTCAAAGCGGTCAAATGACTGCTTCAGGTGGTGATCAAATGGATGCTCACTGGGCATGGGTCTGTTTTCCTTTTTGAGACAACAACACTTCCCGAAGGTTGCGTCTGGCCTTCGCCAGATTGGACTTCGAGGTTCCAACTTGAATGCCCAAGCGATCGGCGATCTCTTGGTGGCCCAAGTTGTCAAAGACATACAGGTTGAACACTGTTCTGTACATCGGAGTCAAATGCTCCATGGCATCCAACACATCGTGTACTGTGAACGTTGCGCCATCCTCCTCTTCCATCTCCCAACCTCCATCAAGGTCTGCAGGTTCAAAAGATGCCTCATCTCCGAGGACCCAACCGGCCGCATTCCTGCGACGGATGGCATCGATTGCCGTGTTCACCATGATGCGACGCATCCAACCTTCGAAAGAACCTTTGAAGGTGTACCCCTCGATGTTGTTGAACACCTTGAGGAACCCTTCTTGCACGACATCCTTCACGCTGTCGGTGTCCGACATGTAACGCAGACAAACCCCAAACATCAAACGGTAATACCGTTCAAAGATGTAGCGCTGCGCCCGGCTTTCGCCAAGTTGACAGGCTTCGATGTATGGGCGCAACTCTGCTTCGTGCATGATGAAGGCCGTTGGAATGACGCAGGACAAAAGGAGAGGTTGCCTCGTCGTTTCAATGGTTTGGTCAAGGTCGTAGAAATCTGTGCCAAAACCAACACACAGTCCGTCTGCGCCTTTTACCTTTGCGCCATGCGCGTGGTCGTCGGACTTTCAGGGGGTGTAGACTCCAGTGTGGCAGCTCATCTGCTCCAACAGCAAGGTCATGAAGTGATCGGTCTTTTCATGCGCAATTGGAACGACGAGAGCGTCACCATCAACAACGAGTGTCCGTGGATCGACGACGCCAACGATGCCATGCTTGTCGCCCATCATTTGGGCATTCCCTTCCAAGTCATGGACCTCAGTGCAGAATACAAGACCCGCATCGTGGACTACATGTTTGACGAATACGGCAAAGGAAGGACGCCCAACCCAGATGTGTTGTGCAACAGGGAGGTCAAGTTTGACCTGTTTTTGGACGCCGCGTTGAAACTCGGGGCAGAAGCCGTCGCCACCGGTCATTACTGCAGAAAGCAAACCGATGCGCAGGGGGTGCACCACCTCTTGGCAGGGGCAGACGGCAACAAAGACCAAAGCTATTTTTTGTGCCAGCTGAACCAACATCAACTGGGTCACGCCTTGTTCCCCATTGGGGCCCTGAAAAAGCCTCAAGTGCGCACCATTGCAGCCGACATTGAATTGCCCACGGCCCACAAAAAGGACAGCCAAGGACTTTGCTTCATCGGGAAGGTTCGGTTGCCTGATTTTCTGCAACAACAGCTGCGCGTGAAGCACGGCAACATTGTGGAAGTGCCTTCGGACCATTCCATCTTCGAGCGTCGATCAGATGCGCCTTTGGAGGAGCGCGCGGAGCCCTTCGCCCTGACGCCTGACATGGGGGAAGTGGTCGGGCAACACGATGGTGCCCATTTTTTCACTGTGGGCCAACGCAAAGGGCTTCGGGTCGGCGGGAAGCCTGAACCCTTGTTCGTGATTGGCACCTCTGTCCTCTCCAACACCGTCTTTGTGGGACAGGGCGAAGACCATCCGGGCCTTTTCAGAACGGCTTTGCCCTTGGAGGACCCCCATTGGTTGGATGGCTCCTCGGCACTGCGCGACCAACCCTCACTGTCATGTGGTTTGCGCATCCGTTACCGCCAGCCTCTGCAAAAAGGGGCGTTGGTGGTCCTTGAAGACGGACGCCACTTCATGGATTTTGACATGCCCCAACGGGGCGTGGCTGCAGGTCAATTCGCCGCGTGGCATGGCGACTTCGAGGCGGTCGAAGTGCTCGGGTCGGCAGTCATTGCCCGCTGAGGCGGGCGAGGATGCGGTAGTCCTTGCGGGCAGGGTCGTTGCGCGACACCATCTCGGCAAGAAAGCCTGACAAGAAGAACTGGGCGCCAAGGATCATCCCGGTCAATGCCACGTAAAACCAACTTAACTCCGTGAGGTTTTTGGCGTCAGCACCAACATTCAGTGCCCATATTTTGTAGCCGCCAATGCCCAAAAAGAGGCCCGCACTGACCATGAACATCAGGATGCCCAACAGCCCAAAAAAGTGCATGGGCTTTCTTCCAAAACGGGCAATGAAACCAACAGTCATCAAATCAAGCACGCCATTGGTGAATCGCTCCAATCCAAATTTGCTGACGCCGTAGGGTCTGGGATGATGGGTCACCACCTTTTCGCCAACCTTGTCAAACCCAGCCATCTTCGCAAGCATCGGAATGTAGCGGTGCATTTCACCTTGCACCTCGATGGCCTTGACGACTTGCCAGCGGTAGCACTTCAATCCACAGTTGAAGTCGTGCAAGTGAATGCCACTGACCTTCCTGGTCGCCCAATTGTAGAGCTTGGTGGGGAGCGTCTTGCTCAAGGGGTCATGACGTTCTTTTTTCCAGCCACTTACCAAGTCCAATCCTCCGTCCAACAGCTGTTGCCGCATGGTAGGCAATTCCTCGGGGTCGTCCTGAAGGTCGGCATCCATGGTGAAGACCACAGCACCTCGCGCCACCTCAAAGCCCTTCTGCAAGGCTGCACTTTTTCCATAATTCCTGGCAAACCGAATGCCCCGAATGACCTCGGGCTGGGCTTTGTGGAGTTGGTCAATGATGGCCCAAGAACCGTCTTGGCTCCCGTCGTCCACGAATATGATTTCAAACGAAAGGTCTCCAAGGACTTGCTCGATGCCTGACTTGAGCTCGCCAAGGCTTTCTTCCTCGTCCAGCAAAGGAATCACCACAGAGACGTCAAGCGACGGAGAGGTTTGCATCATGGCTTAGGAGAATTCAGATTTGGGGACGCGCTTGGTCACTGCCGCAACGATCAGCCCCACCAAAGCCCACATGACCATCGCTCCGACAGAGTTCTTCAACATCCCCCCCACGGTGTAGGCTTCCTTCATGGCGGAAGAGATCTCTTTCATTTGAGCATCCAGCAACTTTCCACTCACCCCAAATCCTTCCATCATTTCTCGGGTCTTTGTCATGGTAAGCTCCTCCAAGACTCCTGGCAGCTCGGGCGCAATCAAATGGTAGAGCATCAAGGTCAAAACCGCCGACGCCATTTGTGCGGTCAATGCCACGACCATCGATGCCCCATATGCCTGACCAAACGTCATGTTGCCGCCCCTCTCCTTCCGGGACGCCACGCTCCCTGTGCACATGACCACCACAAAGATGCCCATCGCCAAAACACCCACCCACCACTCTGCCAGCAAATCCATATTGACGAGGTACAACAACACGAGCATGGCGAAATTCAACAGTGCACCCAAGAGGCCATGCATTGCAGGAGACGACAAATGTTTCATGTGGTGCAAGGTACGGCGAGCTGTGCTCTATCTTTGCACTGGGGCAAGTCTCTTGCGACCAGCTCCCGCAGAACCCCCCAGGGCCGGAAGGCAGCAAGGGTATGCGGTTGTAGCGGTGCGACAAGAATCGCTTGCCCTTTTTTCATGCCCTGCAACGGACTTACATTCGTTCCCAGAAAGTGAGCCATGAGTACCAAGCACCGTCCCATCACCAAATTGTTGGTCGCCAACAGAGGCGAAATTGCCTTGCGCGTGTTGCGCACAGCCCGTGAAATGGGCCTTGCCACCGTCGCTGTTTACAGCGAAGCAGACGCCAACGCCCCATTCGTACGTGCTGCGGATGAAGCAGTATGTGTGGGTCCTGCCCCGAGCAACGAAAGCTATCTAATCGTCGACAAGATCGTTGCAGCTGCCCAAGAAACGGGCGCCGACGCCATCCACCCTGGCTATGGATTTCTCTCCGAAAACGCCCTCTTCGCCGAGGCGGTTGAAGCCGCGGACATTCGTTTTGTCGGACCCCATCCACATGCCATCCGGGTCATGGGCTCCAAGCTTGCTGCGAAAGAGGCAGTTGCCGCGCGCGGCATTCCCATGGTCCCCGGCACAGAAGGTGCAGTTTCTGATCCAGCACAAGCCAAGCAAGAGGCAGAACGTATTGGGTTTCCATTGTTGATCAAAGCGAGTGCAGGAGGCGGAGGCAAGGGCATGCGGGCCGTGCACGACCCCGCCCTTTTGGAGTCAGAATTGCAACGTGCCATCTCAGAGGCAGAACGTTCGTTTGGCGACGGCGCAGTGTTCATTGAGAGGCTCGTTCAGCAGCCCCGGCATATTGAAATCCAAGTCTTGTGCGACAGCCACGGCAACGGGGTGCACTTGTTTGAACGTGAATGCAGCATCCAACGGCGGCACCAGAAGGTGGTGGAGGAAGCCCCGTCTGCCCTTCTGGACGACACCTTGCGCGAAGCCATGGGACAGTGTGCCATCGAGGTCGCCAAAGCTTGCAACTATGTCGGAGCAGGAACAGTGGAATTCCTTGTGGATGCTTCCCGCGAATTTTTCTTCCTTGAGATGAACACCCGACTGCAAGTGGAACACCCCGTCACAGAGATGATCACAGGGGTGGATTTGGTGCGGGAGCAAATCCAAATCGCTGAGGGCCATCCCCTCTCCTTCCAACAGGAAGACTTGGAAATCCGAGGGCATGCCATCGAACTGCGGGTCTATGCAGAGGATGTGGCAGGAGGTTTCCTGCCAAGCACCGGTACGCTCACCCGCTACGCCCCTCCCAAGGGACCGGGAATCCGTGTGGACGACGGTGTGGAGGAAGGTGGCGAAGTGAGCATGCACTATGACCCTATGCTTGCCAAGCTCTGTGCCCATGGCCCCACAAGAGAAGCTGCCATTGAGCGCATGCTAAGGGCCATTGAAGATTACGAAGTGCATGGGGTAGACACTACCCTTGACTTTGGGCACTTTGCCATTGACCACGAGGCCTTCCGCTCTGGAGAATTCGACACTGGGTTTGTGGGAAAGCATTTCACCCCTGGGAAGCTGGATCGTCCATTGCCATGCAACGATGAAACTGCCGCCGACCTCATCCTGGGGGCGCTTGACAGGGTGAAGGCCCAGTCCTTGCCCACAACCGAGGCGACTACAGGCCTCCATCCGTGGCGACTGCGCGGCCGCTGAGAAACGCCTCGCGCCTCTTGTGGCAGAAAAGCACACCTCAAGACCCCACTTGTCCACATCGGTCGAGGAGCGTCAAGGGAATCCGTATCTTTGCCGGCGATGGCACAACGACAATTCATCGTCTACGATCTCGAAGCGACGTGCTGGAGAAGCAGAAAACCACGCCAAGTGGAAATCATCGAGATCGGTGCGGTCAAAATCAATGAGGACTTGCAGGTCGTCGACGATTTCTGCCAATTCGTTCGTCCCAAGCTGCACCCCGAAATCAGCCCCTTTTGCACCAAGCTGACCAGCATTGTGCAAGACGACATTGAAGATGCTCCGTTGTTTGATGAGGCCATCGAGAATTTTGAGCATTGGGTGGGCTTCGAAGACACCCGGACGGTCTTGATGAGTTGGGGCGAATTCGACCGTCGTCAATTTGCCACTGATGCAAGGCTCCACCATTTGGACCTGCCATGGCTGAAGTACTGGGCTTGCTTGCAACGCCATTACAGCCGCTGGAAAGGGTCGAAGAACCAGATTGGGCTGAAAAATGCCCTCGAGATGGAAGGTTTGAGCTTTGACGGAACCCAACACCGCGCCATCGAGGACGCCCGCAACATGGGTCGTTTGTTTGCCGAGGTGGCCAAACCCCTTTCACTCGTTTAACCCCAACTGAACCTTTTCAGACATGCGCGAGACGTGGTTCTTGTTCCGGCATTTTTGGAGGGCTGACTGGAATGCCCAGCACGGCGTGGCAGGGTTGGTGCTGTTTGCTGTGGCCACAGTGTACGCGGTTTACCAAGTGGTGCAAGGCCGCCCTGAGCCTGAAACTTGGAATGCCATGGCTTGGGTCATCCTCTTGTTCACAGCGTTCAATGGCGTCACCCGTGGAATGGAAGAAGACCGCCCCGAGGTCTTGGCCTATTTGCGCACCACCTTGCAGCCGGTCCATTACATGACCGCCAGAATGCTCCACAACACCGTCACGCTCGCGGGACTTGCCTGCCTGGTGGTGGCCTTGATGGGATTGCTTCTGGGGTGGTCACAACTTGATGGGCCTCGACTTTGGGGCTTCGTGGGCGGCATGGTCCTCACCTCGATCTCACTCGGCTGCACCTTGACCCTCATCGCATTGATTGCTTCAAGGGCCGGAGCTGGCTTTGGAATGACGGCTGTCCTGGGCCTTCCATTGGTGCTCCCCACGGTACTGGTCTCAACCACCCTAGGGGATGAATTGATGCGAGGGGTCTTGGTGGCAGACACCTGGCAAAACTTCGCATTTCTTGGGGCGCTGGCCATGGGCTCGGCCACCCTTGGCCTCGTGTTGTTCCCCTACCTTTGGCGCGCATCATGACTGGAGCAGACAGCACCGATACTCCCCGTTACGTATGGGGCATCCGCATCGCAGGAATGGCCATGTTGGCCTGTGTCTTGGCGATGACGTTTGCGGTGCCATTGGGACCGGGCCTGGTCAATGTAGAGACAGTGCGTCAGGAGGTGACGGCCCAAAGCGGGGTGTTTGAATTGGAAATCACCGGCCACAACACTCACTTTTCCAGCAACGCACCCTTGGTGTTTTTGAAAAACGGCGACAACATTGTCAACGCCACCGCGATCAAAGCCTTGGACGACGCAAGGCTCAAATGCCGCATCCGAGTGGGCAAGTTCCTTCCCGCGCGTAGCTGGGACGTTTACGTCAACAACGGGGTGGACGGCACAATGAGCTATGCCAATGGGTTCTTCGCCACCGATGTGGCCACCAACCCCAAGGCCCGGACGGATGGCGATGCTGCTGTTTTGGACTACCTCTCCGTGCCCAACCTGCCTTTCCACTTTCCCTTTCAGCCCAACATCATGGAGACCATCCGCAACCTTATGTTGCATGTACCCATGTGGTTCACGATGTTCCTTTTGATGGGGATCAGCTTTGCCCAGAGCATCAGGACGCTGCGTCTTGGCGGCGACACCGACTGCGACCTGAAGGCTGTCGCTTCTGTGAAGGTGGGCCTTTGGTTTGGTGTGCTCGGGTTGCTGACAGGGTCCCTGTGGGCGCGATTCACATGGGGCGCATGGTGGGTCGACGATCCGCAATTGAACGGCGCCTTTGTGACCGTCCTCGTCTACGCAGGCTACTTGGTCTTGCGTGCTTCCATCCAAGAGCCTCTGCTTCGTGCGAGACTTTCTGGGGTCTACAATTTGTTTGGGTTCTGTCTTTTGGTGGTATTGCTCATGGTGTTGCCACGCTTCACAGAGAGTCTGCACCCAGGCAAAGGCGGCAACCCGGCCTTCAGCAGCTACGATCTCGACAGTGCGCTGCGCTTGGTGTTTTACCCTGCCGTTTTGGGGTGGATGGTGCTGGGCACTTGGATGTACAGCGCCGCCTTGAAGGCCGAGCGGTTGCGCCACCGCCTTTCAGAGGCGCGCCTGACCAAGGCAAGCATGCCCCTCGGCATGCTTCTCATGACCCCGGCCTCAACTTCGGGCTGGGAAGCTTGGTTTCTGTCTTCAGGCAAGCTCAATGTGGTGGTTGGCGTTGCGGTCATCATCTTCTCGGGGTTGGCCCTTTGGGGGTGGCGCATGCGGCGGGAGCTGAAGTCGCTGTCCGAAGATTTGGAACGATTGAAAACGAACTGACATGAAAAAGACCCACATCGTTTTGCTTCTCCTCGTGGCAGGGCTGATGGGCACTTTTGTGGCGTCCATCACCAGCACCAGTAGGTCTGTGGGCTTTGCGACAGCCTTTGCGGACCCTGGAACGGAATACAAGGTGAGCGGCACCCTGGTGACTGAATTCCCCGTGGAATACAACCCATTGGAAAACACCACCCTGACCAAGTTTCATCTTCAGGACAAGGAAGGCAACGTCCAAGAGGTATGGTTGCAAGAAGCCAAACCCACAGGATTGGAAAGAAGCGAAAGCATTGACTTGTACGGCAAGGCCAACGATGGCCACTTCCATGCCACGGAGATGCTCATGAAGTGTCCTTCGAAGTACAACGAGCAGAACCACCTCGTGGAGGACAACGCTTGATGGAATACCTCGGGGAATGGATTTGGGCGGCCTACGTGGGCCGATTGCTCGTGGCCTTGGCCTTCGCCTCGGCACTTTTGGCCATGGTGTCCTTCGGACGAGGCAACATCGCTCTCGGACGCAAAGCCTTTGTTGCCCACTCCCTCAGCACTCTTGGGGTCATCGCGCTGATCTTCGTGTTGTTCTTTGGGCACCGCTACGAATTCCAATACATCTGGAAGCACCTCAACAACGAGATGCCCATGCGCTTCGTCTTGAGTGCTTTTTGGGGCGGCCAAGAAGGTGGCTTTCTGCTGTGGATGTTCTGGCACAATGTCCTGGCGCTCTTCATCCTTCGAAGGGCGGATGCTTGGCAGAGGGAGGTCATGACGGTGCTCAGCGCCATCGAGGCTTTTCTCGGGGTCATGCTGCTGGGCATCTACTTTGGTGACTTCCAGCTGGGGCTTGATCCTTTTCTCCTGCTTCGCGAGGCGCCCAACAACCTGGGGCTGCCATGGACCGCGCGTGCAGACTATCTTACTTCTATTCCTCAATTCACTGATGGTCAGGGTTTAAACCCACTTCTCCAAAACTATTGGATGACCATTCACCCCCCGACGCTTTTCCTAGGCTTTGCGGCGTGCAGCATCCCATTTGCATATGCAGTGGGCGCTTTGTGGCGACGGGACTTGACCGGATGGATCAAGCCCGTCCTGCCCTGGGCCTTTTTCGCCGTGGGCATCTTGGGGGCAGGCATCCTGATGGGCGGCGCTTGGGCATACGAGGCCCTGAGCTTCGGTGGCTTTTGGGCGTGGGATCCAGTCGAGAATTCATCCCTTGTGCCTTGGATGGTCTTGGTGGCTGCAGCCCACCTCTTGTTGATCAACCGCAACCGCACCAAACCCACAGCACTGTTCTCCACGTTGTATTTGAGTGTCCTGGCCTTCTTGCTCGTGCTGTACTCCACGTTCCTAACGAAGAGCGGTGTCTTGGGGGACACCTCTGTGCACAGTTTTGTCGACAGCGGCATCCTCCCCCAGCTTCTCGCCTATTTGCTCACCTTCGTCGCATTGGCGCACTTGATGCTCCTCGAAGACCTGGGATCACGCAAAGTTTACGGGGGGCTGGCCTTGGCCAGTTTGGGCGTGGTGGCATTGGGCCATCCTGCCCTCGGGCTGTTGGCCTTTCTGGGAGTGATGGGTGCTGCGGCCGTGCGTGCCTTCCGCAAGGAATTCCGTTCAGACGATGCGGAGGATGCCCTTTGGTCCCGTGAATTCTGGATGTTTGTGGGCTCTTTGTTGCTCGTGCTTGGCGCGATGCACATCACGTGGCAGACGAGCATCCCGGTGTTCAACTTGTTCCTTGAACCCTTTGCGCCCTTGCTCGCTTGGGCAGGCGATGCAACAGGCTGGGAGACCTTCCGTGCGTTGGCCCAACACGACTTGGCCCCTGGCACAGACCTCGACCAAACCTACCACCTTGTGCAGGTGCCTCTCGCGGTGCTCATCTTCCTGCTCATGGGCCTTGCCCAATGGCTGAAGTACAAAAACAGCGACATCCGCGTGGTGGTGTCCAAGTTGGCACGTGCCCTGCTGGCCGCAGCAGTGGTGACAGGCATCTTGCTTGTGACCTACCAGTTTGAGCTCCACGAAGTGCCTCGTGTGGCCTTGCTCTTCGCCACCTTGTTCGCCGCTTTCTCCAATGCCGATTACATCGTCCAAATGTGGAAAGGCAAACTCGACGCTTTGGGTTCTCCTTTGGCACACGTCGGCTTCGCCTTGACCTTGTTTGGTGCCGTGATTTCCACCGCCCAAAAGGATGTGATCTCCCAAAACCGAATCGGCGACATCAGCACCCTCAACGAAGAGCTGAACAACAGCACTGACCTTCTTTTGATGGAGGGCGATACGCTGCCCATGGGGCCTTATTTCGTGTCGTACGAAAAGCGGCGGTCAGAGGGCATCCACGTCATGTTTGACATGGCGTACTTTGAACGTGCCCCTCGCCCCTACAAGACCGGTGACATCGTCGTGCAAGAGGGCATGGTGTGGCAAGCCCTGGACGACCACGAGGCCAGCCCTGCCTTCGACGACGACGTGGAAACCCATTGGAACTTCCTTCCCTTTCCAACGGAAGCCCAAACCGGGCGTGCCTCGCGCTGGGTCAACGGCACCCCCGGCGAGGAGGTGTTCCGATTGGCCCCTCGGATTCAATTGAACGCACAAATGGGCAACGCCCCGGAGCC
>CAWVVM010000032.1:0-24034 GCA_963933635.1 uncultured Flavobacteriales bacterium
TCTCCTTCCACTTCAAACAACCTTTTGTACGCATTGATCCGCTTCATTCTGACCGATTTTTAATGACTTGTTTCGGGTACGATTTGACGAAGTGCAGCAAAAGAACCCGCGAAGGTTTTCCTACAACTCCCTCCCGTATTTCTCCTTCCCTATTCACCCCAGAAGAAATGGGACAAAATGAGACTGACAAATGTGATGGCAGAGCACACCGTCCGTATGAGGTGATAGGAATTCCACTTCGATTCCACTCTCTCCCTCAAGATTTCTATTTCATGCGTTGACATGGCATCCAAATGGGCCGTGTCCAAAAGTTCATTCAAAGGGATGTTTCCATTCACAGTAACACCCAAAACACCAACGGCGTAGAGAACGAAAATGGAGACGTACAACCAAAAAAGAACCTTTGGAACCAATGCGAGGTGGGAAACTGGAACGAGGAAAACGGCGATCATTGCCCCACCAAAAACAGCCAGGAAGGCTCCGTTCAAAATGACTTGATTCATCGATTTGAACGCCTGCAGGAACTCCAAATTATCCAGTTTGCCGATTCCTGGCATCACTCCATTGGACCAAGCGAAAAAGATGCCTGTCACGATTCCGGTGAGCAGGATGGCGGCGGCTAGAATCGTGGATTGGAGGCTCAAGATGAAGTTCTTTCACTGCAAGTTTACCCCGGGAATGGTTTGGCATGACCATATGGCAAGCAGAAAGATGGACACAGAAGATGAAGACCCTCCTCCCTGATTCGGTCAAGTCATTTTACCAACCAAAGCCCAACCCAAATGCAGTGTTTGGTGCATCGAAGACTGAATGAATCTGAAAACAAGGATCATTTGAAAAGCCCTTGACAAAACGTCTGGGCTTTTTTCATTGTGCTCTTGTGCCCAAACAGCCAACCCCAATCTCGAACCCTGATTTGATAAGGGAATGATGTGTGGGACTCTTAACATTTCTATCAGAGGCCATTCGTTCATTCTAAAATATGCAGTGAGGATATATACACATGGCGCCGACCTTAGTCTCAAGCAAAACCTCTAATTTTATTATATGAAAAACTTATTCGTATTCTTCTTCGCGGCAGCTTTGGCTTTGACGCCTGGTTATGCTCAAAACAGTTCGGTGCAGTTGACTTCTGAAAACATGTCATTCTTCACGGTGAGCATCAATGGCATGCGGCTTGCATCTGAGGCTTCCATCATGCAGGAGATTACTGGCTTACAAGAAGGGATGTCGTACAATCTCCTCATTGATTATCTGCCTACAGAATTCGATGACGTTCGAACCACCATGACATTGAATGCCAACGGCGATAGGGGATCAGGGGTTTACACGTTCACCATTCCATCTTTTTTTCAAGGTGACTTGAGGTTGGAGAATTTCATGCCGTTGCCCCAAGGCCAGCACAATGGCAACGAATCCATGTCAATGGACATCAACGTCAACATGAACATCGGACAAACCTCAGCCAATATGAGCATTGGGAACAATGCCAATGCTCCATCTGAGCCTTCAACAGCACCTCCAGCCCAGACGCAACAAGTAAATGCACCACCAGCAGTTCAAGAGGTGCAAATCGTCTACGTAGAAGGGTACTCGGGAACCATTGGTTGCGAAAAACCCGTCGACGACAGCCGCTTCGACCGAATGATGGACAAAATCGGCGATGCGGGATTTAGTGATGAACAAGTAGCAATGGCCAAGCAAATTCTCCGAACAAACTGTTTGAAAATTTCGCAATTGGTGGAAATCTTGGAAGAAATCGCTTTCGATGAAGGCCAATTGGAGCTTGCCCAATTCGCTTACGATCACATCTATGATCTAGAAAACTACTGGGAGGTTTATGGTGTTTTTTCTTTTAGCAGCAGTAGCGAAAAACTGGAGCAATTCATCGACAACCAGAACTGAGAGCATAAGAGGTTTGCAACGAATCACCAAAGGGCCCCTCGAAGGGGCCCTTTGTGTTGACCAGATCAATGGTTGGAGCAACCGTGAATCATTCGGTTATAATGTCAATCGGCGCATTGAATCCAGAGGACCAGAAGCCAATCAACATCAACTGGGATTCGATGAAGCATCGATAAAAATCGAGCTGGCAAATGCATCGCTTCCGCAGGAGTGCCGTGCTAACTTGCCGACATGCAGAAAAAAATCATGCTCCTCGGCTCGGGCGAGCTCGGAAAAGAGGTCGTCATCGCCCTTCAACGTTTGGGCCAACATGTCATTGCAGTTGATGCCTATCCTGGTGCCCCTGCCATGCAGGTGGCCGACGACTTTGAAGTGATCTCCATGCTCGACGGGGAAGCGCTCGACGCCATTGTCGCAAAGCACCAGCCTGACATTGTTGTGCCTGAGGTGGAATCCATCCGCACCGAGCGCTTCTACGAATACGAGAAGCAAGGCATCCGCGTCGTGCCTTCAGCGAAGGCGGCCCACTTCACCATGAACCGTCGGGCCATCCGCGACTTGGCGGCCACCGAGCTCGGGCTAAAGACGGCGCCGTTCAAGTACGCGACATCAATCGAGGGTCTTCAAGCTGGGGTCGAAGCCGTGGGCATGCCCTGCGTGGTCAAGCCTTTGATGTCCAGCTCCGGCAAAGGGCAGAGCGTCATCCGAACCGAGGAGGACGTCGAGAAGGCTTGGGAAACCGCTTTGCAAGGCTCACGGGGCGACTTGGCCGAAATCATCGTGGAAGCCTTCATCGACTTCGACTACGAAATCACCTTGCTCACCTTGACCCAAGACCATGGAGACACCCTCTTCTGCGCCCCCATTGGACACAGGCAGGAGCGCGGCGATTATCAAGAGAGCTGGCAGCCCGCGGTGATGGAGCCCAACTTGCTGCAGCAGGCCCAAACCATGGCGGCCGACGTCACGGCCGAACTCGGTGGCAGCGGCATATGGGGAGTGGAGTTCTTCATCCAAAATCCCAAGAACGGCGAGTCGGGCAAGGTCTACTTCTCTGAACTGTCCCCAAGGCCTCACGACACAGGCATGGTGACGTTGGCAGGGACTCAAAACTTTACGGAATTCGAACTGCATGCCCGCGCCGTCCTCGGGCTGACCGTGTCCACCATCGTTCAACAACGGCCTGGTGCCAGTGCGGTGGTCTTGGCGCCTGAATCGCTCGCACCTTATGCCGGCGCCACACCTGTCATCACTGGGCTTTGCGCCGCGGCGACTGAACCAAACAGCGATCTTCGGGTGTTTGGGAAGCCGGCCGTACGGCCCCACCGCCGCATGGCCGTGGCCGTGACCCATGGCGCTCCAGGCGACGACGTCACTGAACTCGTAACACGCGCCAAAGCCATCGCGGGCAAGATCCAAGTCGACGCTCAACGCTGATCAAGGTCAGCGGCATGCCTAGACCATGCGACTCTAAATGAAGCCATGCAGTGGGGAAATGACGTTTGGAGGCGGCCCACTGTCAGCGCAGGGAAGTGATCTCGTCCAAATGCGCCCGAACGAGTGAGTTGACCATCAGGCACTTGTCTCTGTAGCTCTCCACCTGTTGTCCGTGCATTTGGATGCGGTTGCGAAGTGAAATGTTCGCCTTGTAGAAAGATGTGTTGGAATACTCAGACCTCATGTCGTCGAAGAGCAAAAATCGGGTGGCCTTTGTCCTTAGATCAGGCGATCTCAGGTTTTCAATGGAATGTCAAAGAGGATGGTGCTGGCTGCAATAGTCCCAGGCTGCATCGTCCACCAAACGGTTGTTGTCTTGGACGCGCTTGGAAACGAATCCTTGGCGTCGCCATTCTTACCGAACCACCAGACGCGCTGTACGACCATCTTCAGACGACACCATGTACAATCCACGCGCCCATCCACCAATGTCGATGGCGCCGCCATTCCACATGTCCTCCTTGACCAGTCTGCCCTGCATGTCCCTGATCAAAATTCGAGAATTCAACGGGCAATTCACCAGGCCAAACGACTCACGTGCAGGGTTGGGTGCGATGGTCCACTGTCCGCCTGAATTGGCATTCATCGTCGTCACATCCGAGGTGGCTGCTGCATCGTAGATGTAGTATTCATACTCAGCGCGTGCAGGCTTGAGGCTCATCGCTTCTTCGTTGCTCGCACGGATGTAAAACAAAAACTCAGGGTTGGCTCCGACAGGAATGGTTGCCGTGTACATCCCATCCCCTGCTTGAATGTCCCCTTGGACCCCGGAGTCCACCATTTCAATCGGCTCAAATTCGGCGCCATTCATGTTGTTGGTCCAGAGCAACTCCACCGTTGTGGCGGAAGCGACCCCCACCTCAATGACACCATTGGCCACTTGCACGGCAGCGATTGTGGGATCCAGTACATCCACTTCAGCATGCGAGGACAAAAAGTCCACACGCGCCTCGACAGTGCTTAAAATTCCACCAAACCCCCAATCAGCCCAAAACGCATTTTGAACGTTGTTCGAGAATTGGCTCATCCCAAACAAACTGTTTGCGTCCTGGCTTGCCGCCGACTCAATGAGTGCTTGCATGTCCCCCACCTCTTGTTCCAGCGCAAGCATGTCCATCGATTCAGAGAGAATCGTTCTGATGTGTGCCAAATATTGCTTTCGATACTGTGGATGGTTGAATACGAAATCCGCCAGTGGCCGAAAGTCCCAAGCAGAATCAAAGGTGGAAAAAAAGGGGTCAAAGTGGTAGACCTCGTTGGGGTTCCAATAACTGTAGCCCATGATGGCGCCCACAAAGGCATTGTCCAGATCCCATGGAATCATTTGAAAGCGACCTTGTTCATCCTGGTACATGTAGTAGTTGTGCACATAGTACCCGTTGTAGGTGTCGAGGTTGCTCACAACCGCATTTGCGGCGAAGGCCCAAAGCACCCTGTCGATGTTGAGCTTGTCCCCAAGGTTTTCAGGATTCAGATTCAAAGTCTCAATGAGGTCCACCAAGGCCTCCCACCCCTCGTCTGATTTCAGCGTGTAGCTGTCTTGGTAAGATTCAATGTCAGGGCCCAAAAACTGCAAATCGGGGATTCCCCCGTCGGTGGCTTCTCCATTTTCATCGCAGAAAACGCTTGCACCATCGCATTTGAACAACGCGCCGTCGTCCTCCCCAAAATGCTTTTGGCAGAATTGTTTGTTGATGCTCTCCGTATTGACGTAGAGCCCTGTGTATTGACCTTGTGTGTTGAGCTCCATCAGATTTATTTCTGGCGTAGGCAGATACTTTCTGTAAATGCGACTCGCCAGGTATTCCTTGCAATAGGTGGGGTCAATCCAAGCATTTGCAAGTTTGAGCTTCTTGTAACCCATGATGGATTGGCCAGAAATCCAATGATTGAAGTCCAAGTTGTAAGGAACCTTCACATTTCCCGTTTCATTTGGCAAACAGAAGGTGGAGTTCCCCTTGTACCTCGTGCCCACGCTGTCCAAGACAACACCATCCAACTCCACCGTGGCGGGGATGCGCAGAGAAGGGCTGTTGAAGAATGCATCGACCAGGGTTTGGTGGTACTGTTCATCTTCGAAAACAACATTCAACCCGCGCAAAATCGTGGGGTCGTACAACCCTCCCTGGTCATCGTACAATTCTTGTGGGTCGTGAAGAGAGATGCCCTGAGAAAAGGCGACGCCCTGGCTGAGGAAAATCAACACCCAGAAACTTGATGGAAGAACTTTCATTGTCGCAATTTACGGCAGGCCTGTCGCCATAGAATGTTCATGCTGGGACATGACTGTGACCCCAACACGCCAGAAGCCAAAGACCCTCCACCCTGATTTGGTCCAGTACGTTTGACCTCGGGTGAGCCCCAACTTGTTTCACCAACTCCCACCAGCACCGCCGCCACCGAAGCTGCCGCCACTGAATCCGCCGCTGCCACTGAATCCGCCGCCACCACTGCTGAAATTCCCGAAAGACCCCCTGCTCCGTTTGGCTGAACGGTTGGCGAGGAGCATGAAAGCGACCAACGCACCAAGGTTGTTGTTGCGGGCATACCTCCGCACAACAAGCGCCACAATCAGGATGGGAAGGAGAAACAGAAATCCAAAAAAGAGGAGCACCACAAGCATTCCTGCAGCACCCAATGGCGCCACTGGCTCGTAGCGTTGAATTTCCCCGCTGACCAGAGGCCCAAGAACGTTGAGGGCATTCCGAATTCCCCATGCATAAGCGTCCTGACCGCCAACTTTGAACTCGGGAATCACCTCATTGTCAATGATCCGATTGACTGTGGCGTCAGGGAGTACGCCTTCCAGACCATACCCCACAGAGATGAAGACTTGGCCTCGGCGTTCTGCCGTTTTTGGTGAAAGCGCCAACACCACTCCATTGTCGAATTGGGCGTCGCCAACGCCCCACTTCTCACCAACGCCCGTGGTGAACTCAAACGGTTCTTCTCCGCAAAAATCCGGGTGAGTCACCACCACAATGCTGTTGGGCGTGGTGTCGTTCAAGCTGCGAATCAACTGGTTGAACTCAACCTCATCTTCTGCCGACAAAACGTCGGCAAAGTCATAGACAAATGTGCCTGGTATTCCTCGATCGGGGAGACATTCCAACGGCGCTTGGGCGAGCAGCAATGAAGAACTGGCGACAAGCAACACAAAGAGCGTTTCACGTCTCATCATGACCCAAAGCTGATGTCATTGGACAACTCGTTGACGTCGTTTGCCTTCACTGGGAAGTGTGTGGACAATTGCTGGCCCGCCAAGCGTATGCCGGATGCAAGCCCCTGTGCCGGCTTTCCCTCAGCAAGCCCTCCAACCACGATGTCTCTCACCTCATTCCAGAAACCGTCTGGAACAGCCGCATGGATGCCTCCATCCCCAAGAATCGCAAACATTCGATCCTCCGTCGCCAAATAAAACAGCACCCCATTGCGCAACTCTGTCTTGTGCATGGTCAAGGTCTCGAAGACCGTCGCCGCTCGATCCAAGACATCGCCTGTACAACGGGACTCGACATGCAAACGGATTTCACCGCTGGTCTGCAACTCCGCATCCGAAATCGCAGCAAGGATGTCCGTCTTCTCCTCTTTACTGAGAAAGCTTGATGCGGCCATCAGGACTCAAATTTTACAGATGGCGCCGCCTTCGACTCTTCCACAGATTCGAAATAATCTTTTTGGTCAAAGTCAAACATCCCTGCCCAAAACACCCCCGGGAAGCGCCGAACTTTGCCGTTGTAGCCCTGCACAGCCCCATTGAACCTCTTCCTTGCCACAGAAATTCGGTTTTCCGTGCCCTCTAGTTGAGCCTGCAGATCTGCGAAGTTTTGTGTGGCTTGAATCTCCGGGTAACGTTCGCTGTAGCCAAGCAAACCATTCATGGCCCTGCCAAGAACCACGTTGGATTGCTGGAAATCGGCAATGCTTCCGGTCCCATTCCCAACCGCCTGCATCGCATTGAATGCGGATGCGCGTGCCTCTGTGACAGCTGTAAGGGTCTCCCTTTCAAAATTGGCGGCACCCTGGACGGTAGAAACAAGATTGGGAATGAGGTCAAACCTCCGCTGATATTGTGTTTCGACGTTGGACCACTCAGCATCCACCCCTTCTTGGAGGGAGACAAACCCATTGTAGCTGCTCATGGCACTGAAACCAACAAGGGCCATGACGGCAAGAACAATTCCGATTGCATATTTCATGTCAGCAAGGTAGTCGTAACAAGGCAATAGCTTTTCAATGAGCTATTTGCACATCATGAAAAACAACATGTTGCACTTCCAACATCGTCTACCCAGCAGGACAGAAGTTTACTTTACCGTTACACCCCCAGCATTGAAGCCAAAACGGAGCCCCCCAGACATGCGCAAGCCAGTTGGTTGAGGAAACAATGCAAGGTCCTCGTAGAAGATGCCCATGTCTTTGTTTTGGGTCCAGGTGGCACCCAAATAGGCGTCGAGAATGAACCGCTGGATGCTCGACTGGTGCCCCAGGTAAAAAGAGGCGCCTCCGGCCAACCATTCAGGTGGGGCCACACCCCAAGATTCTTGATCTAACCTAGAGTACCGAGCATACCCGAAGAAACCAGAAATGGCAGCATACCATCCTTGTCCTCCAACCTCACCGGGATACCATCGGACCTGTGGCTCAAGGACAAAGCCCAGTTTGTCCGTGTCCCCTCCGGGATACCACGGGTGGGTCGATCCTACAAAAACATTCCGTGAGATGCAATCGACGTCCAAACCCACGGAGAATTGCTCTTGGAGCCATACTTCAGCGCCAAGGGAATATCTACCCACCAGAATATCTGTAAGATTTGTCCGAATGACAGGACCAACCTGAGCAGAGACCTGCAAAGTCAAACCAGAGACCAGGACAAACAGAATGGCAAGATTCTTTTTCATTGTTTCATTCAATTCTCCTGAGAACGAAAGTGATTTCATGATTGTTGCTTGCCACCAGTCGGTTTAACAAATGACGCTGGATGAATCAAAACTACTTACATGCAAATCCAGACGTTCGATTCCAAGTATTTAAATTTCGCTCTTATTTCTTCAAATGGATTCAGTCAACTCAATAGCTGTCATTGTTTTAAATGGCTTCCTTGGCTCAGGCAAAACGACATTGTTTAGGAACCTGTTGACCCAATCCAAGAAACTCAAACGCAACGTGGCAGCTGTCGTCAACGACATGAGTGAACTTGACGTTGACGGAGAAATTTTGGGAAACAACCCTGCCATTGAGGAGGGTGACAATCAACTGATCTCGATTCATTCATGTGTTTTAAGCAGCCAACAAGGGCTGAAAAAACTGAGGTCTGCATTGACCGAATTGAGCAGCTCCTCCGAACAAACGCCAGAACTCATCATCATTGAGACATCGGGGAGTTGTCATCCAATGCCACTGATTGAACTTTTCAAGGAAGACCGAGAATTTCAACTGACGGGCGTTTTCACATTGGTAGATGGCCTCACTTTGATTCGGGATTACGACAACGGAAAATCTCTTGTTCCTACTTTCCAGGACAATCTAAAAACGGGCCAAAGAAACCTCACAAATTTGCTCGTGGAACAGGTGCTTTTTGGGTCTCATGTATTTCTGACCAAATCAGACCGCGTCTCTCATTCTGAAGGCAATATGGCCATTGACGTGCTCAAGACATTGAACCCTAACGCTTCAGTGCAAGTTCTTGAATTTGGAAACATGGATCTGACTTCGCTCTTTGCATTGCCCACATACGATTTTCAAAGCGTGGCTGTTCTCACCCAGGAATTGTCCCACGCTCTCCATTCCGAAACTGAGGATGACCGGCCGTACAACATTGGCACCAGAGTCATCAAGAGTGACCATCCGTTTCATCCCACAAGGTTGTGGACTGTTTGTCATGAATTTTTGAATGACCAGATTTATCGAAGCAAAGGCTTTTTCTGGCTCGCGAGCCGGGACAAATTTGCGATGCTTTGGAATCAAGCAGGAAGTGGAATCAATCTGGAAATTGTCGGATCATGGAGAGCGGGTATCGCCGAGGACCCCGAATCAGGCCTCACCGAGGTGGAAATGGCAGAATTGAAGAAGAGGCTCGAAAAAGAACCCGGTCGCTTTGGCGATCGGCGTTGTGATTTGACGATTATTGGGGACAAAGGGTGCGTTGACGCCTTCACTTCTGCGCTTGAATCCTGTCTCCTGTCAGAGTCAGAAGTTCAGCTCTGGCGCAATGGCCACGAATTCGAAGATCCTTGGCCACGTACAATCAAAAAGGTCTCGAATTAAGTTGCCACATTTGGTCGACATGACCCTCTGAACCATTTTCACAAAAGCGCTCTATACCATTTGGTGCAGGAGGACAAAAGCCGAACTCCGTCAATCCTGACTTGCCAGAGGCAACCATCCGTCACGCCACCTGCACCATGCGGTTTTGAAGGGAAGTCACTTGCTCTTCTCGGCAAACTTGTCGAGGGAGTTGAGAATGATTTTTTCAACGAGCATGGGTGCACGGGGCTGAAGGAAAGCATTGAGCTTTCCGATGGCCGTCAGGGTTGTCACGAATGTGCGTTTCCGGAGGTTTTCCAGGACGGCAAGAGCAACTTGTTCCGTGGTTTGGACCTTTCCCTTGGCACGGTCTTGAAGCAACTGCAGGGAGCCGTCGGCGGCAATGGTTTCCTTGTTGTGCTCAATTTCAGTGATGCCAACTTGAATGAGCCCTACGTGAATACCATGGGCATGTTCTTCGATGCGGATGGATTCAGCCAAGGCACGTAGGGCCATTTTGGAAGAGCAGTAAGCTGAAAGAGACGGCAACCCGCGGATGCCCGCAAGACTCGAGATGAAGATGATGCTTCCCTTGGTTTTGCGCAGTTCAGGAATGGCGGGAATGGTCGGATTCACGGTGCCAAACACATTGCTAGAGAACACGGATTGAAAAACCTCAGGTTGAAGGTCGGCCACGGAGCCTCGCATGGAAACGCCCACATTGTTGACGAGCAAGTCGAGTCTTCCAAAGGTCGACATCGCTTCATCAATCAAACGACGGCCTTCGCTTGGGTCGCTCACGTCAGCGCAAACAAGGTGCACGCGTGGTGTGTACTTTTTCACTTCAGCCAGGGCAGATTCGAGACGCTCTTGGTTCCTTCCGTTCAACACCACGGAGGCTCCCCGCTGTGCGCAGGCGATGGCGATGGCCTTGCCAATTCCTCGGCTCGAGCCTGTGACGACAACAACCTTGTCGGAGAGGTCTGGGCGAAGTCGGGCTTTGAGGTTCATGTGCCGGGTTGGTAGTGGATGTCGGGATGATGCTTCAGGGCGGTCAAGCTGTTGGTCCAGGCCATGGCGACGTGCACCAAAAAAGCGATCCAAATGGTACCTGAAGCCAAGGTAAGCAAGCACAGCACGAGGCCAAGAGGGATGGCACCTAGAGTCTCGTCCAAGCCCTTCGGGATGTGCGTGGCGGAATACAATGCAATGTTCACCGCGATGGCGGGCCATACGCCAAGGGTCTCAACGAGCGGAAACAGGAGAATGCCTCGAAACAAAAATTCGTACCCAAACAGATAGACCGCCCACCCCAAGAGGTTCAAAGCATAGATGCGTCGGGTCCAATGGGTGGCGCGGTTTTGAGGGTAGTTGAGGAGGTTTTTGGGCTTGCGGGCAGAGAAGGCCGCCAGTGGCACCACCAGCACACACAGCCCCATTGTCCAGGCCAAGGAATACAGTGACGTGGCTGGGATAACGGTTAATCCGTAGTCAGCCAGTCCCATCTCTGGAATGAAGGCCATGCACACCGCCAAGGGCAACACACCCATGGTGAGAAAGCCTGTGATTTTGACGGCAAAAATGTGCCGTGTGGCAGCCTCATCGCCGGCATGATGCCGTTGAAAGCGTGCCTTGAATTGGCGTGAGATGGATGTGAACCAATACGAGACAAAGCACACAAGGGCAGCCACGATGGGTACGAAGACCCTTGTGGTTTCATGGGTCCATGTCGTATCAACAGGAAAAGCGTAGAGTTGGTCAATCATGGAATCATATTGTGTTCGCGAAACCAGGTGACGCAGTCTTCCACTGCCTGCTCGAGCCCCGATTGGGGAAGCTCCAGTTCGCGTTGCGCTTTGGATGAATCGAAGTAATGGTAGTGGCAAGAGATTTGGGCCAGCTCGTAGCTGACAGCAGGTTGGTAGCCAAGGATGTTGGCAAATAGGCTGTTGAGCCGTCCAAAGCCCACCATGCCGAAGTCAGGCAGAAGACGGGTGGGCGGATTGACGTCCAGCACTCGGGCCATGCGCTCAAAAGCGACTCTGAAATCGAGGTTTTCGTGGCCGAGAATGTAGCACTCTCCAATGCGGCCCGTGGTCAAGGCGTTGGCCATGGCGACGGCCACATCCCGCACATGGATGTAGTTTTTGCCGCCGCCTGCGAAACCAGGAATTTTGCCCGCAAGAAGGGCTGTGATCATTTGGCCTGAACTTGGTTTTGAGTCGTACGCGCCAATCATGAAGGTGGGATTGACGACGATTGCAGGAAGGCCTTCCTCTGCGACGCGATGGAGCAAGAGGTCTTGGGCTTCCCGTTTGGAATCCATGTAGTCCAAACCGTAGACGTGGCTGGTGTAGTCGCACCGTTCGTCGGCGAGCTCTGGGGCATCAGGCACCGTGCCAAAGGAGTTGGCGGTTCCCACGTAAACCATGCGTTGCACCTTCAGTTTGAGACAGGCGTTGGCGATGTTGTTGGTGCCGTCGACATTGACGCGACGGATGAAGTCATTTTTGGCGGGAAACACCTGAGTGGAGGCCGCGCAGTGAATGACCGCATCCATCCCTTCCATGCATGTTTCGACGGAGTCTGGATCGAGAATGTTGCCCTGTCTCCGCTCAATTGGCAACCCTTCCAATGTGGGAGATGTGGTCCCTGTGAGTTGGAACACCCGCACGACGTGACCTCGGTCGATCAGGACACGGACCAAGTTGCTTCCCAAGACCCCATCTCCCCCTGTGACCATCACTTTCATGAGCACAAATTTCTCAAATCACATGGCCGTGAAAGATTGACCTTCCGCTAGGTCTTCAACAAGTTTTTTGGGGCAAGTTTTTGAAAGCCGACGAACACCAACAACGGAGATTTCTTTGTATGCAGCACCATTTCTCACCCAGTACCTCGTTCAAAAGGATCATCAGACGCCTCCAGATTAGCAGCAACTGCAGCCATTTTGATTTTTGCCGTTGCCCGCCTGAATTATTTTGCAACGGTACACGGGATATGCCGCTAAAAACATTTCACCTAGTATCAGATTGGATACGTACTTATCTCCACCAACTTTATTTCTGACTTCCTGTCCAAATTCTTCAACGGAGTATTGCCTGTTTTCCAAACCCAACGGGTTGTCATCGCTTTCTTTCATCTTCTCTATTTCAATGTTGTCTGCAGCTTCCAAAAGTATAAACGATCACCTCACCTCGAGAATGAATCAAAAAACTCCCCTCTCACTTTAAATACAAAGTCCTCTTTACATCCGGGTATGGGGCCTTTCTGGCGCGCCAATCTTCAGCATCGGCGGTCATTTCAAGCCCCCGATGTGAAGGCGCATCTCGAAGCGCATCTCAACAACCTTTCTTACATTCACCAATCACCTTACCTTCTTACGATGGGCCGCATTTTATTTTTTGCTGGTTTTCTGCTGCTCGCCGGCTCAACTTTCCATGGCCAAACCAATGAGGCCCGCGTTCTCGTCATCGGAATCGACGGACTTCGGTCCGACTGTCTGGAGGCGGCCAACACACCTGCCCTCAATGCCTTGATTGCGGAAGGCATCTTCAGTCCCGATGCACTCAACAACGACATCACTTACAGCGGCCCCGGTTGGTCTGGAATGATCTGCGGTGTTTGGTCCGACAAACATGGCGTGAGCGGCAACAACTTCGTTGGCAGCAATTTCGAGGCCTACCCTTCTTTCATGCGTCGTCTTGAATTGGAGAATTCGGCCCTCAACACCCATTCAATATGTCACTGGGCTCCGATCAACGATTACATCTTAGGGGAAGATGTGGATAACGCCGTCAATGTGACTACAGATGCCGCGGTGCGTGATGGTGCTGTGGCCATCCTTGACAATGGAGATCCCCATGCCGTATTCCTGCACTTTGATGACGTGGACATCAATGGCCATGGATTCGGCTTCAATGCCAATGTCACAGAATACATGAATGCCATTGAGGCCACGGATCAATTCATTTCAGATGTCCTCGCTGCTCTGACAAGCAGGCCCAATTATGCGAATGAAAACTGGTTGACCATCGTGTCGACAGACCATGGAGGCATCGGATTCAATCACGGAGGCACCACCATCGAAGAGGAGACCATTTTCTTCATTGCCAGTGGGGATGCTGTTTCCCCCAGTGTGCTGGTCAAGGACACCCTGGAGATTTTGCCCGCTCCTGAAAATTGCATCGCCCCTGATGCAGGAGAATTGCAATTCGGAGGCAACGGAAACGCTGTGGTCATTGAAGACCACCCATCTCTTCAACTCGGGACGGAACAAGATTTCACCCTTGAAGTCCGGATTCGAACAGAAGCCACGCCGGATGTGGCCATTTTTGGGAACAAGGACTGGGGTTCAGGCCTGAATCCAGGTGTGGTCTTCTCCTTTGAATACCCCAATGGCCCTGCTTGGAAGGTAAACATTGGTGACGGCAATCAACGTGCAGATGCCAATGGGTCCGACGGCGTTGCGGATGGCCAATGGCATACCCTTTCCTGTTCATTTGACCGAGATGGAATGATGCGGCTGTACACCGATGGTGTGTTCTCGGCCGAAGAGGACATCTCTTTCATCGAGGACATCGACGTGGGCAATGGCTGGTTTGCAGGCTCAGACATCTTCGAAGCTTACAGCTACACGGGTGCCATCGCTGAAATCCGTTTCTGGCAGGGCATCCTGTCCGAGGAAGTCATTGGCAATTGGCATTGCAGCGCCTTGGATGCAACCCACCCACAATGGGGTTCCCTTCAAGGGCACTGGGCCCTGACTGAGGGGACAGGCTCGCAGGCAAACAACAGCGTCAGCGGAGAATTGACAGGCACCGTCCAAGGAGCGACATGGAACGAACCACAGGGTGTGATTGCTTTTGATTACAGCAACACGCCACGCGTCGTGGATGTGGCTGCAACGGCACTCGACCACATGTGCCTGAACATCAATCCGAATTGGAATTTGGACGGCATTTCTTGGGTCGATGGGTGCAACAGCTCGGAGATTGAACGTTTGGGACGGAATTCCATCAAAACCAACCTGTTTCCGAATCCGGGCACGGATGCCTTTCAAATCACAGGCCTTTCGTCAGATGCGTCCATCGAGATATTCGACCCACGAGGACAGTCCATCCACTTCGCAGGTCCTGGAACAGATGCGCACTCCATACCCCAGGCATCAGGTCGTGGTGTATATCTGATTCGCATCGTCGACGGAGAAGAACGACGCACCCTGCGTTGGGTCAGGCAATAAGCAACTCTTGGCTTTTAAAGCCCACTTTGCATGCGGAGCTAGCATCACAGAAACAGAACATCCTCAGCCCAGATTTGGACCCATTAAAATTCGTGCCCTCGATTGATCTCCTTTTGGAATTGTGACAAGATGATCAATCCAACGATGGGCACACATTTCCAAATTCTCCAAGCAAAACCAAAAGATCAGAGACTGTCACAACACCATCGTCGTTGAGATCTTGTACGCAGGAGGTTTCACATCCAAAATCACCCAACAAGAGTAGCAGATCGTCCACACCTACGACCCCGTCCAAATTGATGTCTGAATCACACGCCACTGACCCTTTCAGAACCCCAACCCCCAATCGATTCATCCCAGAAAGATCATCCCAAACATCAAGGCCGTCTTCCGAAGTACTGGCAACTCTTATGGCATATTTGGGGTTTTCCGACAACGAAGGGTGTGGGTCCTTCAGCCACAAGAAGCACTCATATTCACCATCAGGCAAATTGGAAATGTCGATTTGCTTTGTCACTTCAGTGGATTGTCCTGGGCGCCAGGTCCTGGGGTCCGTGTCAATGGGGAATTGAAACGATGGAGCACTGTTCACATGTTTCAAAACAACCTCTGCATCTCTCGGATTGAATGGCGCGGCAAATCCCACATTTTTGATTTCAAAGGACAATTCCACCATCTCAGATGAATCAGGTTGGTCGCTCAACGACGCCCAGGACAGCTCAAATCTGTATCCAAGCCTGCGGTTGATCTCGTCTATGCAACCGCCCTCGACCCAATCGTCACTCACCTCATGGTTGTATGTACTGTTGAGATAGGACACATGCAGTTGCTCCATTTCAAATTGAATCTGCCCCCCTTCTGGCTCGCTGCAATTGTTTTGGGGATTGTACCCATCCGCGCAGGTCTCACCTCCAAAAACAACGAATCTGCTCTCGTCTCTGAGGTATGGTTTCAAGTTGAGCGTATCGATGGAAGCGTAGGGAGATTCTGAGTGACCCAAATCATTGTAAGTCCCATAGTCATGCCAATTCGAGAACATGCAATCGTTGTGAAACCCGATTCGAGATTCATCGACACCCGTGTATGCCAATGCTGGACTCATTGCATTTGAAGTGGTTGGTGCCTGTGCGCCATGAATGTGCTTTTGTTTCATCTGGGGTGTCCGAACCTGAACCATCCGTTCTTCCGGAAGGATGGTCAAGAGTGAGTCCAACACTTGTGAGCGTGCAGCCCAGTCTTCGTTGGTGAGATACCCATTGGCCCCGGGGTTGCCAAAGTAATCGGTGAAGTAGCCTTCACCGTAAGCTCCAATGAATCCGAGCTGCATCGATGCAATGACATCAACATTTTGTTGAATGACTTCTGCCAACTGTCCGATGTGCTCCAATACCCTGTCCACAGGTGCATCACCATAGCCGGCACCAGGGTTTTCTTCGGTTGGCCCCAACACATCATCGATGTAGACGAACCTCAAAATGAGCTTGACTCCATATTCACGTGCAAGGCCAAAGTCCCAATCCAAAGACCCCATGACACTTTCTGGCAGCGGAGCGTCTTGGAAGCCGTCCATGTTGACCATCCGCAAGATGAGGGTGTTGCACGTTTGGAAGCTCGTGGAGTAAGGCGTGTGAAAATCCGTGTACACACTCAGAGAATATTCGCTGAGGGTGTCCCAATCTGCAGCATTTGTGTTCATCTGAGTGTAGAACCCTCTTTCTGGATTGCAGAAAATCTCTTGAGATGGCAAAAACGTCGCGTAGCCTTGGGCAAAGGCATTTGACATTGCTGCCAGGGCAAGAATGGTGAAGAGATGTTGCATTGGGTGGATGTCCAACCTTCAAGTTACATATTCCAAGTCCACTCCCCTCCTCCCAAACGTCAAGTTCAATTTACATGCAGCCCTGGCAGGACAGAAGCCAAACACAATCAACCCCGATTTGATGTCGGGTCATCATCTATTTCCAACTTGAATCAGGCTTCGGCTGCCGTCACTGAATTGCCCGAGCAGCAAACGATAAGTGCCGGAACGAAACCGTTCCAAGTCCACCTCTCGCCCACTTAAATCCAATGCACCGATGAGATGGCGCTCCTGTATAGGGAGTTCCACATGGGCCAAAACAGTCGGGCAATACTGCCCGTCAGGCGCCTGAAGCGGAATGCCATAGGCAGGCGTGGTGATCAACGCATGGACCAATACATCCACTTCGGCCAACAATTCTGGCGAATACAATTCCCACTCATCTGCGATTCCCTCGGCAGTTTCAGAATCGTTCAGCAAGCCCATCTCCGTGACGGTGGCCCAATACAAGTATTCGATGGCCATGCATTCATAATCGCAAGTCCAATCGTCGTAGTGGTACCAAGCCTCCTCTGGGTAAGGATTGGGCAATGACAAAAACTGCCCGCCTCTTGCCACGTCCATGGCCTCGGTCAGCTGCGAGCTGTTGGGCTCCAACGAAAACGCCTCTGGAAACAGTGCCACATGGCCCACGTGATTGATGGTGTGAAGCACCTCCTCCACCGTTGCGTCTTCACCCCAAACCCCAGTTTGGAAAGGGTTGACTTCTCCATTGTAGAGGACGGCCGAAATACCATCGCCATCGTACCATTCCATCAGGTCCTCTTCCGCATCGGACCCCTCGTATTCCAAGACAGGCATAACGGCCTCACCCGCAGCAAGCATGTCCCTCAACGGAAGGTCATCCGCTTCCCCATCCGCATTCTGGTCCAGCAAATCGGCCACAACCGAGGCCACATGTAGGAGCTTCGCATCCGATATGCCCGACTCACCCAAGACATAGAAGCAATCCAGAACATGGATCGACCGATCGAAATCAGCAAAAGCGGGATTGGCAGCAAACGGATTCGTCTCGATGGGCAGGCAGACTTCATTCTGCGCCTGGCATCGAACAAACAAAATCGCACACGTCACAGAAAGTCCCAGGGAGTGGTAAAATGAACACATGATTGGAAATCGGTTGGCACACAAGGTAGTCATGCCCGAGGTGTCTTTCTAGAATGGCTAACATCGGGATTCAGCACCTAAAGAGGGGCAATCGAATCACAAACGATTCACACTTTGTGGAGCCTGGGGAGTCGACCCCCCATCCAAGTGGACCCCGCAGGACAGAAGCCGAACACGTGCAACCCTGATTTGGTGCAATCAATGACCTCCTGTAACAATCAATTGCTGGACAAGACGTTGTCTGCCTTGGAAAAGGATGAGAAGATATTGACCGCTTTTCAACCCTGTCAAGTCCAATACTTTTTGACCGGCACCAATCATGTCTTCTTGGACACAACGACCTGAATGATCAAACACTTGAAAGTGGCCTTTGGAAGTTGAGGAACCCAAATCAATCTGAACCATGCCATCAGTAGGGTTTGGGAAAACCAGAAAATCTGATTTCATGTCTACAGTTGAAGCTGGAAGCATGCAATCACCTCCGTACAAATCAATCTGGAATGTTGTATCCAATGGCATTGGTTCGCTGTGATTTGCCCAAAACGCCCAATGGTTCATGTTCCATGATGAAAATTCAGTGGGATCTGTAAACTCGATGGACAAACTCTCAAAGGAAGTGGAACTTAACGTCAATGTGTAACACTCGTCTTGCCCCAAACAGAATGTATCAGATGCACCCTGGTAGAACCCACTTTCATCAAAAACCATAAGCTGCGACAGAACAACATTTCCATCACTGTCGGACAAACTGGCGGTAACTGAGGACGCTTCGCTACCGACGGCGTATGAGTTCATTGCAATGGGGAAACACCCGCCATCTCCGTTCCCAGTCCAAAGCAATTCTTGAGGATGAAAAACCCAATCCCATGTGCACGCCATTTGGTCTCCAAAGCCTGTCCACAATTCCAATGTGACGTCAATTGGAACTGCACCCCCTTGCCATGGCTCAGTCATTTCCAAAACGTGGTATGATGTACCTGCGATTCCAAAATACATGACCTGCTCTTCAGCAATCAGATTGCCTTCTCCGTCTTTGACAAGCCATGCCGGGTAACTGTAGATTTCATCAAACGAAAGATTGGCGCAAAGCAGATTGATTTTTTGATTGTCAAAGGGGTCAAGCCAAACGCCATACACCTCGAGGTCTTCACATGCCTGAGCGCGAAGTGACACACTCAATCCAAAAACAAAAAGGCATAAAATCAATCGCATGATTGGTGAAGTTTTGTCTCAAGAAAACTACACCCTAATCTGTTAAGCTTTGGCATGAAATGAAGTCGCAATTTTTGAAATCAGAACGTCAAGTCCACATTGCTGGTGGACCCAGCAGGACAGAAGCCGAACACCCTCAACGCCGATTTGGTCAATCCTTGATCGGCGTCTTGCAAAACATTGGGCAAATCAAAAGCCGGCTTGGCCGGCTTTTGATCAAAAATTAAAGACGACGTGCCTACCTCAAATTGCGGCAAAAAGCACACCAAGCAAAACAATGACAAGCAGGGGAGCGACCAATCCACAAACAAAACCAGCCACGGCCATTCCTCGGCCTCGCAAACTTCCATCTTTGGTGCGCTTCATGCCTATGGCGCCAAAAACGATTCCCAAAATCCAAAAGTAAGGAACGAAAAAACCCAAGATGCCGGTGACAAGGCCAACTACGGCTGCCCAATCAGTTGGTGCACCGCTGTCGGCAGGAACACTAAGCATCGAAGCAGCACGACGGAACAAACGTCTCTCAGACTTCAGACTGGCCAAGGGGGCAAGTGCTTTTCGATTCAATGGTCGCAAAAGGCGGCCGGTCCAATCATTGGGTTTTTGACGCGATGGGGGCACAATGTCCAGTGATGCGAAACTTCTCGTCTCTGTTAAAAGCATCGCTGACTCAAATTCAAACGGGACCGTCTTTGGCGCGATGGCGTTCAGGGAATGTGCTTCCTCAAACACAACTACGTCAGTGTTGACTGCCTCCTTGGCTTTCTTTTTGCCAAACAAAAAAGAAACACCACCCGTGGTGCGTTTGTGGATGCCTCGGTCAATTGGCTTTTGTGCCACCGCCGCAGAAACAACCAACATGGAAAGGAGAAATGTAAAATACTTCATTATCAAAGATTTAGATTTTTCACAATGAACATCAACATCGGCGTCGAGCATTGGTTTTGTGCATAACTCAGGTTTGTTTTGTTCCCAATGTTAGGCAGAGCTCAAGCCACTCCCTCCTTGCCAAATTCCCTGTGTTAAGCCTTGGCATGAAATGAAGTCGCAATTTTTGAAATCAGAACGTCAAGTCCACATTGCTGGTGGACCCAGCAGGACAGAAGCCGAACATCCAAAACTCCTGCATCTGCATAAGTGCATGTGCCATCATCACTCTGCACAAGGCTGTCCAAAGGCTCCCAAGACCAACAAAAGGTCCGCAACCGTCACCAAACCATCACCGTCCAAATCCTCTGCACACGACTCCGGTGCCGGTGGAAAACAAGTGCCAAGTAAGGGCACGCCATCCAAGTCCCATTCCTCTTCGATAGGTACACACATGTGGGCCAATGCCGTCACCGGGACATCCACCAACCGTGGCGTGTTGCTGTAATCCCAAACCACCAGCCCTTCGTCAGAGCTCCAGACACCACCTTCATTGACTGCATGATGCCCAAGGCCCGAGGCATCCTCAAGAAAATCTCCAGCTCCTTCGTTCAGGGGCCAGTAACCTCGCAAGTCGGCAATGCTGGGATGGAGATCCGTCAATTCAGAACAATGCCAATCCGCAATTTCGGCCGCACTCAAAACCTCGTTCCAGTAGCGCACCTCAGCAACTGCACCCTCCATACCGTAACCAGCCACCGCATCTGCCCCAAAAAACAACCGGCCATCCACATCCAAACTCCCGAGACCCGATATATCCTGCTCCTCGATGAACACACCATCGGTGTACATCCGAGCAAGCCCATCAAGATCAAATGTGCAGGACAAGGTGTGCCATTCACCGTCCGCAATGGGCGGCCCTTCCAAATCCACTCGCGACGAACCGTCAGCCGCGTTCACCTTCCAGCCAGGACCAGACGGGTAGACGAAAGAGAACACCCAACCCGGGTTCAATCCCGAATCCCAATCCTTGTTGCCCACCATGGCCACATCCGCAGCCTGCGTCGTTTTGACGCGACATTCCACAGTGAAACCCTGGGTTGTGCCCACCAAAAAATCATTGGATTCCGGCACCACTGCTCTGGCATTGTCTTGGAAGAAAAGACGAGGCAAAGAACCCAGACAGTTCTCCGAGACGCCAACAACAGAAAGCGTCTCAGGCGCCACCAGTTCTGTGTCTACACCCAGCCCCGATGCAATGACAAAAACTCGTCTTTCCTCGATGCTGTTGCCCCCGTGACTTGTTCCAATACCGCCGTGGTCCGTGGTCACAATGACCAACCAATTCTCCTCGGCATACATGGGCCGGGCAACCAAAGCGTCCACCATCAAGCCCACTTCTGCGTCCATATCTTGAATGCTTTCGAGGTAAGGGAGAACGGTTGGGGAAAACCCGTTCGCATGGCCTGCGTAGTCGGGTTCGTCCAGATGAACGAACAGCGCATGCGGGTCTCCGTTCTCCAAGGCATTGACGACTTCCTGTGCAGCGCCTGCTGCAGACCCTGGATTCACAACCACATCAGCAGAACTGCCGACAATCTGATCATTGATTGGACTCCACTGACAGGCAGACAGCGTGTTCCATTCAGGGTGAAGCGACTCAAGCCTCTCCAACCACCCAGGAAACTGAAAGTAATTCTGGCCATCAAAACTGTTGTCCACCACATTGTGCTTGCCCGACCGCACGCCACAATGAATTGCGGACCATCCTGGACCACTGATGGTGATGTCGTCATTCATGGCGTCAAATGAGGAATAGCCATTGACCACAAGCGCATCCAACGCTGGTGTCTCTGCTGCCTGCAACGCATCCGGCCGCACGCCATCTATACCAATCATCAGTACCCGGCCGGGTGGCTGGCAGAAAGCGTTTAACGAAACGGCCCAACAACAAAGCGAAAACAATACCAAGCGGCCTTGAGTCATCATCCTATTAAGGTACGACATTGAAAAAGCTTGCTCCAAGCACTTCTCCATGCTGTCTTCATTGTTGGCAACTGCTTCAAACGAAGCTGGCCAGTGCTGCACCAATTGCTATCCCGCCGACAAAACAAACTGCCACTATGAGCTTCCACTTTCGATTCATTTCCATAAGTGAATGTACTCACATATTCCAACACTTACGCCTCCTGCCAAACGTCAAGTCCGCTTTGCTCGTGGAGCCGGGGGCTTTTTGCTACTTCCCAATCCTAAAAAATTGATGGGGAATGCAGAGGCATGGTCCTGATTCGACTTTCCGCGCTAGATTGTACCTAATGGCAAGAATCTTCCTCCTTTTGGTGCTTTTCTACCTCCAGACTGCCAAAGCCATCGGACAGGCCTACGTGCCAATTGTTTCGACAGCGGACTCATCGGACATGTGGGTAGACATTCACAGCTGTACTGATTTTGACTGCTGGTGGGCTTATCGAAACATTTACACGGTTGAGGGCACCATCTCAGCCGGAGGAAGCGAATACGTTAAGTTCATTCGAAACACGGAATACGAGCAAGGGTCAGATTTGGGCCTCTGGTGCACAGAATCCCTCTCAACATCTGAAGCGATTGTTGGAATCAGAGAAGAGAACAAACGGGTCTTCGTGTTGCCAAATCCCACCTCTGAACAGTCCGAAGAATACCTCGCCTATGATTTCAATTTGACAGTCGGCGACACCGTCCCAGACCCCTACTATTACCAATCTCCCGGAGGATTGTCAGATTTCGACTTAATCATACATACCATTGATTCCGTCTTCATTTCCGGAACGTGGCGTAAACGCTACCAAATCAACAGTTTCCCGGACATCATCGAAGGTGTTGGCTCCTCATCGGGACTGCTAAATCCACTAAATTTTGCATGGTCAGGCGCTTGCGCGATTTCCCTGAACTGCTACGTAGAGCAAGGTGTTTCGGATTATTTTACATCCAACTGCGAGTTGCCATTGAGCAATTCTTCATCCCCCGCACCCCCCCAGTCTCGAGAGCTGCAGAAAATAGTGGATTGCATGGGGCGAGAGCGACAAGCAGCGCCTAACACCTTGCTTTTTTACATCTACACCAACGGCGAAGTTGAGAAGGTGTTTCGTGTGGAATGATCACTAGAACAAGGCGAGATCAATGCTGATATCCCATTATGCTGCAGTGATCCAATGACAGGATTGCTTGTGGACCCAGCAGGACAGAAGCCGAACACCCTCAACCCACATTTGGTCATTTGAGGTCGATCAACCTTAATGGATTATCTCACAGTCAGAACCCAAGGGCGAGCATTCAACCATGGCCTCATCCAAATTTTGAGCGCTTACTGCATAGACGTATGGCTCCGGGCCGCTTTGACCACACAGACAGTCGTACTCTCTTGTGCAGCCGCATAGAGCGCCGATGCAAAGCACCAATGAGAAACTTCTAACGTTCATGAAATCCAAACGACCTGTGACATTGAAATGTTGCACCAGAATGCAGCGTCACTAGTTAAGTCAAATTTACTTGTGGACCCAGCAGGACAGAAGCCGAACACCCTCAACCCCGATTTGGTCAAGTAGGCTTTACAAATTCAACCGCCATTCTCATGGCATTCGCACTGTTGACATTCTTCGATTGTGTCAAAAGGGACAGTCCCTTCGCAACCACCCCAAATGAAAGGTTTGCACACTTGGTCTTCCGAATCGAAAAAGTACTTCTCAATAACAGCTTCACAAGGGCCACTCTCTGGAGTCAAGTCACATTGCGTAGGAAGAGACGTACAATTGCGACTACAAGACGTCAAGAGTAAGATGACGCTGGCAAATGCCATCTCATAATGAACCTGTTTCATGAAAACTGAACGACCTCTGGCATTCAAATGTTGCGTCTCACCATAAAGTCACATTGTAAAGTCCACTTTACTTTTGGAGCCGGGGGCAATTCACCCCATCCTCAATCCCCCATGAACACTAGTGTTAGTAGTGGCTCCAAGCGCTTCTCCATGCTGTCTTCCCTGTTGACAACTGCTTCTTGAGACATCCTCGTTGCCAGAGGTAACCACCCATGTCCGGCGTGATGTCTACCTTTTCTTCAACCAA
>CAWVVM010000033.1:0-22344 GCA_963933635.1 uncultured Flavobacteriales bacterium
CCCCCGCCCCTGCTGAGCCTCAACAAAAGAGTGCGGTGAGGATGGTGGAAGGAAAAAAGCGCACTATCTTTGCGGTCCTCAATCTATGAGGCGGGGCGTGGCCCAGCCCGGTTAAGGCGCCTGTTTTGGGTACAGGAGAGCGCAGGTTCGAATCCTGCCGCCCCGACTTCAAAAGCCGTTCACACTTGTGAGCGGCTTTTTTTTTGCTCCACTGTAACCTTTTCGAAGGCATGGGCGTAACAAGGACCAAGAACATGGTTTTTTCAGGTTGGCAGCGGACCTCATCGCTGTTTTGAATTGGTTTTGGTTAGATGGAAAGGCCGCCTTCGGGCGGCCTTTTTGCGTCTTGGGATTTATATATGGTTATATACATTATCCCCCGCATCATCACAGTTGCACCATGTGCCCTTGACCTCGTCGCGTCATTGCCCAAACCGCTCCTGAAAGCGGTCGGCAACGTAATCCCCAATGGCCAAGGAGGCTGTGGCGGCTGGGGATGGAGCGTTCAATACATGGATCGACCGGTCCGTCGTTTCAATGCGGAAATCGTCGCGGGTGTCTCCGTCTCGGCTCAACAGCAACGCGCGGACGCCAGATCGGCCAGGCCTGAGGTCGTCCATGGTCAAGGAAGGCACAAGCCGTTGCAGCGTTTTCAGGAAGAGCCGCTTGGAAAAGGCCCGGCGGTACTCGTTGATCCCAAAGGCCATGTTGTTGAAGAAGAGCTTCCATGTGCCTCCGTACCCCAAGGCCTCCATGGTGTCCTTGAGGTCAAAATCCGTTTTGCCGTAGCCTTCGCGTTTGAAGGTGAAGACGGCGTTGGGACCGCACTCGATTTCGCCATTGGTCATCCGGGTGAAGTGGACGCCCAAGAATGGGAAGTCTGGGTTGGGGACGGGGTAGATGAGGTTCTGGACTTTGTGCTTGGCATGGTCCTCCAGCTCGTAGTAATCGCCTCGGAAGCCCACGACCCTTTCCTTCAAAGGAACGCCGTCCTTGCGGGCCAAACGGTCCGCCTGCAGCCCCGCACACACCACCACCTTGTCTGCCTGGTAGGTCCTTGATTCGCCTGCGGCCAGAGTGCGGATGATGGACCCCTCGCCTTCCGGCCCCAAGTCCACCACCTCTTCCCCCAAGCGCACCGCGCTCATGGGTTGGATGGCAAGCGCTGCCGCAGCCATTTTCTCCGTGGCGTCTCTGAAGTCCACAATGCCTGTGCACCCCACCCACAAGGCAGCGACGCCTTTGCAGTGTGGCTCGATCTCGCGGAGTTGGTCCGCATTGATCCGTGCCATGTCTTCGATTTGATTCTCCTTTCCGATCCCGTGGATTTTCTCCAACATGGGCAGCTCGGATTCATCTGCAGCCACCACCACCTTCCCACAAACGTCGTGTGGCACATCGTGGTCTTTGCAAAACTGCACCAACTCTCGACGTCCTTGAACGCAATTCACCGCCTTCAAGGAACCTGGCTTGTAGTAGAGACCAGAGTGAATGACACCGGAATTGTTGCCCGTTTGGTGATCGGCCAGTTTCTCCATCTTGTCGATGAGAAGCATGCGGCGCTCGGGGAACCGCTTTTGGAGCTTGAAGAAGGTCGCGGCCCCGACGATTCCGCCACCGACCACCACCACGTCATACGTCGCCTCGTTGTGCATGGCCGCAAAGGTACATCGCCTTTTCACCCTCGCGGCCCACAACCATGCGTGCGGTACGCGTGGCCTATCTTGGGCCCCATGGCATCCCAAAATGAAGGCACGAGTCCCTCCAAAAAGAAAGTCCAAAACGCATGGGCCCTTTACGATTGGGCCAACAGCGTGTATTCTCTGGTCATCACCACCACCATCTTCCCCATCTTCTACAACGCCCTCACCACGGAGCGCGATGCAGACGGAGAATTGATCAACGATGTCGTTTCCTTTTGGGGGGTGGACATTGTCAATACCCAACTCTACAGCTACGTGCTTGCGACGAGTTTCTTGCTCATCATTTTGCTCAGTCCCCTGCTGAGTGGCATGGCCGACTATGCGGGAAAAAAGCTCACTTTCATGAAGGTGTTTTGCTATGCCGGAGCTGCGGGATGTGCCAGCATGTTTTGGTTCAACCCCGACCACTTGGAATGGAGCATGGGCTCGCTGTTCTTGGCCAACATTGGGTTTTGGGGCAGCCTGGGGTTTTACAACGCCTACCTGCCTGAAATCGCCCCCAAGGAAGAGCACGACAAATTGGGTGCCCGTGGCTATGTGATGGGGTACATCGGATCCGTCTTGCTCCTGCTGATTTGCTTGGGCCTGATTCTGGGCATTGGCAACCACCTCACCAAGTGGGCCTTTGTGCTGGTGGCTGTATGGTGGGTCAGCTGGGCACAACCAGCCTTCAGAAGGCTCCCAACGCGTACCCTTGAACATCGTCCTTCCGGCAACCTGCTCGCCCAAGGATTCAAAGAGTTGCGGGTCGTCGCAGGAGAGCTCAAAGGCCAGCGGCACCTGACGCGCTATTTGACCTCCTTCTTCATCATGAGCATGGCGGTCCAAACCATCATGTTGATGGCCACGAGCTTTGGCATCAAAGAAGTCCAACTGACATCCTCTGAGCTCATCGTCGCCACCTTGCTCGTGCAGTTTGTCGCCATCCCTGGCGCCTTCCTCGTGGCATGGCTCAGCGGACAAATCGGCAACGTCAAGACCCTGGGATGTTGCATTTTGGCGTGGTGTGCGGTCTGTGTGTTCGCCTACTTTTTTGCCACCACCAAAGGTGGCTTCTACATTGCCGCTGGGGTGATTGGCTTCATGATGGGGGGCACACAATCCCTGAACAGAACCACCTACAGCAAGCTGCTTCCCACCACCCAAGACAACGCTTCCTACTTCAGTTTTTACGAGGTGCTGGAGAAGGGTGGCCTTGTGATCGGGATGTTTGGCTGGGGCTACATCGAAGGCGCCACAGGATCGATGCGCAACAGCATTTTGGCCCTCGTGGGACTGTTTCTATTGGCGTTCATTGCCCTGTCCCGGATGCCACGTTCGCACCGTGGACACCTGGCCTCGGCTTGACTCCGAGGTCCAGTTTGGGCATGAAAAAAGCCTCCGTGACGGAGGCTTTTTTTCCAAAGTTTTTTTTGGCTTGGTCCGGAGGTCATTTCACCTCAAAAGTGACACGGCGGTTCTGCGCCCTCGCCACTTCTGAATCCCGAGTGCTGGCAGGATCGGTGTTCTCACGGCTACTGACAGTGAGGCGACCTTCTGCAACGCCCGCCATCTCGAGGAGTCTTTTGACTTGGCCTGCACGCTTCTTGCCAATGCCTTTGTAGCGCACATTGATCTTTCCCTCATTGAATTCATCGTCGTCGCTGTGGCCCACAATCTCCAAGTTCATGCTGGGGTTGTCCTCCATCATTTGGGCCAACGTTGCGATGGTGTTTTTGCCCGCCGTGGTGGGCATGCGCTTCAAGAATGCATAGTAGATGCCAGCGTCCTCGACGCGTTCCTTCGCCGATGCGTCTTCCGGCAAATTGCTGGAACTGCCGTACACCAAATCCATGTCGCGCTCGTCTGCAGCACCACAGCGGCACTGGCTCTTGGCAGAAATGGACTCCACCTTGACATTCTCGACATAGTAGTACGCCTGGGGCTGTTGAGGCTGGCCTGTGAAACACTCCTTGTTCGTGATGGGACGTTTCACCTTTTCCTCGTCGATGCTCGCATCGCCACCAAAACAACCGATGATCAGGTACTCCTCTTCGCCTGTGCCATTGAAGGTGCCGCAGACCGTTTCCCAACCGTCCATGTACACCATGGTCTTGTTGCTTTTGTGCTGGACATCTGGCTTTTGAAGGATGGGGGCCGTTCCTCCGTTTTCAATTTTTCGGTCGCTCAAAATGGCGCCAATGTCTGGCACGGCATAACGGCTCAAATCGGCCAAACTGAGGTCAAAAGACACACAGTACATCTGGTCTTCTTCCAGCTTTTCAGTAAGCTGAACTTGGAGATATGAACGCTTGAGCTTGGGGCTCTTGCTGTAGGCCCGGAAGCCAGCGTAAAAGGAACCATCTGCTGGGTCTTGGTGCCCGTAATCGTTGCATGGAATGGTCACCTTGCTCTCCTTCTCACGCACCATAAAGAGGTCTGGGGAAACTTCTGTCGCCCCGCTCCATTCTTGGCTGTGCACATTGATCAAACCAAAGGCCTTGATGTCCTTTTCGCGGGTTTCATCAGAAACCTGCTCAAAGCTGGCGTTGGGAACAAGGTTCTGGGCCAAGACCTGGGGCGTGATGACCAGGAAGAACATCAGAAAAGCCGTCAGCGCGGCGCTTTGAAGGAAGTATTTCATGATTCTTTGAATGCAGGTTTCAGGAGGGACGAAGGTAGCGAGGTTGGACCGTATGCCCAACGGGCACTCTGCAGCAGTCGCACGAACTGTGCCAAATTCAATGCAAGATTTTGAAAACGGCCTCGCGCAGCAACATGCCGTCGCTGACGGTTGCGTTGTCTCGACCCTTTGCCTTTTTGTCCGCATCCCGCAAGTAGCCAAAGATGCGCTCCACCTTGTCGGGACCAAACGTCCCGGCTGCACGGGCGTAGTCCTTGACCGCGTAGGGACTGCACCGCAGGGCCTTGGCCGCGGCCGATTCGCTTCGGTCTTTTAGGGTTTGGTAGACCATGACCCGGGCGAAATAAGCGTGCAGCACAGGGACGACCATGGCCAATGGTGCGTTCTTGGGGTTCGCCTCGAAGTAATTCACGATGCGGTTGGCACGCGCCACGTCTTTGCGCCCCAAGGCCCGCTGCAATTCAAAGACGTTGTAATCTTTGCTGATGCCAATGTGGGCCTCGACATGCGCCGTTGTGACTTGGGTGCCTTCCGGCAACAAAATCTGAAGTTTGGCCAACTCGTTGGCGACCTTCTGAAGGTCGTTGCCCAAACTTTCCGCCAACAATTGTGAGACTTGGCCGTCCACCTTGAGTCCTTTTGAACTGGCAAAGCCTGCAATCCATTGGGGCAGTTTGTATTCCCGGACCTTGTCGCTCAGAAACAAGGTGCCCATGCGGGACATGGTTTTCACTGCCTTCAGGCGGCTGTCCACCTTTTTGTGCGGATGGGCAAAGACCAAGATGGTCGAGGGCACAGGGTCGCTGGCATAGGCTTCGAGCTTGGCCATGTCGTCCTTCCGCTTCCACATGCGCATGTCCTGAGCCTCCTTCACGAGGACCAACTGCCTCTCGGCCATCATCGGGAACCGACGCGCGGCAGCCAAAACCTCGTCCACACTGGTGTCGCGCCCGTACAATACAGTTTCATTGAAGTCCTTGAAACTCTCCTCCACCACGCTCGCCAGCAAGGCCTCGACAATTTCCGAGATGAAAAAGGGTTCTTCCCCATGCAGCACATACACCGGTGACCACTGTTCCGATTGGATGTTTCTCAAAATCTGGCGATGCGGCATGGCACGAAGGTACTGTCGGGCAGGTTTCAGAAGTAGTTTCGTGCCATGGACCCAAGCACTCCATCCTTGCAATGGCCCCCAGCCCCCCTTCAGACCCGGACCAATTCCATGGGAAAAAAAGAGGTCTTGTGTTTGGCCCGCCGCAGCTGGGTGAAGTTGGAACCCGAAGAATGGGTCCGACAACACGTCATCCACCACTGCGCCAAAGTCCTGGGCTACCCCCTTGGTTGCATCGCAGTGGAACACAGGCTTCAACTCAATGGGATGGAACGCAGGGCAGACATCGTGTGCTTCACGACGGACGGAAAACCCCGTTTGCTTGTGGAATGCAAGGCCCCGGAGGTGCCCATTCAACAAAACGCTGTGTCCCAAGCGGCACGGTACAATTTGGTCCTGAAGGTCCCGGTCCTTCTCGTCACCAATGGCCAAAAACACATCGCTTTCGAAGTCGATGCTGAGGGCCAAGCCACTCCTTTGAAGATGCTTCCTGCATGTCCTTCCGTCTGAGCGGGCCTCCTTGCGTACTTTCGCACCGCAATGAAGATCACAGACATTCTCGCCATCGCCGGCAAGCCCGGCTTGTACAAGGTGCTTGCCTCAGGCAGTGCCAGCATCGTTGTTGAAAGCATGATGGACCAAAAGCGCTCCAGCGTGCCAGGCACAGCGAGGGTCAGCAATTTGGCCGACATCACCATGTACTCAAAGGAGAACGATGTCCCCTTGCGGGAGATTTTGAACCGCATCCACGAAAGCCAAAAGGGAGAGGCCGGACCTTCCCACAAAGAAAGCGCGCAGGCCATCCGCGACTTTGTCGACGGCATCGTGCCTGAATTGGACCACGAGCGCGTGTACCAGAGCGACCTCAAGAAGTTGGTGCAGTGGTACAACCTCTTGACCGCACAATCTGCCTTCCCATTGGAAGAAGCTGAGCCTGCGGAGAAGGAAGAGGCCGACAAGAAAAAGAAGCCAGCAGCGAAGAAAAAAGCAGCAGCGTCGAAGGCAGCTAGCAAAGCGAAGCCCAAAACCTCTGCCGGGAAAAAGCCTGCAGCGAAAGCCACCAAAAAGGGAAAGGTATGAGCGTGAAGGTGACGGTTGTTGGGGCCGGAACGATGGGCAATGGCATTGCCCATGTCTTTGCACAAGCTGGGCACGAAGTGATTCTGATGGACCGCTCCGCCGATGCGCTTGAACGCGCCATCGGCACCATCGGCAAGAACCTGGACCGGATGGTCGCCAAGGAAAGGATTTCCATGGCCGACAAGGACAGTGCTCTTGCACGCTTGACCACCTCCACAGACTTAGGTGCTGCAGTGGCCCAAGCAGAATTGGTGGTGGAAGCCGCCACCGAAAACACAGAGCTCAAGCTGAAGATTTTTGCAGACCTCGATGCCGCAGCGCCGGATGGGTGCATTTTGGCCACCAACACGAGCTCCATTTCCATCACGCAAATTGCTGCCGCGACCCAACGTCCCGACAAGGTGATTGGGATGCACTTCATGAATCCTGTCCCAGTGATGAAGCTCGTCGAAGTCATCCGTGGCTATGCGACCAGCGACGTCATTTGCGAGAGGGTCATGGCGTTGAGTGCACAATTGGGCAAAGTGCCTGTGGAGGTGAACGATTACCCCGGTTTCGTGGCAAATCGGATTTTGATGCCGATGATCAACGAAGCCATCCTCACGCTGCACGAGGGTGTGGCAGGCGTGACGGAAATCGACACGGTCATGAAGCTGGGCATGGCCCACCCCATGGGGCCTCTTCAATTGGCAGACTTCATCGGACTCGACGTTTGTCTGAGCATCCTTCGTGTGTTGCACCAAGGGTTGGGCATGGACAAGTACGCGCCCTGTCCCCTCCTCGTCAACATGGTGACCGCAGGAAAACTCGGGGTCAAATCAGGCGAAGGATTCTATGTGCACACTCGAGGTTCGAAAGACCTCGTCGTGGCGCCGACCTTCATCAAGTAAGTTCTTCCTTCCTACCTTGGGCCCATGGCCCAATCCACACGTCTTTCCGGTTGGCGAGAGCGCCTGCACGTCGTCATTTTTGAGGCGGATACCCCTGCGGGCAAGCGCTTTGATGTGGCCTTGCTTTGGGCCATCCTCCTGAGCGTGGCCGCTGTTCTTGCGGAGAGCGTGGAGTCGGTCCGAGCAACTTGGGGGGAGGAGCTTCGCGTGGCTGAATTCGTCTTCACAGCGCTGTTCACACTCGAGTACATCCTGCGGCTTCTGGCGGTGCGACGCCCACTGAAATACGCGTGGAGCTTCTACGGATGGGTGGACTTGCTGAGCATCCTGCCCACGTTTGTAGAGGTTCTGGTGCCTGGCGCCGCGAGCCTTCGGATTGTGCGCATGCTGCGCCTCCTGCGGGTGTTTCGCGTCCTGAAATTGGTCGGGTTCCTCCAAGAAGCCCAAACCCTGCGCAACGCCCTCTACGCAAGCCGACGCAAAATCGTCGTCTTCTTGTCCGCCGTGCTGGTCTTGGTGACACTGCTTGGCACAGTGGTGTACATGGTGGAAGACCACGAGGCGGGGTTCACCAGCATTCCGCGGTCCATCTATTGGGCCATTGTGACGGTGACCACCGTCGGCTATGGTGACATCGCCCCCCAAACCATTCCTGGTCAAATCCTGGCCTCCCTCATGATGATCCTGGGCTATGCCATCCTCGCCGTCCCCACAGGCATTGTGGGCGCCGAATTGGCCCGAAGCTCCTTCGCCTCCTCCAGCACACAGGCCTGTCCGAGTTGTGGCAAGGAAGGACACGACGAGGACGCGGTCCATTGCAAGCATTGCGGCGCCCCTCTGTGACGGGATTGCCGGGTGGTCCGTATTTTGGCCTCCAAACCTAGACGTCTCTCAACGATTTCTGCATCTCTCGACCCTATGAATCAACCAACTCGCCTGTTCGATTTCCCACGTTACCAGTTGGCCCACAAGCCACAAGACGTGATGATGACCATGCCCAACGATGGGAACCGTGTGACCCTCTCCACTGCGCAATTTGTGGAGCAGATGGACGCCGTTTCTCGGGGATTGATTGCGATGGGCATGAAGGCAGAAGAAAAAGTGGCTTTGATCAGCCACAACAACCGCTGCGAATGGAACATCATGGACCATGGCATCATGCAGGCAGGTGGCATCGATGTGCCCATCTACCCCACCATGACGGAAGAGGATTACAAGTACATCCTCACCCACAGTGGCGCCAAATATTGCTTTGTCAGCAACGCGGAATTGCATGTCAAAGTCATGGCGGTCAAGGACGAATGCCCTGAGCTGGAAGAGGTTTTCACCTTTGAGAAGGTTGAAGGAGCAAGGCATTGGTCGGAGGTGTCGGAAGCAGGTTCTGACGCGCAACAAGCGGAGTTGGACGCAAGGCGCGACGCCGTCGATCCTGCCCAGCTGGCGACCATCATCTACACGTCGGGCACGACTGGACTTCCCAAGGGCGTCATGTTGTCCCACAACAATGTGGCGAGCAACGTGCTGATTGCTCAGCCAAGGGTGCCGGCAGTGGATCCCAACATGGATTACCGCGTCTTGAGTTTCTTGCCCGTGTGTCACATTTTCGAGCGGATGCTCCACTATTTGTACATGTACATGGGCGCCCAAATCCACTTTGGCGACAGCTTGGAAACCATCAAGGAAGACCTCAACCACACCCAACCCATCATGTTCACGGCGGTGCCACGCCTCTTGGAAAAATTCTACGATGGCATCGTGGCCAAAGGCCGCGCTGCTGGCGGTGTAAAAGCAGCCATCTTCAATTGGGCTGTGGGGGTTGCCCTCGAGTGGGATCCAAACAAAGGCGGGCTGTACCACATGAAATTGAACCTTGCACGGAAGCTGGTTTTTGGCAAGGTGAAAGAAGCCTTGGGACTGAGTGGCATTGAAGCCGTGGCTTGCGGATCTGCGGCATTGCAACCGCGTTTGGCGCGCTTCTTCAACGGTGCAGGAATCACGGTGTTGGAGGGCTATGGCTTGACGGAGACTTCTCCTGTGGTCAGTGTGAATACGACCAACGGTGACAACATGCTTCGCATTGGCAGTGTAGGAAAACTGGCAGATGGTGTCAGCGTTCAGATTGCGTCAGACGGCGAAATCCTGGTTCAGGGGCCCAACGTCATGATGGGCTACTACAAGGACCCTGAGAAAACGGCCGAGGTTTTGAAGGACGGATGGTTCCACACAGGAGACATCGGCGTCATCGAAGATGGCTTCCTGCGCATCACCGACCGAAAAAAGGAAATTTTCAAGACATCAGGGGGCAAGTACGTGGCCCCTACACTCTTGGAAAATGCGCTCAAGGCTTCCCTCTTCATCGAGCAGGTCATGGTGGTGGGAGAAAACCGGAAGCACCCCGCTGCGCTTTTGGTGCCCGATGCCGTGGTGGTGGAAGAATGGTGCAACCGCCACGACCACGCCTTCCCGGGATTGGCCGGCATTGCGCAAGACGATCGGATCCGTGAGCGTTTGGAGCAAGAAGTCAATGACCTGATGGGTCCCTTCAACAAGTGGGAGCAGGTGAAGAAGGTGCACTTCTTGCCTGCACCTTTTACCATTGACGGTGGCGAATTGACCCCCACCCTGAAGCTCAAGCGGAAGCCCATCATGAAGAAGTACGCCGACGCCATTGAAGGCCTCTACGGCGCCTCTTGATGCTGGACATCCTGCAAGGCTGGGACACCGTGCTTTTTCTGGCCCTCAATGGCCAGGCACCTGCTTTGGATACCTTTTTTTGGTGGGTGAGCAACCCTTGGACGTGGACCCCCCTTTACCTCCTCTTGGTTGTGGCTGTGGGCCAAAAGTTGCCAGCGAAACGCTCCCGTCTTTGGGTGGCCTTGGCAGTGGGGCTTTGCTTGACAGGCACAGACGTCATTTCGGCGCGGGTACTGAAGCCAAGTGTCGCGCGCTTGAGGCCGTCCCATGAACCGTCCTTGGCAGAGGCCATCCATTTGGTGGAAGAACGCCCTGGTCAATGGTACCGTGGTGGGTCCTTTGGCTTCGTCTCTTCTCATGCTGCCAACCACATGGGCATGGCCTTGGTCTTCGGCACCCTCCTTGGGGGACCATGGCTCGTGGGCTTGTTGGCTTGGGCACTGCTCATTGGGTACAGCCGCATCCATCTTGGGGTGCACTACCCCGGCGATGTCCTCGGCGGGTTTCTTGTGGGCTGGGGCATGGCTGGGATTGCCCTGCAACTTTTCATACGTTTGAACCAACATTCGACAACATCATGACAAGTTTGGGATGGATGACATGGATTGCGGTTTTTATGGGAGGTGGCTTGGGCAGCGTCATGCGCCTTGGTACCGGGCAACTTCTTGCCGCTTTCCTTCCCCAAGAATCGCATTGGTTTCCATGGGGCGTGCTTTCAGCCAACCTCTTGGCCACGGGGCTCTTGGCGTGGTGCTTGGTGGCCGGAGGAGGCATTTGGGGGAAATCCTCACCCATGTGGTGGTTCATGACCGTGGGCGTTTGCGGAGGGTTCAGCACATTCTCTGCCTTTGCATGGGACACCATGCGTCTTTGGCAGCAAGGCGGGTGGTTGGTGGCCGGGGTCAATGTGGTGGTTTCGGTCGGAGGCTGCCTCTTTGTGGGATGGTGGGTGTCCAAAACCTTTGAGACTTCGTGAACTGGAGTTGATGGCGCGCGACAGGGTCCGGGCTATCTTGGTCCCACGATGAACACAAGATTGATTTTGTTGGCGATGCTCGCCGCCGGTTGCACGTTCGAAACCGATGTTCGAATCGGCACCACCGCCCCTTCTTCCAAGCCACGTTTGGTTGTAGGCATCACCGTGGACCAAATGCGCGCGGACTACCTGACGCGCTTTGGCGCGTGGGGCGACCCTGAAACACCGGGGAACTTTGGACAGGATGGTTTTCGTCGCATGGTGGAAGAAGGTTTCGCATGTCGAGACCACCAGTTTGGATACGCTCCGACCTACACTGGCCCGGGACATGCCTCCATCTACACCGGAACAACGCCCTCCGTGCACGGAATTGTGGGCAACAATTGGTTCGATCGCAGTTCTGCGGAAAGCGTCTACTGTGCGTCGGACGCTTCCGTGAAAGGGGTCAGCAACGCCGGGGTCGACATGGAAGGTAAAACTTTGGGCTCCGCAGGACAAATGGCCCCGACACGGATGCTGTCGACCACATTGGGAGATGAATTAAAGGTGGCCACAGGAGGTGCCGCCAAGGTGATTGGCATGAGCATGAAAGACCGCGGGGCCATTCTTCCTGCAGGTCACGCAGCGGACTGCGCATTTTGGTTTTACGGCAAAGACATGGGGCAGTTCATCAGCAGCACCCACTATGGGGATTCCCTTCCCCGCTGGGCACGCGACTGGAATGACCTTGGCCGAGGGCAGCAATTGATGGACCTCGGATGGGACCGCCTTTACGAGGAGGCCGTATATGCTGCTTGCCTCCCTGACAACAACCCCTATGAGGGGCCCTTCAAGGGAACACTGAAACCCACTTTCCCCTATGACTTGAATGCCCTTGCCGACAAAAATGGCGGCATGGATTTGCTCAAGGGCACCCCAGGAGGCAACACCTTGCTTGTGGACTTCGCCTTGGCAGCCATCGACGGTGAGGGGTTGGGGGACGACGACGTCACGGACCTGCTTGCTGTCAGCTTCAGCGCCACTGACTATGTGGGGCACCGCGTGGGTCCCCATGCCCAAGAAACGATGGACATGTACCTGCGTCTCGACGCCGAGTTGGCGCGGCTCTTTGACGCCTTGGACGACAAGGTGGGCGAAGGTCAATGGACGGCGTTCTTGACGGCCGACCATGGCGGCGCCAACGTCCCTTCGCACATGGCTTCTCTCGGCATGCCAACCTCCTACTGGAAACCCGGCAACATGCTTGACGAAGTGGAGCAGGCCTTGCAGGTTCGATACGGAAGCACCTCCAAGGACCGGCCTTGGATCTTGCGTCACAGCAACGATCAGATTTTCCTGAACCATCCTCTTTTGGCCCAGCGCGGCATCCAACGGAACGACATGGCCAGGTTTGTCGCCGAGCAATGCGCTCCGCAAGAAGGCCTCAGTAAAGCCATCGCAGCATGCGATGCCGCCGCCTTGGCCGCCAGCGACCCCGTGGTGGCTAGGCTCATCAGAGGACATCGCCCGGGACATTCAGGCGATGTACTTCTGGTGCCCCAGCCGGGATGGATTGAGTACGGGCCCACAGGCACCACCCATGGGTCTGCCTTTGCCCATGACACCCATGTGCCAGCCTTGTTTTTGGGCTGTGGCGTTCGCCACGGACACACTTTCCAGACGACCTACATCAGAGACATCGCCCCTACCGTGGCACAAATCATGCAATCCCCCTACCCCAACGGCACCACAGGGTCGCCCATCTCCGATCTCCTGAATGCCGGCATGCGATGAACCAAGTTCACGTTGAGCTGACGCGCCTTCATGAGTCGCAACGCCTTCATTTCAAGGCCACCTTCCCTCCACGTGAAGGCAGTTGGAACCTTCAACTGCCCACTTGGCGTCCCGGACGCTATGAATTGGGCAACTTCGCACAATACGTGATGTGGGTGGAGGGAATCGACGCCCAAGGCAAGCGCATGCGTCTGTCCAAATCGAGCTTGCATTCATGGGTTGTTCCAGAAGGGATGGTCGTTGTCGAGTGGCTCTTCCATGCGGATATTTTGAACGCCGGATCCACATGCGTCGAGGGCGATTTGTTCTATGTGAATCCCGTCAATTGCTTCATGTACGACTTGGACCGACAAGACGAGGGCTTCCAGATTCATTTGCTGGACTTGGACGTGCGGGGCACTTCAGATGAAGGATGGGCCCTGGCCACAGCCATGCCTTGGCGAGCCGAAGGAGGCCACCCAGTCTTGGAGGCCAAAAACGTGCAGCACCTGATGGATTCGCCTTGGATGGCTTCCCCCAAGATGTGGCACGACAGCTACCAGGAACAAGGGGTGGAATTCCATGTCTGGGTCCACGACACCCTTCCCTCCGATCCGGAGAAATTCATGGCCGACCACGTGGCCTTCACGCGCGCTCAGTTGTCCTGCTTCGGATCGTTCCCCGTGCCCTCGTATCATTTCATGTACTTGTTCCCCGACCGAGAGGTGCGTCATGGTGTCGAACATGAAGACAGCACGGTCATTGCCATGGGGCCTGCAAAGAGGGTGAGGTCAGAAGAGGGACACATGGAAATCATCGGCATCGCCAGCCACGAATTGTACCATGCGTGGAATGTGAAGCGCATTCGTCCTGCGGAATGGATGCCCTACGACTTTGCCAAGGCGTGCCCCTCGGAATTGGGTTACATCGCAGAAGGCGTGACCACATACATGGGCGACTTGTTTCTGTTTGAGGCTGGGATCGTGGACTTGGAGGGGTGGTGCCAGTTGATGACCCGACTCTTGGAGCGACACTTGAACAACCCGGGCAGAAAGAACCTCAGCGTGGCCGCTTCGAGCTACGACACTTGGCTTGACGGGTACCGGATGGGGGTGCAGGGCAGAAAAGGGAGCATCTATGTGGAAGGAGCGGTTTTGGCCTTCCTGTGCGACACGCGCATCATGTCTTTGACCCAAGGGAAATCCTCCTTGAGCACCGCCATGAGAATCCTTTGGGAACGGCACGGGAAGCCCAGGGAAGGACTGACCGCCGAGATGTATTGGAATGCCCTGGAAGAAGTTGCAAAGGCCCCGCTGCAAGACTTGAGGGAACGCCATGCGGAGGGAACCGAAGACACCTGGGAGGCCTTACTGGAGGCCATGGCGACGCAAGGATTGGCATTGACACAAAGCCAAGATGACAAGGGCATCACCCGGGTCCATTTGGCCGCATCCAAGGGGTAAATACGGAGAGAGATTCTGGGGGTCAGAGACCCTCTGCCCCCCCCATCGCATACCGGATGAGGTTGGCGCCCATCCGCAAAGCGGCGAGCCTGACTTCTTTTGAGTCTCGATGCACCTGAGGGTCTTCCCAACCGTCGCCCAAATCGCATTCGTGGTCGTAAAAACATACGAGGCGGCCGTCGTGGAACAGACCAAATCCACGCGGAGGCAAGTCGTCGTGTTCGTGGATTTTGGGCAGCCCTTCTGAGAAGTCGTATTGCTGGTGGTACACAGGGTGGTCAAAAGGAACTTCCACCCAATCCAAATCGGGAAAGACCTTGGCCATGGCTGCACGTACATAGGGATCCATGCCGTAGTTGTCGCTGATGTGCAAAAAGCCCCCTGACTGCAAGTAGCTTCTCAATTGCTCAGACTCGCGGTTGGAAAGCACCACATTGCCGTGCCCCGTCATGTGCAACCATGGATGGTTGAACAGCTCGGTCGAGCCCACCTCCACATAGGGAACATCTGCGCTCAGCTCCATGCCCATCTCCTCGTTGCAAAACCGCACCAAATTGGGCACGGCCGTGGGGTTGGCATACCAATCGCCTCCTCCCCTGTATTGCAAGACACCGACTTGAACATCGGCCACCGTTTGTCCCCAGGCCACGCCGCTCCAACCCATCGCTGGAAACGACAGCAACGCCCAAAGCCCCCAATTTTGGATGCTCAAAATGCCGGAGACAGTTGCATAATTCATGGCACGAAGGTAGCCCCACACCCCAAATCCACAAGGCCTTTCGCACGGTTCGCCTCGGTTTTTTTGTTATATTCGCGCACCTGAATTTGAACCCTAGCGATCATGCAGAATAAAAACATCCTTGTCGTTTTCACAGTGCTGTTGGCCTTGGCGACGTTGTACACCCTTTCCTTCAACTGGGTGGCGAGTGGATACGAAGCCACAGCGGATGAATACGGCGCCTATGTGGCCGATTCCTTGGAAAGTGCCGAAGCCCTCGGTGACATGTCGTACGAAGAGGTGGCGGCCCAGGCGGCCCGCGAATTCCTTCGCGACAGTGCCACAGCGGAGATTTACCCCGTTTTTGACCACTCCTACCGCCATGTCAAGGAACAAGAGCTCAACTTGGGCCTTGACCTGAAAGGTGGCATGAGCGTGACGCTCGAGGTCAGCCTGCCAGATTTGATCATCGCGTTGTCCGACTACAGCGACAATGCCGATTTCCGGGGATCGTTGTCCGATGCCAAGGCATTGCGCAAAACCACTGGGGATGACTTTGTCACTTTGTTTGAGCGGGCTTGGACGGAACGAGGCCCTGAAGTTGAGCTGTGGAGAATCTTCCACAACATGGAAAACAAGGACCTCTTCCCTGCCAAGAGCACGGATGAAGAGATTTTTGCCATCCTCCGCACGGAAGCTCAAACAGCCATCGACAATACAGAGAGCATCATCCGCAAGCGGATCGACCAACTTGGTGTTGCACAGCCCAACATTCAAAAATTGCAGAACGGACGCATCCTCGTGGAGCTTCCTGGCATCGACGACCGCGAACGCGCTCGGAAACAACTGAAGAGCACGGCCAACCTTGAATTTTGGGAGACTTACTTCAACGATGAGGTCATTGGAAGACTTGGTGCAGCGAATGAGGCCTTGGCCCAATCGATGAGACCTGACTTGTTTGGGGAGGATGCACCTGCTGACTCTTTGTTGACACAAGAGGAGCTTCGCGCCAAAAACCCACTCTTCGCCGTGTTTCAGATGGAACTCGGCCGCCGTTCACCCGTTGTGGGCTACACGCTGGCAAGCGACACCAACCGTGTGAACGACTTGCTGAATCAATCTGTGGCGCGTGAGGCGCTTGGAAGCGATCTTCGCTTGCTCTGGGAGGCCAAGCCTGCCACCAACGTGGCCCAACTCTACGCCATCAAGGACCTTTCCGGAAAAGGAAAGGCTGAGCTAGGTGGCAAGAGCATTGTCGACGCACGCGTCTCGTACGATGAAATCGGCGATGTTGTCGTCAGCATGACGATGAACAGCGAAGGTGCTTTGGCATGGGGCGCCATGACAGAGCGTTGCTCCAAAGAGAACAACCGCGCCGTGGCTGTGGTCCTTGACAACCTGGTCTTCAGCGCACCCAATGTGCAAACTGCCATCACCAACGGACGCTCCCAAATCAGTTTTGGCGCAGGTCAATCGGCAGAGCAAAAATTGGCGGAAGCAGAGGACCTTGCGGGTCTCTTGAAAGCTGGATCCCTCCCTGCCCCTGCCCGCATTGTGGACGAGGTCAGCGTGGGACCACAACTAGGTGAAGAAAACATCAATGCTGGTTTGAGTTCCTTCGTCATCGCACTCCTCGTGGTGCTGGCGTACATGATCTTCTACTACCGTGGAGCGGGCATCGTGTCCAACATCGCCTTGATCGCCAACTTGTTCTTCCTGATTGGTGCTTTGGCCTCTCTCGGCGCGGCATTGACACTTCCAGGCATCGCCGGCATCGTTTTGACCATCGGCATGGCGGTTGACGCCAACGTGCTGATCTACGAACGCATCCGAGAAGAAATGCGCGGAGGAAAGGGCCTGATGGTTGCCTTGAAAGAAGGGTATTCAAAAGCCTACAGCGCCATCATTGACGCCAACATCACCACGTTGCTGACCGCATTCGTGCTCTACTCCTTTGGAAGTGGTGCCATTCGTGGATTTGCAACCACCCTGATCATCGGCATCTTCACCTCGCTCTTTAGTGCAGTGGTGCTGACGCGTTTGATCTTCTTCTCTCGCTTGGAGAACAAGAAGAACATCACCTTTTACACGGAGGCCACGAAAAATTGGTTCACCAACACTGCAGTCAATTTCATGGGCAACCGCCGCCGATTCTACGCACTCAGTGCCGTTGTTGTCATTGCCGGCATTGGTTCCCTTGTGACCAAGGGCTTGAACTACGGTGTGGAGTTTTCGGGAGGAACCACGTTTGACGTGTCCTTCGATGGGGCGGTTGATGCAGAGGCTGTGCGTGGCGCATTGGCCACTGCGTTCTCCGAAGAAGGCGTTCCAGGCAATCCATTGGTGCAGACCAAAGACTCCCCTGAGAAGCTCCGCATCATGACCAACTTTTTGATCGACAGCGAGGCAGAGGACGTGGACGAGCGCATCAATGGGGCTCTGGCCGATGGACTTGGCTCCCTCGGTATGGGCTACACTGTTGACATGTACAACAAGGTTGACAGCACGATTTCAGATGACTTCAGAAGCGGGGCCCAAAATGCGACCCTCTTCTCTCTGATCATCATTTTCCTGTACATCTTCTTCCGCTTCCGAAAATGGCAGTTTGGATTGGGGGCTTTGATCGCAATGATCCACGATGTGATTGTGGTGTTGGCCGTGTTCTCCATTTTCTGGGGCGTTCTTCCCTTCACCATGGAAATTGACCAGGCCTTCATTGCCGCAATCCTGACCGTCATTGGTTATTCCATCAATGACACGGTGGTCGTCTTTGACCGTATCCGTGAGTACGTAGGTCTCTACGGCAACAAAAAGGACGATGAAGAATTGATGAACAGCGCGCTGAACAGCACGTTGAGCCGGACCATCAACACCTCTCTCTCGACATTTGTCGTGTTGCTGACCATCTTCTTGTTTGGCGGGGACAACATCAAAGGCTTCGTGTTTGCCTTGATGGTGGGTGTGGTGGTCGGAACGTACAGTTCCATCTTCATTGCCACGCCAAGTGTCTTGGACTTTAGCAAGCGACTTGCGAAGTGACCTGAACCCGAATCTCTCATTTGGAAAAAAAGCCAGCCCTCCCGAGGGGTTGGCTTTTTTCATGCCCCACCCCCTGAACGCTACGACACGGCTCGTTCGTCGACGTATTTTCATCATTCATTGCCTTAAAAAGTGTTTTCGTTGGGAATATTTTGTATTTTAACGAGTTCAACACGACGAAACACGAGTTCCATGGATTGTCTTCACAACAGCGACTTCAGCACTGATGCCTCCTTCAAAGACATCAGACGTCCTTCTCCCGTCCTTGCCTCCCTGCGCATTCTGGTGCTCCTGGGAGGTTTTTTCTGTTTGGGAGGTGGGTCTGTTGCTTGGGCGGACCCTGGTTGCACCAACCCCTTGGCATGCAACTACGATGAGGCCGCCACCGAAGACAATGGGTCATGCGATTACGTGTCCTGTTTGGTGTTTGGGTGCACCAACGCCTCTGCTTGCAACTTTGATGCGGATGCAGACTACAGCGACGGCTCTTGCGAATACTCCACTTGTGCAGGTTGCACCAACGACTCTGCATGCGATTACGATCCTGAAGCGACAATTGCAGGACCTTGCAATGATTTCGATTCCTGCTACGGATGCACGAATGCTGAAGCTGGCAATTACGATGCCAATGCAGCATTCGATGACGGGTCCTGTGAGGTACTAGGTTGCACCATCGTAGGCGCTTGCAATTACGATACCACCGCAAATACCAACGACGGATCCTGTGATTTTTTCTCTTGCCTCCCCAGCGGATGTTTGAATCAAAATGCTTGCAATTATGACGATGCTGCCATTGTCAGCGATGGGTCTTGCGAGTTTCCCGAGAACGGATACGACTGTGCCGGAGTTTGTTTGAGCGACAGCGATGGCGACGGTGTCTGTGATCCTTTCGAAGTTTCTGGATGCACCGACGCTGGTGCATTGAATTTTGATGCAGATGCTACGGAGGACGATGGCTCTTGCATTGCCTTGGCAAATGGTTGTCAGGATCCTACGGCCTGCAATTACGACCCCTCTGCCAACACGGACGATGGTTCTTGCGACTTTGATTCTTGCACGGGATGCTTGAGTCCATCAGCCTGCAACTACGACTCCGATGCGATTTATGCTGGAACTTGTGAATTCCCAGACTCCGGATACGACTGTGAGGGAAACTGCTCGTTGGACACCGATGGTGACGGAGTTTGTGATCCCTTTGAAATCTTGGGTTGTACGAACGACGGTGCCTGCAACTTTGATCCTCTCGCCACAGAACTCGACGGTTCATGTGACTTTGATACCTGTGCAGGTTGCACCAACTCCTTTGGTTGCAACTATGACCCTGATGCCACAATTGACGATGGGAGCTGCGACTATTTCTCGTGCATCACCTTTGGTTGCACCACTGAGAATGCGTGCAATTTTGACCCTGAAGCCAACTATGCGGATGGGAGTTGTGAATTTGTAAGCTGCGCTGGCTGCACGAATCCAGATGCTTGTGATTTCGACTCAGAAGCCACCATCAGTGCGCAATGCACCGACTTTGAATCTTGTGTGGGATGCTTGGACCCCGAAGCTGACAACTACGACGCCGAAGCCACACAAGCAGGCGAAACTTGTCTGTTCTCAGGCTGCACCATTCCTGCCGCATGCAACTACGACGCCTCTGCCAACTCTGACGACAATTCCTGCGAATACGAGAGCTGCGCAGGTTGTCTGAACTCAATTGCCTGCAACTATGACGCGGAGGCCACCCTGTCTGGCCCTTGTGAGTTTGCAGACAATGGATACGACTGTGAGGGCAACTGTCTGGAGGATACCGATGGCGATGGGATTTGTGACCCCTTCGAGGTGTTGGGATGCACCAATTCCGAAGCCGTCAACTTCGACAATGAAGCCACAGATGACGATGGTTCGTGCTTCATTTTGGTGGATGGTTGCGTGGACCCCTCGGCATGCAACTTTGACGACAATGCCAACAACGATGACGGTTCTTGTGAATTCACGTCCTGTGAGGGATGCTTGAATGAAAGTGCATGCAACTACGACCCTACCGCCCTTTACCCTGGAACCTGCGAGTTTCCAGAGTACGCATACAACTGCGACGGGTCGTGCATCGCCGACAATGATGGCGATGGCATTTGCAACCCATTTGAAGTGCCTGGATGCACCGCAGCAGACGCGTGCAACTATGATACTGAGGCCACCGACGACGATGGTTCTTGTGACTTCATTACGTGCAATGTTCCTGGATGCACCAACCCTTTCGCATGCAACTATGATGTTGAAGCTGTGATTGACGATGGGACATGTGATTTCATCTCGTGCTTGTCTTTTGGTTGCACCAATGAAGCGGCCTGCAACTACGATGCTGAAGCCAATTTCAACGACGGTTCCTGCGAATACAGCTCATGTGCCGGTTGCACCAACCCCTTGGCCTGTGACTATGATCCTGCGGCCACGATTGCTGGTGGATGCTCCGATTACAGCTCGTGCTACGGTTGCACTGACCCTGAAGCAGGCAATTACGATGCCGAAGCCACTCAAGACAATGGGTTGTGCCAGTTTCCTGGTTGCACCGTGGATGGCGCTTGCAACTACGATGCCGATGCGAATTTCAACGACGGGAGTTGCGACTTTTTCTCCTGTTTGGTGCCTGGTTGCTTGACTGAAACGGCCTGCAACTACAATCCTGACGCCCAAATCCCAGGTCCCTGTGAATACCCCGATTCAGGTTATGACTGTGATGGCGTTTGCCTCTTGGACAATGACGGAGATGGCGTCTGTGACCCTTTCGAGATCTCTGGCTGCACCAATCCTGAAGCACTCAACTTCGACAATGAAGCCACAGAAGACAATGGCTCGTGCATCCTCCCTGTGGAAGGTTGCACCGACTCCAGTGCATGCAACTACGATGCCCTAGCCAACGTGGACGATGAAACTTGTGAATTCGCGTCTTGCATTGGTTGTTTGGCGCTTACAGCCTGCAACTACGATGCAAATGCGATTTACCCGGGAGAATGTGAATATCCAGACACGGGATATGATTGTGAGGGCAACTGCCTAAGTGATTTCGATGGCGACGGCGTGTGTGACCCCTTCGAGGTCCTTGGATGCGACGACCCCAACTCGATCAACTTTGATCCCAATGCGACGCAAGACAATGGAACTTGCATTCCAATCGTAGAAGGATGTACAAATGCAGATGCCTGCAACTACAATGAAGAGGCCAATGTCGAAGACGGCAGCTGCGACTTTGACATTTGCGTAGGTTGCTTGAGCCCAACAGCCTGCAACTTCGATCCAGAGGCAACGGTGGCAGGAGAATGTGTGTTCGCTGAATTGGGGTACGATTGCGATGGCATTTGTTTGGAAGATGCCGATGGTGACGGCATCTGCGATTTGTTTGAAATCGCAGGTTGTACCGACGCCGAAGCCTGCAACTATGATCCCAACGCAACGGATGACAATGGTTCTTGCTTTGAAGCGCTCGATGGTTACGATTGTGAAGGCAGCTGTCTGGACGACCAAGATGCAGACGGCATTTGTGATCCATTTGAATTGCCCCCTGTTCTGACCCTTCCCGCCGATACCTTGGCAGAGTGTGGAGCTGACCTACCAAGCGCCGTCGCAAGCGGTGGGTGTTCTGAACCAGTGATCACCTTTGAAGATCAAAACATCCCAGGCAACTGTGATGGCAACTACACAGTCATTCGGACCTGGACGGCAAGCGACAACTGTGGAAACAGTACGAGCAAAGCTCAGACCATCATTTTCCAAGACACCACCGCTCCTGAGTTCACTTTTGTTCCTGCTGATTACACTTCTGAGTGTTCCGATGCATTGATTTTGGAAGATGCCGAGGCCACAGACATTTGCAGTGCATTCGTCATCTCCGTCACGTCTGTGACCACCCCTGGAAATGCAGAGGGAAACTACACAGTGTTGCGCACCTTCACCGCCACCGATGATTGTGGCAACAGCACGTCTGCAACGCAGACCATCACGGTGCAAGACACCACGGCGCCTGAGTTCACTTCAGTGCCAGCGGACTACACCAGTGAGTGCTCGGACGCTTTGATCCTTGACGACGCAACAGCGTCTGACAACTGTGGTGAGGTCACCATTGAAGTGTCCAGCGAAACCATCGAAGGTGATGCAGCAGGCAACTACACTGTGGTGCGCACCTTCACGGCAACCGACGATGCTGGCAACAGCTCCTCGGCACAACAGACCATCACGGTGGAAGACACCACGGCCCCTGAGTTCACCTCAGTACCCGCGGACTACACCAGTGAGTGCTCGGACGACTTGAT
>CAWVVM010000034.1:0-21591 GCA_963933635.1 uncultured Flavobacteriales bacterium
ACAGCTCCCCCAACACCAACAAGCCCTTGCACCTGGGCCACCTTCGCAACATCTTTCTCGGCTACAGTGTGTCCCGAATCTTGGAAGCTGCTGGACATGAGGTGGTCAAAGTCCAAATCATCAACGACCGCGGCATCCACATCTGCAAGTCCATGGTTGCTTGGAAGGCCTTTGGCCAAGGTGAAACACCGACAACCACGGGCGAAAAAGGCGACAAATTGGTGGGGCGCTACTACGTGGCTTTTGACAAGGCCTTGAAAGCGGACATTGCGGGAGGAGTGGCGCGTGGACTCGATGCAAAAGAAGCCGAGGCCGCCAGCCCCATCATGCAGGAAGCCCGACAAATGCTCCAGAAATGGGAAAACGGGGACGAGGCCGTCGTGGCCCTTTGGGAAAAGATGAACGGCTGGGTGTACGATGGTTTTGAGAAGACGTACAACGCCATGGGTGTGGACTTTGACAAATTGTATTACGAGTCCGACACATACTTGTTGGGCAAGAGCCATGTGGAGGATGGGTTGAAGCGAGGTGTCTTTTTTCAAAAGGAGGATGGGTCCATCTGGGTCGATCTCACCGAGGACGGACTGGATGAGAAGTTGCTCCTGCGTGCCGATGGCACGGCCGTTTACATGACCCAAGACATTGGGACTGCCATTTTGCGCTTTGCGGACTTTGACAACCTTGACCGCCAGGTGTACACGGTAGGCAACGAACAAGAATACCATTTCAAAGTCCTCTTCTTGGTGCTCAAACGGCTTGGGTTCGCGCAAGCTGAATCGAACCACCATCTGAGCTATGGCATGGTGGAATTGCCCGAAGGGAAGATGAAGTCAAGGGAAGGCACAGTGGTCGATGCAGACGACTTGATGAAGGTGATGCGGGACACCGCCCGGGCCATTTCCAATGATCTGGGAAAGGTTGAAGATTTTCCTGAAGAGGAAAAAGACCACCTTGCCCAAATGGTTGGACACGGTGCGCTGAAGTACTTTTTGCTCAAAGTGGCGCCGGCCAAGTCCATGATGTTTGACCCCAAAAGCAGCATTGACTTCTTTGGCAACACCGCCCCCTTCATCCAATTCAATGTCGTCCGTTGCAAAAGCATCTTGCGCACGACAGGCACCCAAGCGGATGCCCTTTCCTGGAGTGAGGCCACAGCGCTCGATGCTTCGGAGCGTCAATTGGCCACTGGCATCCTAAGTTTTCCAGCCGTGGTCCAAGAAGCGGCAGAGCATTACGACCCTTCTCTTGTGGCCAACCACTGCTACGACTTGATCAAGTCCTTTTCCAGCTTCTACCAAGACCACCCCATCGCCAAGGAAACGAACGAAGACCTTCGTTCCATGCGTCTTGCACTGAGTGTCTTGGTCAGCAGAACCGTTTCCAATGGCATGGCCATGCTCGGCATCGAGATGCCAGAACGGATGTGAGTTGATTTCAGGCTGAATCCTGATGGGAGAGCCGACGCTCTGTGGAGTGGCCCGTACAGATCAAGCGAGCGGAAACGGGTGCTGATGCGTCTTCCCAAGGGAGCTCCCATTCGTGAAGCCCAACAGTGAGCCCCCCCTCATGAACGACTTGGTCCTCCTTGCCCTGCTGGCCCAGCGTCAGCTTGACCATTCCTGGGCGCTTGACTTCGATGCTCAGATGCACCACACCATTGGTCCAGTTCGCCCCTTCCCCTCTCCAATCTGCCGCCACGGGGGGTGCCACTCCCTGGCCAAAACTCGCGCGCATACGGTGCCAAAGCACATAGACCACCATCCCCAACAGCCCCACCAGCAAAGTCCATTGCAACGTCTCCATGGTGCTTTCTATTGGGGGTCAGAGGGAAACGATGCCGGGAATGCCCTGCGCCGCCTCATAGCGCGCAAAAATGTCTTCAGGGCCTGATACTTGTTCGTCCACCGTCAAGGCCCTGTAATTGCCCTTGGAGGAATCCCGGACTTTGAACACCGCCGTCTGGCCAAAAATGGCACGCAACGTGGCTTCATTCTCCGGCTTGGACGGCACAATGAACTTGAACTTGAATGCACAAGGCCAAGTATGCGTATCGTTCAGCTGTTGCCTCAACTGGGCACGCTTCTCGTCGTCTTTGGGGTTCATCGCTGCTTGGTTGTCATGATTCAAAAATAGGAACGTCCCACCCGAAGGCAGCACGCAAAAATGGGGATGTCATTCCAGTCCATCAGAAGCATGCTCAAAAGCAGAAGGTACCAAAGGCCGACAAGAATGCCAGCAAGTCGCCTGTGGTCACAGCATTGTCCCCATCGAAATCCCCTTCACATGTCGATTCGGCCGCCAAGCATTGCGCCAATTCTGGATCCCAAACGGTCCCGTCACCGCAGAACGCGGAAGGGTCCAAGACTTCTTCGTCGTTGTCACAAATGCCGTTGGCATCGACGTCAATGCATCCGTCCACATTGTCACAAATGCCGTCGTCATCTACATCTTCTTCACACGGAAGCACATCGCAAAACAATGCCTCACCATTGACCGTCACCGAATTGATTTCCACCATTCCCGAAGAAAATTGCACCTTGACGCTGCGTTCGAACGCGACCTCAGAAATGGCAATGCCATTCAATCCAAGGGTCAGTTCTTGCGGATTTCCCAGGAACCAATTGCCATTGGCAACTGTCTTCACCACCCGGTACGTTGCACCTGCAGCTAGAGAAGATGCGAAAAAATCAAGGGTTTGTTCAGTCCCGCTGGCCGGGTCGTCTGGCGTCACAAGGGTGAGAACATGTGGCCAGCTGTCATTGGGACCGCCTTCGAACAAAGAACACGCCCCAATGGCGGTGCTCTCTTGTTGTTCCGCACAGCTCAATGACTCCCCATTGATTTGAAGAAGAACAAAACCTATGTCAGGGGATGAAAACTGAAAGCGAACACTGCGTTGAAAGGCAACGGCAGTCACCGTGAAGTCGTTGCTCCCCAACGTCAGAGGAACCGCGTTGCCAAAGGACCAATTGCCATTGGCCACGGTTTTGGCCACCCGAAAGGCTGCACCGTCTGCAGGAAGGGAGGTCACCTCAATGGACATGGATTGAGTGTTGCCACTCGTCACGTCTTGAGGCTCGGTCGCTGCCAGGACGTAGGCCCAGTCTGCACTTGATCCTGATTCAAACAGGCTGCATGAGCCCGTGAAGCTTTGGGCATCCACCCATTGCATGGACAACATAGAAAACAACAAGAGGACGTACCTCATGAGGGAAGGGTTCAGAGGCTCTTGCGAGGTTCGTTGTACACCCGCGCAATGACCGTGTCCGTCATCTGCTTCATCTCGTCCATGCCGGCATCGTCCTTGAATTCTTTTTGGAGGTCTTTCAAGGTGGCTTTTAAGGATAAGATCAGGCTGTCCGAGGCGGTCGAATAGATGTTGTCCATTTCCAATGGGTCGCTTTCCAAGTCGTACAATTCCCATTCGTCCATGGAATAGTAGAAGTGCATCAGCTTGTAGCGGTCCGTTTGGACACCGTAATGGGGTTGGACTTGGTGCCAAATGGGGTACTCATAGTAGTGGTAGTACACAGCATCACGTGACGTGGTGGACGTACCCTCCACGAGGGGTGCTCGGAAGCTCTTGCCTTGCATGGAACTGGGAACGGGCAGGCCTGCGAAGTCCAAGAGCGTGGGCGCAAAATCCACATTCATGGCCAATTCGTCTGACACGCTGCCAGGCTCAATCGACCCAGGACATTGCATCAGGAAGGGCATGCGGAACGACTCCTCGTACATCCAGCGCTTGTCGAACCAGCCGTGCTCTCCGAGGTAGAACCCTTGGTCAGAGGTGTACACGACCAGCGTGTTTTCCGCCAAACCACTCTCCTCCAAGTAATCCAACACACTGCCGACCGCCCGGTCGACACCGGCCACACAGCGGAGGTAGTCTTTGATGTAGGTCTGGAATTTCCACTCCTTCAAGGCCGCTCCTTGCAAGGAGTCGTCCGGCGTCCAAAATTGCCCCTTGTCGCCGTAGGCCAACCAACGCATCGAATCTCGACGGGAGAGTCCTGCAGGCGGCACCTGCTTCATGTCCCGACGGTTGAGGTGGCCACCGATTTCCATCATGTTTTCGCTGGCGGCACGACGGCCCTCGTAATCGTCGTTGAAGGTCTCTGGCAATGGGAAATCAAAGTCCGTGAACAAGTCGTGGTACATGGAATCTGGACGCCAATCCCGGTGAGGTGCCTTGAATTGGTAGAGAAGCATGAAAGGCTTGGTTTCATCGCGTCCTTCAGACAACCACTCCAAGCAGTCGTCTTCAATGACCTTGGTGGAGTGGCGGGACGCCTCGACCACTGTGTCCTGCCCATTGATGCAAAACTGGGGATGGAAGTAGGTGCCTTGCCCCCCCCAATTGATCAGCACTTTCGAATGGTCAAAGCCCGTAGGTGTGGTGCCAAGGTGCCATTTGCCAATGACAGCAGTCTCGTACCCGTTCTCTTGGAACACTTTGGGAAAGGTGTTGAGGCTCCCATCAAAATCTCCTCCGTCCACGTTCTTGTAGAATCCGTTGACATGTGAAAATTGCCCCGTCAGGATGGAGGACCGGCTTGGACCGCAAATGCTGTTGGTGCAATACACATTGTCCATCCGAACTCCATTCGCCGCGATGCGGTCGATGTTGGGCGTGGGGGCCAACTTCCCAACTTCCTCTCCATAGGCACTTACGGCCTGAAAGGCATGGTCGTCGGCCATGATGTAGATCACATTCATCGGTGCATCCGCTGTGGTCTTGCCGCCGTCACAGGAGGCGAAACTGCAGGCAAACAAAAGGGCCAAACACATCGAAAACAGGGAGCCAAAATTGTTCATGGGTGGTGGGTTGATCGGTTATTTTTGGACAAAAAACGGAATGTTGGCGACAGAAGTCTGGCCATGTTGGTTTTGCAAGGTGGCAAACACCCGGTAGGCGCCCTCTTCTTTGGGGGCCAAAAAACGGGCATTGTGCGGGGTTTGGACAAGGCCCTCCATGGGCAAAGCACGGAGGATCTTTTGCTTGTCCCCTCCCATTTTTTTGGACTGGGATTCCGGATACAATTGACACTCCAGGACCACGGCAGCAACGTCACAATGGCTGCACGTCAAGGCCAGTTCAAGGGCAGATGAGGGAGCCACAATGTGCTCCACATTCCAATTTTTGCCGTTCAAGGACATGGCCTGGATGCTCGGCGAACGCTGAGCGGGCCATTCGCCTTGCCAGCAATAGTGCATCGCATCGACCGCCTCAGTGGGTCGGCCGTCGCTCAAAAACATGCCATGCCAGGTGGCCGTCGACTCCTGCTTTTGGCCCCACAAAAAGCAATAGCTTCCCAGGCACCGTGACGAGTCGTTGGCGATGATGTTGAGGTACCGGTTTTTTCGGGTGTTCGCCTTGACCCCGCCCGGTGGTTCTTTTTTCGCACCCCAGGAAGTTCGTTGCGCTTCGAACGGTCCGTTCACCCCCCACTCAGTGACCACGTAAGGTTTGTCCCAATGGTACCGCAAAACATTCTTGGGCAAGTTGCGGATGGAGCCATAGGCATTGACCCCCAAGACATCAATGTCTGGGCAGTGGGTTCGGATCATGAACGCCTTCGCGGGGTCGATGCCTGCAAGCACCGTCATGGTTGGATGATGAGGGTCCACTTCGTGGATGAAGCGCGCCAGTTCTTGGACCGTGTCCCACACTTTGGTGTTCTCGTACTGCAAGTCGACTTCGTTGCCAATGCCCCACATCAACAACGCAGGATGGTCCTTGTATTTCAACACCTCCTCTTTCAAGTGCGCCAATTGGCCCAACACCGCGTACTCATCGTTGTAGTTCATCCCCGAACGCTCTGGCCGAACATACAGGCCGAGGGTCACAGTCATGTCCCGGTGCCAGGCGGTGTCCAGCAAATTGGGCTGGTTGGTGCTCCACAACCTGATGGAGTTGGCGCCGGACTGCTCGAGCAATTCAAAATGCTCTTTCGCCCCGGCACCTTTGATCTGATAAGGAGCCCCATTTTTCAGCAATTGAAAACCGTCCTCCGTAGGCACCGTCTCTACATGCAGGACCTGGCCCCATGCAGCGGAGAACCAAAGCATGCAGGACCACCCGAGCAGAACCGCTGACCATCTTCTTGTGCTCATTTGTTCAACCATTTTCTGGGGTGACGAAGGCTGCCTCGGAACTCTACAAGTTCCATGTTGTCGATGGACACTTCAGGAGCGCCCAACATCTTGATCCGAATTTCACGAAACGCTGTCCAATCCACCGCAGCATTTTGGTCAAAGGACTTGAGGGGCAAGAGGACTTCCCATCCGCCTGTCGGACATGGCAGCACTTGCATAGAGTCCACCCGCAAGGCTGAGATACGGGGCTTGCCAGAAGCCACAACACATGAAACCCTCATGTCTGGCATTTCTTCGCCTTGCACTCTGAACTTCAAAGCTGACGTGGACATCAAGTCGGAAAAATCAACCCGTTCCCAACCGTGGATGGCGCACCCAAAATCATTCCAAGTGTCTCCTGGCGTCAAGGCGACCTTCACCTTTGTGCCCTCTTCAGGCTTGCCCCAATGAATGCCTGTCGCGTCTTCTTCAGCGACGCCCCAAAATTGCTCCCGGTTGGCACCAAGCACCAAAGGCAAGGAAGCGCACTTGTCGATCACCTGCGCGGCAGGAACTGGGAATGCATGCTCGTAGGGCACCAAGGACATCGCATCGATGTGGATGTGGCCTTGACGCTGGAATTCCAACCTGAGTTCTTTGATGTTGGCCAGGTTCACACCTTTTTGGTGGGCATGAAAGGACCGCAACGGGATTTTCGCCAGGCGCCACTGCCCATCAAAGACGCCTCCTTCCACATCCAACAAGTTCATCTTGGCATTGCATTGTTTGCCGGCATAATCTTGCAAAGAGAAAAAGACCGGCAACTTGTGCGATTCTCCTTCCGGCAGGCGTATGGCCAACTGAATGGCCGCGCAGGGCTCCAATCCCGTGAGGTCTTTGCCTTTGAAATCTGCCCAGGGAAATCCCACACCCAGGTATTTGCAATCCGTCGTTTGGTCCCATTGAATGCTCAAATGGTCCTCCCCTTGGTAGCTGCCTTCTTGCTCTGTGCGCACCACTTTGCAAGGATGCGCTTTTGCCCCAAACAACCTTGAATTCCCGGCATCCATGTAGATGTCCGTGTAAGGGAAATACGCCACGGGGTGCTCCCTGTCCAAGGACGTATCCACCTGGTACAACGAAGTCTCCACCATGGATCCGCACGAGCAAAGGGCAAGCATCGCAAGCCCCCAAAACCCCACTCCGCATGGTGAAAAGTATTTCATTCCTGGTCCAACAAGGGTTGCTGTTCTGTGAACATGAGGTAATCCAAATCTGTGCGAACGTCCCGTTCCCCATTCTCGGGGCAGTTCCCAGAGTTGAAGTTGCAGGCATTCGAGGTAAGTCGGATGGCGGTGATGTTCGCGGGCGTCCTTTGGTTGTCCCCGCCTTGGCTTTTGACCTCAAAGTCCGAATAGCGAATGCCAAAATATCTCCAGCCCGACCAGTCGATGGGGCGGATTTCATATTTGTAAACCTCCATGCCATCTGCAAATACATCCGAAGCATTGTTCGTCAGATTGTCGTTGAACGGCTCAGAGGATTCTGTCAACAAGATGTTGACACGCTGGTCCACGGCCAAGTCTTCTTGAGCCGCCCCAAAAATCCCCACGTTCACATACCAATTGTCCGCAGACACTGTCACCGATGACATATCCAAAGGGATGTCGATGGTGCCCAAATATGTGTCCCAATTCACCCGTCCCCCCATTTGAAAACACATGTCGCCGTGGAGCGGCGCCTCGGCAGCCACCTCAAAGGTCATGTTGCCTCCATCCTGATGCCAGATGACCGTGCCATCTGGCAAGCCATTTTCAAAATCGGCGATTTCCACCCCCTCGTATACCTTCAAGCCCATGACCTCCAAGGTGTCGCTCAAAATGTCGGGTTCATTCGCAAAAGTCAATGTCACCTCGCAAGGCTCCAATCCAAAGAATGGCACCGCGTTCGTGTTGCCACTCCAACGCACCTCTGTGGAGTCGAGCTCCGATGAAAATCCAGAGAGGTTTTTGACGCTCCCTGATTCCAAACCACGGATGGCCAACTCCCACTCGATGGGCTTGCTGAATTGACAGGAGAATTTCACAAGGTCCCCCTGTGAAAAGTCAGGCGCATGGTTCGACAAAGACAGAGGCTCCAGCACATCGAACACCCCGTAAAGCGTCGTGAGGGATGGTCCCTCCATCTCTTCCTTGGTGCACGCATTGGCGAGCAAAAGCAGCACGATTCCACTGCCCATCATCCATTTCATTTTCATAGCTCTGCAGATAAGACCACCATGAATTGCCGGGCGTTGACCCCATTGGCCTCCATGGCTTGATTGAACACTCCCCACGAACCCCATTGAACAGAGGTGTACACGTGGTCAGAAAATTGATACGTCAAACCTCCCATGGCCATCCAGTCCTTCACGTCGTACTCGACACGTTCGTAATTGACCAAGGTCCCCAACTCGTCGCGCACATTCAGGTACTCCTGCCCCTCGCCCATCACGTGTTTGACAGAGGCCTGCAGGAACAAATCGTCGGCCAAAGAAAACGCTGACGACATCGTCAAATGGGAAGAGGTCAGCTGAATGCTCTCAATGTCGTTGCCCCCTCGTCGGGTATGTTCCAAGCGTTCGTAGACACTCCATGTCCATGAGCGGCCTGACCCAAGCCATTCGCCGAGGTCCCCACTGACACCCATGCCCAACGTACCAAACTTTCGCTTTTCCACAGTGCCCTGACCCACAATTTCTGTGTGCAAGCCTCCTTCCAACTTCCATTGGATGGACCGTGCCGATGGCAGGGTTTGGGCAGACATCCATCCCCCTTGCCGGTTGGGTGTGGCCGCGCCATAGGGCATGACGTTGCCGTACACCGGGTGGAACGGCATCAAAGTGCCTTGCAGAAGTTGGTTGCCACGCGTGGGGTCGCTCAAAACATCAAACATGCCAAAGGGCCGAAGGGATTGGCCATTGCCAAACATCGGGTACACCTGGGCCATTTGGTCGAAGCCGTAAGACATGCGCTTGGTTTGGGCACCAGCACTTCTGAAATCAGGTTCCACATGACGCCAACCTCCTTCCACACGCCATGAAGAATCAGGCGCAGTCCATGCCGCGGCAGCCGTCCAAAACAAGCCGTCTGACGAGGAGGCGACGGAGTCCAAATCAAGGACTTCAGGGTCGTGGTGGCTCCAAATCCGCTGTGACCAGCCAAAATCTCCGGTCCATTGCCATTGGCCTCCCTCCGTGGTGAGATTGCGAATGGCTTTCACATGCCACACAGGGTTGCCAATGGTGGTCGTTTGCGTCCCTGTCAAAGGCGCTTCGAAGAAATTGGAATGGTGGGCCTGCAGGCTCCACTCCTTCGTGATTTCCGCCACCAAACTAACTCCAGTGAAAATCTGATCGGGTGCATAAGAGGTTTCAGACAGGGCTTGTGAACCCCTTGGGCGTGTGACAAACCCATCGCATCCCAAGGTTCTCAACCCACGGTCGAAACGGAAGGTGGTGCCAGCCTGCAAGCCCTGCATGCGCCAGCGGTCGTCCACAAAGAAGTTTTCGTAATCGACGATGTCGGTGTAGTTCCGGAAGGCCTTGCCCCAGGGGTCTGTTCCTTCGTGGTCGGGTGCACTCAAGGTGAAGGTGGACTGTCGCAAGAACAAGTCCCCTACGCCAAACCGAACCCGGTCGCGAAGCACACCGCTGGCGCGCAGTTGACGCACCTCCACGGAGGTTCCCTGGCCAAAAAATCCGCCAAATTCATTGCGGACCCGCACCTGCGCAAACACCTCCACATCTTCATTGGGGTTCACGTGCGTGTTCAGGTCGAGAAGATTGTAGCCTTGGGCGCTGCTCCGGCTGGACAGGGTGTCCTCGCTGTTGGGAGGCAACGCATCCCGAGAAAAGAAGGTTCGTGCGAACCCATCAAGCCAGATTTTGCCGTCTTGGCTGTCCTTTTGGGACCATCCCAAGAAGGACAAGCCACAAAACAAACACATCCATGAAAGGTGCTTCATTGCGTTCAAAATGACATTTTGAGTTCAAGCATGGTTTCTGTCCCACGCAGTTTGTTGTCCAAAAAATTGGGGTCGACAAAACGGTACCACTGGTGCCTCAAATAAAGATGCATCTGAGGGGCCAGAGTCACATCCAAGCCAACCCCCATCCGACTGCTCCTTTGGTTCCTCGCCTGGTTCACGTCCTCTGCTCGCTCCAGCCCCAGCACACTTCTGAGGACATTGGTGGAGGAGCCCTCGGGCGCATCCCCCATGTCTGTCTCGTGGTTCCCCAAGATCCTTTCCCAGGCGGCATGGGCGAGTAGCACTGTTTTGGGGGTCACTTCCACCATCCAGTCCAATTCGGTACTTGTTTGGGTGAGAAAGTTTTGCGACCAGCCTTGGCCGAGGCCCAACCATTCCCTTTGGGCGGTGTTCACCCGGTGCAAGGCCAAAAACACAAACTTCTTTTCCAGTACTTGACCCTGTTTTTTGGCTTGAAGCTCCAGCGTGTTGAACCGCTTCTTCAAATTCATGCCCGCGCCAGCCACAAATGTGGTGTCGGTCAGTGCCACCTGTTCGAAAGAACGTCGGTACACACTGCTGATGGCATTGTAAGGGCCCCATCCTTGGCCAAACAAATACAGGCGTGAAATGGTCTCGCCATTCACGTAGTGGTAAAACGACAATCCACCGTCTGTAGCTTCCAATTCAGAGGAAATCCCAATCCCACCATTCACATCCCAACCCGCCCACTGCCCGTGCGCGTTGACCTCCAAGCCCTGACGATTGTTCACTGGACTGCCCAACCCCATCATGGGACTCTGGAAAGGCGAACGCACGGTGGCCCCGATGCCCTGCACATTGGGGAAGACCTCCAGGACAGAGGTGTTCAGGAAATTGCCGGTGACATTGACGAATTGAGGTGAAATCCGGTAGAACCTCATCCCCAACGGGAAGCGGCTTTGGGCCTTGGGACGGACATCGAGGAAGACAGCTTCCCCCAAGCCCAACGAACGGTCCCCCTCTGCATAACGTCCCAAACCGCCTTCTGCCAAAATCACCACGTTCTCGCGATCGTGCTTCCACTCTGCCGTGTGCACGAAATAGCGCCGCGTCTCACTGCCTGTGGAATCAATGTCTGCAGATGACCTCAACGAGTTGACCGCCAAGCGGTGCTTAGGGGACATCTCCTTGGAGACGCGAAAGGTCCCTGTGAAATTGTCCCTGTACTCCGCAAAAGATCGGTTGAAATTGCTCTTTCCAATCACCCCCTTGACCTTGACATCTCCTGGCAATTGAGTGGCAGTCAAGAAGACTCCCTGAAAGGCGCGGCTCCCATACCGAACCCCCATGTCCATCAGTCCATTCTCCACATATTGAGAGTAGTGGTCCATGGGCGCATCATGGACCGCATGCTGCGGTCGACGGTCGAACAAACTCATTCGGTTGAACGATCGGTTGCCCCACACCGTCAATCGGCTTTGTCGGTACCAACTCACCCCACCTGTTTTCAAGATCAACTTGCCCCAATCACGTTGGAATTCCATTTGGGTGTTGATCCCCAAGTCTAGGGTCACTCCCGCGTTTTCAAAGGCCGGACCCTTGTACAATGAATTCACCATCAAGCTCGCCCCAAAGGACACCCCTTCCTTGTTCACCAGGCCAAGCCTCGCCATGAGCATAGGTTCGCGGAAAAAGTCGCCCGAAGCAATCGCAATACGCTTCCCGGAATTGTTGGGGAACACCTCGGTTTGATGGCGCATGTACCCCAGAAAGCGGTAGAAGCCAGAACATTGAATCCTTGCAACCGGATCTTTCACCAACGGACAAACCATCCCAACTCCACCCTCAGCATGGTCATGGAGTTCTTGGGCCCAGCAAGAGGAGGCCATCATAAGGCAAGCCCACAATCCCAATGCCCATCCCATGGTTTTGGCCATGCCCAAAATTAGGGACCAAGACAATGCGCGACCGAAAGACTTTTCGAAGAATTGTAAGCCCATTGTCAGGAATCAATCGGACGCGGACGCGCCCCGAACGCACCTGAAACCAATGTGGTTCGTGCCCGTGTCAAAGGCGGCTGGCATGCGCGCAGAAACCCGGTAACTGGCGCAATAGCTTGGATTGCAAAGAAAGGATCCCCCGCGGATGACCCTCTTGGGGGTCATGGCGTCCACCGGGTCGTGACAGGTGTCGGGGCCCAATGGATTCAAGAGCGCCTCCAAACGCTGCCTCTCGCGGAAATGTACAGAGCTGTACCAATCGCTGCACCATTCCCAGACGTTGCCGGCCATATCGTAGAACCCAAGACGGTTGGGAGGGTAAGTCTTGACAGGAGCCGTAGCCACGAAGCCATCCTTCATTTCATTCTGAACAGGAAAACGGCCTTCCCAAATGTTGCACTTGGGGTCGCCTGCCACAGGGTCCTCAGAACCCCATGGATACACTTGACGGTCGTACCCACCGCGCGCCGCGAACTCCCATTCCGCCTCGGTAGGAAGTCGTCCACCGCGCCAGTGGGCATACGCCTTGGCATCTTCGTGGGCGACATGTACCACTGGGTATTGCGCCAAGCTGTCCAGGCCACCCTCGCCCCCAATGGGATGCCTCCAGCTCGCCCCAGTCACCCACTGCCACCATTGACCATGGTCGCGCAAATTGAAAATCTCCTTGGGCTGGCGAAACACCATCGACCCCGGTGCCACTTCTCCTTGTGCCGATGCAAACACCCGTTCAGCCACGGTGACGTATCCAGTCGCTTTCACGAAGGCCGCAAATTGCGCATTCGTGACTTCGTGGGCATCCATGAAAAAACCATCCAGACGAACCCGTTGAACGGGAAATTCTCGCGGAAGGGCCTGGTCATCGTCCGTGGCACCCATCCAAAACTCCCCCGGATCGACCCAAATCATGTCGGTGTCATCACCTCCCATTCCCCACCATTCGGCATCCAAAGCAACAGGCACTCCACCCGTTTGTTGAACGCCCGTGTCAGGCCCCCCAGCATCATGACAATCCGGTTGGGGGGCGTCTCCCACAAGGCAAGAGGCACATGCCACTGCACAAACCAAAGCCCAAGGACCCAGCCTCAGTGCCATGAATCAAAAGATTCCAATGGCAAATTTTTCCATGTGATGCCGGGCTGCCACCGGGGCGCATCCACCTTGTCCAAGTACTGCATCAGCACCGAGTCCATTTGGACACGCCGGGCCACCTCGACCTCTGAGAGGTTTACCGTTTCACCCAAGTCTGCCGCAACCTCAAAAAGCAGGGTCGATCCATCGTCATGAAAATGGATGAGCTTGTGGTCGCCCTGAACAAGGGCTGAATGTGCGCGGTTCAATGCAATTTTGTTCTGGTAAGGGACATGGAACACCATTCCCTCCATGGAGCGCACCACAGCTCCTTCTGACGACAGCACTTGTGCCATGCTTCCGCCATCCACATTGTCAAAACTCACCTCCGCACCTCCAGCAAATTCACAAATGGTCGGCAGCAAATCACATCCCCAAACAGGCACGTTAGATTGGGTGTTGGGGCCGATGCCTGGACCGGCAACCACCATGGGGACACGAAGTCCTCCTTCCATGGCGTCCCATTTCCCTCGTCGAAGAGGGTGGTTGAGACTTTGCTCATACTTCTTCCCTCCGGGGATGCTGGGCACTGCACCATTGTCCGCCATGTATATGACGTAGGTGTCATCCTCCAAGCCAAGTGCTTTCAAGTGGTCCATCAACATCCCCAAGCCATCGTCGAGGTCCTCCGTCATGGAGGCCATTCCAAGATGGGCGTGGCGTTCCCCCATAGTACGTTTCTTGACCTCCTCCCATGTGGCCTCTCTCGTCTCAATGTTGCTGTGAACAGCATAATGGGAGAGCTGCAGAAAAAATGGTTTCCCCGCTTGGTGACAAGAGTCCACAAAGGCCATGCCCCTTTGAGTGAGGGAGAAGATTTTCTTTGGATCTTCCGATTTGGCGGTGTTCCATTGCGTGGGGTTGTTGACAAAGCCGCCGTCCATGTTGCGCGTGGGACCATCGCTGATGTCATACCCCAAAGCTTTGGGTGTGGCGCCCATGCCCCACTTTCCAAAATGTGCTGCAACATAAGTGCTGTCCACGGCCTTGATCGCCCTAGGGATGCTCGTCCATCCCTCGTGGTCGATGTGATCGGTATTCATTCCCACCCGAATGAGAGACAACCGCGCAGGGGATTTGCCAAATTGGATGCTGTACCGGGACGGCGCGCACACAGGTGCGGCAGCCCGCGCCTGAGAGAACCGCATCCCTCTCGCCGCCAACGCCTCCAAGTGAGGGGTCAAGTGGCTGTCACTTTTGGAGAGTGGATTCCCTTGGTCCATCGCCAAGGATGTTCCATTCCAGCCTTGGTCATCTGCCAAGATCAAAATGACATTGGCCCTGTGCGGCAGGTCCAAAACCTCGGACGACGAGCCTCCGCAGCCCACCAAAATGGGCAAGCAACAAAGCCAAACGGCAAACGTCAAGGTCCATGGGGTGGCCCCAAAGCGCGAAGAATAGAGATTCATGGGGTCGGGGGTGTTGAGCGAAGCAATGGGGTGTCTTCTCCATCCCTAAACAACGGCGGGCTCCACGGCATGGGAGGCACTTCCAAATTCAGGCGGCCGATGGAAGGTGGCAATGGCAATGTGGCGCCTGTCTTTACCTCCATCAATCGACTCAGCGAATCGAGCAATTCTTCGTGCCCAGGCACAAGGAGCAAGTTGATTGTTTCTCGAGGATCTTTTTGGTGGTCGTACAATTCCATGCCCAAATCTCCGTCCTTGCCCCACACCGTCAACCGGTGATGTGCCGTTCTCAAGGACACCCCTTGACCCCATTCCGTCAAGGCCCCACCTCCTGTGTCGACCTCCTCCTCTCTCATCCTTGGGACCAAACTTTTGCCCGCTACATATTTAGGGGTCGAAATGCCAGCCAAATCATTCAACGTAGGATATAGATCCACCAACTCGACCGGCTGAGCCACGCGGACATTGGTCGTCTCATACCTTGGGTCCACGATGAGCAAAGGGACACGTGTGGCCTCTTCAAACAGGGTTTGCTTCTGCCAGTGACCGTGCTCCCCTAGGTGGTAGCCGTGGTCGGACAAAAACACGACCACGGTGTTCTTCGCAAGGCCAGTGGACCGCAACGCCTCCAACACCCGGCCTATTTGGGCATCGACGAAGGAAATGGATGCGCAGTATGCCTGCTTGATTTCTTTGGCGCGTCCCGAAGGCAGGTTTCGTTGCACCTTTTTGGCACGGATGGACTTTTGGGCAGGCAATGGCAATTGGACCAATTCGTTCGGATCTGCTGCGGGCACCACCATGGCGTCCGAGTCGTACAATTCGAAATAAGGCCTCGGGGCCACAAAGGGAGTGTGTGGCCTGAAAAAGCCAGCTGCCAAGAAAAAAGGCTCTCCAGAATTGGAGAAACGTTCGAGCTCCTGAACTACTTGGGTGGCCACCATCCCATCGGTGTACTCCTCGTCCTTTCCTTCAGAGGCTAGCCAACTCAAAGTCCCACCAAATTTGCCAGGCACAAGAGATTGAATGAGGTGCTCCTCCTCTTTGTCCCGACCTCTCGGATTGTAGGTCTCGTCCCATGACGGATTGTCGTCGTGCCCTGAAGTCCCTATGTCTCCTGGGTTGTCGTAATGAAAGATCTTGCCCACACGAACGGACCGGTGGCCATGGCGACGGAATCCCTGCGCCAAGGTCACGACATCCGGCATTACACTTCGAAGCATCACACGGTTTTGGGTGATGCCCGACTGGGACGGGTACATTCCTGTCATGAACGATGCGCGCGAAGGCCCGCAAAGTGGGTACTGACAATGGGCCTGTTCAAAAACCACTGCCTTTTGTGCGAGTGCATCCAAATGAGGCGTTTGCACCATAGTGTCTCCCAAAAACCCTAGGCTGCAGTTCAGGTCATCGGCGACAAGAAACAATACATTGACCTGGTCATTTGTCAAATCGGATTCTACGGCAGGATCCGCAGGTGTGCATCCGACCAAGCATGCCCAAGCCACTGCTAGCAAGCCCCCAACATGTTGCGAACGAGGGGTCATCCCGTCAGTGGGTGACCACAAAACGCCGCGAATGGAATCCGTTCGTCCCCTCCACGTGGGCAACGTAAATCCCATTGGGCCAGCCTTCCACATTCCACTCGTGGCGGCCTTGAACCGTGCGTTGGGCATGCCAAATCCTGCCCGTCAAGTCCCGAACCACAAAGGACTGATGAACATGAGGAAAATCCATGAACACGCTGCCATTGGCAGGGTTGGGGTACATCTTCAAATCCGAATGGCCTATTTGGCGACCCACCCCATCTGTTTCGCCAGCGCACAAGCAATCTGCCGTGACCATGTCGTTGAGGGTGGAATCGTCTCCGTCGTCACAAGAATCTCCAACCACCAAGCAGGATCCGTTGTCTTCCTCTGCAAGGGGTTCGTAGTTGCAAGCCGCGAGATTGGTGCACCCCAAGGCATTGTAAACCACCATGCTCTTCCAATAGATGGTGTCAAAATTGGCCACTCCCCAAGGAGCACGTAGCCCAAACCTAGCAATGGATCCATCCAAGGTGCCATCGTCAGGTGCGGCACTCAAGTCAAGCACATAGGTCGAGAAATCCACCATCCCTGTGTCCACCGGGATGTTGTAGTAGCACATGGCGGTGTTGGTTTCCGAGGGATACACAAACAACCGCGCATTGGGGTTGCCAGAAGATGTGGGGTTTTTCAGCGTCACCGCCACGCGATCGTACGTACCAACAGGCAGGCTCAAATCGTCACTCAAAGTACCTGAGCGCATCACAGGCGTTTGGTTGTAGGCCCGCATGGCCATGGCCTCAGGCTGTTCTGTCAAGTTGCATCCCAAATTGGTTTCACTGGCTGGCACCCAGCCCTCTTTCGAGTTTTGCCACGCGTAAGAAATTTGAGAATGGCCTTGCAACACGATGAAAAACATCGCTGTCACAAGAAGCACAAGATTACGGGCGTTACGAAGGTTGGGCATGTGAAAAAAACTTTGTCAGTGGTCATGGCGTCGGCAACCAAGCGCGACATTTTGCCAAAGGTAGAAACCACTGACAAGCCATGACCATCCCCGCCCGAATTATTCCTGCCTGCCTCCTGCTCGCGACGCAATGCAGCGCCCTTGCGTCCGTGTACTACGTTTCATCCTCTGAAGGCAACGATGCTTCGTCTGGAGAAAGTGCCAACCAGGCATGGCAGTCGCTGGACAAGGTCAACAGCCAAACGTTCGGTGCCGGCGATCAAATCCTGTTTCGACGGGGGGATGCCTGGCAAGGCATGCTGCACCTCAAGGGTTCGGGGAGCGCAGGAGCGCGAATACTTCTCTCCAACTATGGCAGCGGACCCGTGCCCCTCATTGATGGCGATGGCTACCAAGCCTGCATCCTTCTTTACAACGATGGCTTCGTGGAGATTGATGGCTTTGAGTTGACCAACGAAGCGACCCACCTGGATGGGCAAGGATTTCCCAAGAAACTCGACAGCTTTCTTGGTGAGACCAACAACTACGGCACCGGCAAAAGCGTGCGCTTTGGGGTCAAGGTCGTGGCCGATGCGCAGACCATTTCCTCTGTGGGCATGGCCCGGCTGCACATCCATGACATCTACCCCACCCCCGACAACTTGGCCAACGTCCACCTTGGGTATGGCATCAAGCTTGAAACCCGGTCGGACACAGCCACCAATGCCTTTCACGTGGTCGAAGATGTGTCCATCACCGACTGCCTCATCGAACGCACTGGCCATTATGGCATCTGGATCAAGTCCCTTGGCATCCCTGGGGTTGACGACGTCAAAAACGATGGCATACATGTGGGCAACTGCACCTTCTCCCATACGGGAGGGTCGGGGTTTGTGCCCAACAAAAGCCAGAACATTCTGGTGGAAGACTGCCTTTTCAGTCACTCGGGCTCGGGCATCGACCAACGCATGTGGAACCGCGGAAGTGGCATGTGGACCTTTGACTGCAAGGATGCTGTCATCCAGAAGAACCGGTTCATGAATGCCCATGGCTACCAAGACTCGTATGCTGCCCACATCGACTACGGCAATGAGAATGTCGTCATTCAATACAACCTTAGCTCCAACAATGAAGGCGGGTTTGCAGAAGTCCTAGGCGACAATGTTCGCTGCGGCTACCGTTACAACATCAGCATCAATGATGGCTACAGAGTCGACCCTGAAGGAGATCCTTGGGATCGAAAAGGGAAGATCTTCTGGGTGTCCACTTTCTGCGGAGGCCTTGTGAGGTGCCCGAGTGAGGGGACATTTTTTTACAACAACACCGTCTTCGTTGGCCCCACCCTGAATCCTGAAATCTACGTTTGGCCAGAATCTGGAGACGTCCACATCCACAACAACCTCATCTTCATGAGTGACGACGGAGAAACCCTCGAGACACTCCTCCAAGACGACGGCAACGAATACTTCGTCTCCCACAACTTGTTTCATCCCCCTGCACGCATTTCTCTGGACAGTGACCTCACCATCCTTGCCAGTGATGAGGACCCGGGGTTTTTGAACACCAGCAACCCCCTTCCCACCTTCGAACTGAATTACCAAATCGATGCGCAAAGCCCCGCATTCCAGGCAGGCACATTGATCGCTGGCAGCGAGGACAGCCAGGATTACCTGAACAACAATGGTGGTCGAGACTTCCTTGGCCAACCTGTCTCCAGCACCAATCCACCTTCCATTGGAGCCATCGAAGGGAACCTATGCGGCACAGGTGCAACATGGAGTCCTGAGCTGAACCAATGCGTGCCCAACGACCCAGGATGTCTTTTTGACCTTGACGGAGATGGCAGCGTATCTACTATGGACCTCTTGTCATTCCTCTCCCTCTTCCAGTCCAATTGCTAAGGCTCCCTCCCACTTGAACGGATGGCCCATGCCCTCATTTGGACGAAAAAAGAACGGGCCGCCCAAAGGCGACCCGTTCCATTTCGTTAAGCAACGACCACTCTTAGTCGCAGATGTTGCCCCAGAGTTGGAAGAAGTCAAGCAAGTCGTTGACATCCACCTCGCCGTCGCCAGTGAAGTCACCGGGACAAGCGTCTGGGTAATCACAACCACCTGGGTAGTTGGCAGTAGGATCGTAGTCCAATCCTTCAGGATCCAAGCAACCCACGTAGAGACAGGACTCATCGTCGATGGTCGCAGCTGCGTCATAGTTGACCGCTGACTCGTCCATGCAACCGGTCAGCAAGCAGCTGAAGTCACATTGGCCATCGTCCACGTTGGCATCCATGTCATAGTTGCAAGCCGCTGCGTAAGTGCAACCAAGCACTTCCAGTTCGTCGCAGATGCCGTTCATGTTCAAGTCGCTCAAGCAGTTGCCGTCGCAATCGTAGAACTGCTCAGCATAGGTGCAAGAGCCGTCCTCAATGGTGGCAGAACCGTCGTAGTTGCAAGCAACAGCGTCCGTACAACCAGCACATGTGAGGTATTCACAAGACGCGTCGTCATCTGTGGCAGCGCTGTCGTAGTTGCAAGCACCGCTGTCGGTGCAACCTGCAATCTCCAACTCGTCACACACATCATCGCCGTCCGCATCGCTCAAGCAGATGCCATCACAGTCGTAGACAATGGCGTAGTTGCCACCTCCACAAGAACCTGTGAATTCATGGCTACCGAGTCCAGTCCAATCGTTCTGATCGAGGACAATCCACTCACTGTTGTCAGCATCCGTTCCTGCTGAAGTCGTCCAGTCGCCACCGTTTCCGCTGGTGACGTCAGACTTGCGAATCAAGCTGTGATCTTTTGTGCCTGCAGAAACACCTGCAACGTCCCATCCAGATCCAGGATCACCATTCCAGTCTCCAATCGCATCGATTTGAACGAAGCTGTCTGGCGTTCCGTAGACGAGCATATATCCATCGTCGCCGTTGGAAAGGTAGACGTGGCCTTCATCTGATTCGGCAACAATCGCAGGATCAGCACTTGGGTGCCCAATCACATAGACATCGCCTGCAGTCACCACTGCACCAGCATCAAAATCATTCCAGAACTCGTACTCTCCGGGCGTGCTTGGCGCATTGCTGACACTTGGGTAAGCGTAGCCGTCCAAGCTGATGTCCGAACCGGTTGGGTTGTAGATCTCAAGGAACTTGTTGTTGCTGCTTCCCTCGGCGTAGCCGCTGAAGAACAAACCGCAAGCGGGCGCGTCACCTGGCAAAAGCGTAAGCTCAACATACTCACAGTTGCCATCGTCGTCAGTGGCTTCTGAATCGTAGTTGCAGGCCTCTGCATCTTGACATCCAGCAATCTCAAGCTCGTCGCACACACCGTCTTCGTCCAAGTCGCTCAAGCAAGCGCCATCGCAACCGTAGAACTGTTCAGCGTAGTAGCAAGAACCATCATCGTACTGGGCGCCATCGTTGTAGTTGCAGGCCGAATCGTCGATGCAACCGCAAGAAGAACTGCCGAAGCTCAAGGTCAGGTACTCCGCATCGTCACCCGAACCAAGTGGGAAGACTTGCACGTACAATTGACCTGTCAACGTACCGTCCGTTGTCAGCTGAGCCACGAGCACTTTCTGATCGTCTCCAGCTAGACCATTGGACACCAAGTTGGTGGTGAACCAGCTGCCTCCGAAGAAGCTGTTGATTTCCAAGTTTTGGCCTGCTTCGAAGTCAGTAGCCCAAGTGTCACCTGCAGCCTGAGCCAAGGTCACATCGGCTGTGCCATCTCCTGAAACAGGAGCCGCATCAATGCCAATGGTCAACCAGCTGTCGTACTGCAAGTCAGGGAAGGCCGCGTAAAACAATGGGTTCACTGTTCCTGCCGTCAATCCACCTACAGCGCTCTGGAAGAAGCTTGTGCTAGTGCGCAAGTATGAAGGGTTGGATTCGTCACCTGCAATGGCAGAGACAAAGTCGGAGGCATTTGGCGTGGTCACATACACGCGGTACGTTGACAAGCCGGCCACACCGTCCACAGCCACAGTCTCAACAGACAAGTTGAAACCACTTTGTCCTCCGTCGGCCTCATTGGCGCAAGAGCAGAAGTCACATGACCCATCTTCCTGGGTGGCTGTCTCATCGTAGTTGCAAGCCGCGGCATCGGTGCATCCGAGGCAGCTGCTGAAGTCGCAGTCGCCGGCATCGGTTGCAGTCGCGTCGTAGTTGCAAGCAGAGGCATCCTGACAACCGACGATTTCGTTGGCGTCGCAAATTGCGTCGCCGTCGGCATCACCATCGCAAGTACCGTCACACAGGTAACCTGGCTCAGGGTACACACAAGGCACGAGGTTGGTCGCGTCCAGGTTGTAGTTGCAGGCGGTAGACACCACACAACCATCGATTTCCAATTCATCACATACGCCGTCGCCGTCTGCATCATTCACGCATGTTTCGCCGTCGCACTCGTAGTAATCAGGAGCGAAGAAACAACTTGCATCATCCACATTGGCAGCTGCATCGTAGTTGCAAGCAGAAGCATCTGTGCAGCCACCGACACATCCACCGAAGT
>CAWVVM010000035.1:0-19142 GCA_963933635.1 uncultured Flavobacteriales bacterium
CAAGAATGCCGCGTGGTCGTTTTTTCAGAAAACCCCAACGAGACGACCAGCTACCTCACAACTGGGACTTGCGGGGGGAGCTTGAGTTTGGACAGCATCGAAGTGGTCGATGCCTCCACCAACAGCATTTGGATCCGCGACTATGGTGCCAACACCGTGTACACAGAATGGAACGACGGCCGCGTCCTCGTGGATTGGATCTACAACCGTCCCCGCCCTGCCGATGACGCCATTCCCGATGCGCTGGCCGAGCACATGGGCCTCGACCTTTACACCACGCTGGAAACTCCGCTCGATTTGATGAATACAGGAGGCAACTGGATGTCAGATGGATTTGGCACCGCCTTCGCTTCGGATTTGGTCCTGGAGGAGAACAACGGAGACTTCGTCGGATGGACGACGTACCCCGACCACACAGAAGAAGAAATCGACGGTTTGGTCGAAGACTACCATGGGGTCCACAGCTACGTCAAGATGACCAACTTGCCATTTGACGGCATCCACCACATTGACATGCACATGAAGCTCTTGGACGAGTCGACCCTGCTCGTGGCTGAGTACCCCGCGGGGGTGGCCGACGGCCCCCAAATCGAGGCCAACCTGCAGTATGTACTGAGCAACTTCACAACACGTTGGGGCACCCCTTTCAATGTGGTGCGCATCCCCAGTCCCCCTGAACAAGGCGGAGGTTACCCCAACCAAAATGGAGATTACCTGACCTACAGCAACGCGGTGTTTGTGAACAACAGCATCCTCTTGCCCACCTATTACCAGCAATACGACACCACGGCCATCCGCATTTGGGAAGAAGCCATGCCTGGCTACAACGTGGTGGGCATCGATTGTGACAACAACGGGTCCAACATCATTTCATTGAGCGGCGCCATCCACTGCATCACCCATTCTGTGGGCGTGGAAGATCCTTTGATGATCAGCCACTTGCCCCTTTCCGACACGGAAGACACGGTCAATCCATTCACGGTGGTGGCAGACATCAGCCACCGCTCAGGGATTGCGGGTGCGACCCTGTCGTGGTCGACTTCCGCCAATGGACCTTGGAACGAGGTGTCCATGGCAGAAGGCGCAGTCGCAGAAACGTACAGCGCCATCATTCCCAACCAAAACGAAGGAACGAAGGTGCATTATTTCATTTCTGCCGAGGCGGTGAGCGGAAAACTAGGCAACCGCCCTATGCCAGCCCCGCAAGGTTCATGGTCTTTCCGTGTGACTGGACCATCTTCAGGTTTGGGCGAACAAGCAGATGCGAACTCCCCTTGGATCGCGGTGTACCCCAATCCAGGAAAGGCCGTCAGCTGCTTTGAACTGAATTTACCTGGGGCCACCGCATGCCGCGTCGAATTGCGGAATGCCATGGGCCAACGCGTCCGGACATTGCACGATGGAACCCTGCAAGCCGGAACCCAGCGCTTGTTCGTGGACGCCGCGACATTGGCCAACGGCCCCTATTTGGTGGTCCTGACGACTGAGTCGGGCCACGCATGGTCCCATCGCTGGATGGTCCACCATTAATGGTCCGCGCAAGGTTCAGTCCCGGCGGCCCAAAAGTCGAAGGAGGAACAAGAACAGGTTGAGAAAGTCCAAATAGAGAGAGGTGGCACCAAGAAGCGCCAACTTCAACGGATCCACCTGACCAAATTCAACCCCGGCAGCAATGCGTTTCAAGCGCTGGGTGTCGTACGCCACGAGTCCAGTGAAAAGGAGGACACCTCCTGCACTGATCAAAAATTCCATCATGGTGCTCTTCATCCACCAGTTCACGACACTGGCGAGTATGATTCCCAACAAGCCCATGAAAAGGATGCTTCCAAATTTGGACAAATCCACCTTGGTGGTGTACCCGGCAATCGCCATGATGGCGAAGGTGCCTGCTGCGATGGCAAACACTTGGGCCAAACTCCCCAAGGAATACGCGAAGAAAATTCCCCCAAGACTCACCCCCATGGTCCCTGCAAATGCCAGAAAGCAGAGGGCCAACGCAGTCACACTGAGCTTTTGCAATCCAAAATTCATCACGAGCAAAAAGGCAAAGGGCGCCAACATCACCACCCAAAAGCCCAACCCCTGCATCAAACTGAGGTACCATCCGCTTGTGGCCGCATAATATGCAGTCGCACCCGTCACCAGGAGCCCAGCCACCATCCATGAAAAGACGGTGGACATGAAGGACGCAATGTCAGGACTTGAAATGGAGTTGGCGTCTTGGAAGGTCGGTTGACCGTTGCCAAAAATGTTGGGGGGCTGTGAATCCATGGCACCAAATTAGGCTGGGAATCCTCGTTGAACCCTTGAGCTTCGCCAAAAAATGCTTGGAACGGACCGCAGGGGTCACCTCGACAAGGCCAGCCCCATGAACTCACGTCGGGTGCGCGGGTCGTCGAGAAAAAGTCCTGTGAAAGCGCTTGTGGTGGTGATGCTGTTTTGCTTTTCAACGCCGCGCATTTGCATGCAGAGGTGCCGCGCTTCCAAGACCACTGCCACTCCCTTGGGCTGGAGCGTTTCCTGAATGCAGTCACGTATTTGTTCTGTCAAGCGCTCCTGCACTTGCAATCTGCGGCTGAAGGCATCCACCACACGAGGGATTTTGCTCAATCCCACAATCGCACCATCCGGGATGTAGGCCACGTGCGCCTTGCCAAAAAAGGGAAGCATGTGATGCTCGCACAAACTGTACACCTCGATGTCCTTGACGAGGACCATCTCGTCGTTGGACTCATGAAAAAGAGCCGATTTTAGAATTTCTGAGGGATCCACGTCCATGCCGCTTGTCAAGACCGCCATCGCCTTGGCGGCGCGCTCAGGGGTCTTCAGCAGTCCTTCTCTATGTGGGTCTTCCCCGCACGTTTCCAGGACTTCTCGGTAGGCCTTGGCCATGCGTTGGACGGCATCTTCGTCGTAGCGTTCTTCTCGTGCGTACAAGGCCATGGTGATTCGTCGTCAGGCGCCTCCGTAGTAGTCGGCGTAGTTGTTTTCCGTCTCATACAAACGGATGTGATGGAGTTGACATCCGCGTGCTTCAATAACTGCCTCTAGCTCTTCCCAGATGGCAATGATCAAGATTTCTGTGGACGTCATTTTTCCTTTCATAAAGGGCACATCCAAATTCAGGTTCCTATGGTCAACCGGGTCTTCCACTTTCTCTTTGATGATGTCTTTAAGATCCTTCAAGTCCATACAGTAACCAGTATCCTCGGCAGGCTGGCCTTTGATGGTGACATGCAACTCGTAGTTGTGTCCATGCCAGTTGGGGTTGGCGCATTTGCCAAACACCTCCAAATTTTTGGCCTGATCCCAATCATCGTTCCACAATTTGTGGGCTGCATTGAACCTGGCGCGGCGGGTGACGTAGACGTTTTTCATGATGCGATAACCCGACAAAGGTAGCAGATGTTTCGCACGGCCCCTTTCAAAGGCTGCATTCGAGGGGCTACCTTCGCGTCATGATCGTGGTCACAGGAGCAGCAGGATTCATTGGAAGCGTCTTGGCGGTGAAGCTTTTGGAAGCCGACTACAGGCAAATCGTCTTGGTCGATGACTTCCGTGTGGAGGCCAAACGCCCCAACCACATCCACCTTCCCGTGACCGATCGTGTGGACAGAGAGGCCTTCCCCCAATGGCTAGATGAGCATGAGAACCAAGTCCAGTTCGTGATCCATTTGGGGGCAAGAACGGACACCACAGAGCAGGACGAGGAGGTCCTGAACGCATTGAATTTCACGTACAGCCAAACCGTGTGGCACCTGTGTGTGAAACATGGGCTGCCCCTGCTCTATGCGAGCTCTGCCGCCACCTATGGCGATGGCATCTTGGGGTACTCAGACCGGCACGACTTGGTGGCACAACTCCGTCCACTCAACCCCTACGGACGTTCCAAGAACGACTTCGACGCTTGGGCTTTGTCCCAAGAAAGAAAGCCCTACTTCTGGGCAGGGTTCAAGTTTTTCAACGTCTACGGGCCCAATGAATTTCACAAAGGAAGAATGGCGTCGGTGGTGTTGCACACATTTCGTCAAGTGGAAGCGACCGGCGCCATGAAGCTCTTCCGAAGCCACCGTCCCGATTTCAAGGATGGGCACCAAACCCGAGACTTTGTGCATGTCGAAGATGTGTGCGAGGTGTTGCTTCACTTCATGCACCACCGCATTCCTGCGCATTCGGGGCTGTACAATTTGGGGAGCGGCAAGGGCCGTACGTTCCTCGATTTGGTCCACGCCACCTTCAAGGCCATGAAGAAGACACCCGACATTTCATTCATCGACACCCCTGAGGACATCCGTGACACGTACCAATACTTCACAGAAGCTGATTTGTCCAAATTGCGGGCCGCAGGGTACACGCATCCCTTCCGATCGCTTGAGTCGGGCATTGAGGACTACGTAAAGAAACATTTGATCAACCAAGCGCGGCGCGTGCCTCAAGCAGCGTCTGCCGAATCTTCTTGAGCTTGGCCACAGCCTCCTCTTGAGAAGCTGCGTTTGCCTGCGTCTGGGCACTTGCCGCAGGTGCGGATGGCTGCGTCGCCATCATGGCCTGAACCCCTCTCTCCTTGGCCTCCCCTTTCCTCGCCACCAACGACTTTCGTGCACCTTCCAAGGTCAATCCTTGCACCTTGACCAAATCGTAGATGCGGCGGATGATGTCGATGTCCTCTTGCTTGTATGCGCGCTTTCCGCGGGCGTTGGTTTTGGGGGCGATTTGTTTGAACTGTTTTTCCCAAAAGCGAAGCAACGAAGGCTTTACCTCCAACATTTGAGCCACCTCAGAGATGCTGAAGTATCGCTTTTGGACGGGTTGGTTCAATGGCATGACAGGCAGCAAGATAAGTCGCTCAGTCCAAACTTTGGTTCTCCACTTCAGACGCCTCCAGCATCGCCTCATATTCCAGCGGACTCAAGTCGTTGAAATAGTAATGTGCGGGATTCACCTTGACACCATCCTTGTGCACCTCATAATGCAAATGCGAGGATGTTGAAGTCCCTGTGCTGCCCACGTAGCCGATGACTTGGCCGCGCTGGACCTTGTCTCCACGACGCACCAAAGACTTGCTCATATGGGCATACAGCGTCTCGTAGCCAAAGCCGTGGCGGATGACGATGTGCCTGCCATAGCCGTTGTAGAGCCGCTTCACCTTCACCACCACGCCATCGCCCGTCGCGAAAACCTCCGTGCCCTCGGGCGCACTGAAATCCATGCCGTAGTGGAATTTTCGAACCTTGTAAATCGGATGAATCCGGTAGCCCCATCCACTGGCCATGCGCCCCAAATCCTCGTTGCGAACAGGTTGAATGGCAGGGATGGATTCCAACCGTTTCTCAAATTCCAAGGCCATTTCCGTCACCTCATCCAACGACTTGGATTGGGCCACAAGCGACCGTTGCAGACCCGCAACGCGGGTCCTCAAAGCGGACACCTCTTCGGAATGTACATGTCCCCTGACCTCCGCATGTCGGTCCACCCCTCCAATGCCAAGATGACGGAGATGCTCCGGGACAGGTGGAACACCCAAAATGGTCCTGTACACGGCGTCGTCGCGCTCGGAGATGTCCTCCATGGCGGCCTCCATCAACTTCACTTCCTCTCGAATGTCCCCAAGTTGCCCCTCCAAAAAGGCAATTTCACGGTCCCTCGCGCGGTCGGCGGGGCTTTGGAAAAGTTGGTCCACAAGCCACACACTCGAAGCCCCAATTCCCAGAACCAACAAGCCACGCAAGGCCACGCCGCGAACGATTTCTCTTCGTGACAAAGGCACCTGCTCCACCCTCAAGGTGTCGGGGTTGAATCGCCGTTGGGTCCACTTCATGGAAGCACAAAGGTCGTGATTCTTTCGTGGATGTGTGTTCCGTACTTTCACGGTGCAATTCTGAGCCTCATGGAATCACGTCTCATTCGCCAGACATTTTTGGATTTTTTCAAGGAGAAACAACACACCATTGTGCCCTCGGCGCCGATGGTCGTGAAGGATGACCCCACCCTGATGTTCATCAATGCTGGGATGAATCCCTTCAAAGATTTGTTCCTCGGCAACCAACCCATCACTGACACACGCATCGCGGATACCCAAAAGTGCCTGCGCGTCAGCGGCAAGCACAACGACCTCGAAGAAGTGGGGGTCGATACGTACCACCACACGCTGTTTGAAATGCTGGGGAACTGGTCATTTGGCGACTATTTCAAGGCCGAGGCCATCGACTGGGCATGGGAGCTCTTGACCGACCGTTATGGCCTGGCCCCCGAATGCCTCTACATCACCGTCTTTGGCGGGGATGCAGGCGATGGGTTGCCGGAAGACATCGAGGCGCGCACCCAATGGCAAAAGCACGTGTCCAACGACCGGATTTTGGCCGCCGACAAAAAAGACAACTTTTGGGAAATGGGCGAAACGGGGCCTTGCGGTCCCTGCTCCGAAATCCACGTGGACCTGCGCAACGCGGAGGAACGGACCAAGGTCGATGGGCGAGGTCTTGTGAACAAAGACCATCCCCAAGTCATCGAGATTTGGAACCTCGTGTTCATGGAGTTCAACCGCATGTCCGACGGGTCCCTCGTGCCTCTGCCCCACAAGCACATCGATACCGGGATGGGGTTTGAACGGTTGGCCATGGCGCTCCAAGGCAAGCAATCCAACTACGACACCGACATTTTCACGCCGCTTCTAGATGCCATCGCCACCCAAAGTGGTCGCACCTACCCCGGGGACGACAGTTCCGAGGCAGTGGCCTTCCGTGTCATTGCCGACCACGTGCGTGCGGTGGCCTTTTCCATTGCCGACGGTCAGCTCCCTTCCAACACGGGAGCGGGATATGTCATCCGCAGGATTTTGCGACGAGCGGTGCGCTATGGATCCTCCTTTTTGGGAATGAATGAGCCCTTCATCCATACCCTCGTGGAAGTCTTGGAAAGCCAAATGTCAGGGACATTTCCAGAATTGAAAGCCCAGAAAGCGCTGATCCAGCAGGTCATTGAACAGGAAGAACAATCCTTTTTGCGCACCCTGGCCTCTGGCATGGAGCGCCTCTCAGTGGCCACCCAAGGCATGAAACCTGGGGAGGAGTTGGCTGGGAAATTGGTTTTTGAGCTCTACGACACCTTTGGGTTCCCCGTGGATTTGACCGCTCTCATCGCCGCCGAACAGCAATTGAAAATCGACCACAAAGGGTTCGAAGGGCTGCTGCAAGCCCAAAAGAACCGCTCACGGGAGGCTGGAAAAATCACCGCGGACGATTGGCAAGTGGTGGCAGAACATCAGGGTGCCACGTCGTTCATAGGCTACGACCAAGTGGAGGCCGAGGTCATTTTGCTCCGGTACCGTGAAGTCGAGGCGAAGAAGAAAAAATTCGTTCAAGCAGTGTTTGACCGCTCGCCCTTTTACCCAGAAGGCGGTGGGCAGGTCGGAGATCAAGGGGTGCTGAAGGCGCCGGATGGGACCATCTTCCGTGTGACCGATACGAAGAAAGAAAACAACCTGATTGTCCACGTCTTGGACCAAGTGCCTGTCTCGTCGACAGGGAAATTTGAAGCCATCGTCGACGTGGACCGTCGTGGAGATTCCGCCCGAAACCACAGCGCCACCCATCTTCTGCACGAGGCCTTGCGCGAGGTATTGGGCACGCATGTCGAGCAAAAGGGCTCGTTGGTGAAGCCCCGGTCCCTTCGCTTTGACTTTGCGCATTTCCAAAAAGTCACCAACGAGGAATTGGCCCGCGTCGAAACGCTGGTGCAATCACGCATCCTCGAGAACCTCGCTTGCACCGAACACAGGGACATGGCCTTGGCTGATGCCCAAAAAGCAGGAGCGATGATGCTCTTTGGAGAAAAGTACGGCGAGACCGTTCGCATGATTGAGTTTGGATCTTCCAAGGAGCTTTGCGGCGGCATCCATGTGCCCGCAACAGGGGCCATTGGTCCCTTCCGTATTGAAAGCGAAAGTGCCGTGGCGGCTGGCATCCGCCGCATCGAAGCCCGCACAGGCAGCGCCGCCATGGAGGCACAGCAAGATGAACGTCAGCAATTGGGCGCCATCAAGGCCATGCTCAAAGGTGCGGCAGACCCTGCACAAGCCATCGGAGACTTGCTCCAAACCAATGCGCAATTGGGCAAAGAAATCGAAGGCTTCCAAAGGGCCGCAGCCGGGAACATCAAACAAGACTTGGTAGGCCAACTTCAAGCCATCGGTGGCGTCCAAGCGATCGGTGCCATTGTGGATTTGGACAGCAAGAACATCAAAGATTTGGCCTTCCAGCTCAAAGCGGAATGTGCCCCATTCTTTGGCGTGTTTGGCAGCGAAAAGGGAGGCAAAGTGACCCTGTCCATTGCCGTCAGCGACGATGTCGTGGAACAACGTGGTTTGCACGCGGGAAATTTGGTCCGTGAACTGGCCGGCCACATCGGTGGAGGCGGTGGAGGCCAGGCGTTCTTCGCCACAGCTGGCGGAAGCAATGCGAGTGGTCTGCAAACAGCCATCGACGAAGCCCTGGCCAAGCTACAAGGCTGATCCGAGAAACTACGCCACCGAAAGCGACGTGCCTTGGGCCTTGCCTTTGGAGAGCTGACCGTGCACGGGACCTAGGTATTCCTCTTCCTCACTCAATCCCAAGTTGAGGACATAAAACACGTGAAAAACACAGGCAAAAACATGGTCAAGCGTGGATCGCTTTCCAAAGGTAGAGGCCACCTCCATCACCGTGCGAAAGAAGAAATAGACATTGTACCCCGGGATCAAAAACCGCAAGGCATGTGAGGCGGGACGTCCGATGATGCGCATGGCAATCACCACGTTGTAGCCAGGCACAAGAACGGACCAACCAGGCTGGCCACATTTGACGAACAACCGCCAATTGCCAGCAAGTGCGACCAAGGCCACAAAGAGGCCCCCAAGGGCCATGCCGCCATCCAGATTCAAAGCATTGAGAAGGTCCATGAGGTTGTGTTTGATCCTCATGGAAGACGGAGACCTTTGCCCAGGGTTGCCTCCATCTCTCTGACAACCAATACTTCAACACATATTCAATTGCGCATCAAGTCCCGAGGTGGCCGTGTTTGGCCAGCAACTTCTCATCCACTTTTCCCCCTGCTGGACAAAAGATGAGGAGCCGCTCCACGGCATTGCGCAATTCGCGCACATTCCCCGTCCAAGGTGCTGCCCGAAGCAACTTCATGGCACCTGAGGTCACCAAAGGCACCGGCCGACCGGACTGAGTGCAAAACACCTGGAGGAAGTGGTCGACAAGCAATGGCACGTCAGAGGATCGATCGGCAAGGGACGGTACGTGGATGGGCACCACAGCAAGACGGTGGTACAAGTCCTCTCGGAAATCGCCCTCGGCGATGGCCTTTCGCAAGTCCTTGTTGGTGGCCGCTACCACGCGAACGTCGACCGAGATGTCCTTGTCGGACCCCACACGCGAGATTTTTTGTTCTTGCAAGGCACGAAGGACCTTGGCTTGGGCCCCGGCACTCATGTCGCCCACTTCGTCCAAAAACAAGGTTCCTCCTTGGGCCTGTTCGAATTTCCCTCGGCGCTGTGAAACCGCGCTGGTGAAGGCCCCTTTCTCGTGTCCAAACAATTCACTCTCGATCAATTCCGAGGGAATCGCCGCACAATTGACCTCCACAAATGGCCCGTCTGCACGGCCAGACCCGTTGTGGATTTGCCTCGCCACGAGCTCCTTGCCAGATCCGTTTGCCCCAGTGACCAACACCCGGGCATCCGTCGGCGCCACGGTCTCCACCATGGACAGAATCTCGCGAATGCCTTCAGAATTCCCCACCATCGCATGTGACTGCGCCACGTGGGCCTTCTTCGTGAGCACCCTGGTGGTCTCCACCAGGGCCTCTCTTTCCAGCATGTTCCGCAAGGTGACAAGCACCCTGTTGAGGTCAAGGGGTTTTTGGATGAAGTCGTAGGCCCCTTTTTTCAAAGCGGACACCGCCGTTTCCACAGTACCATGGCCAGATATCATGACCACTGGGGCGGCGACCTTCTTTTTGGTCAGCATGTCCAAGACATCCAAACCATCCATTTGCGGCATCTTGACATCGCAAAAAATGCCATCAAAAGGTTTTTTGGTCGCCAAAACGACACCCTCAATCCCTGTGGATGCCTCTGCAACCTCATGCCCCTCATATTCCAGAATTTCCCGAAGGCTCTTTCGAATGGGGGCTTCGTCGTCGATCAAAAGTAGATGCGCCATGTTGCGTGGATGAAAGAATGATTTGAAACCGAGTCGTCCCAAAGATGGTGCCAAACCGCGGACCTCACCTTGGGTCCAACGACGGGAGCAGGGGCAATCCCCTTTCCAACCGCGACAAGACACCTTCGCGCAACGCGTAAGGTGCCCTCCACATCGAGGTGAAGGTCCCTTGGGCCAGCACCCACTCAATCAAAGCTGCACTGTACGGCATCAAATCCACACGCGCAGGGTCCATGCCAGGCATCGATGTTCGGCCGTGCACATCCAATGTCAGCAGTTCCTGGGACAGTCGGGGCCAAGCCCCTAGGGGAATGGGGTCCAAGCCCGGATGGGGCTCAGGGGTTTGGGCATGGTCGGGGCGCTCTTTCTGCGTGCGGGTTCCAGCCATGGCCGCCAGCGTGTCAAACGACCCACTCGCCCCCACGAGAGAAGACGGGGACAATGCGCCCACTGCAGCCGCCAACGGGGCCATGACGTCATCAAAGAATGGCAACATCTTCTCCATCCCCTGCAGTCCCATCGGGTCGGGCAAGGCCATGAGCATTTGCAATCGGGCCACACCGGTGTCAAAGCTTTGGGACCACTTGATCCCCTCCTGATTCCAAACGATGAATTCCACGCTGCCACCCCCAATGTCCATGGTCATGTGCATTTCCTCAGAACGTTCCTTCACATTCAAGGCAATGCCCTCCTGGATCAAACGCGCCTCGTGCGGACCTGAGATGATTTCGACTTCCAATCCCGACAAGCGCCGAGCTTCGTCGACGAACTCGTGACCGTTTTTGGCACCCCTTAAGGCGCTCGTTGCCAAGACATGGACCTCCTCGGCCTTGTAGTTCCTTAGGATCTCCCGCATGGACACCAAGGCATCCAATCCACGCGCCATGCGGTCAGGACGAATCACGCCCTTGGCCACACCACCTTGTCCCAATCGAACAGGGATGCGTTGTCCAAAGACAGGGATCCAACCCGCCGCGGCTCCTAGGTCCACAATGCGCAAATTGAACGTGTTGGTGCCACAGTCGATGACGGCCACTCTGCGAAGGGTGCTCACAGCGCACCGGAATCAGGGCGCACCATCCAGCGCCAAACCTCGCGCCAACCTGGCTTTTTCCCGTACATCAAGATGGCCACACGGTACACCCGACCGGCCAACCGAACCAACAGCCAAGTCGTGGTCGCCAAAATCCCCAAGCTTCCCGCCACATGCCACCATGGAACCCCCATGGGCAGCCGCACCATCATAGAGATCGGGGCGGAGAATGGGATGAAGGAGCTGACCACCGCAAGCCAGCTCTCAGGCGCATCGATGCTCTGAATCGCCAAGATGTAGGAAAAGGTTAGAGGCAACATGACAGGAATCATCAGGTATTGGGCATCGGACTCTTGCTCCACCATGGCACCAATCGTGGCGAAAAATGCCCCGTACAAACCAAAGCCCAGCACGAAGTACAACACACCACATCCGAGCATGACAGACCATTGGATGTCGAGAAGGAAGGCCAAATCCTCCTGAGAGGACAGCACCGTCTGGAAATCAACAGCATCCGCGGAAAGGCCTTGGGTTTGGGCCCAGCTCTCCATCCAATCGCTTTGCTCCACCCCGAGGCCCAACAAAAGGAACAGCCCCCAACTCAGCAAGACCCAAGCCAACATTTGGGCCATGCCAACCATGCCAATGCCGACGATTTTGCCCGCCAACAATTGCCGAGGCCTTACCGTACTGAGCACCACCTCCACAATGCGGTTCGACTTCTCCTCGATGACACCTCGCATGATGTGCATGCCATACACCAGAACGAACAAGCACATGAAAATGCCCATGAAAAAACCCACCATGGCTTTGGCGTCCCCTTGCTTCTCTCCCGTCTCGTAATCCATGACCACCAGGCTGACATCTGTCTTTAAGGACAAATAAACATCGTAGTCCAATTCAGGTTGCTCCCGCACTTTCAACCGCTCCAAGGCTTGGCCCATGTCCCGTTCCATGGCGCGCCTGTTCCGGCCACTGGGCGGGGTCAACTGCAAGAGTTGCATTTTCTCACTTTGCATGACCCCCTCGTCAAATTCCAACATGCAGGTGAAACCATCGCGCTCCAATTCTTCCTTTGTCTTGACCTCCCGTCCAAAGCGGTAGGACAGCATGGACCGTTCTGGGTAACAAGAAGGACAACGGGGCACGAAGGGCCCGACGTCGGTGGGTACCGTGAGCAACCCATCGTGGTCCACCACCCAAACCTTGGCTTCTTCTTCCGCACTTTGGGTCAGAAGGACAATGGCCGCCACAAACCCAACCATCAGCAATGGCATCAGAAGCGTTGCCACCAAAAAGGCTCGGCGCCTGACGCGGGTCACAAATTCTCTGCGGACAATCGTCCCCAGTGGATGAAGCCAAGGTCTCATGACGATGCAGCGGTTACGGTTTGAACAAATACATCTTCCATCGACAGCTTCACAGGGCGGGCTTCTAGAACCTCCACATGGCCCACGGCCCACTGCAAGAATTCAGGCATAGGCCAAGTTGCGGGAAGGGCCAGTTCCAGCTCATGAACCGCCTGATCACCTTCGCCTTCGGTCATCTTGGTCAAAAGCTCTGCCCTTGCCCCCAGTTCCGCTGCAAAGGCCATCATGTTGCCCCTGACGCGAAGAAAAATGCGGCCTTTTCTCGCGGACTCACGCACCTCATCGGTGGCCCCCGCCAGCACTTTGTTCCCTTGATGCAGCATCACAACCTCGTCGCACAACGCCTCCACTGAACCCATGTCGTGGGTGGACAGCAACAAGGTGGTGCCTTCTTGTTGGACAAGCCTCAACATTTCACCCCGCACCAACCCCGCGTTGATGGGATCCAACCCACTGAAGGGCTCGTCCAAAATCAACAGCTCTGGCCGGTGAAGCACGGTGGCAATGAATTGAATTTTTTGGGCCATGCCCTTGCTCAAGTCGGCCACTTCTCGGTTCCACCACCCTTCAACCTCCAAACGCTCCAGCCAGCCGCGAAGTTCGTTCTCGGCATCCTTTCGCTCCATGCCTCGCAAGGCAGCGAAATAGAGGACCTGCTCAGCTACGCGCATGCTCTTGTAAAGACCGCGTTCTTCTGGGAGGTACCCCATGCGGGACAACAATTCCCGGTGGTGCGGTTGTCCCCACATTTGGAGCGTGCCCTGATCGGGTTTGGTGATGCCTGTGAGCATCCGCAACAGGGTGGTTTTTCCCGCGCCGTTGGGCCCGAGCAACCCCACAATTTGGCCTTCTCCCACCTCCAAATCTAGGGGCGCCAAGGCTTGATGGTCGCCAAAAGACTTGCAAATGCCTGCCGTATGAATGATTGGATGGGGCATGGTGAGCGTCAAGTGAACATGTCACGGACCTTGTCAAAGAATCCGCGTTCGTTGTGGTCTGGTTCCGGCTGGAAGTTCGGGGAATCTTGGAACGTCTCCAAAACCTTGGTTTCCTCCTTGGTCAATTTCTTGGGCGTCCAAACATTGAGGTTGATCAAGAGGTCGCCATTGCCGTAGCTGTCCACGGAGGGCATGCCTTTGCCGCGCAGCCGCACAATTTTGCCGCTCTGGGTGCCTGCATCGATTTTGATCTTGGCCTTGCCTCCCAAAAGGGGGACCTCGGACGTGGAACCCAAAGCCGCTTCCACGAAGGTGATGTAGTGGTCGTGGTGCAAGTTCTTTCCGTTGCGCTGGAACGTGTCGTGGGGCAGGACTTCGACCATCACGATGAGGTCGCCCGCCACACCGCCCATGGGGGCGCCATTGCCTTCGCCGCGCACACTGAGCTGCATGCCGTCTTCCACTCCTCCTGGGATGTCCAAGCTCACCACGGCCTCTTCACGAACCATGCCCATTTCATCTGTCCCACTCGGCTTGCGCGTAATGCTTTGGCCGGTTCCGTGACAGACATTGCACGTAGCAGCCGTCTGCATTTGGCCCAAAATCGTATTGGTCACCCTTCGGACTTGACCCGTACCGTGGCAGGTGGTGCAGTCGGTATACTCAACACCCTTTGCCTGCATCTGCTTGAAGACCTTGACCTTCTTGGAGACACCTTCGGCCACTTCTTCGAGGGTTAGTTTCACCTTGATGCGAAGGTTGGCCCCCTTCATCCGACGCTTTCGTCCGCCACCGCCACCGCCGCCGCCGCCGCCAAAGCCGCCGCCGAAGATGTCGCCGAATTGGGAGAAGATGTCGTCCATATTCATCCCTCCGCCGCCAAAACCGCCCGCACCACCGCGCATGCCATCGTGGCCAAACCGATCGTATTGCTGGCGCTTCGTGTCGTCGCTCAATACCTCGTACGCTTCCGCCGCTTCCTTGAACCGCTCCTCGGCCGAAGCGTCGTCTGGGTTCTTGTCCGGGTGGAATTTTAGGGCAAGTTTGCGGTAGGCCTTCTTGATGTCAGAGGCCGAGGCACCCTTGGAGATGCCGAGTGTTTCGTAGTAATCGCGTTTGGCCATGGTGCCTTATTGCCCTACCACCACCTTGGCGTAGCGCATGATTTTGTCGTTCAACATGTACCCTGGTTCCACTACATCCACCACCTTTCCGGACAATTCGGGACTGGGGGCTGGGATGTTGGTGATGGCCTCGTGCAAGTCAACATCGAAGGCATCGCCTGCAGCCACCTCCATCCGCGTCAAACCCTGAGCTTCCAGCAATTGACGCAGTTTGTTGTGGATAAGCTGGCGGCCTTCGCGCACCGCTTCCACATCTTCACTGGGGTCGGCAGCCGCCCTGTCGAAGTCGTCCAAAACTGGAAGCAACTTTTCCAAGACGTCCATGCCCGCGTTGCGGATCAAATCACCGCGCTCCCTCATGGTTCGCTTTCGGAAATTGTCAAACTCCGCATAAAGTCGGAGGTATTTGTCGTGCCAATCCGCCGTGGCAGGGTTCTCCTCGGTGGTGGATTCTGCGCCACCCTCGTCTGTCTCCTGCCCGTTTGCTTCCTCCTGGGGTTCGGTCGGTTCCTGAGGGACGGGTTGTGTCGTCGGGTCTTCAGTTGAAGGACTGTTTTCTTGCATGACTAGTTCTGTGAATCAAATGTGGTTTCTGCTAGGTCAAACCCCGTGCCACCAAAAGAAAAACCCTAAGATGCGACAGCCTGTCAGGCCAATATGACAAGGGCCTGACACGACTGTCAAGCCCCTGCGAATTCTGTCACGCCAGACCTTCAGAAACTGGTGACGTATTTGTCGAGCTGGCGGTGCAGTTCAATGCCACGAAGGTTCTTCGCCACTATGATGCCGTTGGGGTCGATGAGGAAGCTCATGGGGATGGAACTTACCCCGTACATGGCCGCAGCTTCGTTGTTCCACTTTTTCAAATCGCTCACGTGGTGCTTCCAATCCAAACCGTCCTTCTTGATGGCCGCTTCCCAACGAGGGATGTCACTGTCGAGGGACACGCTGAACACTTCAAAGCCCTCGCCATCCCGGAATTTGGCCTTGCGGTACTTGTCATAGGCGCGCACTACATTGGGATTCTCGCGGCGGCAAGGTCCGCACCAAGACGCCCAAAAATCTAGAAGGACATAGCTCCCCTTGAGGTCGCTGAGTTTCATCTCCTTGCCTTTGGGGTTGTTCATGGCAATTTCCGGTGCTTGGTCACCAATGCCATGGCCCACCTTGCCGGTGGCTTCCACGGAAAAGGGCACCACCACTGTGGGGTCTTCCCCAGCACTCCATCCTGACCACACCATGGCTGTCATGGCCAACATTGCTCCTACTTTCCACATGGCATTGGGGGTTTTCTTGGGGGGGGGGTTGAACATGGAAGATAGGTTGATTCGTTTCAAACTCGGACGATGTTGGCGCCCAATGCACGCAGTCGGTCATCGATGTTTTGGTACCCACGATCGATTTGATCAATGTTGTGGATGGTGCTCTTGCCCTCTGCACTCATTGCGGCAATGAGCAAACTGACCCCCGCGCGGATGTCGGGGGAACTCATGGTCACACCGCGCAAACTGGCCTTGCGATCCAATCCGATGACCGTGGCACGGTGGGGGTCGCATAGGATGATCTGGGCCCCCATGTCAATGAGTTTGTCCACGAAGAAAAGTCGGCTCTCAAACATTTTTTGGTGGATCAGGGCGCTGCCCCTCGCCTGAGTGGCGGTGACCAAGACGATGGACAACAAGTCAGGGGTGAAGCCCGGCCAAGGTGCGTCGGCCACGGTCAATATGGAGCCGTCGATGAAAGTGTCGATTTCATAGGATTCTTGCGCTGGGATGTACAAATCTTCGCCGCGCCGCTCCATCTTGATGCCCAAACGTTGGAAGACTCCTGGGATGACCCCTAGTTCATCGTACGCACAATCCTTGATGGTGATTTCGCTCTGGGTCATGGCTGCCATGCCAATGAAACTTCCGATTTCAATCATGTCTGGCAAGCAGCTGTGCTCTGTGCCTCCCAGGGAAGGAACCCCTTCTATGGTCAAGAGGTTGGAGCCCACACCTGTGATCTTGCCGCCCATGCGGTTGATCATTTTGCACAACTGCTGGAGATAAGGCTCACATGCCGCATTGTAAATGGTTGTGGTGCCTTCCGCGAGGGCCGCGGCCATGACCACATTGGCCGTTCCTGTGACCGAGGCCTCGTCCAAGAGCATGTGGGCCCCCTTTAGGCCGCCTTCCGCACTTGCGTTGAAAAAGCCCGTCGAGGCATCATAAGAGAAGGTGGCCCCCAATTTTTGGAACCCGATGAAGTGGGTGTCCAAACGGCGTCGGCCAATCTTATCGCCCCCAGGCCGTGGAATCGCCCCTACGCCAAATCTGCCCAACATCGGCCCCAGGATCATGACCGAACCCCGCAGTGCACTGCCCTTGGTTCGGAAAGCCTCGGTTTGGAGATGTTCCAAATGGACATCGTCCGCCTCAAACCGCCATGACCCTGGACCAATGTGCTGCGTCTTCACCCCCAAATCACCCAACAAATGAATCAACTTGTTGACGTCGACGATGTCTGGCAAATTGTGGATGGTCACAGGCTCTGCCGTTAGCATCACCGCGCACAAGATTTGAAGCGCCTCGTTCTTGGCACCTTGAGGAATGACCTCCCCTTGCAGCCTGTGGCCGCCTTCAATGATGAAACTTCCCATGTCCACGAATTTCGGAGGACACAGGGTGCCTTTCAGACCAGGCCAGAGGGGTTATCAACCCAGCATGGGGGAAACCTTGCGGGGCTCAGCGCCGCTTTTTCTTGTTCTTTTTGTGTGGCCGGGCCAAGGCATCGCTCGTTTTCCGAACGCTGCGCAAAATGTCCGCTTGGCCCTCCAACTCCACTCCCTCGGGGAGCACCAACGCGCCATCGGATTTGGCCTTGAGTTCCGCTGCAATGACGGCATCTTCCACGGTGTTGCGGTTCCAAGTTAGGAAGTGACGCTTCATCAAATTTGCCACCTTGACCACCAAAATGTTTTTTTCCTCTCCCTCTTCCATGGCCTTAGCCACTTCAATCAAGTCGAGGGTGGTTTTGCCAAAATGGCCCACTCTGGACTGCGCATTCGGGTAGTCCATCGCATCAGGTGCGCTCTCTTTCTCCGCCGGCTCGGGCTTGGGGAAGGGACTGTCCACATCCAGCTCGTAACGCGCCATCACGTGGAGTTGATTCCACAACTTTAGATCTGCGCGTTCTTTCTCGCCCTCCTGGGACACGACACTGCCCATGACGCTGACAATGGCTGCGGCGCACTTGCTGCGCTCGGCCTTGTCCGCGATGGACAAACAATGTTGCACCATCTCGTGGATGCTGCGTCCGTATTCGGGGATGACCAAGTCATCGCGCATGCTGTTGTAGCTCAGCGCGTCAAAGTTGATGGAAGCGTCCGCCATAGATCTCGTCTTCTAAAGTTGCAATCAATGCTGTTTTGTCTTCGGCTCAAGTCCCTCGGTGGGACGACCCGTGTTCAGCCACTGGGCTGTGGGGTCAAAGATACGAGGTTCATCGCCTTTCCCCACAACTCCATGTCGTACAGCAATGCTTCCCCCAATGACGTCAGCTGTCCCTCATGCGCTTCGAAGGCCTCCAACCCACGCGCAACCGGCCCCGCAGCCTCCCTTCTTTGGGACATCGCCTCCAACACAGCAGTCACCACCACTGGGTCTCGGTACCCGACCAGCCAGCCGTGGTGGACCATGGCGGCAAAAAATTGTTGGCTTCGAACCGGCATCCCCTTCAATCGCTGGCCCAAGGTGGACTCTTGGCCCTGAACAAACGACTCCAAAGGCCCGCAATCGGACGCCAATTTTGGAAACTGGCGTGCCAAAACATGGTCCGTCAATACATCCCAAACCACACCGCTCCACTTCCCGCACCATGGACGGAGCAAGGCTCGGGCCTCCTTGCTCGCGGGATGCCTGTCGCTCGTGTCGTCGATTGCCCTGTGGAAACGTATCCCAAGGGCCACTTCCGGCTCCCAAAGGTCTTCCACATTCCGCCCTTTCACCGCATCCCCAATGAAGTTGCCCAGCTGCGCCTCTTGGCTCAACCCTGCCCACTTCCCCGCAACCATGTGTGCCAAATAGTTCACGCCGCAAGACTGCAACAAATCGGACAAACGGCCGTACCCGCGTGAAGAAAATTGTAGGAAGTGTTTGAAGAACGGGGAGGTTGTGCTAATTTTGCTCTCCCGCAAACGCGCGGGATGTCAGTCTTTGGACAGGCAGCATGCGAGAATAGCTCAGCTGGTAGAGCACAACCTTGCCAAGGTTGGGGTCGCGAGTTCGAATCTCGTTTCTCGCTCAAGAAAAGCCTCCCATTTCGGGGGGCTTTTTTCGTTGTGGGGCAAGGGTTTCCGAGGGTCGGAAACGTGGGAAGTCTGGCTGGTGAAACAGCGGTTGACTTCCCTAAATGTACTCTACCAACTGCCACTACTGCCAGTTTTGCTGCCACACTTTCGCCCATCGGCCTCACACAAAAAGCCAAAA
>CAWVVM010000036.1:0-16211 GCA_963933635.1 uncultured Flavobacteriales bacterium
CCCGCTTCGTTGTGTGGGTCGTCCACGTAACTGGCATCTCCGTCCCAAAGGACAGTGAGCGCATCACTTTCCTCCCATCTCTGCAGACATCGCCACTCTGCTTTGCTCATGGTGGCCAATCCAGCCGCAAGCACATGGTCCACGTCCATTCGGTCTTTGCCTTCAGCAACACTTCGGGTCAGTTGCGCTCGGGTGGCGAGCCCATCGCTCTGCAACGACCCATGCAATTTGTGGTACAAGCCCGGGAGCCTTCGCCATTGACGTTCAAAGGCCTTTTGATCTTCTGAAAGCGCTGGTTCTCCAAAACTCCAATCCTCGATGCCTTGGATGTCGGCGAGGTTTTGAAACACGTTGTGCACATCGCCCAATTCGTGGTCCACAGCTGCAAAATCGGACAGCACAACGGTCGCCCAAGGCACGAATCTGTCGAAGGAGGGGGCATCGTCCTCTTCTTGAATGAGACTGTACATCCGTGCCAATACCTCCAGTGGATCGGCGGCGGCCAAGTGGGAAGAGGCTTCGATGAAGCCGGAGAGCGCATAAAATTGCGGCATTCTCGCAGGCCCGTCCATCCTCGCCCGCAGCCCATGGCGCAACTTGGCCATCGCGCGATGGCTTGGCACCACCACGGCCAACCGTTCCAATTGACGGGCGGCAAATCTGGGGTCGTTCACAATCGCCTCCAGAACCTCGTCGAGGAAGGAGGTGCCTGTAAGGGTCCTGGGATGGGGTTTGTGGGCTTGGCGATGGGAGGGCACGAGGACGGGCTTCAGCCCCTCAAGGTAAAGCCATTCTTGATGAAAGCCCACAGCTCTGATCGGCCTTCTGCCGTCCTCAGCACTCGGGAACACTCGCCCCAGAAGGTGCGTTCTTCATCCGGTATTGTTGGGTCCAATGACGGCGCGTCCAATGGTGCCGTCGTGGACGGTGCGTTCTCTGTATCAATCCCACGCTCCTCCAAAATCCCCATGAGCTCATCGCTGATTTTGTACCGCTCTTTGGCTTGGGCTTGGTACCCCATTTGTTCTTCCAAGAGGCCCAGGTTGTTCCATGTCACGGCGTCCTCGGGGTCCAATTGGACGGCCCGTTGGTAATCGGCAATGGCTCCCGGGGTGTCGCCGATGGCTTGCTTCATCCATCCTCGAGAGGCGTATCGGTAACTGTATTCTGGTTGCAATGCTGCAGCCAAATTCAACCATTCCAGGGCTTTGCTGGGTTCTTCGCAATGAAAGTGACTGACGGCCCTGTCGTGCATCGCATCGGGATCCGTCGAGGCTTCCTGCGGGTTTGAAGACCACCACAATTTCCAAAGCCGCAAGGCTTCAGCCCAATCCCTTACCTCCATGGCTTCGGTGGCTTGGGCCTTGGCCTGGGAGTTGTCAGCGTTGGGGTTGTGAGAAGCTTTCATGGCGGGTGCGTCGAAAGCGTAAAATTGAGGCAACTTCGTGACATGGAGTATCCGGTTTACCTCCAATTGCGCGGAACAGAGAATGTATACTGCGTCCAGGGCCCAGACCGGTTTTGGGAATGCACCCGAATCGGTGGGCAATGGCGGCGTCAGGACGTGATCTGCACCAGCTGGCCCGACCGCCAGCGCGTGCTGGACATGTTGGAGGAGGGGGGGGGCTGGGACACCATTCCATCTGAGGTGTTTTTGGGGCCATGGCTGGAGGATGCGGCCGATGGTGGGCAAGGCGCCTTGATGGTGAAGGAACATGTCGACCTGGCGCCATGGACGACGTTTGGCATCTCGGCCCATGCACGTTGGTTTGTCCAAGTGACAACATTGGATGCCCTGCGTGAGGCCATGGCCTGGGCGGAGGAACAGCAAGTGCCACTTCTGGTCTTGGGAGGTGGAAGCAACATGCTGCTTCACGGAGATGTCCATGCCTTGGTTGTGCTTGTTCAGCTGACAGGAATTGAGGTGTTGTCCGACGATGGAAGGCTTGTTCAAGTCGCTGCAGGCGCAGGGGAGGGGTGGCATGAATTCGTCATGAGGACATTGGACGAGGGGTGGGGAGGGCTCGAGAATTTGTCATTGATTCCAGGAAGCGTCGGCGCAAGTCCCATGCAAAACATTGGGGCCTATGGGGTGGAAATTCAAGACCGATTTGCATGGTTGGATGCGGTTCGGTTGTCGGATGGTGCACTGCAAAGGTTTGATGCCAAACAGTGCGACTTTGGGTACCGCGAAAGTGTGTTCAAGCGCGGTCAAAAAGGACTTTGGGTCATTGTGCGTGTCGCATTTGATTTGGACCGGACAAGCGTCCTCCGCATGGACTACGGAGCGATTGAAGCAGAGCTCCATGCCATTCCCAAAGTCGAACGCACCCACAGGGATGTGAGCGATGCGGTCATTCGCATTCGCCAGTCCAAATTGCCCGATCCGCAAAAGATTGGCAACGCAGGGTCATTTTTCAAAAACCCCACGGTTCCTGCCGAACTGGCCCAAAAGCTGGTCCGGGACCATCCCAACATGCCCCAATACCCGCTGCCAGATGGCCGGGTCAAGTTGGCGGCGGGCTGGATGATTGACCAAGCTGGATGGAAGGGTCACAAAAGGAAAACCCACGGCGTCCACGACAAGCAAGCACTCGTGCTTGTGCATTTTGGGGGAGGGACAGGTTCGGACATCTGGCAATTGGCAGAGGACATCATGGACTCGGTCAAACAACGCTTTGGCATTGATTTGGAGCCAGAAGTCAACCAGGTCAGTATTCCACACAAGGGTGGTATGGAGGCCTAGGGTCACGGCGACGGGCAACATCCCAGAGGTATTTCACACTGAATTCATGCGAGCCTCCTGTGTTGAGAACGCCCAATTGGTTCAAAGTGATGTCGTAGCTGTAGCCCAATTTGAGATCACCCGTGCCAAACCCAAAGACAAAACTCAGGGCATCGGTGTCCAATGAGCCGTCTTCGTTGGCTTGCACCGGGATGCCGCGGTACCACATCCCAAGGGTGAACAAGGTCATGTCGTAGTAGGTGCCAATGTCCAATTGGTTTCTGCGTCCCTGGTGCATGTACTTCCAAGACACCACAAAGTCCCTGCGGAACCTCCCACGTGGTCCCCTCGCGAGCTGAATGCGCGCTCCGCCATGTCCTGTCAACAACATGTCCAATTGTTCAGGCAATGCAGGGTTGAGGCTGACATTGGGCGAGGTCAGGTGGTGGGCGGAAGCCCCAAACCAGACCCTTCTGGAAAGCAGCATCATGCCGGCCCCCATGTCGACGTATTGAGTGCCAACGCCAACCCCTTGTTCCAAGGACACTTCAGCGTGGTCGCGCAAGATTTGGTCCATAAAGACCAAGCTGTTCATGTTGATGCTTCTGGCGCCAAAGCCCATTTGCATCCCTGTTCGCAAATTCAAACGACGACCAAGCCGCAAATTGTGGGCCGCCTGCGCCATGAATTGCGTCCGGTTGAGCGCGCCTCCCCCTGCTTGTTCATTGCTGAGAAGGAATCCAAAGCCCATCTTTTTGTCCAACGTAGGACGGTCAAAGGCAATGTGCAAACCTGTGAAGGCTTGCGGCAATGCGGTCCACTGGGCGCGGTACAACGACACGAGCCGAGCTTGTCCGGACACCCCAGCATACGCAGGGTTGAAAGAGGTCGGAGCCGCGTTGAACTGCGTGAATTGCTGGTCCTGGGCATGCACTAGACTGGAGGAGGTCATCGCACAAACCAAGAAGGCAAGCCACATCTTGCGGCCTGCCAAATTGGAGGGAAATCGGGGACTCCGGATCATGTTCTTATGTACGGAAGGAAGCGCCAAGGGTTACATCAACGCGCCAACAAAGTCACGCTGCCAATTTGCTGGACTTTGGCGCCGTCGCTCAAGACGGCGGTGCACTTCCATGCATAGACGTCTTGGGTCGCCATTTGGCCTTGGACATAGCCATCCCAGCCCACGTAGACGTCGTTGGAATAAAACACCATCTCGCCCCACTTGGTGAAGACCATCAATTCGTAAGATTCAACCCCCACGTGCAAAGGGCGGAACACATCGTTGTCGTAACCCGTCGGATCGTAGTAGCCGCCGTTGGACCCCGTTGAATTGGGCGTGAAGGCCGTTGGGAACTCCACGGCTCCGCCTGCTTCAGCCAAGACCGCCTCCGGCAGCAAATAAGTCGTTTCACATCCCCAATCGTTGCTTGCCGTCAGGGATACGTCAAAGATGCCCGGCTCCAAGTATTCGTGAACAGGAGATTCGGCTATGCTGGTTTGACCATCGCCAAAGTCCCACAAATAGCTTGTGGCATTTTCTGAGAGGTTCAAACAGTAAACAGGCTGCCCAGGCACCATGACTTGGTTCGGATTCAAAGTGAAGGCGGCTTCTGCCGTCGGAAACACCTCCACGACCGCAGAGTGGATCTCCACCAGTTCAGACCCTTCATACCCCTCCACAAACAAGGTCACGTCGTAGATCCCAGGTTCGTGGAAGACCTTTACAGGGTGGTCGTCGCTTCGCACGGATCCGTCTGAAAACTCCCAACGGTAGCTGCTTGCGAAGGTGCTTTCGTTTTGGAATTGAACGGTCAGAGGGGCACAGCCCACACCTTCCCCTGTGAAACCAATTGTGGGGACAGGGGCCAAAATTTGCACTGCAGAGGTGGCCACATCGGAGCACATGCCATTGTCGACTTCCAGCGTGATGTCGAAGGTGCCCCAGCCGTTGTAAGTGTGCGTGCCTGGATTCTGGGCATAACTGACCTGGCCGTCCCCAAAGGTCCAGTAATGCACAGCACTTTCTCCGGCCGTTGACGTGTTGGAAAAGACCACGTCGGCCTCGGGGTAAGTCAATTGCGTTCCACTGGACACGAAGGAGGCATCGGGCTGAGCAAAGACTTGTACGCTGACTTCAGCGGTGTCCGTGCAGCCGTGGACAGACGTTGCGGTCAATGTCACGGTGTATTGCGTGTCTTCACCAGGTGCGGCTGTGAAGGTGTGACTTGTGTGCGTGGTGACGCTCTGTCCGCCATCGCCAAAGTTCCATTCGTAGGTCACGGCTCCATCGCTGAGGTTCAAGAAGTCCACATCCAATGGGGTACAGCCTGACAGGCCTCCCTCGATGCGTGCCTCCACTTCAGGAAGAACTTCGATGTACACCACATCTTGGCTGCTGCACCCTGCATCTGAATGCACTGTCAACACCGCGGGATACGTCACCACCGATCCCGTAGGGTTGAAATAAGAGACGGTATGTTCCAATGCTGTTTCTGAGCTCACCATGCCGGTGCCATATGCCCATTCGTAGTGGTCCCCGCCCACACTTTGGTTGGCAAAGGTGACCTCCAAAGGATAACATCCTCCTTGCGCCACGATGTCGAGATCTGCTGCAGGAGTGGCTTCGACCACCACAGCGTGCGACGTGGAATCCATACAGCCATAAGAACTGGTGGCCAACAAGGAGACGGAGTACGTGCTGCTCATGTCCGCTGGGGTGTCAAAGAGGTGACTGGGTTGAGCACTGTGAGAAACAGGTCCACCGTCGCCAAAATCCCAGGTGAAGGTCCCATTGGCATTGGTGCTCTGGTTGACGAGTGTCAATGCGGCAGGGGCACAGGCCGGTGCGGGTTGCAAAAATTGTGCCCGAACTTGGGGGTACACCGTGTGGTTCATGATGCTGATGGCTTCACACCCGTAGTCGGTGCTGGCGGTTTGCACAACATTGAGCACACGCGGTTCAAACGCATCGTTTTCATACACATGCGAAATCTCTGGAGTTGAAGTGACTGCATTGCCATCGCCCCAATCCAAGGTCACGTTGCTGGCAAATTCGCTTGTGTCTTCGTAACCGATGGGCATTCCAGCGCAGGCTGCCACCTCGCTCAGGTTGAACTGGGCAACAGGCTGGTGATGGACCACAGCATTCACGTTGGCTTCCGCCCCACATCCGTAGGGTGATTCCACATGAAGGTTTAGGCCAAGCACTTGGTCCTCGCCCTCCAAGCCTGCAAACGTCCGTTGGAGGTTGGTTCCAGAAAAAGTCTCGTCGTTGTCAATGGTCCATGTCACGGTGTGGTCGCTGGCCATTTCGTACCCCAAAGCCACAAGATCTGCTGCCCAGGGTGCACAAGACTCAAGGTCTCCAACGGGCATGGCATGGACTTCGGGGTAGACTTCAACAGCCACCGTGTGGGAATCCGTGCACCCGCCTTCTGCCTCAACGGTCAAAGTCACTGATCTGGCGGCCAATTGGAACCCGCCAAGTTCGAAGGTGTGCTCGTGGGATTGATTGGACCATCCTGCGGATTGGGTGGCATCTCCGTAGTCCCACGTGTGCTGCTGTGCCCTTTCGCTTGATTCCGTGAAGGTCACCGTCAGTGGGGCGCACCCATTTTGGATGTCCGACGTAAATTCTGCCAAAGGCATGGGGTTCACAACAATGTCACGGGCCACCGTTCCAGGACATCCAAAGGCATTGGAAGCTTGCAGAGCCAGGGTGTAGGTCACCGGAGCGTCGGTGGTATTGTCATAGACATGAATGGGGTTGGGTACAGCCGAGGTCAGCGTTCCATCGCCAAAGTCCCAAATGTGGTTCTCGGCATTGGGCACTTGAGGTGCCATGATCGAGAAGGGAGCACATTCTTCTGTCGACTCGAGGTTCATGGAGAACAGCGCCTCGGGGTAAACCCTCACAGGCACTGTGATGGTGTCATGGCAGCCGCTGGCATGCAAGGCTACGAGTTCAACGCTTTCCGCAACCTCATAGCCTGTGGTGTTGGTGAATTCGTATTCTGGAGTGACTTCCATACTGACAGAGTTGTCAGGGAAGGTCCACTTGTAGCTGACTGCACGTGCACTTTCGTTGACAAACAACGGAGAAAATGGGGAGCATTCAGGACCCGATACAGTGCAAGAAGCCTCTGCACTCTCTCGTCTTGAAACCTCCATGGTTTGGACTGTGGCACAATTCGCCTCGTTGATGGCCAATGCTGTGACCTCATACGTCTGTGCCACCGAGGGGTCTCCGAGAAAAACGTGGGACACAGAGTCTCCATCGGCACCATGGCTGTCGCCAAAAGTCCATGCGACCGCCCCATCTGAAGATGCAGCGAAATCCACAAACAACGGGGAACAACCCTCACTGATGTTGCTTGAGATGAGGAGTTCTGGCGAGGTCAAGATGTCGACTTCTTGCACTGCCCTTGAAGTACAGTTCAAGTCAGAAACCAACAACTCGACTTCAAAGGTTCCGGCGTTCTGAAAAAGGTGGTCTGGATGCTGGTCTTCTGAAACGGAACCATCTCCAAAGGTCCATTGCCAAGTCTGGAGGCCCGATACGCCTTGGGGCAAGCTCAAATCCACAAAGGAGGAGAAGTCACCCTCACAGACATCGCCTCCGGTAAAATCTGCAGCAGGGGATGCAAACACCTCTGCCGTGGCCAATGCTTGTCGAGTGCATCCATTGGTGCCTGTGACCGTCATGCCAAAGACATGGGCTCCAGGGGTGAGCAGCTCCACTTCCGGGGAAGCTGGGCCAAAAGCGCTGGACCCATCGGGCAATGCCCACTCATAGCTCGCACCTTCGAGGTAGACCTCCTCTGCAAGCACCGTCATGGCATCGCATCCCTGATCTTGGGACAAATCAACGTCGGCACGAGGCTTTGGAAGAATGTCAATCTCGTGGATGGCGGTGGCAACACATGACTCTGCCTCCCCCGCAAGACCCATGGCCACCATGACAGTGTATTGCCCCGGACTGTTGTACGTCCACTGCATGTCACCTACGGTGGAAGACTGCCAAATGGCATTGGTCCCATAGAAGTCCCAATTGAACCAATCTGCACCAGGAGAAGACGCGGTGAAGTCCAATCGCTCCCCTTGGCACGCTTCAGAAGGTCCGGTCAATTCAGCAGTCAAAGGCTCCCTGACCTCAATTTGCAAGGTGGTGTTGTCCACGCCACAGTAATTCTCCACTTCCAACTCAATCGTGTAGACTCCTATGGACGGAAAGGTCAGGGTGATGGGCGCACTTGTGGTCCAAGGTCTCCAATCAATGTAGTCGAGACCTCCCGGACCATAGGGTCCGCCAAAGTCCCAACGCTCCAACCTTTGTTGGGTGTTTCCATTGGCCAAGCAGACCTTTTCTGAAATGTTGCGAAGGTCCACGGTGTTTTCCGGCCAGCACAGCACCACATCAGACGCTGCGATCACGGGGTTGTCCCGGTCCCAGATGTTGATGTAGTCGATGGTCACTGCGGCAGGCACGCCAAACTCAGAAGTTCGGCAGGCATTGGTGGCGCTCAAGGTGACTTCACGTTGGCAACCAGTGGTGAAAGCGTTGTACAAATGTGACACGGTGGCCCCGTCGTTGTCAGCTCCGAAGTTGTAGGTGGTTCCGTCGTCAAACGACCATGAAAACTCCGTGTCAGGGGTGACATTGGTGGAGCCATTCATGAAGTTGAGGGTGGCTGGGGCACAAGCGCCTGTGGGCCATCCTTCAGGAACGACGATGGCCGGGTTGACCAGCACACTTTTGTGCAGGGTTGCGGTGGCCGAGCACGCCCCAGAGACAAAAGTCAACGTGTAGGACGTGTGTTCCTCGTAAGGGTACATGTGGGAGATCGCAGAGACATCGCTCCACTCGCTGAACACTTCCAACGCTGACCCATCTCCCCAATCCACAGAGACGTTGGTCCATGTGCCATTGGTCAAGGGAAAGAACTGCCAAGGGCCACTGCCGTCATTGCATTCGTGGTATACGGCTTCGTCCGCCACCGCACCATTCCCATCCAGAAGCTCTGGACAATCTGCTTTCGCATTCATCGGGGAAAATACAAGAGCTCCAGCCGTTAAGGCCAGGGAGGTCCAAGTTGTCAACTGTTCATTCATCCACATGTCCTCGCGTACGTGAGGAGGGAACAGAAGGTTACATCAATGGGGGTTTTGAAAAGCCGGATTTTGGGTGAATGCCGTGTCGGTCAAGGTGTGCAAAAAGGCCAAAAGATTTGCCTTTTGGGAGGGTGCAAGAGAAAGTCCTCCGTAGCTGTACTTCATGAACGGATCCAGTGTGGATGAAGGGACGCCGCCACTATTGTAGTGGTCAATGACCTCCTCCAAGGTGCCAAATCGGCCGTCGTGCATGTAGGGAGCGGAGAGGGCCACATTGCGCAAGGTTGGGGTGCGAAATTTTCCTGAGTCGAGGGGGTTTCCACTCACCCACGCATGCCCAGGATCCACCAAAAAGACAGAGTCCAGACCGTTGTTGTGGAACAGATGGTCGGTGAACTGAAGGCCAGCCTCTCCATGGCAGTGGAAACAATCGCCCCCAAATTGACCGCCTGGCACATTTTCCGGATCCCCGCCTTCCCTTAAGAAAATTTGGTATCCGCTGTATTCATTGTTTGTCAGGTCCAATTCACCGCGGCGCCAGTGGTCAAACTTGCTGTCTGAACTGACCATCGTGCGGACAAATTGTGCGATGGCCTGAACGGTCAAATCCTCCGTGATTTCCTCGGACCCGAAGGCCTCCCAGAAAAGTTGAGGGTAATTGGGTTGATCCACGTGAGCTTGGAGCCTTGATGTCGCTTCGGGCCACGGCAGGTTCATTTCATCAGGATGCGAAATGGGGTCACGGATTTGGTCTTCAAGTGTGGGCATGCGACCATCCCAAAGGAAGGCATTGGACCACCCCAAGTTGATGAGAGCCATGGCATTGCGCGTCCCCACGGCCCCCGTGACGCCTGTGCTATACGGGGTGGATTCCGCGAAGCTGTGCTCAGGCATGTGGCATGATCCACACGACATGCTGCCATCGGAACTCAGGGTGGTTTCCCAAAAGAGCAAACGGCCCAAGGCCACCCCTTCCACCGTCAGCGGATTGTCTGCGGGAATGTCCATTGGGGGGAAAAATGGAGGGATCTCGATCTCGTAGGGGGTGGGGTCCCAATCTTGCAAAGTTGTGCCGCAGTCACAGCCCCCTAAAAGCAGCAAGACCAAGCACAAGGGCCACCATGGTCGCGACCTTGGCATACGGTGTTTGGGGAACATTATGGGGCCAATGTCCATGCCTCGGCGTACAGGTTCACCCAACGTAGCGCCAATTCAAGATTGTTGCCCGTGTGGGATTGTGGATCGACCTCGGGGTCAATGACATCTTGTTCGCCGTGCAAACATTGGTAGGCGTCCAAAGAAAGGACCATGGGGGAGATGGAACCACCCGCCTCCAATACCGATGGTTCGACCCAAGACCATTCGGCCGTTCTGTACACCTTGTCGTTGCCTGCATGGTAGGAGAACAATGTTGTGGGGTCTGTCAGGAGTCGTCCGTCAAAGACACTGAAAATGTAACCAGCCGCCCATCCCCAGTGCATCCCCGCAGACCCAGAATAGCCAAGCGGGTGGTTTCGGTCTGTGTATTGGGCGGGGTCGACATCGACATTGCGGTCTTCAGGCACGCCGAGCCCCATGCGAAATCCATCGATCTCCATGGTCCCTGTGCCAGCCCACTCCAACACCGCCACTGGTCGGTTGTCTTCAAAATTCACACGGATCACGGTGTCCAGTTCCATCCACCCTCTTTCCACATCGTGCAACGCGAAGGCGCTGAGGTAACACTCGAGACGTTCCAGCTGCAGCGGGCGACCTTGGTCATCAGCGCCTTGGTCCCCAATGGCAAAAGTTGCCCCGTCCCAAGTCAATTCAAACTCCAAGGGCAACTGGATGGGCTCGTCTTCCCGGCAACCGGCCAAAAGCAAGACGAGGCCCAAAAAGGGCCAGGAGCGACGGAAGAAGAGAGAGGTCATGTGCATGGTAGTAACAACAACCCCTAATTTGCACCAAAAGTTGCGCACCACGTGCAATTCTGGCCCCATGAAATCATCCAAGCCCTTCGAAGTTGTCCGCGCCTCTGCCGGATCAGGCAAGACTTACCGTCTCGTCAGCCGTTATTTGGCGTGCTGTTTGGTGCATGATGAGCCCCGTTCGTTTCGGCACGTGTTGGCATTGACCTTCACCAACAAGGCCGCTTGGGAGATGAAGGAGCGCATTTTGAAAGATCTGGCCCAAGTGGGCGGAGGGACCGCTTCCGACGATTTTGTCAAAGAACTTTTGGACCAAACCCAATTGACGGCCGAAACGTTGGCCGTTCGCGCCCGCGCCCTGCGCGCCACCATGCTTCATCGGTATGGAGAGATGGCAGTCATGACCTTGGACAGTTTCACCAACCGGTTGGTGAAGAGTTTTGCCCGCGATTTGGCCTTGGACCAGGACTACCGCATTGAATTGGACCAAGACCGCATTGTGGAAGAGGCCGTGGCGAATGTCTTGGAGAGAGTAGGTGAGCCAGGCCATGAAGAATTCACGGCCATGCTCAAAGGCTTCGCACGACTTCAGGTGGAGGAGGAGAAGGACAGCAGGATCCGTCATCCCTTGACCACCTACGGCAAGGAGGTACTCAAAGAAGGGATGCGGGATGCGTTGGGTGCCTTGAAGGATTTGAAGCCAGAAGACTTTCGCGAGATGTCGGCCCAACTCCGAAAGGACGTTCGACGAGAAGAAAAAACCCTCAAAGCGCTGTCCAAACTGGCCTTGGACAAGGTCCATGCAGAGGGACTTACCCTTAAGGATGTCTCGAGGGGCTCCCTCTTGAAGTGGCTCAACCACCAAAGCCGTGGAGAAGCCAAAGCTCCATCGCCTACGCTGGCCGACATGTTCGAGGAGGGCATTTTTACCACTCAAAATGCACCCACCGCCGTGGTCGATGCAGTGGAGAGGGTGCGGCCCATGGCTGAAGATGTGCTCGATCAGGTAAAACGAATGGTGCCAGGGAATCCCTTGGGAGAGGCACATACATTGAGAAAGCGGTTGATGCACAAAATGGACCTCGTGGGCACACTTGCCGCCATCTCTGATGAAATGGAACAGGTCCAAGAGTCCCGCAATGTCCGAACCTTCCACGCCCTTCACGAACGTGTTTCCCGTGTTGTGAGGCACAATCCAGTACCGTTCCTGTTCGAGAGGATGGGCAGCAGATTCCGCCATGTCTTTGTCGATGAGTTTCAAGACACGTCCATCACGCAATGGCAAAACCTGATTCCCTTGGTGGACCATGTGCTGTCGGAACGCAATCGCACGTTGGTGGTTGGCGATGGGAAGCAAGCCATTTACCGCTGGCGCAATGGGGATTACCGTCAGTTGATGGAACTGCCCGCCATTGTCGACGATGAGGAAGGGGCATTTTCAGATGCGGCACGCAGCTTCCACGATACGCTGGATCCCCAAGTTTTGACCTCCAATTGGAGGAGTGGTCGCGCCATCGTAGACTGGAACAACCGTTTTTTTGAAGCGGTGCAGGCGAGGTTGCCGTTGGGCCTCCGGAAGGTGTACGACGACCACGCACAAGCCCCCATGAAGGATTTTGAGGGCCAGGTGCATGTGCAAGCCATTGCGGAAAAGGACAAAGCCACGCGAGAGGACATGGTCCACGCAGCCATTGTGGAGCGCTTGCGCCACCATGCCTCGAGGGAAGGAGGGGGTTTTTCTTGGTCGGACATGGCGATTTTGGTCCGAACGAACAAGCAAGGTGCGCGCATCGCACAGCATCTTCTCAATGAAGGGATCACGCCCCAAACAGAAGACAGTTTGCATGTTGGGCGGCATCCTGGTGCCCTTGCCGTGGTCGCATTGACGCGTTGGGTAGTGGACCCGACAGAGGAACGTCATGCCACAGCATGGTTGCAATGCGTGGCTGCATTGGAGCCTGATCGCATCGACGAGTCGGCCGTTTTGGACGCCTATGTTTGGAAGAATGGGGCCGATCTGGAGCACCGGTCTTTTCGTGCCGCCGAGATGATGGCCCACTTGTACCCCACTTTGGAACCTTTGGCCCGCGCCAATGGTCCATTGGTGTCCTGGATTGGGCATGCGTGCGAGGTCCTCGGGGTGACCCAAAGATTTGATGCCTACGCTGAGGCTTTGATGGAGATGGCCCGAGAAGTGACTGGGACGGAAGACAGCGGATTGCGCGGCTTCCTCCGAACCTGGGACCGCGTAGGTCATTCCCGTTCGATCGTGGCCAGCGGGGGACGCGATGCGGTACAGGTCATGACCGTGCACAAGGCCAAAGGATTGGCCTTCCCTGTGACCTTGCTCTTGGCCGGGGTCAACAAAGCCAGGGAGGTGAAGGGACATTTGCCGGTGGTCATTGACCCATCAACGGGCGTGGACGTGCCGGCCGCCTTGCTCAGAGTTTCCGACATGAAGGACACCGCATTGGACCCACTTGCCGAGGAAGAGCTTGACGCCGCCTTGCTGGACCAAATCAACATCATCTACGTCGGCATGACCCGGCCTGTGGCACGCCTTGATGTTTTGGCAGAGACGCCTCATTTGGATTTTGACAGAAACGAACCTGCTTTGGTGGGACAATGGGTGTTGGCTTGTTCGGAAGACATGTCGGGCAAGGTATTCACGTCATCGGGAGATGCCGTGATGGAAGGGGCAAACGACGGCGCGCCGTCTGCGGCTGAAGGGACCTTGGACGATGCAACCCCCATGGTCCAAACAACGGCTTTGGTCTTGGGGGAGCAGGTGTCCCAAAGGGTTGTTCTGGGCCCCAACCATCACGCCCTTGTCCAGCCCGATGGGCTAGACGAATCGGCGCTCGGCACCGTTGTGCATGATTTGCTCGCCGAAGTCAAGACGGCGTCGGCTTGGGCCCAAGTGAAGAAGCGTTTTGAGCGCCGATGGACCTTGTCGGAGACCGACAAGGCCAAGGTCGTTTCTTGGGCAGAAGAAGTGTTTTCCAATCCTGCCTCCGCAGCATTTTTTGCCGAGGGGTTGCACGTTGAGTGCGAGCCCGAATGGAGCGATGGGGAAAAGGCGGTTCGGCCTGACAGGGTGGTCCACGATGGAACGCTTTGGCAGGTCATCGATTTCAAATCTGGAGAAGTGTCCAAATCCGAGCACATCCAGCAGGTGCAAGGCTATATGGAGGTGCTCTCTTCTTTGGAGTCAGGACCTGTGAAAGGCTGGATCCTGTATCTCGACCCTTGGCGCCTTTTGCCCGTGCCCCAACGCCATGAACCTGTTATCTTCGGCAACGACTGAGTATGTCTCTCCGCAAACTGATTTTCCATGCGTTCATTTTGTGCTCCTCCCACTCTACAAGCCACGTCCTTGGCTTCCGCCCTGGTTTTCGGACTGATTGTCTTTTGGTCTCCTTGCACTTGGGCCCAAACCCATGAGACTGGCAAACCCCTGGAGGTCCTTGAAATCAAGGGCCTACCGGTGGCCTTGGTGCAGCCTGGAACGCGCGCAGCGGCTTGCTCACCGGCCACGGCCCTTCGCGACCTCGAGTGGAACAATGTTCGCGTCCTTGTGGAGAATGGCGGAACCCTTTGGCACGATCGGGCAACCTACCGAGGTGCTTACATCGTCCCCAAGGAAGATCAGGTCTCCACGGTGTTTGGTGGGGCCTTGTGGATCGGCGGCATCAGCCCGGACCAGCAGCTGAAGCTTGCCGCAGTGCGTTACCGACGCAACGGCAATGATTTTTGGCCAGGCCCTCTGTCGAACGATGGCACGGCAGAGGTTGATGCCAACACGTGCAACGAGTACGATGAATTCTTCGTGTCCACCCGGGCGGACGCCCAGCGCCATCGCCAATATTTCGAGGCCTTGGCTGCGGGGACGGTGGACGAGGACTTTCCAGATGGCTATGCGATGCCGTCGTATTTTAAGGATTACCCAGCCCATGGCAACACCGACTTGAACCAGGATTATTACCTCGCACCTTTTCAGGATTACGACGGGGATGGCTACTACTCTCCAGAGCAAGGCGATTATCCGTGGTACGATTTCCTTCAAGAAATTGATTGCAAAAACCGTCGCAGAGAGGATGTGGTCCCCCTTTACGGCGACCAAAATTTTTACTGGATCATCAACGACAAGGGCAATGTGCACTCCGAGTCGCAGGGGGAGCCCATTGGCATGGAGATCCGTGCCCAGGCGTTTGCCTTTTCGACCAACGACGAGGTGAACAACATGACGTTCAACAACTATGTCTTGATCAACCAAGGAACCCAAACCTTGACCAACACTTACATGGCGCAATGGGTGGACAGTGATTTGGGCGCAATCTCTGACGACTATGTGGGTTGCGATGTCCAGCGCGGATTGGGGTACACCTACAACGGTGATGCCTTTGACGAACCGGATGCTTTCTCATTGGGGTACGGCGAGTACCCTCCAGCCTTTGGCGTGGACTTTTTTGAGGGCCCTTACCAAGATGCCGATGGACTTGACAATCCTTTGACGGACAACTTTTCCGATGCTGTGGATTCCCTTGGCATTCCTTACGGCGGGATTGGGATTGGCTACGGAGATGGTGTCGTGGACAACGAACGCTTCGGCATGCGCCGCTTCATATACTTCAATTGGGTTTCCGGAGTGAATGGACAGCCCACCCAGCCGGGACACTATTACAATTACATGCGGGGCTATTGGAAGAACGGCCAGCGCATGGCCTACGGAGGCGATGGCTTGAATTCTGGGACGGGCGCCAATCTGGAAATTCCTGCCGACTTCATGTTCCCAGGCGACACCGACCCTTACAATTGGGGTACGGCTGGAACGGCTGTCGATGATTGGACTGAATTTGGGGCAGGGAACCCCCCTGGCGACCGGCTTTTCTTGCAGAGCGCTGGGCCTTTCACCTTGGAGCCTGGCGACTACAACAACATCACCGTCGGAATGGTTTGGGCCCGTGCGACGGGCGGAGAGCCCTTTGAAAGTGTCAAGCTGCTGCGGTTGGCCGACGACAAGGCCCAAGCCTTGTTCGACAACTGCTTCGAAATTGTCTCAGGTCCAGACGCGCCGGACGTGGCGGTGCAGGAACTCGAAAACGAACTCATCTTGTACCTCACCAATGACAATCCATTGTCCAACAACTTCGAAGAGGGATACACGGCGGTAGATCCGGGCATTCCCAAGGAGTTGGCCGACGGCACGTCTTTGTCTGAAACGGAGCGGTCCTATGCTTTTGAGGGGTACCAGGTGTATCAACTGTCCGACAACAGCGTGAGTTCATCTGAATTGGGAGACATCCAAAAGGCCCGCTTGATTGCGCAATGCGATGTTGTGAATGGCATTGCTCAGGTGGTGAATTACACCTTTGACGAAATCATGGAGGCTTCCGTTCCGTCCTTGATGGCGAACGGTGCGAACGAAGGCATTGCCCACAGTTTCCGTGTCACCACCGATG
>CAWVVM010000037.1:0-16210 GCA_963933635.1 uncultured Flavobacteriales bacterium
GCTGGCCCTGGAGCTGACGGGCGGAGGCGTGGCGAGGGCGGCCATTGTGCGCTGAACAGAAGGCCCACCCCAAATTGGCCTCCTGCTTTTTGAACCTCGTGGAGACATTGTCGGTTACATTCGTGACACCAACGATTCGCCATGCTTGCACCTGCCCTTTGTTCTTTCCGACCTCTTCGCCACATGGCGTTTGCCTTTTTGTTGGTGTTTCTGGCCACCTCCACCAAGGCACAGAATGGAGCAAATACGGTCGGCGTCATGCTGCAATCAGAGGCCTCCTACGATGGTTTCACCCTCTTGCCTGTGACGTCCTCCAACTCCACCTTCCTCATCAACAACTGCGGAGAAGAAGTAAAGTGCTGGACCAGCAACTACAAGGCAGGAATGATGGCCTACCTCCTGCCGGATGGTGACATGATACGGGCGGGACGCACCAACAACCCCGCCTTTCCAGCGGGGGGCAAAGGCGGCATCATTGAGCGGTACAACTGGGGAGGCGAATTGGAATGGTCCATGTTGCTCTCCAACGACTCGATCTGTCAGCACCACGACTTTGCCGTGCTCCCCAACGGAAACGTGTTGGCCCTGCTTTGGAAAGCTTATGGCAGTGACAAATGGATTGCGAGAGGCAGGCAAGCGGAAAACACGGCTGAAACGGTTTGGGGCACATGCATTGTTGAAATCAAGCCCTTGGGAAACAATTTGGGCAATGTCGTGTGGTCGTGGGAAGCCATTGACCATTTGGTCCAAAGCGAAGATCCTTTGAAGCCCAGCTTTGGTGAGCCTGCCAATTTCCCCAGGAAATTGGACGTCAACTTTGCGGCCGAAGCGGACGATCCTGACTGGCTTCACACCAATTCTTTGACCTACAACGAGGAACTCGACCAAATCATGGTGAGCTCAAGGGACTTCAGCGAATTGTGGATCATTGACCACAGCATCTCCATGGCAGAAAGTCCAACGGAGGCAGGCGATTTGATGTACCGGTGGGGCAATCCCAGAGCCTACGGAAGAGGGGGAGATTCCGACCAAGCCTTCTTTCAACAGCACGATGCGCGCTGGGATTTGGAAGGTCAAATCATGGTGTTTTCCAATGGCAACAACCGACCCGATGGAGCGTACAGCACCGTGGAAATCATCCATCCTCCTTTGACACCCGATGGAGACTACACCATTGGCAACGAAACGTCTTGGGGTCCAGCTGCAGTAGATTGGATCTATCCTCCGCAACCCAATCTGTCCTTCTTTTCCCAAAACACATCAGGGGCCCAGCCCTTGCCCAACGGAAACATCCTCATCACGGAGGGTGCAAGCGGAGAACTTCGAGAGGTCACCCAAGACTTTGAGGTGGTTTGGAGTTACATCAACCCCGTCGGTGCTTTTGGCCCCACAACGCAAGGAGCCAGCCCTACAGTCAACGCTGTTTTCAGGGCGGAACGCTATCCAGCGGCGCATCCTGCTTTGGCAGGACGCAACTTGACAGGACAGGGCGTTTTGGAGGTAACGACGAGTCCTCCTGTCTGTCAGCTGTTCCCTGAGCCTTCTTGTGCGGCAGACTTCAACGGGAATTACATGGTCGAGGTGGGCGACTTGTTGGCGTTGCTTTCCCACTTCGGATGCATCTCCGGCTGTGAAGGAGACTTGAATGGGGACCAAGCCGTGGGCATCAGTGACCTTCTGATTTTGCTCGGTTCGGTGGGAAGTCCCTGCCCCTACTGACCCTTTCTCTCCACCAGACGATTCGTCCAGTGCTGCAAAGCTTGGATCCACCCTTGCATGTCCACCAATTGGAGCGCCTGCCTCTCCCTTCAAGGCAAAAAAAAACCCAGAACAGCGTCTGGGTTTTTTTGCCTTGTGGCGTTGTAGCGGGGGCAGGACTTGAACCTGCGACCTTCGGGTTATGAGCCCGACGAGCTACCAACTGCTCCACCCCGCGATGAGGTTCCGTTGTCTTGGCAATCAAGTCATGACCTTGACCAACAGCGGACCACAAATGTACACAACCTTTTGTCTTGTCCAACCCTTCGACGTCTTTCCCGAGTGGGAGCGTACCTTTGGCCTTCCAACTCCACCCACGGTGCCTGACAATCAACCCCTTCCGTCTTTTGATCCTTCCGTTCCGCCTTCTGACACGCCCGATGGGCACCGGGCAGGGTTCGTGAACATCGTGGGGTCGCCCAACGTGGGGAAGAGCACCCTCATGAACCGACTGGTTGGCGAACGGCTCAGCATCATCAATGCGAAAGCCCAAACCACCCGTCACCGCATCATGGGCATTGTCAACGAACCGGAGTACCAAATTGTCTACAGCGACACGCCAGGCGTGCTCGATCCCGCATACAAATTGCAGGAGGGCATGATGAAGTTCGTGAAGACCGCCCTGCAAGACGCCGACGTGCTTCTCGTGGTCACCGAGGTGCAAGAAGACAGCATGGCACATCCTGAGACCTTGCAGAAAATCGCAGCCATGGAGGTTCCAACGTTTGTTCTGGTCAACAAGATTGACCTTGCAGCAGACCAATCCTTGGTGGAGGCCAAACTCGATGCTTGGGCCGCCCAATTGCCTCGGGCCTCCGTGGTGCCCATCAGCGCCCTCCACAACTTCAATGTCGACACCCTCTTGGACCGCATCGTGGCCCAACTTCCCGTGAGCCCTCCCTTCTTCCCCAAAGATGAACTCACGGACAAGCCCATGCGCTTTTTTGTCTCTGAAATCGTCCGCGAGAAAATCCTGACCCATTTCAAGCAAGAAATCCCCTACAGTTGCGAAGTGGTGGTGGAGGCCTATGAGGACGCCCCAAAAATTGCGCGCATCCGCGCGGAAATTCACGTGGCACGAGAATCCCAGAAACACATTGTCGTCGGCGCCCAAGGCCGCATGATCAAGCGAGTGGGGATGGATGCCAGGAGGGACCTCGAAGGGTTTTTGGGCAAGAAAGTCTTCTTGGATCTGTATGTCAGGGTGGACAAGAATTGGCGCGACGACGAGCGCAAGCTCAAGCGGTTTGGATACATGGATTGAGCCCAAAGCCTATTCCTCACATGGTCCTCTTTCCTCCCGCCAAACTCAATCTCGGTCTCCACATCCTCGGTCGACGTCCCGACGGATTTCATGCACTGGAGAGCATCTTTCTGCCTCTTGCTTGGACGGACATCCTTGAAGTGGTGGTCGACCCTGACGTTCCTCCTGGCCAGCTACAGACCACGTTCACGGGGCTTGACATCCCAGGGACGAACCAAGACAACTTGGTGGTGCGGGCACATGCTTTGCTCGCACAACGGCATGAGCTTCCCGGACTCCACTTGCTGCTGCACAAGGTCCTTCCCATGGGGGGCGGACTGGGGGGTGGAAGTGCGGACGGCACCTTCGCCCTTCGTGCCATCGATGGGGCCTGTGGACTCCGATTGACCGATGACAGCCTTCTCGAATTGGCAGCTCAGCTCGGCAGCGACTGCCCATTCTTTGTGCAGCCCGTCCCCAGCTTGGTCACTGGACGTGGAGAGCACGTCCAACCATTGGACTTCGCCTTGCCCTTGGACGGCTGGTGGGTGGTGGTGGTGAATCCAGGCATCCACATTTCTACGGCAGAGGCCTTTTCAGGCGTCGATCCGAATCCCGAAACGGTGGATTGGACCCGACTTGCCACCCTTCCTGTGGCTTCATGGGCCACCTTCCTGCGCAATGACTTTGAAAAAGGTGCCGTGGAGCGTCACCCCAGCATAGGGACGTGCTTGAAGTCTCTGCGAGCCCACGGAGCGGCATACGCGCAAATGACGGGAAGTGGGTCCACGGTGTTTGGCCTCTACGAAGAAGAATCGATGGCCCGAACGGCCGCACCGAAGCTTGGCGCTCAGTATGTCGGCGCCCTAAATTGAAAGGGACCTCTCACTTGGGTGCGCGCCAGTAAAGCCACCCCCCCAAAAGGGCAAACAAAAGATTGGGCAGCCACGCTGCCATCCATCGGATGGCCGAGGCCTCCAAAGGAAACCAAAGCGGCACCGCCATGGAAGCCGCCCACACAGCAATGACTTTGGAGGAGAACACGTAGGTGAAGCCGACCAGCACGGCGGCAAAGAGGTGAAGGCCCATGCCCCCACGCATCCTTCTGGCGGCAATGGACACACCGATCAACGTCATCACCAAAATCGCTGCAGCATTGGCCGTCCTCCCATACAAGGTAAGTTCCAAGTTGGCCGTGTCTGCGCCACGTCGACGGACCTCTTCTACATGCTGCCGAAGGACGGCCGTGGGCATGGTGGCCACCACTTCGTTGCGCTCCGCAAAGTCGTCCACACGCATGGCCAAGGCGGTGTCCAACCGCGCAGTGAAACGATGGTTTTGTCCGCCATGGGGAGGGAAGTCGCGGATGCTGGCATTGACGAGCCTCCACGTGCTGTCCTTGGGAAGGAACGTCGCCTTGGCGGCGAGGATTCTCTGCCTCAATTCCTGTCCATCCCATTGCTCCATTTGAAGCTTGTAACCCGTTCCACGGCCGTAGTTCACGCTGCGGAAATAGACGATGGTGCCAGGGGCCACCTCTCGGTAGAGGTTTCTGTCCTTCACATGAACAGACGTATTCACGAAGCTCTCCTCAAAGGCAAGCTTCTGTTCATTGGCCCGGGGCACCACCTCATGGCTCAACGCCAAGGCGACCATCATCAGCCCACCAGACGCCAAGAAATAGGGTCTGAACAAGCGCTTGAAAGACATCCCACCCGCCAGCATTGCAATGATTTCGCTGTTTTGGGCCATCCTGCTGGTGAACCATATGATGGTCAAAAACACAATGAAGCCGCTCAACAAGGATGCGAAATGGAAACAAACATTGAGGTAGTACAGGGCAGTGTCTGCCATGGGAGCGTTGTGGTCCATCAACCGACCGATGTGCTCCATCAAATCAAACACGACCACCACCAAGCAAAATGCCCCCAGCATGAACCCGAAGGTGCCAAGGAATTTCCCCACGATGTAGCGGTCCAATCGGGTCATCATTTGAAGGTCAAACGCGTTGAGAAAGTTGGACCACCATCTTGTCTTTCCAGGACCGGAAGGTGCCCGCTTGGATTTGCTTGCGGGCCTCTCGGACCAAGTCCAAGTAAAAGTTCAGGTTGTGCACAGAGCCAATGTACAGGGCCAACAGTTCATTCGCATGGAACAGGTGGCGGACGTATGCCTTGCTGTACATCTGGTCCACAGGCGCCGTGCCCAGAGGATCAAGCGGGGTCATGTCGGTTTTCCACTTGGCGTTTTTCATGTTCATGATGCCGTTCCACGTGTAGAACGTCCCCGTGCGTGCATTTCTTGTAGGCATCACACAGTCGAACATGTCCACCCCCAAGGCAATGTTCTCCAAGATGTTCACAGGGGTGCCCACACCCATCATGTACCTCGGGGCATCTTCAGGCAAAATGGTGCAAACCTCCTCGCACATGGCGTACATGTCCTCATGTGGCTCGCCTACGCTCAAGCCGCCGATGGCGTACCCCACAGCGGGCACCTCGGCCACGGCATGGGCAGAAGCCCGTCGCAAGTCGGGATAGGTCGATCCCTGCACAATGGGGAACAAGGCTTGCTCGTGGCCATACAGTGGTTCTGTCTCCTTCATCCGTTGGACGCACCGGTGCAACCATCGGTGGGTGAGCTCCATGCTGTTCTTTGCATACGCGTGGGTCGAAGGATATGGAGGGCATTCGTCAAAGGCCATCAAAATGTCTGCCCCAATGCTGCGCTGGATGTCCATCACTCGTTCAGGCGAAAACAAATGCTTGCTGCCGTCAATGTGGCTCCTGAAAGTGGCCCCTTCTTCCGTGATCTTTCGGTTCTCTGCCAGGCTAAAGACTTGGTAGCCCCCGCTGTCTGTCAGGATGGGCCGGTCCCAGTTCATGAAACGGTGCAACCCTCCGACGTTCTCCAACACTTCCGTTCCCGGTCGCAAATGAAGGTGGTAGGTGTTGCCCAAAATGATGTCCGCATCAATCACTTCCTTCAACTCCGTTTGTGGCACGGCGCGCACGGAACCGATGGTGCCCACAGGCATGAAGATGGGGGTGTGGATGTCACCATGGTCCGTCTTCAGCACCCCGGCACGGGCCTTGGATGCAGGGTCTTGGGTTTCGAGAGTGAACTTCAACGCGTCTTTGTTGACGACCGCCTCATGGAAGAGGACGACCTGTGGAAGCCCAAAGGTAACTTGGGAGCATGGTCGGGACACTCTTCAATACCATCACAGTGGCCATCGGGGCTTCTGCAGGCCTCGCCATGGGGGCCAGGTGGTCGTCTCAACTCAAAGACAAAACCTTTGCAGTCATTGGGCTATTCACTTTGGCCATCGGCGCCATGATGGCCTTGGAAACCGAGGGCCCCATCGATTTGTTTTTGGCTTTGGTACTCGGAACAGCGATGGGCCATGGCCTCGGTCTACAGGCACGACTAGACCGCTTGACTTCAGAGGCGTCCAAGGGCTTCTCAGAAGCCATGATGCTCTTTTGTTTGGGCTCGATGACCCTCGTTGGCTGCATGGAGGATGCCTTGATGAACAAGCCCAACTTGTTGATCATCAAGGGCACCATGGACTTGATTTCCAGTGCATTTTTGGCTGCGACTCTCGGAAGGGGGGTGCTCTTGTCTTCCCTGGGAGTGCTTGTGTTCCAAGGCTCCTTGACCCTAGGATTTGTGGCGCTAGGGGAAGGTATGGACCCGGCCTTGATCCAAGAACTCAGCGCACTTGGCGGGATCTTGATGTTGGGCATCGCCTTTCAGCTTTGGGGCATACGGGTCCAAGGCCAAACGTCCTGGCCCTTGGTGGATGCCCTTCCCTCGCTGGCGTTGTTGCCCCTCATACGATGGGGCCACGATCTTCTCACCACCTTGCTTTGGACAACGTGAGCCGCCGCAAGCCCATACGAGGTAGGAAAAAGAGAAAGGTGGACGCCAAGCGAATCCAGCACCTCTTGTCTGCCATCATGGTGTTTGCGGGGATCTATGTTGCTTGGATCTATGCCCAATCCCACATTGTGACGCCATGGCATGCCTCCGGGGACCGGGCAGGCAAGGAGGTGGCTGAACAATTCTATGGCGAGGAGGTGTTGGACGCGGCCCGCAAATACGACCTCGATTACAGCTACCTGATGGCCCTTCTGATGCTGGAATGTTCGGGGGAAAAGCCTGCAGGAGCTCGCTTTGAACCCCATGTATTCAACCGGCTTAAGGAGGTCAGAGATGGCAAAAGGTCCAACTATGAAAACGTCAAGGCCCATCACCTGCAAGACGCATCCGACGATGCCTTGCGGAATTTGGCCACGTCTTGGGGACCCTTTCAATTGATGGGGTACAAGTGCATTCTGTTGGGGGTCAAAATTCGGGACATCCGTGGCACAAATGGTGTCGAGCACGGCGCCAAATGGATCCACCTGACATATGGAAACTCCATGCGGAAATCCCACTACCGTGACTGCTTTCACCTCCACAACACTGGACTGCCCTTTCCCAAGTCTGGACTTCCACGCACCCACGACCCGCAGTATGTGCCCCGCGGCTTGGCCATGATGAAACAATTCGTGCCGCCCGGCACAGCCTCCCTCCACTGACATGCCAGCGAACAAATACGCTCTTTTGCGGTACCGCATCATCGACCGCTGCCTTACCAACTCGGGTCACCCCTTTCCCTCAAAAGAAACCTTGCGCCTGGCTTGTGAAGAAGCCCTTTACGGAAGCGACGGCGAACGGATCAGCATCTCCACAATTGAGAAGGACCTGTGGGCCATGCGCAACGAAACCGATTTGGGCTATTACGCTCCCATCGAATACCATCGTGATGAACGCGGTTACCATTACACCGAAGACGGGTACAGCATCAACGATGTCCAACTCAACGAGGACGACCTCGACGCCATCCGATTCGCCACAAATACCTTGATCCAGTTCAGGGACTTGCCCATTTTTCAGCAATTCGACCAAGCCTTGGGGAAAATTGCGGACCGCCTTGCCGTTTCTCCCAACTTGGACACGGAAGGCATGGAGAAGTACATTCAATTTGAGAGCACGCCTCACGCCGACGGGTCGGAACATCTCGCGCCCTTGCTTCACGCCATTCGGACCAAGCATTCCGTGAAATTGAACTACAAGAAGTTTTCTGACGACACCCAGGAGTCGACCTACAACATGGACCCCTACCTCCTCAAAGAATATCGCAACCGTTGGTATTTGCTGGGTTGGGACCGAGACAAGAAGCACATTCGGACCTTGGGGTGCGATCGCATCCAATCCTTGACCACTTCAGACGAACTTCGATTTCACATGCAGCCGTCTTTCCATGCAAAGGACCATTTCGAGCATGCTCTGGGCATCACCGTCTTGGGAGATGCCAAGCCAGAACGTGTGGAGTTCCTTTGCGATCCATTGCTCGGAAAATACCTCACCTCTCAGCCATTGCACCATTCACAGCACATTGCCGAATCTTCTGGCGAGGTCCGGGTGACCCTGGAGGTCATGCCGACCTTTGAACTGTTGCAATGGTTGCAAGCACATGCCAACGAGTTGACACTGATCGCCCCACAGAGCATCAAGCAATCCGTGGTCGAGACCCTGGAAAGTGCGCTTGAGCGGCAAAAAAGAGGCTGAACGTACTTTTTTTGGGGGTCCGTAAATCCATTGCGGAGTGCCTTGTTCCCTTTGATTCAGAAAACAACCCCTCTGAACCCCGGAACCATGTCCCTCCCCCTCAACCCCGCACTTCACTGCACTCCTTCTTCCATCGAAGACCTTCCCCAAGCCCACCGTTGGGTCGAGCGCTTTGCCAGACCACAAGGATTCAGCCCTTATGCTTGGAACACCACCAAACGGATTGCCATGGAGGTATGGAAGTGTCACTTTTCTTCACGGCCATTTCAGCGGACGCTGAATTTCATGCACCCCCTGTTCTACCAAATGATCCGAACACCAGAGGGACTCCCACTGGTTCCTGAAACATGCATGCGCGGATTTGTGTGACTCGTGGCCGCCCTCACTCCATTCAAGCTCTTGACGAACCATTATGTGTGTGAATCATTTGTGAAGAGAATGACAAAAATGACAAGGTGGGCACACCTCTGTCTTGTAGCTTGCATTGTTATTTTCGTGGGACCTTATCGCGGTTTCGTCGAAAACACTGCAAGAACTGATGACCCAAAAATGGCACAACGAATTGCTCCCTCTGCTCCAGCAGAGGCTGCAGCGCCATGAAGCTCATTCCACGGGAAGAACCAGGTACGGCGTCTTGCTTTCCTACACAGGAACCGTCGACACTGACATCGTTCCCCATGTCATCCAATTGGCAGAGCGCAGCATCGCCAACACAGAGACCAGCCGAAAAGAAAGAAAGCGGGTGTTGTTCGTGTGCATCGAATCAGTGCAGAATGTACTTCACCATGGATTCATTGACGATGCAGGTGAAACGCTGCTGTACCTCACCTTGGAACACACCCCCGTTGGTTTCCAAGTTCACTGTGGAAACTTGATGAGGGACCAAGACGCCACAGATTTGGGCGAGCGCATCGCCATGATCAACGGCCTCTCCCATGCACAGCTCCGCAAAGAATACATCGAGGTGTTGTGCGGGGGACATCAGGATTCAGCCCGCGGAAATGCTGGACTTGGCCTGATCAGTATGGCCAAACGAACGCAGGGCGTCGTTGAATTCGAGGCCATTCCTCATTCAGATGGACTGCACATGGTCACCTTGACTTCGACCATACGACGCTGAACCTCACCTGAGCATTAGGTCTTGCGGTCCTTCTTCTTCGCTGCAGGAAACAAAATGTTGTTCAAAATCAAGCGGTACCCGGGTGAGTTGGGGTGCAAATTCAAATCCGTTGGGGGATCGTTCACCAAATGCCGGTAATCCTCTGGGTCGTGCCCTCCGTAATAGGTCCATTGACCCAATCCCAATGTGCCGTGGATGTATTTGGCTGTGGGCAAATTTCTGTTGTCTCCCATGACAGTGACATCGGGACGGATGTACTCCTTGCGGAAAGAAGTGGTTTGTCCCATGAACCCTGCCACCACACGTTCATGGCTTTGGGTCAGCATGGTCGGCACAATGTCCCACTTGGCTGAAAAGTCAAACAGCGTGAAGAAATCGTTGATCGGCTTGATGTTCCCGTGGTCCTTTGTCCCATCGATGCTCGAAAACTCATAAACCAAGGGATCCATTTCCAGTTGGTAATCTTTGAACGCCAATCCCTCGGAAAATGCAAGTTTGGAGGGCGCCGCCGGGTCAGAAGGGTCTCCGTCAAACATCGGACCACAAATGTCAATGCCTTGCGCCGCAAGCGCAATGTCATAACTGTCCGTCCCCGAACACATGGTGAACAGGAAGCCTCCACCCATCACAAAGTCACGGATGTTGGTGGCCACTTTGCGCTTCATTTCACTCACCTTTTGGAAGCCCATGACTTGGGCCGTAGCGCTTTGCCGTCCCACCTCATCTTGGTACCACGTGGCGCTGCGATACGCCTTGTAAAACTTGCCGTATTGTCCTGTGAAGTCCTCGTGGTGGAGGTGAAGCCAATCGTACTTTGGCAATTCCCCTGACAAGATTTCCGTGTCATAGACAATCTCGTAAGGGATTTCAGAATAAGTGAGCACCAAGGTCACTGCATCGTCCCATGGCTGTTTTCCGTCTGGACTGTAGACCGCAATCTTCGGGGTCACCTCCAGCTTGACCCTTTCCATGTTCACCTCGGGATCCGCGATCTCTTGCAAAATTTGAGATGCCTGAACATCCGCAATGATTTGATGAGACACGCCCCTGATAACGCATTCGTTCTCTATTTCAGGAATGTTGGGAAGCATGAAGCTCCCCCCTCTGTAGTTCAGCAACCACTCGACCTCCACACCATTCTCCAACACCCAAAACGCCATTCCGTAGGCCTTCAGATGGTTGGTTTGGCTGTCGTCCATGGGCACCAAAATCCTGGCCGACCATCCGACTTGGAGCACCAAAAAGCAGGCCACCAACCATGTTGCTCTTCGAATTCTTTGCATTGGGTCCAAGATACGGCTGGCTCAGAAGGGAACGTCCCCACCCTTCGCCGCCCCAGAATCGTCATTCATCTTGGAACCGACGGTGATGGTCTTGGGCTCGTTGAACGCGGCATTGGGCTGCATCGCCGTACCAAAACCAGGAGCCTCAGAGAAGGTGTCGTAATTGGTGAATTTGGCCAAACGCTGGACGAATTTCATCTTGATGGTGTCAAGTGCACCGTGTCGGTGCTTCGCCAAAATCAATTCACCAAGTCCATTGGTGTCCACGCCATCGGGATGCTCGGTGATGCCGTAGTACTCCGCGCGGTAAATGAATGCGACGATGTCGGCATCTTGCTCGATGGCCCCAGATTCACGAAGGTCAGACAGCAAAGGACGCTTGTCGCCTCCCCTTGTTTCTACGTTCCGGCTCAATTGCGACAGAGCAATGATGGGGACATCCAGTTCTTTCGCAATGGACTTGATCGAACGCGAGATGCTCGAGATCTCTTGTTCGCGGTTGCCCTTGTCGCTTCCCGCACTCATCAACTGGAGGTAGTCGATGACCACAAGATCGATGCCGTGCTGAGCCTTCAAGCGGCGGCATTTGGCGCGCAACTCAAAGATGTTGAGTCCCGGTGTATCGTCAATGAACAGCGGAGCGTCGCTGAGCTTGCCCACACGAGAATACAGCTGCTGGTATTCATGTTCCTCGAGATTGCCCTTCCTGAATTTGTCGCTGCTGATTTCAGTTTCTGACGAAATGAGACGCTGCACCAACTGCACGGCGGACATCTCCAAGCTAAACACAGCCACCGGGATTTGATGGTCCACCGCCATGTTGCGGGCCATGGACAACACAAAGGCAGTTTTGCCCATGCCAGGACGTGCGGCCAAGACGACCATGTCTGAACGCTGCCAGCCGCCGGTGAGTTTGTCCAACTCGTGAAATCCTGAAGGCACACCACTGACCCCATCTTCATTGTTCCTTGCCGACTCAATGTTTTCCAGAGCTTGCTTCATCACCACCCCCATGCTCTCATAGCTCTTTCGAATGTTGCCCTCGGCCACCTCAAAGAGCTTGGACTCCGCTTCATCGAGCAGATCAAACACATCAGACGTCTCATCGTACGCCTTTTCAATGATGACATTGGACACGCGGATCAACTCTCGCTGGATGTGCTTTTGGGCAATGATCCTGGCATGAAACTCCACGTTGGCACTGCTGGCCACCCTTGTGGTCAATTCCGCGACGCGGTGGCTTCCACCCATCATCTCCAAGCTCCCCTCTTTGCGAAGCTGCTCCGTGACGGTCAACAAATCGATGGGTTCCGACTTGTTGAACAGCGTTTGAATGGCCCTGAACACTTCCCCATGCGCCTCGACGTAGAAGCTCTCTGGCTGCAGCACATCGATCACAGCATTGACCGCCGATTTCTCGACCATCATGGCACCGAGGACCACTTCCTCAAGCTCCTTGGCCTGTGGTTGAATTTTGGCGCCCGGTATCATGGGCGCATTGGCACGGACGAGGTCGCGTGAGCGGCCACTCATTGGGGTGTTGCCAGAAGAAGGGGAATCAAGCATGGGGGTGCAAGGTACGTTGCAGTTCACGAGCGTTGTTCACATGTTTTCACCGCTGTTTTGCACAGACTTCACATTCACCGTTGCCCACGTCAGAAGGCTCTTCTACTTTTGCAACATGGGAGAGATGATCCATTTTCCGCAGGAAGAACCAGACCACAAAGTGGCCCTTTCCACGAGCCTTGTGGTGTTTGGCTTTGATGGGGTCGATTTGAAAATTTTGCTGGCCAAAAGTTCCCGCCCGCCCTTCGAGGGGGCGTTGTTCTTGCCCAGCCGTTACCTCAAAGCCTCGGAGGAATTGCTCCTCTCCGCGAAGAAAATGTTTTTTGATCTGTTCGGCTATGAAAACCCCAGCACGGTGGAACAACTTCGCGCCTTTGGTCAAGTGTTCAGACATCCTGGCGGCCGGGTGGTGAACATTGCACATTACGCCCTTGTCCACACCAGCGATTTCTTGACCGAACAATGGGAGCAGCACGGCATGCATTGGGTGGCCGTGAATGAAGTCCCTGACTTGGCATTCGACCACAACGCCATTGTGGGGTATGCCCTTGAGAGGCTCAAAAGAAGGGTGAGACGACGTCCCGTAGGATTCGACTTGCTCCCCAAGGAATTCACCCTTGGCCAGCTTCAAAATCTCTACGAAAAGGCCATGGACAAAACGTTCGACAAGCGGAATTTTCGAAAAAAGCTCTTCAAGTCCAAACTGCTCATTGACCTTGACAAGAAGTCAGACGGTTCAGGGTACGGACAGCACAAGGGAAGCCTTCTCTTCAGTTTCAATGCAGAGGCTTACAGCATGATGAAGCTCAAAGGCTACGACTTCGTCTTGTAAGCCAGGAATAGAAGGATTCAGGTCAAAGTCCAAAGGCGGCTTTCACCTCCTCGACTTTGTCCAGCTTCTCCCAAGGGAAAAGCTCGACTTCAATTTCCTTCAACTCGCCTCCGGCATGGGTTTGGAAACGTTTGGTCACCACTTCGTGGGGACGGCCCATGTGTCCGTATGCTGAGGTCTCCGAATAAATGGGCGTCCGCAACTTGAACCGCTGTTCAATATGGAAGGGCTGCATAGGGAAAATGTCCGCAATGCGAGATGCAATCTCACCGTCCTTCATGTCCACGTGGGAAGTTCCGTAGGTCGAGACATAGAGGCCCACAGGTTCTGCAACGCCAATGGCGTAGGCCACCTGCACCAGCACTTCGTCGGCCACTCCAGCAGCCACCAAATTCTTGGCGACATGACGCGTGGCATAGGCCGCTGAGCGGTCCACCTTCGAAGGATCCTTGCCACTGAAGGCGCCACCACCATGGGCACCTCGGCCACCGTACGTGTCCACAATGATCTTGCGTCCCGTCAGGCCAGTGTCACCATGCGGTCCGCCAATCACGAATTTCCCAGTGGGGTTCACGTGCAGTTTGTGGTCTCCCTTAAAGAGGGCTTGCACGCGGTCGCTCATGGTCGCTTTGACGCGCGGAATGAGGATGTTTGCAACATCACTCTGGATGGTGCCGAGCATTTCACTGTCGGTCGGGCCAAAATCATCGTGTTGCGTGCTCAACACAATCGCCTCAATCCGGATGGGCGTGCCGTCGTCTGCATGTTCAATGGTGACTTGGCTCTTGGAATCGGGGCGCAAATACGTCATCTCCACGCCTGCCTTTCGGATGTCGGCCAATTCACGGAGCAAACGATGGGACAGCTCAAGTGCCAATGGCATGAAATTGTCTGTTTCCCGACATGCATAACCAAACATCATCCCCTGATCACCAGCGCCTTGCTCTTCTGGGTTGGAACGTTCCACACCTTGGTTGATGTCCTCGCTTTGGTCATGGATGGCGCTCAGTACACCACACGATGCAGAGTCAAATTGATATTCGCTCTTCGTGTAGCCTATGCGGGCAATGGTTTGACGGGCAATCGACTGCACATCCAAGTAGGGCGACTTGGACTTGACCTCTCCCGCAAGCACAACCTGACCGGTCGTCACCAAGGTTTCGCATGCCACTTTCGATTGTGGATCAAACGCCAAAAAATGGTCAATCAATGCATCGGAAATGGCATCCGCAACTTTGTCGGGATGGCCTTCAGATACAGACTCGGAGGTGAAGAAGTAGCTCATGGGGTCAAGCTCAGGTTGTTTCCTTCAAATGTAAACAACTCAGGGCCCCATCAGACCATTACTTCTTCCGGAAGAACAAGCGAATGGGCACTCCAGAGAAATCGTAGTGGTCCCTCAATTGGTTTTCCAAAAAGCGTTTGTACGGTTCACGGATGTACTGAGGCAAATTGCAGAAGAAGGCAAAAGTTGGCGTTTGAGAAGGGATCTGTGTGATGTACTTGATCTTCACATACTTCCCCTTCCAAGCCGGGGGTGGGTTGTGTTCGATGATGGGCAACAGGACGTCATTCAGCTCGCTCGTCGGGACTTTCGATGCCCTCGCACCACGCACCTCCAAGGCTGTCTCAAGGGCCTTCAATACACGCTGCTTTTTGACATTGGAAGTGAACACAATGGGAATGTCGGTGAAGGGTGACGTCCGCTCGCGGATCATTTCTTCCACCTTGGCCATCGTGTTGGTCTCCTTTTCCACGAGGTCCCATTTGTTCACGACCACCACAACACCTCGGTAACTCTCGACAATCTGCCAGAAAATGTTCAAGTCTTGTCGACCCATGGGGTCGCTGCCATCCAGCATCAAAATGCACACGTCACTCTCGTCGATCGCCTTGATTGTGCGAACCGTGCTGTAAAACTCGAGGTGATCCGTGATTTGACGCTTCTTCCGGAGCCCGGCCGTGTCCACAATCTCAAAGTCAAATCCAAAGAGTTGGTAATGCGTATGCACGCTGTCCCTGGTGGTGCCAGCAATGTCCGTCACAATGTTGCGTTCTTCGCCCAGTATGGTGTTGATGAAGGTCGACTTGCCCACATTGGGCTTTCCAACAACTGCAAGTTTGGGCACTCCGAGCTCATCCTCCTCAGGCTGTTTGGGCATGGCCGCCACAACAGCATCCAGCAAGTCACCCGTGCCATAACCGTTGTTCGCTGAAATGCTGTGAATTTTGTCAGCCAACCCCAACCGATAAAATTCCTCAGCTCCAAGATCGTGGGCTGACGTGTCTACTTTGTTGCACACCACAATGATGGGCTTGCCTGTCCTCCTCAGCAAATTGGCAATGTCTTGGTCCAAGTCTGTGATTCCCACCCCAATCTCCACCATGAAAAGCACCAGATCCGCTTCTTCCAAGCTGATTTCTACCTGGCCGCGGATGGCGGCTTCAAAGCTGTCATCACTTTTGGTGATCCAGCCTCCGGTGTCAATGATGTTGAATTGATGGTCGGTCCAAAGGACCTTTCCATATTTCCGATCACGCGTGGTTCCACTCGTGTCGTCCGTGATGGCCTCCCGGGACTCTGTCAATCGGTTGAAAAGCGTGGACTTCCCAACATTGGGACGACCTACGATGGCGACTAGATTGTTCATGATGGGACGAAATTCGGAAATAATGGACAAAAAAAAGGGGCCCCGAAGGGCCCCAAGGATGGCGTCGACATACTCTCCCGCCTTAGCAGTACCATCTGCGCTGGTGAGCTTAACTTCTCTGTTCGGAATGGGAAGAGG
>CAWVVM010000038.1:0-15669 GCA_963933635.1 uncultured Flavobacteriales bacterium
TGTCGGGGATCAGGTGGTCCACGCCTTGGATGGGTTGGACCTTGACATCCACGCGAATGAATACGTCGCCTTGATGGGGCCATCTGGGTCAGGGAAGTCTACGTTGATGAACATGCTGGGGTGTTTGGACAGTCCCACCTCGGGGTCCTATGTGCTGAACGATCAAGATGTGAGTCGTCTCGAAGACGACGCACTGGCCGACATTCGGAACCGCGAGATTGGGTTTGTCTTTCAGACGTTCAATTTGCTTCCACGTTATACGGCCCAAGAAAATGTGGCGTTGCCCATGATTTACGCTGGGTTTGGCAAGGCGGACCGGATGAAGCGTGCGGAGGAGGTTCTCGCCCAAGTGGGCCTTGCGGACCGGATGGACCACAGACCCAATGAGTTGAGTGGGGGCCAGCGACAGCGTGTGGCCGTGGCCCGCGCCTTGGTCATGCGTCCGTCCATCATTCTGGCGGATGAGCCCACAGGCAACCTTGACACGGCCACATCGTTGGAGGTCATGGAGCTCTTTGCAGACATCCAAAAGGCGGGCAACACCGTGATTTTGGTAACCCATGAGGAAGACATTGCAGCTTGTGCAGATCGCATCGTGCGCCTCCGAGATGGACGTGTGGAAAGCGACGGTTGACCGACGTTAATTTCCTTGGGGGACTGCCGTGGTGGCCAGCTTCCCTTTGTTTACTTTGTGGGTTGGAGACAACGATGTCTCACAACCTTTGAACATGGACCCCAAGACCACCCCCCGCTCCCTGATTTCGTCGCTGTTGGACACCACCCATCTTCACGCCAATTTGCGTGTCTGTGGATGGGTGAGGACGTTTCGCAACGACCGATTTTTGGCCCTCAACGATGGGTCCACGGGGAAAAATTTGCAATGCGTTGTGGACAAGGACACCCTCGATGCCGAGGTGCTGCGCAAGCTGAACACCGGTGCCGCTGTGGAGGTGCATGGCACCTTGGTGGAGAGCCAGGGCGGCGGACAGGCCACAGAACTTGTGGTCGATGCCTTGCTGTTGCTCGGAGAGGCGGACCCTGAGGAGTTTCCGATTCAGATGAAGCGTCACAGCCTCGATTTTCTTCGGGAAAAGGCTCATTTGAGGTTCCGCACCAACACGTTTGGTTCGGTGTTTCGCTTGCGTCACTTGCTTCAATATGCCGTGCACACCTTCTTCCACGAGCGCGGATTTTACCAAATGCACACCCCCATCATTACGGGCAGCGATGCTGAAGGTGCTGGTGAAATGTTCCGGGTGACCACGCTTGATTTGGAGGATTTGCCGCGCAACGAGAAGGGCGGAATCGATGAATCCAAGGACTTTTTTGGGAAGGAATCCAACCTCACGGTCAGCGGTCAATTGGAAGCTGAATTGGGCGCCATGGCCCTTGGACAAGTCTACACCTTTGGGCCCACCTTCCGCGCAGAGAACAGCAACACCTCCCGGCACCTCGCGGAGTTTTGGATGATTGAGCCTGAAATCGCATTTGCAGACTTGAAGGACGATATGGCTTTGGCGGAGGACTGCTTGAAGTTTGTCCTTGGGTACGTATTGTCGAATGGCGCGGAGGATTTGGCCTTTCTCGAAAAAAGGGAGTTGGATGCTGAAAAGCAGCTGCCTCAAGCGGAACGACATGACGCGCCCCTCCGTGAACGGCTGAAGGCCGTGGTTGAGGCGCCATTCACCCACCTTACCTACACTGAAGTGATCGACATCCTCAGGAACTCCAAGCCCTACAAGAAAAAGAAATTCAAGTTCCCAGTGGAATGGGGGGTCGACCTCCAAAGTGAGCATGAGCGTTGGCTGGTGGAAAAACACGTCGGAGGTCCCGTCGTTGTCACTGATTATCCTGCGGGGATCAAGGCCTTCTACATGCGTTCAAACGACGACGGTAAAACGGTCGCAGCCATGGATGTCTTGGTGCCTGGAATTGGAGAAATCATCGGCGGGAGCCAGCGCGAGGAGCGTCTTGACGTCTTGAAGAAAAAGTGTGGAGAATTCAACATTCCAGAGGAACACGTTTGGTGGTATTTGGAGACCCGAAAGTTTGGGACAGCCCCACATTGTGGATTTGGCATGGGTTTTGAAAGGTTGGTGATGTACGTTACTGGGATGACGAACATCCGAGATGTGATTCCCTTTCCAAGAACCCCGCAGAACGCCGAATTTTGACCCATGCTCAAACAGAGTCTCCAACAAAAACTTCTCCAAAAGCTCTCGCCTCAGCAAATTCAATTGATGAAGTTGCTGCAAGTTCCAACGCTGGAACTCGAGGCACGGATCAAGCAAGAATTGGAGGCCAACCCTGCCCTTGAGGAGGGTGCGGAGCGAGAAGATTTGGAGGATTTGGACAACAGCCAGGAAGATTCTTCTGAGGCCTTAGAGGAATTTGATTTCGAGGAGTACTTGGACGATGAGACCCCTGACTATCAGCTCACGGCAAGGAACCAGGGGGCGGATGTCGAGGACAGAGACATTCCTTTGGGCAGCGGCACGACCTTCCGTGAGTTGCTCATTGACCAGCTGGCCATGTTGGCATCATCCTCTGCGACCAGGGCGCTGGCCGAACATTTGATTGGGCACTTGGACGACGACGGCTATTTGCGCCGCGACTTGGAGAGCATTGTGAACGACTTGGCTTTCACCCAAGGCATTGAGGTGGAGAAAGATGCCCTCGAGGATGCGCTCGATGTTGTTCAATCCCTCGATCCAGCAGGGGTGGGGGCGCGTGATCTGAAGGAGTGTCTTTTGCTGCAGGTGTCGAGGAAGCAGAACGAAAAAGACGGCGATGACCCGAGGCAGGTGTCGCTCGCCCGTGCTGCGGCGATTTTGACTGATCACTACGATGCCTTTGTGAAAAAGCACTTTTCCAAAATGCAATTGGCATTGGACTTGGGGGAGGATGAGTTGAGGGATGCAATGGAAGAATTGACACGACTCAATCCCAAACCAGGCAATTCCGGAAGCGAATCATCACGCACCATCCACCACGTTATTCCCGACTTTTTGTTGGCGGTGGAAGGGGAGGACATGGCCCTTCAGCTCAATGGCCGCAATGCGCCTGATTTGCGCATCAGTCCCTCCTACAAAGAGATGATGGACACATATGCGCAGGGAGGCAAGCAGGACAAAGCGACGAAGGAGGCCTTGACCTTTGTGAAGCAAAAAGTGGATGCAGCCAAATGGTTTGTAGATGCCATCGCCCAAAGGCAGCGCACCCTGATGAAAACCATGCGTGCCATCTTGGACCACCAACAAGCCTATTTTCTCAGTGGGGACGAGGTGGACTTGAAGCCTATGATTCTGAAGGACATTGCAGAGCGCATTGGCATGGACATCAGTACGGTGTCTCGGGTGGCCAACAGCAAATATGTGCAGACCCCATATGGCACCCTCTCCCTGAAATCTTTCTTTTCAGAGGGGCTAAGTACCGACAGTGGCGAGGAGGTGAGCTCTAGGGAGGTCAAGAAGATTTTGGAAGAAGCCATTGCAGAGGAAAGCAAGAAGAAGCCATTGTCGGATGAGAAGTTGGGGGTGTTGCTCAATGCCAAGGGCTACAACATTGCCCGCCGCACCGTGGCCAAGTACCGCGAGCAGCTGGGCATTTCGGTGGCCAGATTGCGCAAGGAATTGTGATGCGTTTCACCGCCCAGTTGGTCAGTGCTGCCTTGCACCCCTTGTGCATGCCGCTCTTGACGCTGGGTTTGCTTCTGGAAGTGGACGGTTACCTGATTCACCGTCTGGGCCTCTTTGCGTATTTGTTTGTGCTTTTGTTCATCAACACACTGGCGCCCGCCATTTCGCTTTGGGTGCTCAAAAAGAGGGGGGTTATTTCCGATTGGGACATCCGTTCGCGCCGGGAACGACCCTTGCCATTCTTGATTGTTTTGGGCCATTACAGCATGGCCTATGTGTTGGTTTGTGGGGGCACATCCGTTGAAGTCCCCTTCTTTTACAGGCAGGTGTTGCTGGCCTTGGCAGTGGCCATTGGTGCAGCTTGGCTCGTCACGTGGAAGGCCAAAATCAGCATGCACATGTTGGCCCAAGGTGGCATCCTTGCCGTCTACGTCAACGTGGCCATGCAGGATGGTTCATGGAATTTAAATTGGGTGACGGCCCTCCTCTTGGCAGCAGGCGCTGTGGGATGGAGCCGCCTTCAGCTCGAGGCACACACTCCTCGACAGGTCTACGCTGGCTACGTGTTGGGATGGCTCAGCGTGTCATTGACCTTGTTCTAACGGCTCAACTTTTCTTGCCACCTCCAAGCGTCTTTCAGCGAGGTTGCGAGGTCCCGTTGGGTGGACCATGCAAGCTCTTTTTGGGCCCTTGAGGGGTCAGCCCATATCGCCACCACGTCGCCAGCCCTGCGGTCACCAACCTCATGCGCCACTTGCTGCCCCGTGACCTTTTCAAAGGTTTGGATCACCTCGAGGACTGAGGCTCCTTGGCCCGTGCCAAGGTTGAAGGCCCTCACCACACTTTGGGGCGAGGTTTGGTTCTTGCACCACTTCAAGGCAGCTACGTGGGCCTCGGCGAGGTCCATCACATGGAGGTAATCCCTGACGCAGGTGCCATCTGGGGTGGGGTAGTCGTTTCCAAAGACGGTCAGCCTTTGGCGAATTCCCGCTGCCGTTTGGGTCAAGTAGGGGATGAGGTTGTTGGGTACGCCGAGGGGCAGTTCTCCAATCATGGCGGAAGGGTGGGCGCCAATGGGGTTGAAGTACCGAAGCAAGGCCACACGGGCCTGGGCCAAGCTTTGGGCGTGGTCGGTCAGCACCCGCTCACATGCTTGTTTTGTCCAGCCATAAGGGGATTCTGCGGTTTGAAAAGGGGCAGATTCCGAGACAGGAACGCTTGGGGGTTCTCCATAGACGGTGCAGCTCGAAGAAAACACCACATCGTCCACCCCATGCTTGGAAGCCGCCTCCAGCAGGACGGCAAGTCCACCGACGTTGTTGGAAGCATAACGGGCAGGTTGTTCGACACTTTCACCAACGGCCTTATGTGCGGCAAAGTGAAGGATGCCTTGCAATGGATTTCCCTGGGACTCAAAGTCGCTGAAGAGCTTGTCGAGTGAAGCGCCATCCCGCACATCGATTTGATGGAAGGGAAGGTCTGCCTGACAGATCTCACGAATGCCTGTCACTGCTTCGACGGAGGCATTGTCCAAATTGTCCAACAGGACAGGCCAAAACCCTGCTTCGTGGAGTGCCACTGCCGTGTGACTCCCGATGTATCCAGCTCCTCCTGTGACCAAGATGCGTGGACGAGATCCTTCACTCATGATGCGAATCTACTGCGAATGGTCGGATGAAACTTTTTGGCCCACAAAAACGTATGCCTTCTCATGGACCGTCATTACGACCTGACATATTTGAACCAAGTGTTCCATGGCAATGAGGCCATGGTGCGTCAAATTGTTGAGTTGTTTTTGAAACAGGCTCCTGCAGCCCGTTTGGACATGATGCAATGTGTCAGACAATCTCGGCTCCAGGACTTGCACCCCATTGCACATCAGCTCAAGTCGAGTGTCAAAATGTTGGGGCTCTCTGGCCTCGAGCCCATGGTGCTCAACATTGAACGCTGCAGCAAGTTTGCCTTTGAATTGAACACCTTGCCCGGGCTGGTCTCGGAATTGTGCAGCTCGATGGATTTGGTCTGCAACGCTCTGACACAAGACCTCTCAGAGGTCTTTTCCAGCGTTGCCCCCAAGGTCACGCATTTGCGGAGGGCCTGACCGACAATCCCATCTCGATGAATGTACCTTCGGACCATGGATGTCCGCAGGAATTTGTTGTTCGCGCTCTCTGACGAGGAGAGCCTGCGACGGTTGACATCTCCTGTGCCCCATCCCCATGTCCTTCGGCCCTGTACTTTGGGCGATGGTGTGGAGTTGTGGTCCGAAGAATCCTTGCAACAGAAGGTAGCCTTGTGGCATGCACATCCGCCAAAAGGGAATGAATGTGGCTTGTTTGTGCCTGCCTCAGGAGCGGCGACCCGCATGTTCAGCGTTCTGAGGAGCGATCCAGAAAAGGGAAAGTCTTTGTGGGCCAATCGCAAGCAGCTCGCCTTTGGCAAGGAGTGGGAAGAATCTGTCATCAAGGAAGGTTTGGCGCCAAATGAGGCAACCACGGAAGAGGTGGTCGGGGCGCTATTCGCGATGTTTCGTGAAGGTGAATTCCCCAAGGGTTTGGTGCCATTTCAAGTCGGACCAGGTGCTGCAGAATCCCAATCGGCGTTTCAAGCTCATGTTTATGCTTGGTCCGAGCTCTTTGAGCAGCCTCATCTGTGGTTCACAGTTCAATCGTCCTTTCAAAAGGAGATCGAGGCCCATTTGGCCCCACTTGCTGCTCACACGGCATCGAAGGTGTCGTTTGACCTTCAGGATTCACGTACCGACACCCCGGCGCTTTCCGCATCTGGAGATTGGGTCAACGCCAAGGACGGGCGCGTGTTGAAGCGCCCGGGGGGACATGGGGCACTTTTGCCCCTGCTCGAAGACATCTCAACTCCTCTGGTGGTGATTCGAAACATTGACAATGCTCCCTCTCCAAAGCGCCTTGCGTTGCGTTCCGTTTGGACCCAGGCTTTGGTGGCAGAAGCGCGCAAATGGGCAGAGGAGAGGGATCACTTGGTGCAAGCGGTCAAGCAGGGCGACTCCCGTGCCACACAAACGGCTTTGGAGTGGCTCAAGGATGCACAGGCAGAGTGCAAAGGAATTGCAGAATGCCTTTTGGAGGAGTTGCAGAGACCGCTTCGGATTGTTGGGGTGGTGACCAATGAAGGCCAACCAGGAGGGGGACCGTTTTGGGTACAGATCGAGAACGAGGATGGAAACCTCCACGTTCGTCCGCAAATTGTCGAAACTTCTGAGTTTTCAGAGGCCTCAGATGAGATCCTTGCCAAGGCCACACACTTCAACCCAGTGGAGATGGTCGCGGTGTTGAGCCCGGGTCAGTCGCTGTCGCGTTTTGTGGATGAGTCAAGGTATTTGGTGGTGTCCAAAACAATTGATGGCTTACCCTGCAAGGTCCTCGAGCATCCTGGACTTTGGAATGGCGGCATGTCAGGTTGGATCACCCGTTTTGTCCAAATCCCAGGAGATTGCTTCCAGCCTGTAAAGACGGTGATGGATTTGTGTGGTCGGGTCTGATGCAAAAAAAGCGGCCCGGACGATGATTCGTCTGGACCGCTTTGGTTCAATGTCTTTTGTAGGGCAGGATCACCGCTTCAAGATGGTCATGTTTTTCACTTGGTCACCCTGGATGATGCGCAAGGCATAGTAGCCTGGGCGCTCAATGTCACGGGTGTTGAAGGTGATGTTTCCTTCGGAGTCCTCCACGAACAACATGTCAGAGCGAAGTACGTTTCCTGAGAAGTCGAGCAACTGGACCACAACTTTGCCTTCTGGAGCATGCTTCATGTGAACCGAGATACGGTCTGCGAAGGGGTTGGGGAAGGTTGTGATGCTCGCAGCCTCCAAGTCTTGAGGAGTGCCAGTGCGGACCTCGCTGATGAAGGCGGTGAATTCGACATTCGCATCAACTTCCACTCCATTGACGGCGCAAGATCCTGCATTGCCATTGGAGTTGCTGAAGATTCCGAGCCTAGACTCACCAAGCACCTTGACAGCAACAGTCAATTCTTCGCCAGCGTTGACCTCCAAGTCAAGAGGCATGGACAATGTGCCTTTGACGATGTCACGAGAATCGAGGTCTGTGACATAAAGAACATCACCGCTTCCGTTCATCACGAGTGCACGGCCTGAGAAGTCCTCGAACGAACGCTGGATGGCGATGGTGATATGGGTCAATTCACCAGTGGCACAGGTTTGAAAAGACTGGGCGATGCCCTGACCCGACTCAGAAAGGCTGATGCGGTTGTCATGGCCATTCACTGCCACCTTGCATTCGTTGGCCAAGCCACGCGTCTCGGGCTGGGCGTTTCCGCCACGGCCTTCGTATTGCGCTTCGATTTGATCGAATTTGTCGTCGTTGAAGCCAAATGCTGCAGTCAACTTTCCACGGACAGGTGAACCGTCATTCACGAGGGTGCCCATTGGACCATGCTCGTAACGGTAAGAAATGCGACCGTTTTCAGGAGAAGTGATCTGCAATGAGTAGTTGGCACCATTCTTCACTTCTGCTTCGAGGTCCAAAACGAGAACGTTTTGACGGATGTTGCGTGAGGTGAAACGGGTGTCGTCCAAGATGTTGCCCGAGGCATCGCGGATCTCGGCAAGGAACCAAGTGTTGTCGGTAGCGCCTTTCAAAGTAAGGGCCACGTTGGACAATGTTCCGTTTGTACAAGCGGTAAAAGAATTTGCCATCACAGCGCCTTGAACATCAAGACTGCGGTCCTGGACTTTGTTTTCTTGAACGCAATCATATGCTGATGCAGGTGCGTCGTAGTTGGACAAAGCGGCTTCCTGTGCGAAGAGGTTGCCAGTAGAAAGTGCTGCAAAGGCAGCGAGGGGGAAGAGAAATTTTTTCATCGTTGATGAGATGAGAGGGTTGAAGATTTTCCTCCTGTTACGCCCCCACCTCTCAAACAGTTACATCAAGACCTCACTTTTCTTCAAACTTCCAGGATTGACGCGCCTTGGAAGCCCTCTTTTTTTTGGTCATTGGTCGCCACCACCAGCAGGGTGTCACGTGAAATGATGTCCATTTGGGCCTGAAGCCACTGGATTCCGTCCGCATCGAGGTTGGTCGCAGGTTCATCGAGCAACACCACCTGGCCTTCGGAGCCCAAAGCCAATGCCAAGGACAGTCTTTGACGCTGGCCAGAACTCCATGAAGCCAAGGGAACATGGTCCCCCACCTTCAATCCCGATTCCAACAAGAGCCTTTCCCAATGCCGTGGCCCAGATCGAGGGGTCCTAAATTGGCCGTGGAAAGCAAGGGTTTGGGACAAGCTAAGATGCCCAGGTGTCGAGGCCCAAGGAGCGGCGAGTGAAACTGAGGTCATCCATGCATCTGGAGCAATGACCTTGCCATGATGAACAAGTGACAATTCACCTTGGATGGGCGACAACTGGCCAGCCAACATGGCAAGGGTTGAACTTTTTCCTTGACCATTCTTCCCAAGGATGACCGTTGGGGCGTCCAGCCGCCATGTGGCATCCTTCCAAACAACATGGTGGCCTCTACGAAGGGTCAGGTCAGTGGCTTGAAAAGCGGCGAGTTGAACAGCCATGATCTTAGAACGGGCCGCGAATGATGCCTTTGTCCGATTTGCGGATGAAGCCGAGGACTGTCTCTTTGTCCTCGGATTGTGGCAATTCCAATTCCGCAGCTTTCATCGCCTGTGACATGTTGTTGTTGAGGACATACAAGGTCCTGTAAATGTCCTCCAATGCTTGGATGCGGTCGAGATCAAAACCTCGACGACGCAACCCGATGCCGTTGATCCCGATGTAGCTCAGTGGCTCACGTGCCGCTTTGATGAAAGGCGGAACGTTCTTGCGCACCAAAGCTCCCCCTGCGACAAATGCATGCTGTCCAATGCGCACGAATTGTTGAACCCCAACCATTCCTTCAATGATCACATGGCTTTCAATCACAACGTGACCTGCGACATTGCACGAATTGGCGAGGATGACTGAATCGCCAATCTGCACGTCGTGCGCGACATGCACATAGGCCATGATCAAGCAATCAGAACCAATCCGCGTCACCAGTTGATCGGTGGTGGCGCGGTGAACCGTCACGCATTCTCGAATCTGGGTGCGGTCCCCGATTTCCACTCTTGTCAGTTCCCCATTGTATTTCAAATCTTGGGAGTCTGCTCCCAAGACGCATCCGGGAAAGAGCTTGCAGTCCTTGCCTACGGTGGTATGGCCCAAAATGGTGACATGCGGCCCCACCCAAGTGCCCGGACCAATTTGAACGTCGGGGCCAATGAATGCGAAAGCCTCGATCACCACACCTTCACCAATGCGCGCGCTGGCGTCAATGTGGGCCTTGGGTGAGATGGATGTCGCCTGTTGCATCATTGCGCGTCTTGAGGGCCCCGATCTCTAACGACTTGGGCAAGCATGGAGGCTTCAGACACCAACTCACCTCGGACATAGGCACGTCCTCTCATGTTCACCAAACCTCTTCGGATGGGGGAAATGAGCGTGAGATAAAACACCAGGGTGTCGCCAGGAAGCACCTTTTTCTTGAACTTGACACCGTCAATTTTCATGAAATAAGTCGAGTAATTTTCAGGGTCCTCCACCGAGGACAAGGCAAAAATGCCCCCCACTTGGGCCATGGCTTCGACTTGAAGAACTCCAGGCATCACGGGGTTGTTGGGGAAATGGCCTTGGAAAAAGGGTTCGTTCAATGTGACGTTCTTGACGCCAGTGATGCTTTGGTCATCGATGTCCATGATTCGGTCGACCAAAAGGAAAGGGTACCGATGAGGCAGCATCGCAGAAATGTCGTTGATGTCCATCAAGGAAGGGCGGTCAGTTCTGAAGTCGGGCATGTCCTCTTGGTCCTTAATGGTGGCTGCCAACAAATTGGCAAAGGCCACATTGGCCGCGTGACCAGGCCGGGCCGCCATGACGTGGCCATGGATGAATCGTCCTGTCAATGCGAGATCTCCGACAATGTCCAAGAGTTTGTGCCGTGCTGGTTCATTTTGAAACCGCATTTCAGAGACGTTCAAGACGCCTGGTTGGTCTGCCGTTCCAGACAAGGAGTCCTTGCCAAGCGCCTCGGCGATGGTGGACAACTCCTCACGGGTATAGGACCGTTCGGCCAATACCACTGCATTGTCGAGGTCGCCACCCTTGATCAACCCTTGTTCTGCCAGGCTGGCAATTTCTTTGAGAAACACGAAGGTGCGGCTCGCGGCAATTTCTTCCTTGAAATCTCCCAAATGTTCGAGGCGGGCGTGCTGGGTTCCAAGGATGGGGCTGTTGTAATCCACCATGACCGTGGCTTTGAACACCTCCTCTTCAAGGGGGACAATCAGCATCTCCACCCCAGAGTCATCCTTGTGACTGATGTTCTTCCTGACTTTGAAGAATTTCCGTCTCGCCTCTTGCGATACACCACCAACAGAGTCGATTCCTTCGACGAAAGGCATGGCCGAACCATCTAGGATGGGGACCTCAGGACCGTCAATCAATAGCCTGGCGTTGTCGATGCCGGAGGCATACAATGCCGCAAGCACATGCTCTGTGGTGTGGACCATGGCCTCTCCAACCTTGAGGGTGGTCCCTCGACGCGTCTCGCACACATTGGCCGCAAGGCCTGGAATTTCGGGTTGGCCCTCCATGTCGGTGCGCACAAAGACATACCCTGAGTTGGTCGCTCCGGGAGCCAAGGTCATTTTGCTGTGGACCCCCGAATGCAAACCGATGCCCTGAAAGGAAATTTCTCCCTTCAGGGTGTGTTGTTGGTTGGACGAAATCATGAGTGCAAACGTACGTCAGCGGGCGGAACCACTTGGCACTTGTGCGTTTGGGGTTTGTTCGCCGTGCAGGGCTTCTTCGATTGCCGCCAGCCTTTCGCTCAATGGGATGCGCACCAACCTGCGGAGTGCAATGTGGTAAGCTTGGAACTGCTTTACTGGCACCGCGGGATTCCCTTGGTAGGTTTGGTGGGGCTGAATGAGACTCGCACTCACTCCAGATTTGGCCGCAATTCTGCACCCATCGGCAATTTTCAAATGCCCTCCGATGCCCACTTGGCCACCAATCATGCACCGCGTTCCAATTTCAGTGGACCCAGCGATACCTGTTTGGGCTGCAATGACAGTGGATTCGCCAATGACCACATTGTGGGCAATCTGAATCAAGTTGTCCAATTTGCATCCTTTTTGAATCACTGTGCTACCTAAGGTCGCCCTGTCAATGGTGGTGTTGGCGCCAATGTCGCAAGCGTCCTCGACGATGACATTGCCTGTTTGGGGCACTTTGGCGTAGGAGCCATCTTCAACGGGTGCGAAGCCAAATCCATCAGATCCAATCACCGCTCCACTTTGCAAGACACATTGGTTGCCAACCACACATCGATCGAGCACACGGGTGTTGCTGTGCAAGACAGTGTCCGAACCAATGCGCACGGCCCTGCCCACGTGGACATTTGCATGAAGCTCGGTGCGATCTCCTATCACAGCCCCTTGCTCAACAACTACCCCTGGGCCGATGTAGCATCCCTTTCCGATTTTGGCATCGCTGTCCACATGGGCGGTTGGATGGATCCCTTCCTTCCGCTTCAATAGGGAGTCATACGCTTCCAAAAGGTGGGCAAATGCGCGGTAGGGGTCTTCCACTCGGAGCAGCGTCAATTCAGGAGGAAGGGCTGAAGAGGCCACGAAGTCTTTTTTGACAATCACGACACTAGCCTTCGTCGTGAAGATGAAGCGCTCGTACTCGGGATTTGCAATGAACGACACCGAACCGGGACCTGCGGATTCAATTTTTGCGAGGCGTTTGATGCGCGCGTCTGGGTTGCCAGCGACGCTTCCATCGAGCAAGACGGCCAATTCAGATGCTGTTTTTTCCAAAATTGAAAAGATTCACAAGTGAGGGGATACCATTTCAGAACGCAAAAAGCTTTGCCAAGTTGCCTCAAAGGTGACCTTTTCCAAAATTTTTGGCCAAATCACTTCTCCCCAACCCTGCCATTGCACCTCGCGCACTTCCGTTAGACTGTTTTTCTTGTCGTGCACCATGAGTGGCCAAAGTTCAGCCGCCGATGGCCACTTGACGGAGGGAAGCGGCACTTGACGCCGCAGCCAGTCCTTCAAAGGTTGGAAATCTTCAGTTGAAGATTCTGAGGCCATGAAAATGGCGAACCTCAGCCCCAGGGCCACTGCTTCACCATGGAGCCAAGGGACATCTGTGGTGGAGAAGTGTGCTTCGACCGCATGACCTACGGTATGTCCCAAATTCAAGGTTGCCCGACGCTCTGTTTCGAAGGGGTCCTCTTCCACGATGCGCCGTTTGGCTTCCGCGGAAGCCTTCATGCGATCTGTCCAAGTGCGAAGCACGCTTTGGTCCGTTGGCGACCAGTCAGGCCAGTCTTTGAGATGGCTCCATCCCAAGTTTGGGTCGAGCATGGCATGTTTGGCCACCTCAGCCAATCCCGATCGCCGATGGCGTTCAGGCAAAGTATTCAACCAACATGAGTCGATGTGAACGAACAAGGGTGCATGGAAGGTGCCCAATTGATTTTTCTTTCCTTCGAAGTTGAAAGCCGTTTTCCCGCCCCATGCAGCATCCACCATGGCAAGGGTACTGGTGGGCACATGGGCCACCCGCATTCCACGTTTCCAAATGGATGCAGCAAAGCCTACAGCATCACTCATGGCTCCTCCGCCAGTCGTCAAAACGACGCTGTGTCGGGACAACTGGTGACGAGAAAAAACCTGAAGCAAAGAGGGGAGTTGATCCCAAGACTTCATCGTTTCGCCTCCTTCGACAATGGCCAATTTGATGGGCGCTGAAGTCGATTTTTGCAGAGCTTGCCGGTAGTCGTCTACGCATTGGCCATCCAAACCTTCTTCGTGGATCCAAAAGAGTGCATCCATGTCGTTGGGCCAAGAAGGGAAAGCACCGATGTCAAGTAGAGAGTTCATGCTGCACAAAAGTGCAACAAAAAAGCCGCTGGGATGCGGCTTCTTGAAATGTGGTACCACCGGGATTCGAACCTGGGACACACGGATTTTCAATCCGTTGCTCTACCAACTGAGCTATGGTACCTCAAACGAGGGGCGAATATACTGCATATTTTCCTCAGACTTGCCTGTGTGAGGGATGAAAAGTCACACAGGACGCGCTGAACATGGCGGCTGTGTGAGAGCGCTACAATGGTGTTGTGGGCCAAAATTATATTGGTCAAAGCACCCTTTGAGAGTGAAATCAAACCCGTACAATCGAAAGATTATAGGCTCTGGAATGAGGCTTGAAATAAGCGATATCTGGTTCTACGGGATGGATATTATGTAACGCAATCCGACTGCTTAAAAATAACGAACAATTATGGATATAATCATTTGGAGTTACACCTGAAACTGGTGCTTCTTTACGCTGCTTAATTGACTTCAAACCGTCTTTTTTGCACTGTTGAACTGAATTCTATTCCAAACCAAACTGTTATCGCTATGCGAGTACTTTTCACTGCGTTGCTCACACTTTGTGTGACGGCATTCCAAGCCCAATTTTTGGCACCGGGCAATTTTGATCCAGCACCAGATGGATATTGCGTTTCCATCGAGGAAGTGACCTCCCATGATTCTGGAGAACTTGCCGGTCAAACGACTTATCGGTTGTACCTGAATTGTTTGAACTCGACGGACTATCTCGGTGGCTGTGCGGGGGATGCGAACAACCCACTGATCATCGAATCCACCAGTGGGAATTGGTACAACAATCCATACAACTCCAGCTGGAATGCAAGTTCAATCAGTGACGTAATCGTGGGTGCGTTCCCAGAGGTGGTGTACGACAGCTACTTGACCATTGGTGCTGACAATGCTGAAACCACAGCTGCGGGCATGTCCACAATTTGGGGAGACATTGATGCCTCTTTGGAATTTACTGGTGGAGATGCAGGCCAAAACGTCACGGTCAATGATGTCACAGGGGGCGCTTGGTACGAGCCTTTCGAAGGAGTGGAAGCGAACCAAACCGGTTTGGCTGGAGATGATTTGAAAATCATGTTTGCTCAAATCACGACGTCCGGCACCTTGTCAGGTCAGGTTTATTTTTCTGTTTACATGAATGGTGATCAGGAACAGGAATGGCGAGATGTTTTGGAGTTTGACAGCTGCCCCATTCCTGGTTGTACGGATTCGACTGCATGCAACTACGACTTGGAGGCTACTGAAGACGACGGCTCATGTGAGGAGTTGGATTGCGCCGGGGTTTGCGGTGGCGATGCGATCCTTGATGCCTGCGACATCTGCAATGGTCCTGGAGCTGTTTACGAATGTGGATGTGCTGACCTTGCCGACGGCGCTTGCGACTGCGAAGGCAACGTCCTTGACGAGTGCGACGAGTGCGGCGGTGACGGCATCGCTGATGGTGCTTGCGATTGCGACGGAAACATCCTTGACGAGTGTGGCGTGTGCGGTGGCGACGGCATCCCAGATGGCGACTGCGACTGCGACGGCAACGTGGAAGACGGGTGTGGCGTTTGCGGCGGTGAAGGCATCGCTGACGGCGCTTGCGACTGCGACGGCAACGTCTTTGACGAGTGCGGCGTGTGTGGCGGTCAAGGCATCGCTGACGGTGCTTGCGACTGCGACGGCAACGTCCTTGATGAATGCGGCGTGTGTGGCGGTGACGGCATCCCAGATGGCGACTGCGACTGCGAAGGCAACGTGGAAGACGAGTGTGGCGTTTGTGGTGGTGACGGCATCGCTGACGGAGCTTGCGACTGCGCCGGCAACGTCCTCGACGAGTGTGGCGTGTGTGGCGGTGAAGGCATCGCTGACGGCGCCTGCGACTGCGACGGCAACGTCCTTGATGAATGCGGCGTGTGTGGCGGTGACGGCATCCCAGATGGCGACTGCGACTGCGAAGGCAACGTGGAAGACGAGTGTGGTGTTTGCGGCGGTGACGGCATCGCTGAAGGTGCCTGTGACTGTGAAGGGACTGTGATTGAACTGGCCGGTGAATGTTTCACGGACAACTTTGGTGATGAGGTTTCTTTTTTAGAAG
>CAWVVM010000039.1:0-15563 GCA_963933635.1 uncultured Flavobacteriales bacterium
TGAACAATGGTCTTCAAGGGTGGGATTCAAAAAGTGTCGTGCAAAAAACAAGGGGCAGAGGCCCCTTGTTCATTCGCAAGCACTTGCGCTCACAGATATTTGAAGTCTTCCCCAGCCTTGATGTTCTGCAGCGTCTCATAGATGAGTTGAATGCAGTTTTCGACGTCGCTTTTGTGCACCATTTCTACGGTGGTGTGCATGTAGCGCAATGGCAACGAGATCAGCGCACTGGGCACGCCTTTGTTCGAATAGGCAAACGCGTCGGTGTCCGTGCCGGTGAAGCGGCTTGCCGCTTGCCGTTGAAAAGGAATCTTGTTCTTGTCGGCGGTGTCGATGATGCGTTGCAGCAGGTTGTTTTGGACGGCTGGACCGTACGTGACGCTGGGACCTTTGCCCGCAGCGGTGTCGCCTTGCTCAATTTTGTTGAGCATGGGGGTGTGCGTGCAGTGTGTGACATCCGTCACAATGGCCACATCTGGTTGAATGCGTTCGGCAATCATTTGGGCGCCTCGGAGTCCAATTTCTTCCTGGACGGAGTTGGTGATGTACAGCCCAAATGGGAGCTTCACTTTGTTCTCATGAAGCATCCGAGCGACTTCTGCGATCATGAAACCACCTGCACGGTTGTCCAGTGCTCGTCCCACATACCAATCCTTGTTCAAGACCATGAACTCGTCGGGGTAGGTGACCACACAACCGACATGGATGCCCATCTTCTCGACCTCTTCCTTGTTCTTGGCGCCGACGTCCAAAAAGATGTTCTTCAGAGTGGGCGGCTCCTCCTTTCCGGCGGAGCGGGTGTGGATGGCAGGCCATCCAAAAAGACCCGGAACCACGCCCTTCTTGGTGTGGATGTTGACCCGCTTGGAAGGGGCGATTTGATGGTCGCTTCCACCGTTGCGGCGCAGGTAAATGAAGCCTTCGTTCGTGATGTAATGCACGAAGTAGCTGATTTCGTCTGCATGCGCCTCAATCACCACCTTGTAAGGTGCGTCTGGGTTGATGACCCCTACGACCGTTCCATAGGTGTCCACAAAGTGGGTGTCGATGTAGGGCTTGAGGTACTCGAGCCACAACTTCTGACCTTCTGTTTCAAAGCCCGTGGGCGAGGCATTGTTCAGGTATTTCTCCAGGAACTTTTGCGACTTCGCCGTGATGATGTTCTTCTTTTTTGCCATGGTCCAAAATTACCGCGGGGGAGCCCCGCTCAATGCAGTGCTCCCCCGACAGTTGTTCACCGCAGGTGGGCGATATGTTAGAACGGGTAAGCGTTCTTGTCGATCAGGGCTTGGGCCACGCGACGTCGTGCTTCCTTCGTGTTGAAAGGATCGACTTTGGTGAAGCGCTTCATCCCCATGAGCATCATTTTCAGTTCATCGCCTTCGGCGAAGCCCATGAGGGATTCTTTGCCCGCCATGGAGATGCGGTCCGCTGCCCAATAGGTGTAGGTCTGCATCATGTCCGTCGGAATGGCGGCCGCTTCTGCACCCTGTGTTGAGGCGATTTTTTGTGCCCGCAACACCAAGCTCTCCACGGCATAGGTCCAAACGGTCATGTCGGCGATGCCCATCAACACTTCTTGTTCTTTCGCCAGTGACATCATGAGCTTCTGGGCTGCCGAACCCGCCACCATCAAGGTGGCTTTCTTGAAGTTCTTGATGTATCCAAGATGCCTTTCATAGATGTCGGAAGGTGCCTCCCCAAAATCCGGTATGCCTGTGAGTTCATTCGCCACCGCCATGGCCGGGGTCATCAAATCCAACTCACCTTTCATGGCCTTTTTCAAGATCATGTCCACTGTGAGCATGCGGTTGATTTCGTTGGTGCCTTCGAAGATGCGGTTGATGCGGGCATCGCGGTAGGCGTGTTCTGCACGTGTCTCGGCGCTGTACCCCATGCCTCCGTGCACTTGGACGGCCTCGTCCACCACGTAGTCTGTGACTTCGGATCCGAGAATCTTCATCATGGCGCACTCTGGGGCAAATGCCGCAATGCCTTTCAATGTGGCTTCTCCCTTGTCCATGCCACCCGCAGCGAGGTCGGCGATGGCGTCGTCGATGTTTTGGGTGGCGCGGTAAATGGAACTCTCCAGAACGTAGGTCTGGATCGCCATTTCTCCGAGCTTGTGGCGGATGGCGCCATACTTGCTGATGGGCCGGCCAAACTGTTCGCGGGCGTTCGCATATTTCACACTTTCCGTGATGGCATCCTTGCAGGAACCAATGACAACGCCACCCAGTTTGATGCGTCCAATGTTCAGGATGTTCACCGCAATCTTGAAGCCCTTGCCACGCTCGTACAAGAGGTTCTCGACAGGGACTTGGACGTCGTTGAAGAACACCTGGCGCGTGCTGGACCCTTTGATCCCCATTTTCTTTTCCTCAGGATTCATGGTGATCCCGTCAAAGCTGTTTTCCAGAATGAAGGCACTGAGGTTGTCGTCGTCGTCGATTTTGGCAAACACCACGAGGATGTCCGCAAACCCAGCATTTGTGATCCACATCTTTTGTCCATTCAGGACGTAGTGGGTGCCAGCCTCATTCAGTTTTGCTGTGGTTTTGCCGCTGTTGGCGTCGGATCCGCTGCCGGGCTCGGTCAGGCAGTAGCACCCCTTGAGTTGGCCGGTGGCCAATCCTGGGATGTATTTCTGCTTTTGGGCTTCATTCCCATAGTAAAGGATGGGCAGGGTCGCGATGCCTGTGTGGGCTGAGAAGCTGACGGCAAAGCTGTGGCTTCCACCCATGCTTTCAGTGATGAGCATGGTGCTTTTGAAGTCCAAACCGAGTCCGCCCAAATTCTCGGGTACGCTGCTGCCCAGGAGCCCCAACTCTCCGACTTCTTCCAAGAGCTTTGGTGTCAAGCCTTCTTCTTGGGACTCGATGCGTTCCAGGTTGGGGATGATCCTTTGGGCCACGAAGTCAAGTCCGGTTTGCAGCATCATGCGATGCTCTTCCGTCCATTCTTCTGGCGTAAAAATTTCGTCTGCACGGACATCGCGGATGAGGAATTCGCCGCCGGTGATGGCCTTGGAAGGGTTGGGGGTTCCTGAAGTCATGTCGTAAGGGATTGGGGAGAAAGCATTTCAAAGACGCCTGCTGCGCCTTGGCCAGAACCAACGCACATCGTGACAATGCCGTGGCGGGCCTTCCGGATTTTCAATTCATTCAAGAGTTGGACGCTGAGTTTGGCGCCTGTGCATCCGAGTGGATGGCCCAAGGCAATGGCGCCGCCATGGACGTTCACCTTGGAAGGATCCAAGTCCAGTTCGCGCGTTACTGCAACACTTTGGCTGGCGAACGCTTCGTTCAATTCGTACAGGTCGATGTCGGCGGGGGTGAGCCCGGCCTTCTGAAGGGCCATGGGGACGGCATGCACCGGGCCCATGCCCATGATGCGTGGTTCGAGGCCGCTGACGTGGTAGGATTTGAGCCGTGCAATGGGCTCCACTTCGAGTTCTTTGAGCATGCGCTCACTCACCACCATCACAAAGGCAGCGCCATCTGACGTCTGGGAGCTGTTGCCCGCTGTGACGGACCCACCCTCTGCAAACACTGGACGCAGCTTGGCAAGGGCTTCAGGGTTGGTGCCGCGCCGCACCCCTTCGTCCGTATCGACGACGTGCTGTCTTTCTTGCCGCTTCTCCTGGGCGTCGAGGTACACTTCGTTCACGGTGATGGGCGCGATGCCAGAAGCGAAGGCTCCGCTGTCGATGGCGGCGGCAGCACGGAGGTGGCTTTGGACGGCAAAGGCATCTTGGTCTTCACGTGACACCTTGTACTCTGAGGCAACGGCTTCTGCAGTCAACCCCATGCCCCAATACCATTCGGGATGGTGTTTGGCCACCCTGGCGTTGGGGACGGTGCGCCATCCTCCAAAGGGAATGGGGGACATGGTTTCAATGCCGCCTGCGACAATGCAATCGGCCATGCCAGCGTGGATTTTGGCAGAGGCAATGGCAATCGTTTCCAAGCCGCTGGCGCAATAGCGGTTGACCGTCATGCCGGGAACCTTCTCGGTGTCGAGACCCATGAGGGACACCATCCTTCCGATGTTGAGGCCTTGTTCAGCCTCTGGTGTGGCATTGCCAACAATGACGTCGTCGATGCGCGTTTTGTCCAGTTGAGGGAAATCCGACATCAACCTGCGGATCACTTGTTCTCCCAAATCGTCGGGGCGCAAAAAACGGAATCCCCCTCGGGGAGCTTTGGCCACGGCAGAGCGGTAGCCACCTACGATGTATGCATCCATCAGTTCCGAAGGATTTTGCCCTTTTGAATCAGGCTCTGCATGCGCTCAAGGGTCTTGCGTTCGGTGCAGAGTTCGAGAAAGGCACGCCGTTCTAGGTCGAGCAGATATTGTTCGCTGACGTCGGTGCGAGAGCTTAAGTCTCCTCCGCACATGACGTAGCCGAGTTTTTCGCTGATCAGGCGGTCGTGTTCAGAGATGTATTTTCCAGCGTGCATGGTGCTTGCACCTGCGTAGACAATGCCCATTCCTTCTTGTCCCATGACGCGAATGTCACGTCGCTTGACCGGCTGGGTGTAGCCTTTTTCCGCCATGGCCAAGGCCACAGATTTGGCACGTGCAAGCTGGTCGCGTCGGTTCACCACGACCTCATCGACACCCTCACGCAGATAGCCCAGCTCAAAGGCTTCGTAGGCAGAGGTGGCCACTTGGGCCTGGCCAATCGTGAGAAAGCGATCGCGCATCGCGTTGATGCGCACATCTCCCTCCTTCAAGCCATCGTGCAAACGAAGCACAAACTCCTTCGTTCCTCCGCCGCCAGGGATCAATCCTACGCCAAACTCCACCAAACCGATGTACGTCTCGGCATGCGCCACCACCTTGTCCACGTGGAGACATACTTCACAACCGCCCCCCAATGTGAGTTGGTGCGGCGCTGCCACAACTGGGATTCCGCTGTATCGGAGCCGCATCGTGGTGTTCTGGAACATGCGGATGGCGTGGTCCAATTCGTCCCATTCCTGCTCGACAGCGAGCATGAAAATCATGCCGACATTGGCGCCGGCAGAGAAATTGTTTCCTTCGTTGCTGATGACGAGTCCGCGCCATTTGGGATCACCCTCTGCGATGTCGATTGCCTTGTTCAGACCCTCGAGGATTTCAGCACCGATGGTGTTCATCTTGGTGTGGAAGGCGATGTTCAGGATGCCCTCGCCCAGATCTTGGATGGTGGTGCCGCTGTTGGACCAAACCGTCGACTCCGTGCCAAGCAACGACAGTGCAATGCGTCCATCTTGACCTGGAATGACGGCAAAGGTTTTGGAGATCACATCCCAACATGTTCTCTTTCCATCTGCCACATCGTAAAACGTGGTGGCGCCGGAAGCGGCGAGGTCGTGCACCCAATCGGCCACCTTGAGACCGCGCGCGGCACAGGCGTCCAATCCAGCTTGCAAGCCAATGGCCTCCCAACTTTCAAAGGCCCCTAGTTCCCAACCAAATCCGGCGCGCAAGGCATCGTCAATGCGATAAGGTTCGTCGCTGATCTCTGGAACCCGGTGGCTGACGTAGGCAAAGACGTCGGCGAAAATCCGGCGGTAAAATTCACCCGCTTGGTCTTGGCCGTTGAACAAGAGCTTGGTGCGTTCCCGCAGATCGTCCACGTTTTTGGCGGCTTTCAGCGTGGCAAATTGGACTTTTTGCTTGGGCTTGTATTCAAGGGTTTTCAGGTCAAGCGCTTGGATTTCCTTCTTCCCATCGGTCACGACTTTTTTGTAGAAGCCTTGGCCTGATTTGCTTCCCAACCAGCCTTGGTCCACCAAGTGCTTGACGTAAGCGGGAATGGCAAACACTTCTGAACGCTCGTCTTGGGGACAGTGGTCGGCGACACCCTTGGCGACATGCACCAAGGTGTCCAATCCCACCACGTCACAGGTTCGAAATGTGGCGCTCTTGGGGCGTCCCATGGCTGGGCCAGTGAGTTTGTCGACGGCTTCCACACTCAACCCCATGTCTTCCACAGCATGGAAGAGGGCTTGGATGGCAAACACACCGACGCGGTTGGCAATGAAAGCGGGGGTGTCTTTGCAGAGCACGGACTGTTTGCCCAAGATGCGCTCCCCGTATCCCGTGAAAAAGTCCAAGACCTCCTGCTTGGTATCAGGTCCAGGGATGATCTCCAACAATTGGAGGTAACGCGGAGGATTGAAGAAGTGGGTGCCGCAAAAATGTTGCCGGAAGTCTTCGCTTCTTCCTTCTGCCAGCATGGCAATGGGGATGCCACTGGTGTTGGTGGTGATGAAGGTACCCGGGGTGCGATGGGCCTCGACGCGTTCGTAAAGTTGTTGCTTGATGTCCAAGCGCTCGACCACCACCTCAAGGATCCAATCGCAACCGGCCAACTCTTGCAGGTCGTCGTCGAAGTTGCCTGTTTCGATACGGTGGGCAAAGCGCTTGCTGTAGATGGGGGAGGGCTTGGATTTTAGTGATTTGGCCAAATGTCCAGCAGCCACTTGGTCGCGGGGTCCTTCGTCAGATGGCAGGTCGAGCAGAAGCACTTCGGCACCGCATTGAGCCAAATGGCACGCCAGGGCAGAGCCCATGACGCCTGAGCCGAGCACGGCCACGCGGTGGATGCGGTGAAAGGAAAGAGAAGAGGTCATGCGTTCAAGAGACTAAGGATTCAGGTTGGGGTGCCCAATTGGGCGGCACGAGCTGGTCAGGCGTCTCAAGGATTTCGTTGAGTTTGGCCAAACCTTCGAGGAGTTGTCCAGCGGCCTCCTCGCCCAGCAAGTCTTGGAGTCTCGCGTTCAATTGAACGACCAGATCGCGGATTTGTTTGCGGGCGGCAACGCCTTCCGAGGTGAGAAGAATACGCACCTTGCGTCCGTCGCTGTCGTCTGCTTGGCGCTCGATGAGGCCGCGGTCTTCCATGCTCTTCAAGGTCCGCGAAAGGCTGGTGCTTTCCATGCCCATGCGCGGTCCGAGCTTGGTGCTTGGCGTTCCTTCCCGCTCAATGCTCAGCAAGGCGTACCCCACACTCATGGAAATGCCATGCCGCTCTGCAAGACTTGTGTAAAGACGGGCCAGCTTGGTCCAGCCCCATCGCAGTTGAAAGTCAATGGTTTCGGATGCATTCATGGGTACAAAGTACACGATTTTGTTGTGCGCGCACAGCTTTTTGCAAACTTTCTGTGCGCGCACAGGATATAGGGGTGCATCCACGAACCACGTCACCGAGTATTTTTGTCACATGGACAACCTCAATGGACTTCCTGAACGTGTGGGTGGAGGCCCGCGTTTGGCTGCTGCCGCTTTGGATTATTTGGTCAGCACGATGCTCGTGCTGGTTTGTGCCTGGCAGGATTGGGGATGGGACGGCGCCGTGGCACAAATGCCTGGCGCCGAGGAGCTTTTGGAGCTGTATGCTCCGATGGAGGCGGCCCTTCAAGAGAGCGGTCTCACCCGCGGGATGATGGGGTTGTTTGGTGCTTCGGCCATGATGGCCTTGTTGTACCCCGTGGTGGAAGCTTTGACAGGATCGAGCCCTGGAAAGTGGGCCTTGGGTTTGGCCATTGCTTCGGCGGACCGCGCCGATGGAGGTCTGATCGTGTACATGCGCCGAGCACTTGTCAAGTACATCCGTCCGGTCCTGGCGACATTGGCGTTGTGGACGGGTGCGGGGCTGCTTGCACAACTTTCTGGCCCTGCAGGATTGGTGGTCACAGGTGGAACCCTGTTTTTGTTGGCCCCACACAAACAGGCGTTGCACGACAAGTTGGCGGGCACAGCGGTGTACCGTCGGTCTGAGTTGTCGGATTGAAGCGGGTCAGAGGAAACGACCGTCCTCCATTCGGAGCGTTCGATCGGCCCGTTGCGCAAGGGTTTCGTTGTGGGTGACCAAGACAATGGTTTGTCCCGTCCTCTCGCGCAAATCGAAGAACAAATCATGCAACCTGTCGGCATTTTCAGAGTCCAGGTTGCCAGAGGGCTCGTCGGCCAGCAACACTTTGGGGGCATTCATGAGTGCCCTGGCCACGGCCACGCGTTGTTGCTCCCCTCCCGACAATTCAGAGGGGTTGTGGTGCATGCGCTTCGACAGCCCCAGTTCTTTCAACAAGGCCTCCGCTTGGGGCATGCATGCCTTGGGAGATTGCCCCGCAATCCAGGCTGGCATCATGACATTTTCAATGGCACTGAATTCGGGGAGCAACCTGTGGAACTGAAAGACGAAACCCAAGTTGGCGTTGCGAAAGGCGCTCAGTGCATTCCGAGACATACCAGAGGTGGACACACCACCGATGCTGAGGTTTCCAGAATCGGGCAAATCGAGGGTGCCAAGGATTTGAAGCAAGGTGGTCTTTCCTGCGCCCGAGGCGCCAACGATGGAGATGACCTCTCCAGAATCCACAGACAAATCCACGTCCCGAAGGACCTTCAGCGAGCCAAAGCTTTTGGAGATGTTGGTGGCTTGAATCACGCCTGAAAGCTACTACCTTTGCCGCCGATTCACACAAATCCCAGCGATGAACATTCACGAATACCAAGGCAAGAGCATCCTCGAATATTTCGGCGTTTCCATCCAGCGAGGCAAAGTCGCTGACACACCAGAAGCGGCCCACGCTGCGGCCATGGTTCTTACCAAGGAAACCGGTACCGAGTGGTTTGTCCTCAAGGCCCAAATCCATGCAGGAGGTCGAGGCAAGGGCGTGGTGACAGAAACGGGCTCCCATGGAGTGGTGCTGGCCAAAGGCTTGGACGAAGTCAAGGGGAAAGCCGAAGGCATTCTCGGAGGTCATTTGGTGACCGCCCAAACCAACGAACAAGGCAAGCAAGTCCACAAGATTTTGATTGCTGAAGACGTTTACTACCCGGGAGACAGTGAGCCGGAGGAATACTACATGAGCGTGTTGCTGGACCGTGCCACGGGCAAGAACATCATCATGTATTCACCAGAGGGTGGTATGGACATTGAGGCTGTGGCTGAAAAGACGCCCCACCTCATTTTCAAAGAAGAAGTCGACCCAGCTGTGGGTCTTCAAGGCTTCCAATCCCGTCGGATCGCCTTCAATTTGGGATTGTCAGGCCAGGGGTTCAAACAAATGGTGAAGTTCAGCCAAGCGTTGTACGCGGCCTACTTGGGTTGCGATGCGGCCATGTTTGAAATCAATCCAGTGTTGAAGACGTCCGACGACAAGATCATCGCAGTGGACTCCAAAGTGAGTCTTGACGACAATGCCTTGTTCCGTCACAAGGATTACGCCACGATGCGCGACACCTCAGAGGAGGATGCGACGGAAGTCGAGGCCGACGAGGCCGGTTTGAACTACGTCAAATTGGATGGCAATGTGGGGTGCATGGTCAATGGTGCTGGATTGGCCATGGCCACCATGGACATCATCAAGCTGAGTGGTGGAGAGCCTGCCAACTTCCTCGATGTTGGCGGAACGGCAGATGCCGCTCGGGTAGAAAAGGCTTTTCGGATCATCTTGAAAGACCCTTCTGTGAAGGCCATTTTGGTCAACATATTTGGCGGCATTGTGCGATGCGATCGCGTGGCCCAAGGCGTGGTCGATGCCTACAAGAACATGGGCAATGTCGACGTCCCAATCATTGTTCGCCTCCAAGGCACCAATGCCGTTGAAGCCAAACAAATCATTGACGATTCAGGCCTGGAAGTGCGGAGCGCCATCCTCTTGAAGGAAGCTGCGGACGCTGTGGCGGACGTGCTCGCCTGATTCTTTTCTTTAACGGCGTGGCCTGCGCCGCGCGACGTGAAGGCCATCCCGCAAGGGCAACAGCAAGTTGTCCAGCGAAGGGTGGCCTTTCATGTAGGCATTCAATGCGTGGATGCTTTGGGCGTTGGGGTTCGCAGAAGCTCCACTGGCCACCCGCATCACTTCGCCCCACCAAAGAACGTTGTCGACCACAATCCATCCGCCATCGCGGACATGCTCTATGGCCCAGTCCACGTACCACTGCTGATGTTCTTTGTCCGCATCGATGAAGACCAAATCATAGGGCCTGTCGTCGTCCGAGAACAACGCGCCTGATGCCAATACTTCCTTCGCTTTTCCGGTGTGCCTGTGGATGCGCGATTGGCAGCCAATCATGGCCCAGTGTTCGTCTTGAAGAAGATGAAGCTCATCGTCCATGTCGACGGTGTCCACCGCGCCCTCTGGCAAGAGCCCCTCTGAAAGGCATGCTGTCGCGTATCCCGTGAAGGTTCCGAGTTCCAGCACCCTTTGGGGAGCGATCATGTGGGACAGGGCAGCCAACAGCCTCCCCTGCAATTCATCGCACAGCATCTGTGGCTTCACCGTTTGTGTCCACGTGGCCCGGCGCAGGGCTTCAAGACCCGGAGGCTCTTGGTTCGACATTTCCGTGGCGTAACCATGCAAGGCATCGTCCAGTCCATGGGAACCGAGTTGCGGAATGCGGGGTGGTTTGCCTCGTCGTTTGGCCATGGTGCGAAGCTACCAAATCACAGGCGGTGCGTGCGTACCTTCGAGGCCCATGGGAAAGCGAAAGCAAAGCCGCAACCGAAGCGACCAAGATGGCATGGTCTTCAGCACCAATCCAGGATATTCCTGGGATGCAGAGGATGGAGAGGAGGAGCCTTGGTCGGTGGACCTTTGTGCGAAGTTGTTCGTCAGTCTCGATCGGAAACAGCGTGCTGGGAAACCCGTGACCCTGGTGGAGGGGTTTGATGGTCCCGCCTCCGAATTGTTGATGCTGGGCAAGGCGCTCAAACAACAATGTGGGGTGGGGGGATCGGTGAAGGAGGGCTGCATCTTGGTGCAGGGCGATCACCGTGACAAGGCTGTGGCTCATTTGGAGTCGCTGGGATACACAACCAAACGCAAAGGCGGATGAACCTTTACCTAAAAACCTTGGCTGGCCTTGAGGCTTTGGCCGTGGACGAATTGACTGCAGCCGGCGCCACGGCCATCGTGCCAGGAAGACGCGGCGTGGCGTTTGAAGGGGACGATAAGGTCCTGTACAAGATTTGCATGCACAGCCGGTTTGCCGTGCGCGTGCTGCGCTTTTTGACATCCTTTGAAGCCAAGAACCCAGACGACTTGTACCGACAAGGTGCACGGTTTGCCTGGGAGGAATTGCTGGACAAAGAGGGCACCTTCGTGGTGGACGCCACGGTCAACTCTGAGGGTTTTTCGCACAGCCACTTTGCCGCGCTGAAATTGAAGGACGCCATTGTCGATCGTTTCAGAGGCAAAACCGGAAAGCGGCCAAGCATCGACAAAGACCGTCCTGACCTTCGCTTGAACCTTCACATTTCAGGAGAAAAAGTAACCATTTCTGTGGATGCCTCAGGGGAACAGCTGTCTCGTCGCGGGTACCGACCGGCCTCTGCAAAGGCGCCTTTGAATGAAGTGCTGGCTGCAGGCCTACTGGCTTTGAGTGGCTGGCGGCCAGGTACACCTTTGTACGATCCGATGTGCGGATCGGGAACATTTTCCACGGAAGCAGCGCTTTGGGCTTCAGGGCTTCCCATACAGGCTGGCCGAAAGCACTTCGCTTTCATGGATTGGAGCGATTTTGACCCGGAGGTCTGGAAGGAGGTACGGAGCGAAGCGATGGCCTCCATTCAACCTGTACCGACCACCATTTTTGCCTCTGATGAGCACGGTGGTGCAGTGCGTCAAACCATGCAGAGCCTTGAGGATGCTGATGTCGAAGCGCTGGTCCAAGTCAAGCAAATGGACTTTTTCAAGCTGGAGCCCCAAACGGAGGGCGGCTTTTTGGTGTTCAACCCACCTTATGGGGAACGGATGGACCCAGGGGACGTGGTCGGGTTGTACGAGCAAATTGGCGACCGCTTAAAATTTCATTGGTCCGGCTTTGATGCATGGATCATTTCGTCCAATCTCGAAGCCCTCAAGCGTGTGGGCCTTCGCCCTCACAAGCGCCATCCCGTGTACAATGGGTCGCTGGAGTGCAAGTGGGCAGGGTTCTCCATGTACAAGGGCAGCAAGGCAGACCAATTCAAATCCAAACCAGCATGAGCCGTCCTTGGGTTTTGATTTCAGGAGCATCCTCTGGTTTTGGGGAGGCGACCGCAAGGTTGCTTGCTTCACAAGGATGGAACCTCTTGTTGACCAGCAGGCGGGAAGAGCGTTTGTCCAATCTGTCGGAAGCATGCCAAGCCCTCGGTGCTGAAGTGCATGTTGGGTCGTGGGATGTCCGTGACAGGGCTGCCACTGACGAAGGCGTGCAACGCTTGATGGAGCACGCGGGCATTTCTTCCTCGTCGAATGGTGAGCCGCTCCGTGCCTTGGTGAACAACGCGGGGCTTGCCGTCGGCAAAGGTCCCTTTGATGAAGGGTTGGACGACGACTGGGACCGGATGTTGGACACCAACGTCAAAGGATTGCTCTTTCTCGCGCGCGCGTGCGTCAATTTTATGACCGAGGGATCGCGCATGGTCAACACGGGCAGCATCGCAGGCAAACAGGTGTACCCCGGAGGCAATGTTTATTGCGCTTCCAAACACGCTGTGGATGCGTTGTCGCAGGCGATGCGAATCGACTTGGTGGACCGTGGCATCGGGGTGAGTCAGGTTTGTCCTGGCGCAGCTGAGACGGAATTCAGCAATGTGCGTTTCAAAGGTGATGACCGTGCTGCGGATGCGGTGTACCATGGATTCGATCCGCTGGTGGCCCAAGACATTGCGGAAGCCATCGAGTTCATCTTGTCCCGTCCCTCTCATGTTTGCATCAATGACATGGTCATCATGCCCACAGCCCAAGCAAGTGCGCATCACCTGCATCGCCGTCCCACTCTTTAACCCCCTTTCATGAATCAGAATCTTGCCTTGCTCGTGGTCTCCTTGACCTGCATGGCTTGGTCCGCATGTCATACAGCCGAGGCCGACCTGGTGCTGAGAAACGCCCACATTGTTTGTTTGGACGGGGCGGGCACAGAGGCCCAAGCCATGGCTGTCCACGACGGACGCATTGTGGCCCTTGGAAAAGAACACGAGATCCTCAACGCATACCGTGGCGCTGAAGTCATGGACATGGCAGGGGCCACGATGTATCCGGGATTGATCGATGCCCACAGCCACCTTTTGGGGTATGCCTTGACTTTGGACCGTTTGAACCTCGTAGGTACTGCATCTTGGGAGGAGGTCATGGAGCGTTTGACCGAGTGGAATGGACCAGGGGATGGATGGGTGAGGGGGAGAGGTTGGGACCAAAATGATTGGGCCATCTCTGAATTCCCTAACAGAAGAGATTTGGATGCGTTGTTCCCCAGCCGTCCCGTCGTGCTTCAGCGCATCGACGGCCATGCGGTTTTGGCCAATGAGCTGGCCCTACGCGAGACGGGCTTGTGGGGGGTGGATCATGTCCCTGGGGGAGAGGTTTTGCGCTTTCCCGATGGGTCCCCTACCGGGGTGCTTGTGGATGGTGCGGCGGACTCTCTTCTTTCACGCATCCCCAAACCCTCTGTCCAGGAGAAGGTGTCTGCCCTGAAATTGGCAGAACAACAGATGTTCAAGGTAGGCTTGACCACCGTCACCGATGCTGGTTTGGATTGGGGGGACATTCTTTTGCTGGACTCTCTGCACAGATCAGGAGATTTGCACCTTCGCGTGATGGCCATGGCCAATCCCACGCCTGACAACTTCGACGCCATGGTGAATCGTGGTGGGATGCGCACCGACCGCTTGGTTGCGGAATCGTTCAAATTTTACATGGATGGGTCCTTGGGTTCTCGCGGGGCTGCGCTCTTGGCCCCTTACGATGACAGACCAGGACATCGAGGGTTGTTGTTGCAGAACGTCGAAGCGTACAAGGCGCAATTGCGGGTGGTGCACGAGAATGGTTTTCAAGCGGCCACCCACGCCATTGGGGACAGCGCGGCCCGTCTTGTGCTCGGCGCTTATGCGGAAATCTTGAAAGGTCCCAACGACTTTCGGTGGCGCGTGGAGCACGCCCAAGTGCTGCATCCCATGGACCGGAAATTGTTTGGCCAAAACAGCGTCATCCCATCGGTGCAACCCACCCATGCCACGTCGGACATGTATTGGGCAGGGGAACGCCTCGGCCGCGGCCGCATCAGGCGTGCGTATGCCTATGTGGATTTGATGGCGGAATTGGGGATGGTGCCCTTGGGGACGGATTTCCCCGTGGAGGACATTGATCCCAGAAAGACCTTCTTGGCAGCTGTTGCCAGACAGGATGCCATGCGTTATCCTCCGGAGGGCTTTCACATGGACCAGGCGTTGACGCCGCGACAAGCCATGCTCGGCATGACCCTTTGGGCTGCTCTCGCCTCTCGAATGGACGAAGAAGTGGGCTCCCTCGAAGTCGGCAAGCAGGCCGACTTCGTGGTGATGGATCGGGATTGGCTCAAGCTTAAGGATCCCCATGACATTCTCGATGCAGAGGTTCTCGAAACCTTTGTGGCCGGAGAGTTGTTGCATTCCACAAAGACCCCCCTTCTTCCATGACACGAATCCTCGCCTTTGGAGGCATTTTCATTGCTTCAGTGCTCGTGGCCTATTTCATGTTCTTCCATGAGCCTTGGGATTTGCCCATTTACGAGCCCAGTCAATTGAACCCTGCCTTGGTCGACCCAGCGGCGTTGACCGCCCAGCACCATCGCATCCTCGACTTCACATTGATCAACCACCTCGGGGACACGGTGACACAAGAAGATGTCCGTGGTCAAATCTTGGTAGTGGACTTCTTCTTCACGCGATGTGCCACAATTTGCCCATTGATGACGACCAACCTTCAACGCATCCACGACCGTTTGACCCCTGGCGCCCCGGTGCGCATTTTGAGCCACAGCGTCACTCCGGTGGCAGACAGCGTGTCTGTGCTGAATGCCTATGCGGCCAAATACGATGCCGATCCGGACCGTTGGTGGTTCCTCACGGGACCCAAAAACCACATCTACAAGCTGGCCCGTCGCTCCTACTTCTCATGTTTGGACGAAGGTGATGGCGGATTTCAGGACTTCGTGCACACAGAGAATGTGGTGCTCGTGGACGACCTAGGGCGCCTGAGGGGTTTTTATGATGGCACTGATTCAAAGGCCATGTCGCGCCTGCTCAGCGACTTAGACTTTTTGGTCGAAAAAAAGTCTGAAAAAAAGCAGTGATTGTCTTGTGGGAGGAAAGAGGTGCACTATCTTTGCACCCGCTTTCGAAGGAAGGCAACAATCTTTGACAAGTTGGGCGAATGAGGGAGTCGAAAAAAAAATCGACATTCATTTGGTGGTTTAATAAACCGACATACCTTTGCCGTCCGCTTTAAGGAAAGCAATCAACGACGGGCTTCGGCCCTGAAACGATACAAACGTTCTTTGACTTGATGCAGCAGCCCAAATCCATCTTTCTTCGGAAGGATGGTCATTCTACTCTTCGGAGTAGGGTGTAATCCATCTCCCCCCCGGGAGATGGCATCGACTTCTTCGGAAGAAGATGAAAAACGATTCCAGAGAGTCAACCATATCAAACACTTACAATGGAGAGTTTGATCCTGGCTCAGGATGAACGCTAGCGGCAGGCCTTACACATGCAAGTCGAGGGGTAACAGGGAAAAGCTTGCTTTTCCGCTGACGACCGG
>CAWVVM010000040.1:0-15039 GCA_963933635.1 uncultured Flavobacteriales bacterium
GTTTTTCTGTTCGTTGCGTTCGGGATGCCGAGTGAGCGCAGCGAGCGAGTGTTAACTTCTTAAATCTTGGCCTTGCGCAGCAAGGCTCGAGGGAATGGCCAAGAACCAACCCAAGGAAGAGCGGTACTGGCCTCCTTCAGCGCGGGTTTCGCGCGAACAAAGTTCGCGCCGCGTGGGGAGCCTGAACGCTGTACTTTCGTGATGTATGGATGCATCGCAATTTCAACCGTGGACGCTGGAGGATTGGAAAGCTGCTTCACGTGGCCAGGCCGATGAGGCTGGGGCGTTGCGATGGGATGGCCTGAGGATGCCCCAGGTCTTGCCCCAAGGCATGGACATGGCCCATGTGCCCATGGGTTCTCGCCCCCCCGGAGGCTGGGAGATTCAACAAGGTTTCTTGGAGAAAGAAGACTTGATGCAAGGTCTGATGCATGGAGTGGAAGGCATACGTACGTCGTCAGAGGGGTTGGATGGCGAGGCTTTGAGGGCCTTGCTCGAAGGAGTGCATCCAGAGATGGTGACTCTGCATGTGGATGGCCACGATACGGTGGGTGCCTTGCGGGCCGTGGTGGCTTGGGCTGAAGGCACGGTGGTGCGTGGGTCGAGCACGTGGGATGCTGGCCTCGAGAACGAATTTGACGAGGAAGCGTTGGCGCTTCACGCAGAGGCTTGGCATGCGGCAATGCCGGCGTTTCATGTCTGGGGCGTGGACGCGGCCAAATGGCAGGACCGAGGCATGCTTCATGTCGACGCACTGGGCGCCATGCTCAGCGCCTCGAAGGAAGCCTTGAACGTGCTCGTGTCGGCTGGCTGGTCGCTCGAGGATGCGGCGAAGCATGCGACGCTGCGCCTCGCCTTCAGCACCGATGTGTTGTCGAGCGTGGCGATGGCCCGCGCAACCCGCGCTTTGTGGTCGAGGTTGCTGGGCTCGATGGGTATGGCAGCAGGTGCTGTGGTGCGTCTCGAAGCCCAAACCTCCACGCTGGGCCTCCACGCCGACGCCTCGCATTCCCGCGACGCGTTGCTGGGCCACACCATTGCCGCCTATGCCGCGGTGCTAGGAGGTGTCGACGGGCTGGAAGTACGGCGCCACGATTTCCGGGAGGTGCTGGAAGGGCGGGAGGACCGCGACGAGGCCGCACGCGCCGAGCGTTGGGCCCGCAACATTCAACATGTATTGCGCGAAGAAGCGGGTCTCGGGGAGCACGTGGACGTGATGAAGGGCAGCCGGGCCGTCGAGGCTTTGACGCTACAAATGGCAGAACAGGCTTGGACAAGGCACGAAGAGATGGAGGCGGCAGGCGGTTGGCGCCCCGGCGCGGACCTGATGAAGGCATGGACGCTCGAAGGGCAGCGCGCCCACCTTGCACGTCCATGGTACGTCTCGACCGACATGGCGCGCGGCGCGCACCCGCGGGCGCAGGACGCCAGTGCCCGGTTCTTCGCGCTCGATCATCCCGCACAGGAGCTGTCGCGTGAGCCCATCCAAGGCGCGGCGTGGCCCGAGGAGTTTTGCTTGAAGGACGCAGGTGAGGGGCGCCAGGCGCACCCGCACGAAGACTTTGGGCCGGGTGTGGCGCCTTACTTGGGAGGGCCATATTCGACCATGTATGCCGCGCGTCCTTGGACGGTGCGCCAGTACGCGGGGTTCTCGACGGCGGAGGAAAGCAACGCGTTTTACCGCCGCAACCTCGCGGCCGGCCAAAAGGGCCTCAGCGTTGCCTTCGACCTCGCCACCCACCGTGGCTACGACAGCGACCACAAACGCGTGCAAGGCGACGTGGGCAAGGCCGGGGTGGCGATCGACAGCATCGAGGACATGAAGCGCCTCTTTGAAGACATCCCGCTCGACCAAATGAGCGTCAGCATGACGATGAACGGTGCGGTGTTGCCCATTTTGGCCTTCTACATCGCGGCGGCTGAGGAGCAAGGTGTGGCGCAGGACCAACTGACGGGCACCATCCAAAACGACATCCTCAAGGAGTTCATGGTGCGCAACACGTTCATCTATCCGCCGGCGCCTTCGATGCGCATCATCAGTGACATCTTCGCGTACACCGCCGAGCACATGCCACGGTTCAATTCGATCAGCATCAGTGGCTACCACATGCAGGAGGCAGGTGCCACGCAGGAGATCGAATTGGCGTACACCTTGGCCGATGGCTTTGAGTACGTCAAGACCGGGGTGGAGGCAGGCCTCGAAGTGGATGCCTTTGCGCCTCGCTTGAGCTTCTTTTGGGCCAACGGCATGGCCCACCTCAAAGAGATTGCCAAGATGCGCGCCGGTCGCGTGTTGTGGGCGGACCGCATGAAGGGAGAGTTTGGCGCCAATGCAAAAGGCCAAATGCTCCGCACCCACACCCAAACCTCGGGTTGGTCCCTCACCGCACAAGACCCTTGGAACAACGTGGCACGCACGGCCATCGAGGCCTTGTCCGCTACGATGGGTGGCACGCAGTCCCTGCACACGAACTCCTTGGACGAGGCCATCGCTTTGCCCACCGACATGTCTGCGCGGATCGCCCGAAACACGCAATTGTTGTTGCAGCAAGAGGCCGGCTACACGGATGCGGTCGATCCTTGGGCAGGAAGCCACGTGTTGGAAGACCTCACGGCCGAGATGATGGCATCTGCGGAGGTGCTCATGGCGGAGATTGCCGAGAAGGGCGGCATGGCCAAGGCCATCGATGAGGGCCTTCCCAAGCTCCGCATCGAAGAGGCGGCGGCCATGAAGCAAGCGAACATCGACCGCGGACGGGACAAGATCATCGGGGTCAACCTCTTTGCGGTGGAAGGTGAAGAGGACATGGAAGTTCTTGTCGTGGACCAAGATGCGGTCCAAAGCCAGCAACTTGCAGGTCTTGCGTCTTTGAAGTCTGAGAGGGACCAGGAGGGGGTGAATCGCTCCTTGCAAGACCTCACAGATGCGGTACGGAATGGTGGCAATTTGCTCGCAGTTGCGGTGGAAGCGGCGCGCGTGCGTGCCACTTTGGGCGAAATCAGCGATGCCTTGGAGCAAGAGTTCTCTCGGTACCAGCCTGCCGACCGTCGGGTGTCAGGTGTATTTTCACGGGCGATGGAAGGTTCAGAGGCATATGAAGAGGTCCGAGTCTTGAGCGATGCCTTTGCGGATCAAGCGGGCCGCAGGCCGCGTATTCTCGTGGCCAAAATGGGTCAAGATGGTCACGACCGCGGTGCCAAAGTCGTCGCATCTTCCTTTGCTGACCTGGGCTTTGACGTAGATCTGGGCCCGCTTTTCAGTACACCCGATGAAGTTGCCCGTCAGGCGGTGGAGAACGATGTTCATGTGGTTGGCGTGAGTACACTCGCCGCAGGGCACTTGACGCTTGTCCCAGGACTTCTTGAGGCGCTTCGGGAGGCGGGGCGGCCTGACATTCTCGTCGTGACTGGGGGCGTGATTCCACCAGGCGATCACGAAGCGCTCTACAACCAGGGCGTAGTTGGGGTCTTTGGCCCGGGCACCCCCATTACGGCGAGTGCAAAAGACATCCTTGATTTGTTGTTGGAGGCTTACAGAAGGTGAAGGAAGCTTTGTTTCATTAAGACCTTGTTTGTTTTGGAAACTCGATGGAGTTGCCCGAAATTGCTACGAATCGCTATTTTTCTTGGTTCAAATGAAATCACGGTATACTTCCAATCATAACGTCATGCGCTACTTAGCATCACTCGCAGTTCTCTTGCTCGGCCTTTCGGCTGGGACGGTTTGCGCCCAAAAAGCCATCCAAAATCCGCCTGCTGGCACGCCAGTTCCTGGCGAAATCATTGTCAAACTGGATACGCGTTTCAAGCCTGAAGCCATCACGGACAAAGGCATGTTTTATCACGGAATTTCAGCAGACTTGCAGTTGGACGAGACGTTGAGTGAGCGCTCAGGTATTTACTTGTTCAGCTACGACGACGTGGCCATGAGCGAAGAAATGATTTTGCGCACAGTGAACGACCTTCCTTTTGTGGTGGCAGCTCAATTGAATCACTACGTGGAAGAACGCGCCACACCCAACGATCCTCAATTTGGTTCTCAATGGCATCACATTGATGCTTCGGACAACGACATTGATTCGGACCTCGCTTGGGACATCACCACAGGTGGAACTACGGCCAACGGCGACCGAATTGTTGTGGCCGTGCTTGAGGGCGGTGGAGCGAACTACAATCACGTGGACCTGATTGACAACCACTGGGTCAATTCGGCAGAAGTTCCCGGCAATGGTGTGGACGACGACGGCAACGGTTTTGTCGATGACTACAACGGATGGAATGCATCAAGCGGCAGCGACGCAATCAGCGCAGGTGGTCACGGTACCTCTGTGAGCGGCATGATTGGTGCCACTGGCAACAATGGCAATGGAGGCGCTGGAGTGAACTGGGATGTTGACATCATGCAAATCCAAATGGGAGGGTTGACCGAGTCCAACGTGATTGCTGCGTACAACTACCCTTACACCATGAGGGACTTGTACAACACGTCCAATGGCGCACAGGGCGCTTTGGTGGTTGCGACGAATGCATCTTGGGGCATCGACGGAGCGAACCCTGCCAACTACCCAGTGTGGTGCGCCTACTACGACGACTTGGGTGCTGTGGGCATTTTGAATTGTGGTGCCACTGCCAACAACAATGTCAACATTGACGTTGTGGGTGACATGCCAACCGGGTGTGGTTCTGACTACATGGTGGCTGTGACTGCCACCAACAGCAGCGATGTTCGAACATTCTCAGGATACGGTGCCACGACCATTGATTTGGGAGCGCCAGGCGAAAACGTATTCTTGCCTTCTGGTTCCACAGGGTATGGAGGAACGTCAGGAACTTCTTTCGCGAGCCCTTGTGTGGCTGGAGGCATTGCATTGGTGTACAGCGCCCCATGTGCTGACCTTGCATCCAACGCCCTCGTGTCTCCCCAAGCAACCGCAGATGCCGTTCGAAGCTACATTTTGAGCGGCGTTGATCAAGTTTCCAATTTGGTTGGAGAGACAGTGACAGGTGGACGCTTGAATGTGCGCAACGCCCTTGATTTGGCCATTGAGGATTGCAACCCTGACATTGGGTGCACAGATCCTACTGCGTGCAACTACAGCCCAGAAGCCATCACAGACAATGGCTCATGTTTGCAATTGGACGATTGTGGTGTTTGTGGCGGGGACAACAGCTCCTGCACAGGATGCACGGATTCTGAAGCCTGCAACTACAACCCTGACGCCACCATTGAGGACGGCTCTTGCATCAATGGTACGGGCATTGCTGTCGCTGTTGGCGGTGGTACTTGGGACGGTGAGATCGGTTGGTCGTTGGATTTGAATGGTGAGGTGTTCGCATCAGGCGGTGCAGGAACAGTCACTGTCTGTTTGTCTGAAGGGTGCTTTACGTTCAGCATGACCGATTCCTATGGCGACGGTTGGAACGGTGCGATTTATACGCTTTCTGCTGCCGATGGCACAGTGATTGCGACCGGTGATTTGGACACGGCCCAACAAGGCGATGGGTCCACCCAAGGTTCGGATGTGGTCCAAATCGGCGTCGATTCCTGCGGCTTGGGCTGCACAGATCCCAGCGCCTGCAACTACAACGCTGAAGCGACACTGGACGACGGTTCATGCGATTTTGATTGCAATGGCTGCACCGATCCAGAGGCATGCAACTACGATGCTACAGCGACGCAGGATGATGGTTCTTGCACCCAAAACGACGACTGTGGTGTGTGCGGCGGCGACAACAGTACCTGCACGGGCTGCACCGATCCAGCCGCCTGCAACTACGATGCCTCAGCCTTGTTTGACGACGGCTCTTGCCTCGCCAATGACGAGTGTGGTGTGTGCGGCGGCGACAACAGTACCTGCACGGGCTGCACCGATCCAGCCGCCTGCAACTACGATGCCTCAGCCTTGTTTGACGACGGCTCTTGCCTCGCCAATGACGAGTGTGGTGTGTGCGGCGGTGACAACAGCACGTGCGGCGGTTGCACCGATGCGACGGCATGCAACTACGATCCTGCTGCGGTGATTGACGATGGCTCTTGCATCTTCGGTGGTGAAGGGTTGACGGTGACGATTTTGACGGACAACTATCCTGGAGAAACGACGTGGAGCTTGACGGACGTTTCGGGCACGGTTGTGGCATCGGGCGGTCCTTATGCCACGGCTTCGATAGAGGAGGTAGCGCAAGTGTGTGTGGAGCCTGGGTGTTACACATTCACAATCAACGATTCCTTCGGGGATGGCATTTGTTGTGCTTACGGTGAAGGTGCTTACTCCTTGTCCTCTCAGGGAGTCATCCTCGCCTCTGGAGGAGAGTTCACTTCCACGGAGAGTGCTGAAGTCTGCTTGGGTTCAGGATTTGGATGCACGGATGAAACGGCCTGCAACTACGATGCGGAGGCAACGTCAGATGATGGTTCTTGCGACTTCTCTTCTTGCGTCGGCTGCACCGATTCTGAGGCTTGCAACTACAATCCTGATGCTACAACTGATGACGGGTCTTGTGTGATGCCTGACCCTGTGGATGGTTGCACAGACACTTGTGATTTCCCCGTGAATGTCACTGAGTCTGCTTTGGGGCAAACAGTGGCGGGAACTGCGGTCGAATTTGGCGCTTATGGAACCTTGTCTTCGCTCGAAGTCACTTTGGATTGGGCCCAAACGGAAGGAACGGGGGCTTGGCCTGCAGACATGTTGCTTGAAATTGGGTTGCCTGATGGCAGCTGCGTGGCCTTAGGCGGATATGATGTGACGAGCACGACTTGCACAGACTTGGGCAACTACACTGTGGTTTGGCCCGAAACATGGCAGGCGAGTGACGCTGGTACGTACACAACTTCAATTGACTTGAGTGGTGCGGCTCTTTCTGGGACTGGTTTGTGGTCCATCACCCTCATCAATGGATGGGCGACGGGCGGTACATCCGACTACAACGCCACCTTTGCAATGACAGGTTTGTGCACGTCAGATGACATCGACATCCCTGGTTGTACCGATGCTGCGGCTTGCAACTACAACCCGAACGCTACTGTGGATGATGGGTCTTGTGATTTCGAAGCCTGCTCAGGCTGCACGGATGCCACAGCTTGCAACTACAATCCAAATGCGACTGCAGATGACGGTTCGTGTGAATTCGACAGCTGTGTGGGTTGCTCGGACGACTCCGCTTGCAACTTCGACCCTGCAGCGACCATCGATGATGGATCGTGCTTGCAATTGGATGCTTGTGGTGTTTGTGGTGGAGACAACAGCTCTTGCAGCGGCTGCACAGATGCAGAAGCCGACAACTACGACCCAAGTGCCATTGTGGACGACGGGAGTTGTGAGTATGCCCCGGCATGTCCCGAGGACTTGAACGACGACGGCCTCGTCAGTGTCGCTGACATCTTGCTCTTGTTGGCTGACTTTGGCTGCACTTCAGGTTGCGATGCTGATTTGAATGGCGACGGTGCGACCAACGTCAATGACATTCTACAATTGCTGGCAGCCTTTGGTGGAGACTGCTCAGATTGATTCATTAGAAACATCGAAAAGAGGCGGGGCATCACCCCGCCTCTTTTTTTTGCCAGAAGTTCAGAGGATTATGACCCAAGGCTGCGTAGATCGGTCCTCAAGCCGTTGAGGAAGTCTTTGACGGCCATGGCGGGCTTTCCTTGGGGCTGCACCCTAACAAGCTCAACCGCCCCATCCCCACATTGCACCGTCATTCCGCCCTTGTGGGCATGCACGGTGCCGGGTTCGCCGCCCATGTCCATCGAGGAAAGCAAGGTTTGATGGATGCGCAGGGTGTTCCCATCGGCCAAGGTGGTCCATGCTCCAGGAAAGGGGTGGAGTCCGCGCACCAAATTGTGGACCTTCTGTGCGGGTTGGCCCCAATCGATGCGTCCGTCTTCTTTGAAAAGCTTGGGGGCCTCACGTGGCGCATTCCCGTGTGGCCCAACATCCTCTTGAGGTGTGGCCACAGCGGCTCCATCCGCCAATGCATCGACGGTCTCTGCCAGCAAATGCCTGCCAGCTTCGAGGATGCGGTCGTGAAGAATACCGGTGGTGTCGTTGTCTCCCACTGCGACCTCCACACGTCCCAAAATGTGGCCAGTGTCGATTTGGTGTTGGAGAAGGAAAGTGGACGCGCCGGAGACCTTCTCGCCATGGATGATGGCCCAGTGGATCGGAGCCGCTCCACGGAAGTCGGGGAGGAGGGAGCCATGCAGGTTGACCGTGCCCATGGCCGGGGCCTTCCACACCAGCTCAGGGAGCATCCGGAAGGCGACGACCACTCCGAGGTCAGGCATCCAACTTTGGAGCGTGTCCAAAAAATCGGGGGCCTTCAGTTTCTCCGGTTGGGCCAATGGCAATCCATGACGCATGGCAACCTCTTTCACTTCCGAGGCTTTCATTTGGCGTCCACGTCCCGCGGGACGGTCAGGTGCTGTGACCACCCCCACCACCTGATGCCTCGTCTCGAGCAAACGCTCCAGACACACCGCAGCGAAGCCAGGGGTGCCGAGGAAAACGATGCGGAGGGTTCGGGGTGAGGCCATGGTCAATGTTGGACTTTGGGTTTCGTTCTAGCGGGACCGAGGTCGGTGGAACCTTCCCTCCATGGAAGAAGCTTCAAACACAGCAAGCTTCCTGCAAGGATGCCGCCAAAATACAACCAGTCGGCACGCCAAATCACGTGGATGGGTTGAGGCACCACAAGGGCCATGGCGTACGCCACAAGGATGTAGGCTGTGACACTGATCAATTCTACCCAAAAGGCGTGCTTGGTGAACCCTGCCCCTTGCAAGACTGCAATCGCCACGGCACTCGCCGCGTACAATTGCACCGCGACAAAGGCTGTTCCGAGTGTGTCGGACATCGCATTCAACCCTGCCCCAGACGAAGCTCTGGAGAAGAAGTGGGACGCGATCCAATCTGGGTACAAGAGGTAGCCGTGCGTGAGGATGCCCACCCCGAGGTAACTCATTGCCAACAGGCGCAACAAAGCCGGCTGAAGGTCGTGTTGCCGTCCTTCTCCGATCAAATTGGAGACCACCGTGCGCACGGTTTGGCCCACGCCAGTGCACACCACAAAGGCGAGCATGAAGGCGTTGCGCGTGAGGTGGCTGACCTTCAGCTCCATCATGCCAACGCGTTCGACAAAGAAGAAAAAGCTGGCCCAGGTGCCAATGGTCAGGCCAAACTGTGCCATCACAGGAGCTGAAAGCTTCCACCATTGCTTGAGTGCAGCCCGGTCCAGGGACCATGTGCCAGCAAAAGAGGCTGGGTGCAGACGGAATTTGGCATAGGTCAAGGCGACCAAGGCACCTGTGGATTCAGCAATCAGTGAAGCTCGGGCTGCGCCATCCGCCCCAAGCACGGGGCCGCCCCAAAGGCCCTCGACCCAATAGGCATCAAGGGCCAGGTTGATGCTGGCCATCAACAAGGCCAGTGGCAAGAGTGGACGCGTTTTGGCTTGGCCAATCCAATCTCCTTCCAAAGCCATCAAAAGTGCGTAGGGGATGAGTCCCCATGCGCGGATGGACAAAAAGGGCGCAAAAACATCCCGCACCTCTTGGCTTTGCATCAGCGGTTCCCAGCCTCCAAATGCATTGATGCCTAGCACCATTCCGGCCAACAGCACTCCCAAGGCAAGAAGCGCCACCCTCCCCGTTCGGGCGGCCTCTGACATTTGTGTTGTTTGGCCTGCGCCATGGTGCCGGGCGACAAGGATTTGGATCCCCATGCTTCCGCCCGTCAGTACCATGACAAAAGTGAGGTAGACCAAGGCGGCATTGCCGGCACCGTTGAGCTCCAATTCGCCAGCACGGCTCAAAAAGAAGTTGTCCGTCAGCACCACGACGAATTGCACCAAACTTCCCAAAGAAATGGGCAAGGCGATGCGCAGTAGGTTTCGCGTGGAGATGGACAGCGGAGTGTTGCTCACAAGGAAGGGTGCAGGGAGGGAGGGGAGGAGAGACCGTGACGTGCCAAAATGCCTGAGGCATTGCGCACAGATTTGAACATCCACTGGGCCCGAAGCAAGGCCAACTCTTGAGGTTGAAGTCCCCACTCGATGTCAGAGTACCGAAGGCGATGGTTCAGGGTGTGCATCACCACAGCCGCTGCCACGCTGATGTTGAAGCTCTCGGCAAAGCCAAACATGGGGATTTCCACAAAGTCGTCGGCATGGTCCATCATGAACTCCGAAGCGCCCGAGAATTCAGTGCCCATGGCCAAGGCCAAAGGACGGTCCAAGGGCAAATTCTCAGGGGTATGCCCTTGGGCGTGTGGCGAGGTCACCACCAGACGGATCCCAGCGCCCTTGAGTCGCTTGATGCAGGCTTCCCTCGGGTCAGGAACATTCAAATAGCGGTGCAACTCGAGCCATTGAGAGGTTCCTTTCGCCACTCCTTTGTTGCGGTGCCAAGCATTTTCATTTTCGATCAGATGCACGTCCAAGAGACCAAACCCATCGGCACTCCGCATCACGGCACTTGCATTTCTGCTTTGGTACACATTTTCCAAGACCACCGAGAGATGTCGTGTGCGGTGGGAGGAGACAAGGTTGATTTTGGCCAATCTGGCTTCCGTAAGCAAAGGCTGTAAAATCTCTGCGCATTGCATCGCATGCGTGACGTCTTTGGATGGAGGCAGGGGGTATCCCATGGGTCAAAAATGGCGCAAAAAAATCCCCTCACCGAAGCGAGGGGATTTCCAGTTGTTGAAACTTGCGGATTAGACCGTCAAGCCAGCGCCTGCCTTGAACTTGACAACGTTCTTGGCTTTGATTTTGATTTCAGCACCTGTCTGTGGGTTGCGGCCCGTACGAGCAGCGCGGTGGCTCACAGAGAAAGAACCGAATCCGACGAGTGACACGCGGTCACCTGACTTGAGGGCACCGTGGATGGCACCAGTGGTAGAGTCGAGGGCGCGAGCAGCGTCGGCCTTTGAGAGACCAGCACCTGCGGCGATGGCGTCGACCAATTGAGACTTGTTCATGAGAATAAGTTGAGATTAAAAAAAAGCTATCGTTGCCAAATGTATATGCGTTTTCTCAGTGTTGGCAAGGGTTCGCGGCCATTGGGGGTGATTTTGTGAACAAAGAGCTCTTTGGTGTTGATAAGGGCGATAAAAACAGCCAAAAACCCAATGTTTTTGCGGGGTTCGGGGTGTGTTGGGGTTGTTGTCTGGCGCTTTTTCAGTCCCTTTTGGCATCTTCATCGGCCCTCGGTCGCACCCCTTCCAGCCCCAAACCAAGTGCTGCAAGAAGCAAATACTCCGGTCCTGTGGCGCCAATCACCCAATGTTGTCCAGCGCAAACCAGACATGCCACAACCCCGAGACTGACCCTGAGTATTCTCAAGAATTCAGTATCTCTTCCGGGCTGAGATTCTGGGACATGGGACCACAACCCCAAACCATGCAGGGCAAGGCAAGCCCAAGGTGCAACGGCGTGGCCTTCCGCGAGGATGCCTGCACCCGCCAAAACCATGCACGTGAGATGCAGAAAGCGATGGGGACGGCGGGACATACGAATCATTCCGTAAAATTACGGGCCACGACGGAGCGCCCTGCAATCTGCCACGCGATACCTTCGCCGCATGATCCAACCCTACCAACCGGAGATTCGGTTTTCAGACGTGGACGCCTATGGCATCGTGCACAATGCGACCTACATCGTCTACATGGAACAAGCGCGCATTCATTGGTGGCGCCAAGCTGTGCGCCAAGAGCGTTGGGATTGGACCCAGATCGGCGTACTTGTTGCCCACCATACGGTCGACTATGTCCATCCTGTGAAGTTGGGGGACCCTTTGGAAATTTCGTGCCAAGTTGGTGAGGTGGGGGACAAGAGCATGGACGTGCATTACAAAATGACTTGTGAGGGCCGACCCATTGCCACCGCGAAGACGGTCCTGGTGTGTTTTGACCATGCCCAAAAGTGCACAGTGTCTGTTCCTAAGGCTTGGCGCGAGGCCTTTGCAAAGGCGGAGCGCTGAACACAGCGCTGAACTTTTGTTGGGCATGTACAAGCAACTTTCCCACCTGGTGAAGCGTCTTTTCAATGGACAGTGACAGGGATGAAAAGTGTGAAAGAATTTGGTTTTTTGATGAAAACTTGATTTCTGAGCGCCTGTGCTCCGTGTATATTTGCCGACAAATCGATTCACAACCAAACCCTTCTTTATGAAGCAATTTTTCACTTTGGCGTTGGCCATGGGAACTGCGTTCCTCTCCTTCGCCCAAATCACAAGTCTCAGCGTTGAGACCGTCGTCGAGCATGACGGGACCGTCATGGACCTTGAAGGTCTTGCGGGCTACACCACTTACCGAGTGTACGCCGAGATGACTTCTAGCAATGATTTCATGTCCGCGGCTTTTGGCGACGCGGCCAACCCTATGATGATTGGCTGCGATGGCACCATCTATCAATCTGAAGGTGTCAATTTCAACTATGCCAATGAGGTCAATCCCTTGTTCTTTGGAGCTTTTCCTACCGGTGAATTTGACAGTTGGTTCACCATTGGAGTGGAAGATGCCGATGGCGGTGTGAACATCCAAAACACAGCCGACACCATGGCGCCGGCTTTGGAGATGTTCAACGCGGGCCAAGGGTTCGTGATCAACGACCCCATTGGAGCTTCATGGTTCAATGTGTTCCCATGTTTGGCGGGCCAAGACATCGCAGAATGTGCTGCGGGTTCACCTGCGTTTGGAGGTGACGACAACAAAGTGCTTGTGGCACAAATCACCGCCAACGGTGACATTTATGGCCTAATGAACTTCCAAGTGTTTGCCGGAGGCGTCCAACAGGACGAAGGCTCTCAGCAAGCTGGCTTGACGTTCAGCTCAGATGCCATGGATGTCTTTGGATGCACGGACGATATGGCAAGCAACTACGACATGATGGCCACAGTCGATGACCTTTCATGCATCTTTCCTTGCACAGTGGAGCTCAATCTTGAAAGTGTATCCACACCTTCTTGCAATGGCGAGAACGACGCGGTGATTCAAACGTTCGCCACAGGTGCCCAGGGCGCCGACTATTACTACATCGATTTCATTGATGGTGTGGGACAGAACTTTGGCAACTTTGGCAATTTGGTGGCAGGGGTTTACAACGTGATTGTTGAAGACGCAGCAGGCTGTACGGCCAACCTTGAAGTTGAGATTCCGGTGACAGGAGTGGTGGAGATTGAGGTGGAATTGACCTCGCCCGTCTCTTGCAGCGGTGATTCTGACGCGGTATTGTCTGTCACAAATACAACTGGTGGTTCAGGCATGTATGAATACTACATCTCTACAGACCCAACGGTATTGACGACTCAAACAGAATGGACGGGCCTCTCAGGCAACTTGAATCCATCTTTGTACGCCATTGACAGCAACGGATGCATTGGCCAGTCTGGCTCGGTGATGATCCAAGACCCACAACCCGTTGTGGTGGATTTGTTGGCCCCAACAGGCACCGTTGATGCAAGCTGTGCCAATGTGGCTGATGGTGAGATTTACCTAGTTTCATACGGAGGCAATGCACCCCAAACGATTGAATACTCTGTGGACGGAGTGACCTTTGGACCAAGTCCATTGATGGTGTCTGGTGGCACCTACACAGTAACGGCTCGGGATGTCTTCGGTTGCACAGGCACGGTGGAGAACGACGTGGTGATTGGTCCTGATGCCATTGCGGTGAACGCCGCTGGTGTGGCAGAGTCTTGCTTTGGAGAGGGCGATGGCATGGTGTCTTGGGCTCCTGTTGGAGGTCAAGGTGCGTACAGCTTCAGCTTTGGAGGAAATGCAACAACGGAGTCAGCGGTCTTGGACTTGGTGCCAGGCGAATATGAGGTGTCCGTGACAGATGAAGACATGTGTACAGAAACTGTGATCGTCGTGGTGGAAGCTGCAGCAGAGATTGTCACTTCGACTTCAGTTTTGGATGTCCTTTGTGCGGATGAAAACGATGGCGAAGTCACGGTTTCAGCGGAAGGAGGATCCGGATCTTTCCAATACAGCGAAGATGGCAACAACTTTTCTGACAACAACGTCTTTGACGAATTGCTGGCAGGCGACTACACCTTTTTCGTCCAAGACGAGAATGGATGCTCGGCAGAAGCAGGAGCTTCTGTGGCAGAAGGCGATGCCATTTCGATCACAGGCATTGTGTCAGAAGGAGACGTTACTGGTGAGGGGAGCATTGACATCACCGTCACGGGCGGCACCCCTCCGTACGAATACGAGTGGATTGGACCAGATGTGGCTGGAAGCACGGATGCCGACTTGGAGGGTGTTTCTTCAGGCACGTACGTCGTGGAAGTCACAGACGACAACGGTTGCAGCAATTCAGAGTCATTCAACCTTACGACAGATGTGCAAGAGATTGCAGCTGGCTTGTCTGCATCCATTTTCCCAAACCCTTCACAGGGACTCTTTGTGGTGGACATTGCCGGAAGCATTCAAAGCTTGTCCATTCCCTACCAAGTGGTGGATGCCAGTGGCCGCATTTTGTTGGAAGACCAATGGAACGTGGGCACAGGATCATTCCGGGCCACCCTCGACTTGACAAGTGCCGAAGCTGGGATGTACAGGTTGGTGATGATGGTGAATGGCCGTCCAACTTCGCTCCAGATTGTCAAGATGCACTGATGTCTTGATTTGAAATACCAATGAAAGGGGCCCTTCGAGGGGCCCTTTTTTTTGGTCGGTTTTTCGAAAAATTGGTTTGTGGACTTCTTTGGTGTGTAAAATAATTTGGAATTATGTGTAATTATACCGAACTTTATATGTGAATGACGCGTACCTGTCTTTGAAATTCGACAGTTCGTCTACAACAAGGCTAAATGATTCACACATGAACGCTCCTTTCCACAAGACCCTAGCAGCCGGCAAGCGGCTTGTCACATTGCTGCTGATGGCTTTTGCCTTCCAGACCTCGACAAGTTCCCAAACGCCTTACTTCCTGACGGTCGAATCTGCTCCGGCAGTTGGCACAGGAGGGACGGTGTACCGTTTCTATGTGGAGTTGCCCAATCCAGGCGATCGTCTGAGTGCAGTGTTTGGC
>CAWVVM010000041.1:0-14737 GCA_963933635.1 uncultured Flavobacteriales bacterium
TGCCGTCGCCGCCACAAACACCACAGTCGTCAAGGACATTGCCTTCACAGTCGCATGCACCTTCAGCAATGCCGCTGCCGCCGCAAACGCCGCAGTCGTCATTTGTCAAGCAGGAACCATCGTCAACAAGGGCGCCCGCATCGTAGTTGCAAGCAGAAGCGTCGGTACACCCTGCATCACAGAATTGCGCTACACCATTGATCGACAGCGCATCAAATGCAATGTCTCCAGAAGAGAACTGGAACTTCACAGTTCGAGCAAAACCAACAGCAGAAACCGTCGCAGAGTTGGCGCCCAATGCCAATGCTTGAGCATTCCCAAAGAATGACCCACCATTCGCTGTGGTCTTGAATACGCGATAAGAAGCGCCTCCCTCAGGCAGTGATGTAACATTGATGCTCATCGACTGCGCTGAATTGCTAGATGGATCATCAGTTGTTGTCGCTGTCAATACATAAGGCCAAGCTGAAGCAGCACCAGAGGCAAACAAATCACAAGATCCAATGGGGTCTCCTTCAGGAGCTGGAGCGGTACAAGCGCTTTCATCACCGTTGATTGACAAGAAGTCAAACTCGAGGTCTCCAGAAGAGAACTGGAACTTCACCGCACGTTGGAATGCCACTGAAGAAACAGTCACGCTGTTCTCTCCCAAGACCAAGTCTTGCGCATTTCCAAAGAACGAACTGCCGTTGGCTGTCGTCTTGAACACCCTGTATTGAGCACCTGCAGGCAATGATGTCACATTGATCACCATCGTTTGAGCATCTCCGCTTGACGCATCTGCAACGGTTGTTGCAGTGAGTACATGAGGCCATGCCGCAGGTCCGCTTGCAAAGTCGCTGCAAGAAGTGATGGCAACTCCCAAACCAGCACATGCACTGCCGTCGCCACCGCAAACGCCACAAGCGTCGATGGTGCTTCCAGCACAATCACAAGCGCCGTCAGCAATGCCGTTGCCACCGCACACGCCACAGTCGTCAAGAACGTTGCCGTCACAGTCGCAAGCGCCTTCAGCGATGCCGTCGCAACCGCAATCGTAAACCGCACCCGGCCCGTTGCAAATGCCACAGGCATCAAGCACACCAACACAGTCGTCTACATCGTCACAGATGCCATCCGCATCGGCGTCTGCTGCACAAGAACCACCGCACTCTCCGAGCGCGTCCGCAGTGGCTGAACCACCGCACTCACCCGCACAGTCAACGGCCACCAGGCAGTTGCCATCGCAATCCACATCTGCAGACGCTGGGAACGTACAAGAAGAGTCATCAAGAGTTGCTTCTGAATTGTAGTTGCACGCAGATCCATCAGTGCATCCTTCGATGTCGGAAGGCTCGTCGCCTCCACCAAAAGTGCCAGCACCATCAAAATCAATGGAAACTTGCACTTGATCCGCGCCCACACCAAGTGGAAAGATCTGGAAGTTCATCGTTCCTGAAATTGAACCCGTCGTAGTGACTTGCGCCACCAACCAACGGCCATTCGCATCGGGAAGGGCATTGGCCGCCGTATTCAGGACGTACCAAGAACCGCCAGTGAGGGTATTCACATCGAGACCAGTGCCTCCGCCAGTGAAGTATCCACTGATGGTTGGGCTAAGGCCAGAATCCTCAACAAGTGAGGGGTCGGCAGACCCAGGAGACAGCGAAGCAGGACCTTCCAAGCCTATGGTGGCGTAGGAGTCGTCCGCCAGGTCCGCAAAGAAGCCTAAAAATGCTGGGTTGACCCCTGAAGCGTTCCAAGTCGCATTCATAGGGCTGTTAAAAATCCCGTCTGGGGTTGTAATGACGAGGTTCTGTTGGTCGTTTCCGTACACCGCAGAAATCTTGTCTGAGGCGTCTTGAGAGTTGACGTAGAACCTGTACACAGAACCTGGAGTCGTCGCAGCAGCAGGAGCAGATGCTTCTACAGAGAGTGTGTACTGCGCATTGATCCCCATGAAAGGAGCCAATCCGAAGAGTGCCAAAATGGCGAGGCAAATATTCGTTCGCATGATGTTGAGAAAATTTTATTCACCCTAAATATACAACTCATCGTGGAAATAGCGCCAACAAAAGAGATTTTTTCGTGATTCATCGATAATTACCTCCAATTAAGCGTGATAATGATTACACGCAGCAACTGCGAAACTCACCTACCTTTGCAACTCTTCATTCGGGCCGGAAGCCCACGAATTCAGCGACATGTTTGACCATCTGCAAGAACGATTTGAGCGCGCCTTTAAGGTGTTGAAAGGACACGGCTCCATCACAGATGTCAATGTTGGAGAAACCTTGAAAGAAGTACGAAAGGCGCTTCTCGATGCCGACGTCGATTTCAAGACGGCCAAAGAGTTTGTCAAAAAAGTCAAAGCAGAAGCCCTAGGGCGCGAAGTGTTGACCGCGATTCAGCCTGGACAACTCCTCATCAAAATCACCCATGAAGAGCTGACCAAACTCATGGGACAGGCCGCTGCGCCTTTGGAACTCAAAGGGCAACCAGCCTCCATTCTCCTCGCAGGCCTGCAAGGTGCCGGAAAAACAACCCACGCAGGAAAACTGGCAGCGCGGATCGCCAAGTCGGGCAGGAAGCCCCTCCTTGTGGCATGCGACGTGCACCGCCCCGCTGCTGTGGACCAACTTCAAGTCGTTGGCGAGAGTATTGGAGTTGATGTCTATTCAGAGCCAGGGGTGAAAGACGCCGTCGGCATCGCCAAACGCGGCATGGCCAAGGCGAAGTCCGAGGGCTACGGCGCGGTCATTGTGGACACCGCGGGTCGATTGGCCATCGACGAAGTGCTGATGGATGAGATTTCTGCTGTTCGCGAGGCGGTCCAGCCGCAAGAGACCTTGTTCGTGGTGGATGCCATGACAGGTCAAGACGCTGTGCAAACCGCCAAGGCATTCAACGAACGGCTCGACTTCACAGGCGTTGTGTTGACCAAATTGGACGGGGATGCCCGTGGAGGTGCCGCATTGAGCATCTTTTCTGTCGTGGGGAAACCCATCAAGTTCGTCGGGACAGGAGAAAAGATGGATGCCCTCGATGTCTTCCATCCCGAGCGGATGGCCGATCGAATCCTTGGAAAAGGGGACGTCGTCTCCCTTGTGGAGCGCGCACAACAGGCCATTGACGATGAAGAAGCCAAGCGCATCGAAGCCAAGCTCAGGAAGAACACGTTCGACTTGGAAGATTTTCTTGCCCAGATCCAGCAAATCAAAAAAATGGGGAACGTCAAAGACCTTCTCGGTATGGTGCCGGGCATGGGCAAAGCCCTGAAGGGGATGGACATTGACGACAATGCCTTCATGGGGATTGAATCCATCATCCGTTCGATGACCCCCAAGGAGCGCGCTGAACCAAGCATCATCAACGGCAGCCGACGGGGGCGAATCGCATCAGGAAGTGGCCGGAGTGTGGAAGATGTCAACCGTCTGCTCAAGCAATTCCAAGAAATGAAGAAGATGATGGGCAACATGGCACGAGGTGGAATGCCGCGAGTTCCCGGCATGAGAATGCCTGGACGCAGAGGTTGAACAGGATCACGACATCAATGGTTAGAAGACATGACGCACATTTTGGACGGAAAGGCCACCTCACTGGCCATTGAAACAGAATTGACAGATGCCGTGACCTCACGGCTTGCGTCGGGAAAGAAGCGGCCACATTTGGCTGCTGTCCTTGTCGGAGACAACCCCGCAAGCCGCGCCTATGTCGGCCACAAGGTCAAAGCTTGCGCAAGGGTTGGCTTTCAAAGCACCCTGGTCGAGCGCCCCTTGGACATTTCCCAGGAAGAACTGCTTCAAGTTGTCCATGAATTGAACCTCGACGTCGATGTTGATGGATTCATCGTGCAGCTGCCTCTGCCAGACCACATCAACGACCAAGAAGTTTTGGAGGCGGTCTTGCCAGCCAAAGACGTGGATGGATTCCATCCCGTCAATGCGGGGAAAATGGCCCTTGACCTTCCTTGCTTTTTGCCGGCCACGCCCATGGGAATCATGTCCCTTTTGGAACGTGCCAACATCGACACCCAAGGAAAACATGCGGTGATTTTGGGCCGAAGCTCCATTGTCGGCACCCCAATGTCCCTTCTTCTTCGCCGCAACGGCGATCCTGGCAATTGCACGGTTACCGTGTGCCACAGCCGTACCCAACATCTGGCAAGCCACACGCTTCAGGCAGACATTCTTGTCGCAGCGATCGGGCGGGCTCACTTCGTCACGGAGGACATGGTGAAACCTGGAGCGGTGGTCATTGATGTGGGCATCAACCGCATCCCAGATGCGACCAAAAAATCCGGCCATCGACTCACGGGCGACGTCGACTTCGACAACGTGAAGCCCAAGTGTTCTTGGATCACCCCCGTTCCTGGAGGTGTCGGGCCCATGACCATTGCTTCCCTGATGCAAAACACCCTCACCGCTTGCGCTCAGAAAGACGCATGAACTTTGCGCCCATCGATGAGCGCTGGATGAGGCGCGCATTGGAACTTGCGGAGCGCGGAAGATGGACCACTTGGCCCAACCCCATGGTAGGCTGTGTTGTGGTCGACCAAGAACGTTGCATTGGAGAGGGTTGGCATCAAAAATTTGGAGAAGGCCACGCCGAAGTGAACGCCTTGAGACAAATCGATGTGGGCAGCGACTTGTCACAGGCCACAGCCTATGTCACATTGGAGCCATGCAGCCACGTAGGGAAGACCCCGCCTTGTGCACAGCTCTTGACAGAGCGTGGCGTCGGACGTGTCGTGGTGGGCACGGAGGACGCCAATCCACTCGTTTCCGGCCGTGGAATTGAGCTCTTACGAGAGGCTGGGCTTCTCGTGGAGGTTGGGTGTTTGGCCAAAGAAGCCCAACACCTCAATGCGCGTTTTGTCCATGCCATGACGCAATCCACCCCGTGGGTGACGCTCAAGTGGGCGCAATCCAGCGACGGATTCATCGACCCTGAAACACAAGCCCCCCCGGGCAGGGGGAGCCATCCCCTGACTGGAAAGGCCAGTGCACGCTGGACCCACGGCCTTCGGGCGCAACACGATGGAATTTTGGTGGGCATGCGTACCTGGCTTGTCGACGCCCCTGGGCTCAACGTTCGATCTGTCCCCGGACAATCTCCACGCCCGATGGTGCTGACCCATGGACAAACCCCTCCCCCAGACGGATGGATGCGCTCCGAGGAAGGTGCATTGCCAGCCACCATGCTGCATCCTTCTGATGCCCTTGGCAGCATTGCCATGAAAGCCTGGGCAGAAACAGGCCACAACACACATTGCATGGACGCGCCGTGGCCCACTGGACCATGGTGGCATGCCATGAAAGCTGACCTCGCCTGCGCTGCCATTCTCGTCGAAGGCGGAGCCACTTTGGCACAGCATATGCTGGACACCCCCTTCTGGAATGAGCTGCATGTGCTGACCGCACCAGGAAACTTGGGCCACGGCCTCCCGGCTCCCGCCGTCCCCACATGGGCCCCCTCAAAGTCCATGACCATTGGCGAAGATTTGGTTGAAGTTTGGCATCCCCTCTCTTCCCATCTTTGACCCCATGTGGACCTTTGTCATCACCGTGGCCGCAACCGCACTCATTTACCTGCTTTTCGCAGGGTTTGAACGCTGGGGAATCCAATCGCATTGGGCCATCACCATCAATTACTACGTGGCGGCCGTTTTGGGCTGGAACCTGGCAGGTGGCGCTTCAGCAATGACGGCAACTGTCGAAGCTCCCTGGCTGGGACCATTGGCCATCCTTGGCCTGGCCTTCTACCCGCTGTTTCGACTGACCGCCCGTTGCTCCCAAGAACTGGGTGTTTCCGTGGCCACGATTTCCACCAAACTGTCCATGGCCATCCCCGTGCTCGTCTTTGCCTTGTTCGACGGCTGGCATCTGGTGCATTGGGGACAATGGTGTGGCCTTGCCCTGGCTTTCCCTGCCGTTTGGCTCTCTTCCCAAGGCCAATCCTCGGCACCCCAAGGTTCTGGGTCCCCAGGGCTTTCTGCCGCTTGGATGCCCTTGGTGATGTTTTTGGGCAGTGGCACCATTGATCTCATGTTTGGTTGGCACTCTTCGCACCCGTCATTGGATCTCCCCGGAATGCGCATGGCCTTTGCATCTGTGCCCTTCACCTTGGGCGCATTGGTCGGGACTTTGGACCAAATCCGCGGCAAAAAAGGATGGCCGGGACTCCGGGACTTGGCCGGAGGCACGCTGCTGGGAGTCGTCAACTTTGGGTCGCTCTACTTCTTGCTGCTGGCCTTTGACGCAGGCTTCTTCGAACGAACATTGGTGGTTCCGCTGCTCAACCTAAGCGTGATTGTGGTGGCCACCCTGGCCGGAGCCCTTCTGCTTTCCGACATCCCGCATGCAAAAGCCCGATGGGGGGTCGCCTTGGCCACCGCCTCCATCGGGCTCATGATGTGGTTTGGACAGTAACGCCTTACTCTCCTCCTTCTCCGCTTTCCGTTTCAGCGCTGCGGCGCGCCCTCTGCATGGGGTTTTCTCCTCCTGCACCATAGCGGCTGTAACCACGTCCACCTTTGTAGGCTTCGAACCTGGTCGGTTCCGGACGCGGAGGCCAAACGTTGTTGCCCATGTCGACATCCGCTGTCTCCATGTAAGGATCGAGCGTAACCCGCACCGCCGGCTGGTCCACCACAAAGACCTTTGTCACTGTGGGTTCGCTCTTCTTCCAAATTTCCGCAGGTATTTTCCGCAGATCGCGCTGGCCATCTTCGAATTCAAACTCGACAAACAGCGGCATGACCAACCCCCCAATGTTGCGGAAAGTGATCTCGTAAAACTGCTTTCCGCTTTGCAACAGGGAGCGATCCTCCTCACTTAGACCCTCCAGCAACTCCTTGGACTCGGAGCGGTCGAGAGCAAGCACCTCGTACTTGCCCGTGGTGGTGTAATAATCGTTCAAGGTGGGGTCGGCCTCGAGGTAGGTCTCTGGGATTCCACCATTGGCGTTGCGCATCTGGGTGATGTCCTCAGGGACATTGGCATCGGTCGCTTTGCGGAAGGCCGCCTCCTCGTCAGGCTCTTGCGAATCCATTTGCATCCACTTGATGTCCTCCATGGCGACGTCGACGTGGTCCGTGGTGTAGAACCATCCGCGCCAGAACCAATCCAAATCGACTCCGGAAGCATCTTCCATGGTCCGGAAGAAGTCCGCTGGGGACGGATGCTTGAAGGCCCAACGGCGGCTGTACTCCTTGAATGCGTGGTCAAACAAGTCACGGCCCATGATGGACTCGCGGAGGATGTTCAAGGCAGTGGCGGGCTTCCCGTACGCATTGTTGCCAAATTGGTAAATCGACTCTGAGTTGGTCATGATGGGGCTGATGCGGGTCTTGTCTCCGCCCATGTACTCGCGAATGTTCCGAGCACTGCCACGGCGCGATGGGTAATCCCTGTCAAATTCTTTCTCCGTCAAAAATTGGACAAACGTGTTCAAGCCCTCGTCCATCCACGTCCATTGGCGCTCATCCGAATTGATGATCATCGGAAAGAAGTTGTGCCCGACCTCGTGGATGATCACGCTGACCATGCCGTGCTTGGTGCGCGCACTGTAGGTGCCGTCTTCCGCTGGGCGCCCACCGTTGAAGCAAATCATGGGGTACTCCATACCAATCCACTTCGTGTGCACAGAAATCGCAACAGGATACGGATAGTCCACAGTGAATTTGCTGTAGGTCTTCAATGTCTGTGCCACGGCCTTGGTGCTGTATTGCTCCCACAATGGGTTGCCCTCCTTGGGGTAGTAGCTCATCGCCAGGGGTGACCGGTTGCCCACTTTGACTGCCATGGCGTCCCAAATGAACTTGCGGCTCGAAGCCCAGCCGAAGTCCCGAACATTCTTGGCATCAAAGACCCAGGTCTTTTCGCCCTTGGCCTTTGTCATCTCGTTTTCGCGCGCTTCTTCCTCCGTCACAATGAGGACGGGCTGGTCGTAGGTGGACCGTGACTCCTCGTAGCGCCGTCTTTGGCTGGAATTCAGAACGCTCTTCGCATTGCTGAGCGTTCCAGTGGAGGCCACAATGTGGTCCGCAGGCACTGTCAACTCCACGTGGTAGTCGCCAAAATTGAGGGTGAACTCTCCGTTGCCTAGGAATTGCTTGTTCTGCCAGCCTTCGTTGTCGCAGTACACGACCATCCTGGGGTAAAATTGGGCGATGGTGTAGATGTAGTTGTCCTCTTCGGCGAAGTACTCAAAACCACTGCGCCCTCCATCCTTCATTCGATCGTTGATGTTGTACCACCAATCGATGCTGAACTTGAAGGTGTTTCCCGGGCGCAACACTCGGGGAAGGTCGATGCGCATCATGGTCTTGTTCGTCGTGTAGTCCAATGCCTTGCCGGAGGCATCAACGACCTTTTGGATGTTGAATCCTCCGTTGAAGGTGGGCTCCAAGCCACGCAGGTCGTCGAACGACATCTTCTCCCCTAGCGTCGATTCTTTGATCTTGTAACTGTCGCTGTCCAAAGCGCGAACGTTTTGGTCCAGCTGCAACCAGACATACCGCAAGTTGTCTGGACTGTTGTTGGTGTACGTGATGGTTTCTGACCCATCGATGCGCTGCGTGGCGTCGTCAAGGTGGATGCGCATGTCGTAATCCGCCTTTTGTTGCCAGTATTCGTGGCCAGGTGCGCCAGATGCAGTGCGGTACACGTTGGGCGTGGGCAAATCTTGGCCCAGCTGCCTAAACGCATTGGTGTTCACCCGTTGAGGGGTTTCTTGCTGTGCCCATGCGCCTGACACCAGCATGCAGCTCAAGGCTGCGGCAATCCAATTTCTCATGTTCATTGTTTTCAGAAGCGGCAATTTAAGGCGGGCCATGGGAAGTCTCGGCTTGGGCAAGCATGAAGACACTGAATTCCCAAGAATGTTGCATTTTGGTGACATGAATCCATCTTTTGTCTCGTTCCTCTCTGTCACAAGCATGACACTTGTTCTTCTTGGATGCCAGCGTCCTTCCGAAGCAGGACCCATGTCCCCCGCCCTTCGCTATTTGGCCTTGGGCGACAGCTACACCATTGGAGAAAGCGTGGCCGATGGGGCGCGTTGGCCTCAACAGCTGGTGGACAGCCTCAACCGACGGCACCAGGATGGGCCTGTCCTCTCGCCAGCCACCATCGTGGCCACCACTGGCTGGACAACGGCCGACCTCGACGAAGGCATCGACGCCTCCCAAGTGGACACATCCACATGGGACCTCGTGTCCCTGCTCATTGGTGTCAACAACCAATACCAAGGGTTGTCCCTTGCCGCCTACGAAGACGAATTTTCTGCCCTGTTGGAACGGGCCATCAGCCTCACCGGCGGGCGGCCTGAGCGCGTCTTTGTGGTGAGCATTCCCGACTATGGATACACACCGTTTGGTCAGCCCAACCAAGAGGCCATTTCTTCAGATTTGGCCGCGTTCAACGCGACTTGCTTGGAGAGAACTCAGGCCCGTGGTGTGGCGCACATGGACATCACACCCATCTCCCAACAATGGCCAAACCTGGCCGGTCTTGTGGCCACCGATGGTCTGCATCCGAGCACCTTGCAGTACGCCCTTTGGGTGGAACACTTTGTGGAGGATGTGGCCGTCCAAATCCAATGACATCAGTGGCACCGGCCGTCTCAGCAGCTCAACCCAGGGCCGCCTTTGCACGCTCCCAGTACACATCCATCTCTGAGAGGTTCATGTTGGCAAGGTCCTTCTTCTCCGCAGCAATGGCCTTCTCAAGGTGCTGGAACCTTGCCATGAACCTTCGCGTGGTGCGTTCCAGGGCCTCGTCGGGGTTCACGTCCACAAAGCGGGAATAGTTGATCAGGGCAAACATCACATCCCCAAACTCATCGGCAACCCTGTCAGGCTTGACTTCGGCTGCCGACAATTCGGCCTGCAATTCTCCAAGCTCCTCCTGCACCTTGTCCCACACTTGGTCCACATGGTCCCAATCGAAGCCTACGCCGCGCACTTTGTCTTGGACCCGGTAGGCCTTGACCAAGCTCGGCAACGAGCGTGGCACCCCTTCCAGAACGGAGGCCTTCCCCTTTTTGAGCTTGATTTTCTCCCAGTTTGCCTTGACCGTTTCCTCGTCGTTTGCCTCCACGTCGCCATAGATGTGTGGGTGGCGCTCCACGAGTTTGTCGCAGATGGCATGCAATGCATCCGCGATGTCATAGCCACCCTCCTCTTCCGACAACTCGGAACCCAGCTTGGCATAAAAAACCATGTGAAGCAGAAGGTCACCGGTTTCATTTTTGATCTCTTCCACATCCTTGTCAAGGATGGCATCGGCCAACTCATAGGTTTCCTCAATGGTCAAGTGACGCAGGGATTCGAAGGTCTGCTTCCTGTCCCAGGGACATTTTTCGCGCAGGTCGTCCATGATGTCCAGCAACCTTCCAAATGCCTTGAGATGCTCTTCCCGTGTGTTCATGGCCCAAAGGTACACGTGGCCGCGGCCGCCATGACCGTCCTCAAATGCGTTGCGAACCAAAGAAGCCCAAAAATGTTGCACTTTTGATAACTCATTCTCTTCGCAACACTATGAACCTACCCGACCTCGTCCAACAGATCAAAAGCGAGCCACAACTTCTCATTCGCTTCCACGCTTCGTGGTGCGGTGTGTGCAAGCTTTTGGCGCCCCACGTTGCACAATTGAAAGAAGACAGTCAATTTGCCAACGTGACTTTTGTCGATGTCGATGTGGAAGAACACATGGATGTCAAGCAGGCATTCAAAATCAACGACCTTCCCTACTTCGCCGGCTTCAAGGACGGCAAACTCATAGAAGAGTTTGCCACAGCCAAAAAGGACAAGGTCACTGAACTCGCCCAAGCCTGTGCCTCATGAATGCTGCTGAAATCCGAAAGCTCATCGCCAACCACGACATGGAGGCGCTCGACCGCCTGGAGCAAGAAGTCTACGCTTCAATGGATGACGATGCCAACGATGTGGCAGAGCTGGGGGACCGCCTGACCAACATCCTCGGTGCAAAGCGCGTCTTGGAAGAAGCCTCAAAGCAAGGCGTCGCGCCCAAGGTCGCACTTCGCACATTCTTCAAAGATGTCCGCGACATCATCGGCTGATTCAACTCACTCGGTGCAAAAGCTACCGTAAGAAGACAAAAGCTCGAGGAGGTCCAGCGTGCTGACCACAAAGTCATTGTTGATGTCCGCAGGGCAGCTGGACTCTGCAGGAAACGTGCATGTGCCGTTGTCGTAGATCGCCTCGGGATTGTAATTGTCCGCCTGCTCCCAGGTGCATCCTGAACAGCTCTGGAGCTCACAACTTCCGTCGTCCAAGAGCGCCTCGATGTTGTAGTTGCAAGCCCACTCGTACGTGCAGCCTCCACATGTCGTGAATTCGCATGACCCATCGTCCAAGACAGCCTCCGCATCGTAATTGCACGCCAGTGCATACATGCACCCCTCTCCGTTGCTTGGCTCGACTACTTCTCCGCTGAAAAGACCCATCGCTGAAAGCATGGACCAGCCGTCGAACCATGGAGCGACTTCAGGAGCGAATGCCCCATGATGGTCCACTGGCTCTAGCCTTTCGTCCGTAGCAAGGTAGAAGGGCGTCACCGTTCCTGCCTCCATTGGACGTGGATCCAGTCCGTCCAACAACATTCCAGCGGCCAAGTCAAACGATCCGTCCACCAAGAACGGTGCCACAACATTGTTGCTGTCTGCCAGCCAGGCAGACAGAGATGCTTGCCCTCCATAGTTGCCATTGTATCGCCCGGCAATCACCTCTTCTTCTGAGCCAAAGGTTCCTGAAACCCTCCAATTGCGAATGCTCAAAAAAGCATATTGGGTGGGAAGCATGGCATTGAACCCGTCGCATGTCAAATAGTGCTGAACCTCCACCCCTGCGTCTGACACGCCATGCACAACGCTGTTGGTCCAGTCTCCGCCGGGCAAGCTGTGGTAGGAAGCCGCTTGAGGCGCACCATTGCTCACGAGCGTCATGTTGCTCAGCACAGGCAGTGAATAGGGCTCCGTGGATGGGTCCACATTGTTGTCCTGCAGGTCGTCCCCTTCCGCATCGTACAAAAACGATGGGCCAGGTGGATTGGTGGCATGGGCCAGCGCAGTGTCTTGAAGTCCAAACAAGAATTGAGCGGAGCCACTCCAACTTTGGTCACTTTCAAAGCAATCTTCCGCATGAAAGGCCGACAAAATGTGGCTCACTTCCACAAGTCCCCCCAGAATATGAAGCCCATCGTCAGCAGAGGAAAGCAGTTCAATGTGCTCAATGACGGTTTCAGATCCGCATGCTCCCAGCTGCAGCAAGTCAGTTTCATTGCCATTGCCAAACTGGGTCCAACCAAGGTTGGTGCTGCCATGCCGAATGGACAAGTACTTCAAGTTGCCTGATGATGCCAAAGAATCTGCATTGCTCCCATACACTTCACGGTCTTGACCTGACAAGTCAATGATGCCCTCCAAGCGGTCTTCTCCCGTGCCGATTCCCGTTGTAAAAAAGGGTGCATCAAAAAAGGACAAGTCCAAATTCAGCGTGTTCGTCTGACCGCTTCCACACAAACCCAAGCCACCCCATTTCCCCTGCACATCAACGCCCACAGACCCGTCGAGAGGGTCTCCCAGGAAACTGAACTGAATCGGACAACTCGACGTGCCCTGGGCATCTAGAAAAGCTCCTCTCGCCACCACGAGGGCACCCGGGTAAACGTCATAACTCACTTCACGGATGAACCCAATGTCTCCAAACGTCACTGGGAATTCAATTTGGCTGCGTCCCTCACCTTCCACTCCAAGGACCCCTGTCCCCGGCTCAATGACCAATGTGTCCCCTCCATTGACAAATACCTGTTCAGTCAGGACATACAAATGGTCGCACGTCCAAACCTGCGAGCCCACACCAGCGCCCTCATTGTCAGACACCCAGACTGTATCCCTTGCCGTTGGCTCCGGGCAACCACAAGAGGCTCCGTACAAAGGTGCCTGGGCAATGCCCGATTGGGTTGAGGCGACCCCCAACAAAATGGAGGCAAGAGGCGCAAGAATTCGCAAAAGAGATGTCATCGTTGCTGGGTCTCCATTGAAGATACGACAATTCCACTACAAATCACATCCGACGAACCCAGGCGCACGTTGCTTGGTGACTACCTTTGTTTGATGGAATGGAATTCAGTCCTACTGGCCATCGCTTTGCTCGGAATTGGCGTGGCAGGCATCGCCATCAAGATCCTTCTGAAACCAGGAGGAGAGTTCACGGGCACATGCGCCAGCAACAACCCCATGTTGCGCGACGATCAGGGAGGATGTACCGTTTGCGGTGCAAGGCCTCAAGATGCTTGTCAGTCGGAGGCCACCAGCTGACAGCCAGCGCTTGTGTGTACGGGCTCCCGGTCAGGGTTGGTGGACAGGAAGCTCCTGCAACCACTCGAGGGATTCCCGCATGGTTGGAGTGGCCCAAAAAGTGAATCCTTCCTCACCGTCGTCCATGATGAACATGGCCTCGACCTCTCGACCCTCACTTTGCAGGCTGTCAATCCAGGCAGCACCTAACTCGGGACCCAAGACCATGCAAACGGTTGCGTAAGCATCCGCGTGCGCCGCACTGGGCGTCATCACCGTGGCGCTGAGCAACCCGTGTTGAACAGGAGCACCTGTTCTCGGATCGATGGTATGGGAAAGCCTCATGCCATTGACCATGCTCGTTTTCCTGTAATTGCCGCTTGTGCAAACCGAGGTGTTTTGAACCGGCAAAATGGCTTGCAACGACCGTCCAATCGCCTGAGGCCGATCAATGGCAATGCGCCAAGGCTTGCCGTAGGCATTTTGGCCCCAACACTTGACTTCTCCCCCCAATTCAACCATGGCATGGGCCACACCATGGGACTCCAAGACCTCAGCCAATCCGTCCACTGTATACCCCTGGGCCACAGCATTGAAATCAAGCTGAACACGGGGGTCGCCTTTGGATAGATGGCCACCCATCGAGCGCCCCTCCTCGTCTTCCACGTCATTGTAGTCCACCACATCGGTCTGGAAACGCGCAAAAGCCCTGACGCTGTCCACCATCGCCTGGGTCACGGTCTCACGATGCTCCGTCCGGAAACCCCAAAGGCGCATCAAAGGCGCCATGGTCACATCAAATGCACCGAACGACTCCCGATGCACATCCGAGGAAATGGCCCAAAGCATACTCCACACCTGCCGAGGATCTGCAACCTCGAAGACCGTATCGGTTCGGTCGAAGCGGTTGAAGCGGGACAGGGTCGATTCTGGGCGCCAAGCATTCATCTCCAGATCCACCACCTCCAACTCCTTATCAAATGCGAACTGGGGTACCGAATCTTGAGCCACATATTTGATGGTGTACGTCGTTCCCTGGGCTTCCCCTTGGTGCACCCAGATTTGCTGACCTTCGGGCAAAGACGTCTTTTCTCCGCACCCCAAAACCACAAAGGCCCATGCCGTGGCAAGGACCTTTGCAAGTGGAGGAATTGTGACTTTAGCCGCCAAAATCGTCGAAGCTGACGTTTTCCTCTGGCACGCCCCAGTCGTCGCACATCTTGAGGACCGCTTGGTTCATCAAAGGAGGACCACAGAAGTAAAACTCGATGTCCTCGGGAGAATCATGGCCTTCCAGGTGGTGTTCAATCACTGCATTGTGAACGAAGCCAAGGAATCCATCGCCATCGTCTTCGATGCCCTTTTTTTCCTTCCAGTTGTCTCCTTCTGCGGGCTCGGACAACACCAGGTGAAAGTCGAAATTGGGGAATTCCTT
>CAWVVM010000042.1:0-14706 GCA_963933635.1 uncultured Flavobacteriales bacterium
ACATCGACACCTGCATTGGCGTAGAAGACGAGTGTGGCGTCTGCAACGGCCCTGGACCCACAGAGGTGGTGATTGACGACATCACAATCCTCTATGACAGCGTGTATGCAGAAAACATTGACACGTGGTTCGTCTATGAGATTGGACAGGACACCACCTTCAGCTACACCTGTGCGCCCTTCTTTGGCGGATGTGGCGACCCTGTTGGCCACCAAGGGTACGACTATGCGACGGTGTTGATTGGCGACCAGTGCTGGTTTGCAGAGAACCTCCGGAGCGAGAACTACGAGAATGGTGATGCCATCCCTTCGAACCTGAGCGATTCCGAGTGGTCAAGTACAACCTCTGGTGCTGTTGCTGTGTACGGTGAAGATGGTGGATGCAACAACTACTCTCCTGACATCGACGCATGCGATCCTGCGCAGTCTTTGGAGGAATATGGCCGCTTGTACAATTGGCATGCGGTGGACGACGCCCGTGGCTTGTGCCCAAGCGGCTGGCACGTTCCGACAGACGGAGAGTGGATGACGATGGAGATGGCTTTGGGAATGAGCGAGGCGGAGGCGAATTCCACGGGCTATCGTGGCACAGACCAAGGCACCCAGATGAAAACGGACTATGGTTGGGCTGGTGGCGGCAACGGCACGAACTCGAGCGGTTTTTCAGGTTTGCCGGGCGGCTACCGGGACGTCAATGGAAACTTCCTCACCGCTGGAAACGTCGGAGGCTGGTGGAGTTCCTCGCCCTATGGAGCCTACGCATGGAACCGATTCCTGTTCAGCAACGAGAATGTCTACCGCAGCAACTACAATCAACGAAGCGGTTTTTCTGTTCGTTGCGTTCGGGATGCCGAGTGAGCAGAGCGAGCGAGTGTTGATCTCTTAAATCTTGGCCTTGCGCAGCGAGGCTCGAGGGAATGGTCGGCGCAGGTTTGGGGAGTCGTAACACCTTCACGTAGCGTGTATTCCGTATTTTAGGGTCTCAACATTCCCAGATGCCAGGACTTTCTCAAAAATTGGTGTGGTCGATTGCAGGCACCATGCTTCTTGGCTTTGCCTTTCTCGGCTACCAATTTCTACCTCTAAAATACAGTGTGGATGCCGCGATAGGTGAACAAGATTTTGAGGTGGAAGGAAAACACAAGTGCGGAACCCCCATCGAGTACAATGGCTATGAGTATCGTACCGTCCGAATTGGCCACCAATGCTGGTTCGCAGAGAACCTTCGCACCAAGAACTACGTGAACGGTGATGCGATTCCCTCTAACCTGAGCGACTCCGAGTGGTCAACCACCAACTCTGGTGCTGTTGCTGTTTACGGAGAAGATGCTGGTTGCGACAACTACTCTCCTGACTTCGACGCATGTGACCCTGCACAGTCTTTGGAGGAATATGGCCGCTTGTACAATTGGTATGCGGTGGACGACTCGCGCGGCCTTTGTCCGACTGGGTGGCACGTTCCGACGGACGGAGAGTGGATGACGATGGAGATGGCCTTAGGGATGAGTGAGGCAGAAGCCAATGGCACGGGATCTCGTGGCGTAGACCAAGGTACCCAGATGAAGACGGACTGCGGTTGGTACAATGGTGGCTACGGTGCGAACTCGAGCGGTTTTTCAGGCTTGCCGGGCGGCAGTCGCAGCAGCAATGGCTTCTTCAACTACGCTGGAGGCAGCGGAAGCTGGTGGGGTTCTTCGCCCGATGGGTCCAGTGCATGGTTCCGGTACCTGGATTTCAACGGCGGAAATGTCTTCCGCAACTTCAACAGTCTTCGTTACGGTTTTTCTGTTCGTTGCGTTCGGGATGCCGAGTGAGCGTAGCGAGCGAGTGTTCATCTCTTAAATCTTGGCCTTGCGCAGCAAGGCTCGAGGGGAAGAGGAAAAAAAATCCCGGCCGGGCAGGTCGGGATTGCTTTGTTATTTTCATTAACTTCAGAATCAACCAACTTGATGCCGTGATGAAACGCTTGTTTACGCTATTTCTTTTTTTGATTTCAATTGGAATTCATGCGCAGTGCCTTGGGCCGGACTGTTGTCATACGGGCACTGTTTGGGATTTGAATCTCGAGCGATGTGTTGTGGCGAACCCATCGGACACCAACGGCGATGGCTGCGTTCAACTCAATGACCTTCTCGACATTCTCAGCGATTACGGAAATTGTAGCGAAGGATTTTCTTTTCCGTGTGGCGACCTTGTGAGCTACCAGGGCTACGATTACGCTACGGTTTTGATTGGCGACCGGTGCTGGTTTGCGGAAAACCTGCGCAGCGAGAACTACGAGAACGGCGACGCGATTCCAGCGGGTTTGAGCGACTCGGAATGGACTTCCACCACTTCGGGGGCAACGGCGGTGTACGGGGAGGGAAGCAGCGCTTGCTTCAAGTACAGTCCTGATGGCGATGCATGCGATGAGGCATGGTCCCTGAACGAATACGGCCGTTTGTACAACTGGTACGCCGTGGACGACGCACGAGGTCTTTGCCCGAGCGGCTGGCACGTCCCCACAGACGGAGAGTGGATGACGATGGAGATGGCGCTTGGGATGAGTGAGTCAGAAGCCAACAGCACAAGTTGGCGTGGCACGGACCAAGGCACTCAAATGAAGACGACTTACGGCTGGTATGGTGGCGGCAACGGCACGAACTCAAGCGGCTTCTCAGGTTTGCCGGGCGGCTACCGCTTAAGCCTTGGACTCTTCGACGACGCTGGTTACGGCGGGCTCTGGTGGAGTTCCTCGCCCGATGGGTCCGATGCATGGTTCCGTTACCTGCACTACAACTTCGAGAATGTCCTCCGCGCCGGCTACATCAGTCAGCGAAGCGGCTTATCTGTCCGTTGCGTCCGGGATGCCGAGTGAGCGTAGCGAGCGAGTGTTAAATTCTTAAATCTTGGCCTTGCGCAGCAAGGCTCGAGGGAATGGCCGGCGCCGGTTTTCCCAATTGGTTTTTGGCGGTCCCATTGCGCGCTTGACGGAGGCTGGGATGTAGGGCAAGGAGGAGGTGATTTTTGGGAAGGGCTACCCGGTGTTGTATCTTATGTGGCCCGAACCAAACATTGTCATGAAGATCGATACGTGCAAAGGCCGCTATCTAGCGGTAGTATTTCTCCTATTCTCTGGCTTTAATGTTGGTGCCTGGGGTCAGACCACAGGAATAGAGGTGGTCGTGTCGCCATCGGACAACCTCGCTCTGGAGTTCTCTGGAATCAGTAACTATCTCGGGCCCAACGCAGGCTTTCTCGAGGTGCCCTTTGCGGATGCCCTCGACCGAACAGGATCAGAGTCGTTCACTATAGCATCGGATGTCCTCTTTGCAGCAAACGGTTTTCCCTACGCCTTGTACCATACCGGACAAGATGGAGACCCTGAGAATTCAATCCGGTTCAACATCGCTACATCGGAACTCGAATTCATGTGGGAAAACAATGGCGCCAATTTCACACTAGAATGTACGCTGTCCACCACATCCGTAGGTACCCTCGCTATTGGGGTATGGCATAATATCACAGCTTCCTGGGATGGGGTTACCCTGACCCTTTACGTAAACGGCATTGAAGTCGCTTCGGACTCTCCCCTGAATGGTGGCCCGGGTGAAACAGAAGACCGACCTTTCTATTGGGGATCACACCTAGGGGGTAATGAGCTCAATGGTCAGCTCGACAACTCTCAATTTTGGACGATTGGTCTCACCGCGGAAGACATCCAATCCCATTTGGATTGCCCCCCCACAGGGAGCGAGCTAGGATTGGAGGCCTATTGGACCTTCGACGGACCTGAAGGCGACCTTATTCTCGATGTCACCGGAAACGGTCACCATGGTTTTGCTCAAGGGGTTCAGAAGGTGCTTTCCACTCGGCCCGACTGTCCGATTATATCAGGCTGTACTGACACTCTTAGCTGCAACTACAACTTCGATGCAGAAATCGATGATGGAAGCTGCGACTATTCGTGCTGTCCAGGGCCAGCCTGTTGCGATATTGGCATGCACTGGGATTGGGAGTTGGGGATGTGTCAAATCACCACCCCCTCCGACTCCAACTTTGACGGTTGCGTCCAACTCAACGACCTTCTCGACCTCTTAAGCGCTTACGGTGATTGCGGCGATTCAGAGCCATCATGGCAATGCGGTGACCCGCTGGAATACCAAGGCTACGACTACGAGACGGTGTTGATTGGTGACCAGTGCTGGTTTGCAGAGAACTTGCGCAGCGAGAACTACGACAACGGCGACGCGATTCCCGCGAACTTGAGCAACAGCGAGTGGGACCAGGTGACTTCGGGAGCAGTCGCAGTGTACGGAGAAGATGCGGGTTGCTACAACTACTCTCCTGACATCGACGCATGCGATCCTGCGCAGTCTTTGGAGGAATATGGCCGCTTGTACAATTGGCATGCGGTGGACGATGCCCGTGGCTTGTGCCCTAGCGGCTGGCACGTTCCGACGGACGGAGAGTGGACCGTGATGACGGACGAACTAGGAGGTGAATCGATTGCCGGCGGCCAGATGAAGACCACCTACGGTTGGTATCAGGGAGGCAACGGCACGAACTCGACCGGTTTTTCAGGTTTGCCGGGCGGCTACCGGTACGTCAGTGGGAACTTCGGCGGCGCTGGAGACTACGGGTACTGGTGGAGTTCCTCGCCCAGTGGGTCCAGCGCATGGAGCCGGGCCCTGGACGACTACGAGAGTGTCTACCGCAGCGACCTCAATCCTCGTTACGGTTTTTCTGTTCGTTGCGTTCGGGATGCCGAGTGAGCGGAGCGAGCGAGTGTTAACCTCTTAAATCTTGGCCTTGCGCAGCAAGGCTCGAGGGAATGGCCGGCGCAGGTTTGCCCAAATGGTTTTTTGCGGTTGCATTGCGCGCGTGACGGAAGCTGGGATGTAGGGCAGGGAGGAGGTGATTTTTGGGAAGGGCTACCCTACTCACCATGCATGTGGACACTTTGGCAACTGGACATATTTCGTATATTATTGGTTCTTAACCAAATGACCGATGAAGAATCTGATTTTATTTCTTTTGATCTCGTTCTCCGTGAATGCAGATGGACAAGTCAGCTGTTCCTTGATTTACGATGGGGATGGAGATGGATCTGTAGGTACTGGTGATCTGTTGGGGCTACTTGCTGAGTTCGGGCAGACTTGTGATGATGATTCGCTCTTCTCTTGTGGTTTGAGTGTTGCATATCAGGGCTACGACTACGGGACCGTGTTGATTGGGGAGCAGTGCTGGTTCGCAGAGAACCTTCGCAGCGTGAACTACGACAACGGTGATGCGATTCCCTCGAACCTTAGTGACTCGGAGTGGGAAACCACGAACTCTGGCGCTGTCGCTGTTTACGGAGAAGATGCTGGTTGCGACAACTACTCTCCTGACATCGAGGCATGCGATCCTGCTTTGTCGCTGCAGCAATACGGCCGCCTCTACAACTGGTACGCCGTGGACGACTCGCGCGGCCTTTGTCCGACTGGGTGGCACGTTCCGACGGACGGGGAGTGGATGACGATGGAGATGGCCCTTGGGATGAGTGAGGCAGAAGCCAATGGCACGGGCTATCGTGGCGCAGACCAAGGCACCCAGATGAAGACAGACTACGGTTGGTACAATGGCGGCAACGGTGCCAACTCGAGCGGTTTTTCAGGTTTGCCGGGCGGTGGCCGGTACTACTACTTTGGTTACTTCGGCGACGCTGGGAGCTTCGGAAACTGGTGGAGTTCCTCGCCCAATGGATCGAGTGAGTGGTACCGAGGCCTGAGCTCGGGCAATGGGAGTGTCAGCCGTTTCAGCGGCGATCGTCGAAGCGGTTTTTCTGTCCGTTGCGTCCAGGATTGAAGGAAAGATGTTCGAGCAGGAGACATGGGGCCGAGCCTTAACTTTGCATCTACAAGACCGTGTGATTGTTCACGAGGCCAAAACACATGTTGTTCCATTGATTCGAATCTGTCATGTACGTACGTGAAACAAAATTTGGATTCGTTCCCCAACACTTCGACAAAATCGTGGAGTGGGCGGACGATGCGAAAGACCGAATGGAGCAAACAGAAGGCCTTCATTCCATTGCCCTCTTCAAAATTTCCAAGGACCAAGGCAAAATCTTGGCCATGTATGAAACCCAGGAGCACATGGACAAGGGGAAGGGGCTCTTTTTCATGGCACTGACGGGGGTTTTGCCTTGGATCACCCTCAGCCCTGATGTGGAGGAGTACGAAGTGAATTGGATGTGGGAACGAAATCAGGGACAGGGACATGGTTGAGATGCACCCTTCGATGAGGAATGACATCCAAGAACGGAAGAATCTCAAGTAAGGAGTTCGTCATGCTGCGTTGAGCGTGGTCATTACATTCGCTCCAGCGAACCTGCGCGCCCCATATTGTGTTGTTTCTCAAACCCACCGACATGGCCACACTTCCCTGGAAAACCGTCAAAGAGTACGACGAGATCACCTTCAAAGTTCACGAAGGTGTCGCGCGCATTGCCTTCAACCGTCCCGAAGTGCGCAACGCCTTCACTCCCAAAACGGTCGACGAGCTTTGGGAGGCCTTGGTCACGTGTCATGAGAGCCAGGACATTGGCGTGGTGCTTCTCACAGGCGAAGGGCCTTCGTCCAAGGATGGCGGCTGGGCCTTTTGCAGCGGAGGGGACCAAAACGTCCGTTCCACCACCGGGTACAAGGGGGAGAATGGCATCAACAGATTCAACATCTTGGACGTGCAACGGGAAATCCGTTTCATGAACAAAGTGGTCATTGCCGTCGTCCCCGGATGGGCCGTCGGCGGGGGGCACAGCCTGCACGTGGTGTGCGACCTGACCCTCGCCAGCAAGGAGCATGCGGTCTTCAAGCAAACCGATGCGGACGTCGCAAGTTTCGATGGTGGATTTGGTTCGGCGTACCTCGCGCGTCAAGTGGGCCAAAAGCGCGCACGTGAGATCTTCTTCCTCGGCGCCTCTTATTCTGCGCAAGAAGCCCATGACATGGGCATGGTCAACGCGGTGGTGCCGCACGAGGACCTCGAAGCCACGGCCTTCAGCTGGGCCAAGGAAATCATGACCAAGAGCCCCACGGCCATCAAGATGCTCAAGTTTGGGTTCAACCTCATCGACGATGGTCTCGTAGGCCAGCAGGTTTATGCAGGTGAGGCCACGAGGTTGGCGTACGGAACGGAGGAGGCCCAGGAAGGAAGAGACGCCTTCTTGGAAAAGCGCACCCGCGACTTCTCCCGTTTTCCCAAGTTTCCTTGAACGGGAAGATTTGACCGACTTTTGCGGGATGAGAGCCATTCAATGTTTTGCTTGTTGCGCATGGATGCTTTGTGTGTCCGCAACCGCGTGGTCCCAAGATGCCGCATCACCTGACAGCGTGCCTGCCTACCTGCTTGAGGTGGTGAAGATGGAGGCCACGAAAAGAGGTCTCTCCCGCTACGAAATCCACCTTCAAATGCCAGAAGGGCACCGCGTCAGTGCATTGTTTGGCACCGCCACCTACCCCATGACCCTTCATGCGCCCAAGGGGGTCTTCAACAGTCCTTACAACGGGAGTTGGTCCGCCACGGGGATGAACGCCAAGTTCTTTGACGCCATGCCCACCATGCAGGACGACACCTACGCCACCATCGGGTTGCGCACGGGGGCCAGGGCCAGTGGCATCCAAGGGGCCGCCGACCCCACCATGGTGCAAGATCCTGGGAATCCCTGGGACGATTTTTTCACCCAAGACGGAGAGACCACCTTGGCCATTGACACCCACACAGGCGGGTCATGGTTTGTGCTTCGAAGTGCCACCAACGGCGCGCCCGTGGATGGGCATGTCTTGCTCCTCCAAGTGAGCACGCCGGGCAAGCTCTCAGGCGTCATCAATGTGCAGGTGTTTCCCTTGGTGCCAGAATACAGTCAGCTGCGCATGCGTTTCGAATTCGACGGAGAAGGCCTCTTCCAAGGCGCAATCATCGACTGAATTCGCTTGCGCGCCGCCTTAGCAGCTCTCGCCAAACGCGCTGAGTACGGCCAGGACGTCGCTGACGGTGATGACACCGTCAAAGTCCAAATCTGTGGCAGTGTTGCAGTTGGACTCGCATCCAAAATCGGACAGCACCAGGAGCACGTCGGCGACATCGGTGGTTCCATTGCCGTTGATGTCTGAAGCGCAAGATGAACAAGTGTTGGGTCCAAAGTACGCGTTGCCCAATGCGGCATTGCAGGTGGATTCGTTCTCAAACGACACGGTCAGGTTGACCCATGTTCCATCCGCAGGGAGCGTCAAAGCACCTGAGGTCGTATTGCCTGTGACCTCGAAGAGCTCACCATTGACAATCAGACCACCTGTGTCGGGTCCTCCCTGGGATTCGACTGAGAAGGTCAATTCGTAGGTATTGGATCCTGGGTCACATGCTGTGGCTGAAGTGACTTCCACCTGGTTGATGTCACAGGGGATGTCTGCGCCGTTCCATTGGTCCACTCCGTAGCTTCCATCCCCAACATAGATGTAAGGAGGGAGGGCTTCCACGTATGCGTTCAAACCATCGGGCCAAACATTGGCCAATTCCTCATACACTTGGAAGTAGGTCGTTGAACTCTCGGGGCCCCACTGCACGTAATCGTAAGCACTGTTGGTGGGCAGGAACAGCATGAGCCAGTCCCCTTGCAAACCTTCTGCCCATGACAATTGGACGGTTCCACCAGGCTCAATGGTCATGGATTGGCCTTGGCCAACAAGGTCTGCCACCTCCGTGTACGGGCTTGTGGAAGACAACATTCCCCAGTCGTCCAGAGTGCCTGGACAATCTGCATCGTTGCGCAAGCGGATGACATTGCTCGCCGGATCTACGTAGATCAAACGAAAGTCCCCACAGCACGGATCCCTGCGCCGGAAGACGTCTGGAACGGACAGCGCACACGTTTCTTCCGCCGTGAAATAGGCAGAGACATTCACCGTTTGCCCATCTGCGGGTTGGTTCAACAATGTGATGGCTTGTGGACTGTTGCCGATGGCTTTTTGCTCTCCATTGACGACCAGCCACCCGCTCGCCGGTCCATATTCGTGGGCGATGATGACTTGTTGGGTGTAGCTCTGGGTGGTGGGATCACATGGGAGTTGGTTGCCCTCAGTGATGGCAGTGATTGCGCATTCTGGAGGGGTATATCCTTCGCAGTCTGTGTAGCATCCGGAATTGCTGATGCCAGGAATCAAGGCATTGTTTTCCACCAATGGATGAAAGACCAGTGTTTTGCCGGTGGAGGTGGTGTGGCAGTAACTCATGATGGTACCCGAACTCACAGCTGGGCCGTTTCCACAACTTCCTTCTGAACTCGCACAGTTGTCAATGGCGCCTCCGGGCCATCCACACCAGTGCGTGTGGTTGGCACCAAAGTTGTGTCCCAATTCATGGGAGACCACATCCAGGTTCCACGAGTAGCTGTTGATGTTGTAGTTGGTGGTGTTGTTGAGGTTGGCACTGAATCCGTAGGCGTACGAACCGCAATTCACCCCTAGATAGGCAATGCCACCCGTGCCTGTGTCCAAACGCTTGGTGATCAAGTGGGTGATGTCGCGTTGCACCGCGTCCAGGGTGGGATTGCCTTCCCATGTTTGGCGGAAGTTGTCAAGCATGGAGCCCGCATTGTTGACGAATGAATCCATGGGGTCCACGGATTGCCAAATGTGCACATAGCTTGCCTGAAGAAAGGCCAATCCATTGAGCTCTTGGGTGTAAATGGCTTCAACTCCAGACATCAAGGCAAGGGCCCATTCTGTGGCGTTGGCTGCATTGTTGAACGTCGCCCAAGTGTCAAAGTCGATGTCCAAGGCAATCTCGACACAGCCACCGTCGACTTGACGGCTCCGATTGTCCAAGTTTTGTTGCACCCTGCGTTCCAACCCCTCTTGGGCATCCGCAGTGCCACACGAGAAAGCGGAGTGGTTCCTCAACCCATTCATATCTGCCACCACATACATATGATCTCTGCGGTGCATCAAATCGTATTGTACGCCGCCGTCATGAAAGGAAGCCACAACATGGTCTTTCATCAGTATCAAACTTCCCACCGATTGGCCACGGAGCTTCAAACGGAAAGACTGAAGTTGTGGCACGTAGTCCATCTCCTCGGTGACTTTGTCGTTGGTATATCCCAAACGAATGGTGGCGGGGTGGGCGAAGAACCGTTCCAACTCAAACGACCATGCATCAGAGCCGGAGTTCATAGAATGGGCAGACTTGGGCTTGGGGAGATGGAACAAGAAGCCGTCCAGATCCTGCTTTCTAAGCGCTTCAAGTGCCGATGGGTCCATGGTCAGAGCCACAGCATCCTCGGCCTGGCGAACCGCCTCAAGCACCAAAGTTTGTGCGAAGCCACTTTCTTTGATCTCGGAAAACAACCGTTCCTCGGCCGGGGCATTTTGGCCCCAAAAGGAACCCAATGCATTGGACATGAGGAGCATGCACAGGAGGTGCAGGAGGGGAGTTTTGGTTTTCATCACAAGAGGTTCAGCGGAAAGACAACAGCATCTTCACAAGTAAAAACGAAGGAGAGGTCTTCAGGTTGCTTCATGTTATGTCAGGATTCTTGGACAGCACCCCACTTGTCATGAGCAACTTGTTCCGAAGGCTGAGAGGATGACAAGAACATCGTTGACCGTCACAGCTCCGTCCTCGTCCACATCGTAAGAGCAAGCTTCTGTGCAACCAAACTCCGAGAGTACTGCAAGAACATCGGCCACGGAAACGGAGCCATCGGCATTGACATCCTCGGGACATGTGGGGGGCTCCTCCTCATCAGGGTCGATGACTTCATTGCAGTTGTTGTCGATGCCAATGCCAGTGCCTGGTGCACCCGGGTAAATGGTGCTGTTGGCATCGTTGCAGTCGCCGTCGAGGGTGACCGTGCCACCGGGGGTGACGCTTCCGCAGAAGTATTGCGCAAAGAACATTCCGTAGCCGTCGCCATCGCTGTCGAAGTATGCGGCAGTCCCAAGGTTGCAAGAACCATCGTCAAGGGTGGCTTCTGAGTCAAAGTTGCAGGCCTCAGGATCGGTGCATCCACCAAATGCTGGTTCGCCGGAGCAAACACCTTCCAGGACCACGGCGAAGTCGTACCCCGCACCTGCGCTTCCTGTCCAGCCGTTGATGACATTGAGGCCCCAATCACCCTCGCCTGACATTCCTATGGTGGTCAGGTCCACAACATGGGTGTAGGTTCCTGAAGCCGAGACGTTCCACTCAGAGGGCCAGGCCAAGGAGCCCAGCGAGCAACCAGTGCCCACATCGTATCCCCCAATCCCGACGCAAGAACCATCGGGTGCGCTGATTTCAATCAACACATCTCCGGCCCATGATCCATCCGCCGCAGTGTTGGTCCAGTTGAGGGTGATGTTCAAAGCATTCAAATTGCCTGTTCCTTGCACAGAGGTGTCAGCTGCAGCTTGCGCGCCCAATTGTGCGACCAACCCCAAGTCTGTGGTGCAATCGCAAGGGTACCCCAAAGGAGGGAAGATGCAGGAGCCATCGTCAAAGACGGCGTCGGCAAAAAAGTTGCATGCCTCGGGATCGGTGCACCCTGTGCAGCTCGCTCCCAAACCGGCACATACACCGCATTCGTCGACCACTCCGCATGAACCGTCGTCTTGCACAGCCTCCGCATCATAGTTGCAAGCTGATGGGTCCGTGCATCCGTAGGACCCGCAGGAAGTTTCAATCCCAGCGCAATTGCCATGGCAAAATCCATTGGCATTGATGGTGGGGAAGAGGGCCGCCTGTTCCACCACGGGGTGGAACTGCAAAATGGCTCCAGCAGGTTGCAAGTGGCAGTAGCTCATGATGGTGCCCTGCTCATTGATCACTGTTTCCGCGCAGGAGCCTTCGGAGTCGTAGCAGTCGTGAATGGTGCCCGTTTCTCCGGCTGCAGCATCGGGGTGGTCAGGACCTCCCGGCCATCCGCACCAGTGGGTGTGGTTGGAGCCAAAGTTGTGGCCCAACTCGTGGGCGACCACATACAGATTCCATGTGAAGCTCGGTATGACTGGGAAGTTGCTTTGGTTGTCCATGGCACTGCTGAAGCCAAATCCAAAAGTGGGACTGCAGACCACGCTGAGGTAGGCAATCCCTCCCGTGCCTGTGTTGCCGCGTTTGGACATCAAATGCACCATATCCCAATTGGCGTTGACCAGGACTGCATTGTTGGAGCTCCATTCGAGTCTGAATTGGTCGAGCATGGACCCAGCATCATTGACTGTGCCTGCCCAAGGCTCTGGGATTTCCCAAACATTGACGTAAGATGCTTGCAGGGTCACCAAGTCATTGAGCTCTGTGCGGTACACCTGGTCAACGCCCGCGAGCACACCAAGCGCCCAATCGATGGCACCGTAGCAATCTGCGAAAGTGTTGTAGGTGAAGTTGTCGACGTCCAAACCGATTTCTACACATTGGGGAACCATGCTTCGCTGCGCATTGGACTGCATTCTCTGCAATTCGCGCTCTTGGTCTTCAACGGCGCACGTGAATGAATTGGTCCCAGCGCTTTTCGCGACATCAAAAAGCACGTAGTCCAATTCCATGCCTTGGCGGTCTTCACGCTCCGTGACTGGACGAATCTCCCACTGTCTTCCCGCCCATTGAAGCGTCGCCCTCAGTTCATCGCGGAAAAACACCACGGTTCCAGAAACGCGCTCATGCGCACCCCGTGCATCCCGAACTTCGGTCAATTCGTAGGTCACCAGATTGGGTATGTAGTGCTCTTTTCGCGTGCCAAATTCTGTGGTGCGTGATATTTCAAAGTCGTCGCTGATGTTGCAAAATGAATGCAATTCCAATTCGACCCAGCCCAATCCTGGAGCATCCAACTCCCAAATCAATGACCCCGGGCGGTGGTCCAGCACCGCCTGGTGAGCGTCGGCATCCATCACAAGACCCTGGGTGTCTTCCGCTTTGACTGTGGCCTGTTGAACAGGAGACTTGGCCTTAGAGAAGACGTCTCGAACAGGAACTTGAGCTTGGACGATGGAGGGGGCCAAAAGGCAACAAGCTAGAAGGAAGAATGGACGCATGGGAGAAGATTTGGCAGGTCAAGTCAGTTGGTCAGAAAGATACGGAAATGTCGATGAGCACCATATAGGGGTCGCTGAAAGGGCGTCAATCGGGGTTCAGTCGCCGTTGCCTTTGTGCCAGGATCGTGTTCGCCGTTGGACGTTTTCATGTACGTTGGCCCAAACCAAATTGATGTCTCCGGAGTGCCAATCGTCCCGGTGGAACCACCTGGCGCCCAAGACTTTGGGTTGTTGAACATGAAAGACGCCTTGTTCTGAAACGCGTCCTTGCAAGGTGTGTGACCGTGACAGCCAATACCCTGGCCGGACGAGCCCCAAATGATGTTCCAGGGAGGACCAGCCATGACGGGTCGTCCAGGAGATGGGATTGATGCACAACGGTACATCAGAAGCCCCGGCGGGTCGTGTTTCGTTCTTCTTGGCGAGCCACTTGGGCAGGTGGCCGTCGTGGTAGGTCATCCAAGTGCAGAGGCATCCGGTGTCTTCGGGACCTTCGCACAGTTCAATCGCCTCAAAATCATCAAGGTACATGTCCATGCCCGGCAGATAGGCCGCCACGAGCTGAGCTTTTCCCTGCTCGGTGTCGAAGAACTCCTGCAACAACGTCCGGCCGTGGTATGATCCTTGGCTGTGTCCGGCAAGGATGATGGGCCGTCCCTCGTTCCAGTTCTCCATGTAGTGAAGGAACGCTCTCCGAATGTCTCCGTAGGCAACCGCTGCCGCGGCATAACTAAGGGAATCCCCAAGGTCAAAAATGCGAACGTGTGCTTGACGGTACCTCGGCGCAAACACCCGTCCAGCGCCGGCAAATGCCGAGGCTTGGTGCCGCACAGGCCATTTGTCGACCTCACTGTTCATTTCCTCATCGTAGACATCGGCATTCCATTCGGCCCCTTCCAAAAGAAGGGTGGGATGCAAGTAAAAAACGTCCGCGCCATTTGTCAAATTCGTCAATGCGCGAGAATGCCTTCCTTTCGGGGCTGAGAGGCCTGTGTTGGTTGCACTGCCAACGTCCTCGAAATGGCCTTGAGCTACTGGGGCAAGTGCCCAACAATCACCATGATTGTAATTTGGCGAAAGAGGAATGGGCTCAAGATGCAGTGCCGCGCCAGTTGGACCGACGTCTTGAGGCACCTCAGGAAACTGCTGTGCCGAAAGATGTCCTTGGCACATCATGATCATCAACCAGGTCATTGGGCCCCAAATATGGCCTGATGGCTCATCAATCCTTGGCATTTTCATGGGAGCATTTGATGAATGGGCATGCAGTTTGCAAATTGGTTTCCTCATACAATATGGGATGCCATGGATTTGTTTCAAAATGCCAAATCTTCTTGTCGGGGAAGCGCGGCAAATGACATTGAGCGACAACCTCGAGGGCTCTTGGTCGAACAAACAGGCATATTTGTCGTGTATTTCTTGGATTTGGACTATCTTTTCCCCGTAAATAACCGTCAAAAATTTAGGTATGAATTGTATGCGCACACTCCTCACCATCGCAGCTTGCTGTTGCAGTACATTGATTTTCAGTACACTTAGTTATGGTCAATTCACCTTGACGGTCGAGTCTTCTGCTCCAGCAGGGGCAGCTACTCCAGGATCTGTCTATCGTTTTTACGTGGACATGCAGGATGCCACGGACCGCATGAGTGCGGTGTTTGGCAACGACCAAGCGA
>CAWVVM010000043.1:0-14697 GCA_963933635.1 uncultured Flavobacteriales bacterium
CAATGGGAAACACCAAAAAGAGCAACACGACATCCTTGAGAAAGCTCTGGTAGGCCGTCAAAGGGATGGCGTTGCCAAAGCAACCGCATTCCAACACGCACTGGTTGGCGATCTCCACCACCATCCCCGATGCATCCACAACTTCTTTCGTGCCAAAGGGGTCGCACGTCGCGGTGTACCAGGTCAACCAGGTGAAGAACACCATCATCACGGTGGTCAACACCGAGGTCAATTTGGGCAGTGCCCCCACCAAAATCGCGATGCCCAACAAGATCTCTGCAATGCACACAAACACGGCCAGCTCCAAAGCCCACGGCCCTAGAAACTCCAAATTCATGGCACCTGGCTCGAAGTACTCCTCCAACTTGTACATGAAGCCAAGGGCGTCGTTGGACTTGATCAAGCCCGAGACCACAAACAAGGCGCCCACGAGCATTCTCGAGAGCCATGTCAATCCATCAAGAATCTTCATCATTGCTTTTATCTTTGGTTCACTCAACCGATCCTTCTGCACTCAATATCAATGCAAAGAGCGCATAATTGGCCATGTCCATGTAATTGGCATCGATGCCTTCACTGGCCACGGTTTGACCGTCGTTGTTTTCGATTTGTTTCACGCGCAACACCTTCATCAAGATGAGGTCGGTGAGCGAAGAAATGCGCATGTCGCGCCACGCCTCGCCGTAATCATGGTTCTTGCGGATCATCAAGGCCCGGGCTGTGTCCTTGGCCTGATGGTACAACCTGTTCGCCTCCTCCACAGGAAGTTCGAGGGGCGCGTCCTCCTTGAGGTCGCATTGAATCATGGCCATCAAGCAGTAGTTGACAATGCCGATGAATTCGGGCTCGATGCCTTCCCCCACCTTCGACTCCCCCACTTCCTGCAAGGTTCGGATGCGGTTCGCCTTGATGAAGATTTGGTCGGTCAAGGACGAGGGACGCAAGATGCGCCAAGCCGTCCCGTAATCCTGGGTCTTCCTTTCAAACAAGTCCGCGCAAGTCGCGAGGCAGTTGTCGTATTGTGCAAGAGTGTCCATGCTAACTTGCGGCAAGTTACAATGCAGCCCGTGTCTCCTTCCATTTCTCTTCGCGGTTCCTTGATGGATTTTCACCAATCTTGTGTGATGGGCATCCTCAACCTCACGCCCGACTCGTTCCACGACGGCGGCGCATGGAACGGGACGGCCCAAGCGGTGGAGCGGGCTGGCCAAATGCTCTCGGAAGGTGCAGACATCTTGGACCTTGGGGCCCAATCCACACGTCCCGGCGCCCAACACGTGGGCGCCTCCGAAGAATGGTCCCGCCTCGGCCCCGTGCTCGATGCACTGAAACAGGGCCATCCCGAGGCCATCGTGAGTGTGGACACCTTTCACGCAGAGGTGGCGCAACGTGCATTGGACCACGGTGCCGACATCATCAACGACGTGTCGGGCGGCGATGCCGACCCGCTCATGTGGGACGTGGTGGCGAAGGCCCGTGCGCCCTACGTCATGATGCACATGCAAGGCATTCCCGCCTCCATGCAGGAGGCACCGTCGTATGACGATGTGGTCGAGGACGTCCTTCAGGCCCTCCAAACCAAGCTGTTCCGGGCCTACGACGCCGGTCTCTCAGATGTGATTTTGGACGTCGGGTTTGGGTTTGGCAAGACTGTGGCCCACAACTACCAGCTGCTCGATGCCCTTCCGCAATTCCAGACCCTTGGATGCCCCACTTTGGTGGGGATCAGCCGCAAGTCCATGATCCAAAAGGTCCTGGATGTTCCTAGCGAAGGCGCCCTCAACGGCAGCACCGCGCTGCACGCTTGGGCGGTCGACCGTGGGGCGCACATCTTGCGGGTTCACGACGTGGTGGAAGCACATCAAGTGATTCAATTGCACAAAGCCATGCGGGATTCACGAACTTCGTCTCCACAATGACCGCCATCCTCGCCTTTGAATTGTGGGACGCCATCTCCCCCTTCCTCGCCCTTGGCATCCAGGCCTTGGACCTGGTGCTGGTGGGGCTCATTGTGTATTACCTGTACCGTCTGACCAAAGGCACCTCGGCCATCCCTGTCTTCATGGGGCTTCTGGCCATCTACCTCATTTGGAAGCTCGTGACCATCATGGGCATGCGCTTCATGGGCGAAATCCTAGGTCAATTCATTGCGGTGGGGATCTTGGCCATCATCATCGTCTTTCAGCAAGAACTCCGGCAATTCCTGTTTTCCATCGGAGACCGTGCCTCCTTGAAGGAGCCCCCCAAGTGGCTCTTGAAATTGCTGCCCCAAAAGACACAAGACGCGCGCTCAGCTTTCCCTGTGGAAGAGATTGTTCGCGCCTTGGAACGGCTGTCCTCCCGCAAAGAAGGTGCGCTCATCATCGTCCAGCGCTCCTCCGACTTGACCCACCACATCCAGAGCTCCACGAAGCTTGTGGCAGACATTTACGCCCCGCTCATCGAGGCCATCTTCCACAAGGACTGCAGCATGCACGACGGCGGACTCTACATCGCTGTGGGCCGCATCCGTGGCGTGCGCTGCGTTCTGCCCGTAAGCCAAAACCAGCACCTCGCCGTCGAACTGGGCATGCGCCACCGCGCAGCCTTGGGCCTTTCAGAGGTGACGGACGCCCTGATTTGGGTGGTCAGTGAGGAAACCGGCACCATCAGCCTGGCCCACGAAGGCGAGCTGCGCCGGGCGCTGCACCCCAACGACTGCAGGGAAATCCTGGTCGAATTGATTGGCGACGACTCCGGTCAGTGACGGACGACGACACGTGCGGTACGTACGGCACCTGACGCATTTTCTGCCCTCACCAGATAGACACCGTTGGGCCAGTCTTTGACCGACAAGGTCAACCCGTTCAATCCCGGCACACGGTCCAACGACACGACCTCTTGGCCTGCCATGTTCACCACCTGTAGGGAAGCCGCAGAGGGCATGCCCGACAAGACCATGTGGTCCATCGCCGGGTTGGGGCTGGCTTTCAACACTTCAGCCGCAGCTGACACCTCAGCCACATCCAATGGATTGAAGCTGGGGTCCTTCACCATGAACAGGCCCACGCCTCGGCAAGAAATGGCAATGCTGCCACTAGGGAAATAGGGGTAGTTGCTCCACGTGCCGTAAAAGCTTGTCGTGTCTGAGTCAGGACGGACATCAAAGTAGCCGTATGGCGCGAGGTCCCCGTTGGGAAGGAACGTAGATACCCGCAGGCCACTCATGTAATTCGAGGCGTACAGCTTCCCGGCCCTGATGTACAGGTTGTGGTCTACAGAAGTGTTGTCCGATTGATAGAACCCCAAAACCGTAGGCGCGTCCAAATCGGAGATGTCGGCGATGTACGTGCGCGTCCCGTTGCCAAACTGCCCCTCGTCCAACTCGTCATTGAAGTACAGGAAGGTGTGGTCCTCGTTGACCCATCCTTGGTGGGTGTAGGCCGACTGGCTGTAGTTGAAAGAGGAAATCTCGGCCATGTCCTCCTTGTTGGAAACATCCACGATCGCCACGCCGGCAGTTCCATTGAAGCAGAACGCGACTTCTTGCCCTGCATGGTCGGGGTCGGGACCTTCGTACATGACAATCTGTGCATCATGGGTGTAGGGGCCGTTGTTGATGCCCGCCACAGCTGGAGACGACGGATTGCTGATGTCCACGGCATGAAGGCCGCCGCCGGCGGTGTTGGTTCCCAAACCGTAGGCAAATCCCGAAGCCTCATTGATGGCGATGTTGTGCGCGTTGCCAAACCCCAAGTACATGCTCACCGGTGTCAATTCAATGGGGCCCAAGGTGATATCTGGAATGCCGGACAAGTCCACCACTTGCATGCCATGTCCTGCCGCTTCACTGACGATGAAGGCGTGGTTGGCGTAAACCTTGACATCTCGCCACAAACTTTGCACAGAGGCCGTAGGCACCCTTGCCAAAAAAACAGGGTTGACAGGGTCCGTCACCTCCACAATGGAGAGCCCATTGCTCCTTCCAAAGAGCACGAATTCTCGCTGCGAATCGGCATCCACCCAGCCCCAGCAATCGTTGCCGTTGGCGCCACCGCCCAATTCCTCCAGGGTTCGAACAGAGAGCAAATCATAATTTTCACAAGGGTACTCCCCTGCAAATCCATCCACGCACGGGGTCTGACCCGTGCCCACTGTTGATGTTCCAACCATCCACATCCACACCACTGCTGAACACCAAGAAGTCAACTGTTTCATTGTCTCGTTTTTTTTCGAAGGCCTACAAAGAAACAACAAACCGCCCCGCCTTGCAGTTGCACGACAGGGCGGTTGTTCCCACGAGGGGCATCTCAGTTCACATCGGGAAGAAAGCTGAAGGCCTCGCTGTAGCGAAGCATTTGGCCTGTGAAGTCGTCGGGGTACGTCACCTGTACGGAGACAAAGTTTCCATCTTCGTCGCGCTGGGCAGTCATTTCTGGGTTGATGAACCCTCCATAAGGGGCCACACCCAGGACACTCACGCGCTCCAAAACTTCTTCGTGCACCTTCTGATCAACCTTGACGCCGTAACCCTCCACAAGGGCCTTTGCGGCGTCATAGTCCCCCTGTGACTTGATGCGCTGAACTTCTTGCAGCAAATCACCAAACAGGCCGCGAAGGGCATCGTAGTCCTTGATGTCCATGTAGGTTTTGCCGTCGCGCACCACCTGCTCGACCACCCCATCTGCCTTTCCTTGTTCATAGCACCATTGGCTCACCCATGCGCGGTTCCGCATGTGAGATTCCTCAATGCTCGCCCCCAATTCCAAACGCTGGAGCTGGGTCAGCATCCCATTGCGCAAGTAGCTGTCGTACTCCGCACGGCCCACGTCCAAGGTGTTCATCAAACCCAACTCCACCATTTTGGGGTCGAGCAAGAAGTACAACGCCACCAAATCGGCACGGCCTTCCTCCAAGGTGGAACTGTATTCCTGGATGGTTTCTTTGGGTGTCCCCACACCAGGCTCCAATTGTCCAGACGCGTGGCCAATGACCTCGTGCATTGCAGTGTGCAATTTGCCGGCCAACTCACTGTGGGCTTGGACGCGCATCACCTCCACTTCATCGTGGGCAAACTCGGTGAGCACACCACCTCCGGCAGCCTTGTCGTAGGCATTGACAATGTTCCCCAGGGACACGGACTTGGAGCCGTGGACCTGACGTATCCAATTGCTGTTGGGCAGGTTGACCCCAATGGGGGTGCTTGGAGAGGCATCGCCTGCTTCTCCGGCAACATTGACCACGTTGTACGTGATGCCCACGACTTCTTTCTTCTTGTGCGCTTCCATGAAGGGCATGTGGTCTTCGAACCACTGGGCGTTGTCCATCAAGGTGGCCATGCGCGCGCTGGCGTCAAAGTCCTTGATCTCCACCACCGTTTCATAGCTCCCGGTGTACCCGAGCGGGTCGTTGTAGACCTCGATGAAGCCATTGATGTAATCCACATCACCCTCGGTGTCTTGGACCCAGTTGATGTTGTACAGGCTCCACTTCTCCAAATCACCCGTTTCGTAGTACGCCACAAGGTTGCGCAAGGCCGCGGCCTGCTTTTCATTCTCGGCATATTTGCCAGCCTCCATGAGCCAACCGATGATCTCTTTGATGCTCTCTCCATAGAGACCGTCCAATTTGTAGACATTCTCCACCACTTCTCCCTCCTCGTTTTTCTCCAAACGGCTGTTCAAGCCGTACTCCACAGGACTGCGGTCGCTCCGGTCGGCAATGCTCTCGAAGTACGCTTTGGCCTCTTCTGTGGAGACGTCAGGGGCGTAAAAATTGACCGCAGAACCCTCCACCAATCCCTTGGCCCCGTCTTGCTCGACTTTCTTGGACTCCACAGCAGGGTCGAAGATGACCGCGCGCAACTCGTCGCTCACTTCATGTCCCGTGGACCCAAGCAAATGGTCGAAGTACGCTTCCCCAAAACCAGGCAGGTGCTTGGTGTTGGCGTAGTGGTGGTGAATGCCATTGGAAAACCAAATGCGCTTGAGGTAGACCTCGAACGCCATCCATCCCTTCACGGCGCGGTCGCCTTCGTAATTGAGGTAGATGTCCTCCAGCAGCCGACGGATGCGGAGGTTGTAGCGGTTGTTTTGATCGTACATGATGTCCCGGCCACTCAATCCTGCCATGTTCAGGCAGTAGACAAGGGCCTGTTGACGCTTGGAAAGCTTCTCCCATCCTGGGATTTGGTAGCGGACAATCTTCAAGTCCGCGAATTGTTCCGTCTTCCAAACGAAGCCTTCCTCATCAGGTGCGCTGGACGAAGCCTCCGCAGGGAGGCAAGATTCAAAATCGGGACCCGATGGCGCAGGCGCGCTGCAGCTAACGAGGAACATGAGAAGGGAGAAAGCGCACACTGTGCCACCTCGTCCCAAGGCCAGAAGATGTTGCATGAGGTCGTTTTGGTTTGATGGCCAAGGTACAGGACTTTCGAGGAGTATCTTCGGCCGGTGAGAATGACTCGCCTCATGCTGCGTGCCTTCCTGGGGCCATTTGCCGTGACCCTCCCGGTGGCCCTGTTCATCTTGGACATGCAATTCCTGTGGGTCTATGCGGACGACCTGATGGGCAAAGGGCTCGACCTCTGGGTGGTGTTCAAGTTGATGATGTTTGCCTCCGCGCGGTTGGTCAATCTGGCCCTTCCTCTGGCGGTTCTGGTGGCGTCCATCATGGCCTTGGGCAACCTGGCCGAACGAAGCGAGCTGACGGCCATGAAGGCTGCTGGCATGTCCTTTGCCCGGATCCTTCGCCCTCTCATTGTCTGCATGGTCCTGCTTTGCTCCGCAGCACTTTGGTTTAGCAACACGGGGTGGCCAGCCGCCAACATCAAATTCAGAGCCCTCCTTTACTCGGTCACCAAACAGAAGCCTGCCCTCAACATCCGCGAGGGGGTCTTTTACAACGGCATCGACGGGTTTTCGATTCGCGTGGAAACCAAACACCCTGACGGCACCCTTGACGATGTGCTCATCCACGACCACCGGGACCCGGAAGGCAAGCGGGTCATGGTGGTGCAGGCCCAGCACGGGCGCATGGAAGAGCGTGACGGCGACCTCGTACTGGAATTGCGCGACGGCGTGAGCTACGAAGAGCACCAAGAGACCTTGTCACGAACAAAGGAGCGGGTGTATCCACACATCCAGAGCTCCTTTTCCAAGCAAGTGCTGCGCATCCCATTGCACAGCTTGGACTTCTCCATGGCCAATGAGGACTTGTTCAGGAGATCTTATGAAAGAATGGACTTGGAGGAACTCGCCCATGTCAGCGACTCCCTTGGACGGGGCATCACCCGCGAAAAGGACGCACTCGTGAAGTACGGGGTCCGCAATGTGGAGTGGATGAACGACACCACTGGGTGGTTCCGTGGATCGGCGGCCACGCCGCAAGCATCCCCTCGGTCTCCGTGGCTGTCGGCCACTGCCCCTGTGACGCGAGGACGCTTGTTCAACAAGGCCAAGGAACTCTCCCGCAACCAAACGAGAAGCATCGACAACGCCATCGCCAACATGGAAGGCAAAAAGCTTCGCCAGAGTCGGCACGACATCGAGTGGCACAGGAAATACATCCTTGCACTGAGCTGCATGGTGCTCTTCTTTGTCGGGTCCTCCTTGGGGGCCGTGGTCGGGCGAGGCGGTCTGGGGTTGCCCACCCTTTTGGCCCTCTGTGTCTTCATCCTGTTTTACGTGCTTTCCATGCTAGGGGAACAAATGGTAAAGTCAGGCACATTGACGCCCGTCTCAGGCATGTGGCTCAGCACCCTTCTGCTCAGTCCGCTGGCGGTTTGGCTGTTTTGGAGCACGCTGAGGGAGCGTTCATGGATGTCGCGTTGGGGATCTTGAAAGCCTTGCTAATTTCGCTCCACCTTCTGCCATGAGTACGCCCCTTCGCATCTTGCAACTCTGCCACAAACCCCCTCGACCCTCGGTGGACGGAGGTTGCCTGGCCATGGACAGTTTGACACAAGGTCTGATGATGGAAGGTCACCGGGTGAAGGTCATGACGCTGCACACCCACAAGCACCCCTATCAACCCAAGGCCTTGGGGGAAGACTATGTCCTTGCGACCCGATTTCAAGCTGTCTTTGCGGACACCGCATTGAGCTTCAGGGATGCCGCCACCCACATGGTCGCCGGAGAGAGCTACCACTTGAACCGCTTCCACGTTCCGGAAATGGACCGCGCGATTGAGGAATGTCTGCGCACGGAGGTATTTGACATCATCCTCTTGGAGTCGCTTTTTGTGACCTCCTACTTGCCTGCAATCCGAAGGTTGAGCGATGCGGAAGTCATTTTGCGGGCGCACAATGTTGAACACCAGCTTTGGGCGGAAGTCGCTCAGGACATGGAAAAAGGGCCCAAGCGTTGGCTGTTGAAGCTGTTCCAGACCAAACTCAAGGAGCAGGAAATCCAAATCGCTGGCCAAGTGGACGGCATCGTCGCCATCTCAGCCCAGGATGCCGCATGGTTCCGAGACACGCTCGCAGATGCACAGCCAGATTTGGCACAAAGGGTGAGCCATGTCCCCTTTGGCTTGGATGTCGAACAAACGCCGCATTTGGCCATGGGCACCCCCCCCCAACGGGTTCTTCATCTGGGCGCCATGGATTGGAGCCCCAACCTCCAAGGTGTGACATGGCTCAAGGAAGAGGTCTGGCCGATTGTGCGCCAGTCCTGTCCTGATGCCACTCTGGCCCTTGCAGGCCGAGGCATGCCCGAGGATTGGGAAAGCCTTCCGGGGCAAGGGATCGTCATCCTCGGCGAAGTCGAGAATGCGCAAGCGACCTACGACACCCCAAGCATTGTGGTGGTGCCCTTGCAGGCCGGTTCTGGCATGAGGATCAAGATTGCAGAGGCACTGGCGGCAGGCCGGCCGATTGTCACCACCAAAAAAGGCATGGAGGGTCTCGATTTGGCCCATCGGAAAGAGGTCGTCATCGCAGACACTGTAGATGACATGGCCGAGGCCATCGGCCATCTGCTGAACCATCCCCAAGATGCCTTGGACATGGCGGTCCGGGGCCGTGAATGGGCCCTGCGCCACCTCGGCCATCAAGCACGGGCACAAGCTTGGACTTCCTTCTTCCTTCAAGCTTTGAAGGCATGAAGATTCTCGTGCTGGCCTCCCGAATTCCATTCCCCTTGGAAAAGGGGGACAAACTGCGCCTGTACCACCAGCTGAAGCATTTGGCCCCAAACCATGACATCACCCTGTGCTGTTTGGCCGACAAGCCCATCGATGAGGACCAAGACCAGGCATTGTCGCCCATGGTCACTGCCCTTCATGTGCTTGCGATTTCTGCTCCATGGCGTTGGTTGCGCATGTTGGGATCTTGGCTCTCTCCCCTGCCTTTCCAGGTGACTTGGTTCACGGACGGCAAGGCCCAGAAGGCCCTGGAAACCATCTTGAAGGAGGTTGAGCCCGATGTGGTGTTTTGCCAATTGGTCCGAGGGGCAGAATACATCAAGGACTTCCATGAGGTGCCCAAGGTGCTGGACTACATGGATGCACTCAGCGCAGGAATGCACCGAAGAAGCCACATGGCAAAAGGGTTCCTAGGGCAACTGAAGCGCTGGGCCATGCGAACAGAAGGGAACCGTTTGGCAAGGTATGAAGCCAGGGTTTTCGAATACTTCGACCGCCACATCATCATTTCAAGAAACGACCGCCTCCTCATCCCACATCGGGACAGAGATGCAGTGAACATTGTCCCCAACGGCGTGGACTTGCAGACCTTTGGGCCTTCCAGCTCCCCTTTAGACTCTGACATTCCTACCCTATTGTTCACAGGGAACATGGCCTACGAGCCCAACGTCGATGCCGCGGAGCATTTGGTCAAGGACATCCTCCCCCTGGTGCAAACCCGCCCCATTCGCGTGGTGCTGGCCGGAGCTGAACCCAAGACGCGTGTGCTCGACTTGGCCTCCCCCGAGGTAGAGGTCACCGGGTGGGTGGACGACATTGCCGCAGAATACCACCGCGCCACCTTGTTCGTGGCTCCACTCAGGTTGGGGACAGGCCTTCAGAACAAGGTCCTCGAAGCCATGTCCAGCGAAGTGCCTTGCGTTCTTTCCCCTCATGCATTCTCTCCCCTGGGAATGCCCTCTGAAGGACATGCGGTGGTCTGTGGAGACATGCAATCCTTCGCCACTGCCATCGACAAACTCCTGTCCGACCCTCCCTATCAGCGTCAAATGGCGCAACAGGCCAAGGCACAAATCCAAAAGAATTTTTCGTGGGAAAGTCATGTGGCGGGCCTTGAACAAATTTTGAAAGAGGCTGCGCAATAGACTTTGCCCAACAATTGCGAACTTCCCCCTGTCATGAAGAACCCTCCTGCCTCCATCGCCCACCTCGACTTCGTTGCGGGCATCCCCACCCTAGACTTGAGCGACTTCGTCTCAGGCTCCGAGCAACAGCGTGTACAGTTTGTCAATGACCTCGGTGCGGTCTACCGCGAAGTGGGGTTTGCCGCCATCTCGGGCCATGGCATCCAACAAGACGTCATCGACCAGATGTACCAAGAGGCCCAGTTGTTTTTTGCCTTGCCTTCGAATGTGAAGATGAAGCATCAGCATCCAGAGCACAATCACCAAAGAGGGTTCGTAAGTTTTGGGACAGAGCATGCCAAGGACAGCGATGCGGCAGATCTCAAAGAGTTTTGGCAAGTGGGGCAAACCCACATCCCAGAGGGAGCCGACATGGAGAACTACCCGCCCAACGCATCGGTGGGAGAGCGGCCTCATCTGTCGGTCCAATCCGACGATTTGTACAAGAACCTCGAGCGTGTCGGACAGCACATGCTGCGGGCCATCGCCCTTCATTTGAACCTCGATGAATCGTATTTCGCTTCTTTGGTGGAAGGTGGCAACAGCATCCTGCGCCTCATCCATTATCCACCCATCACGAGCGAACCCTTGTCCAGTGTGCGTGCTGGCCAACACGAAGACATCAACCTGATCACCCTGCTCGTAGGCGCCTCGGCATCGGGCCTTGAAGTCATGGACACTGCAGGCGAATGGACTTCGGTACAAGCCACCCCAGACCAGTTGGTGGTGAATGTTGGCGACATGCTCCAGCGCCTGACCAACCAAGAATTGAAGTCGACCACCCACCGTGTGGTCAACCCTCCGAAGGACCAGTGGGGCAAGCCGCGCTTCAGCATGCCGTTCTTCTGCCACCCTGTTCCCAACATGAGTTTGGCCGCCTTGCCACAATGCGTACCGGCCGGCGAGGAGCCCAAAGAACCTGCAACCACTGCAGGAGAATACCTCGAGGAGCGGCTGCGGCAAATTGGGTTGATCAAGGACGAGGGCTGACCCTCATTCGGGACAACAGAGCTTGTCCAAAACACTGACAACCAAAGGGTTTTGTTCGGAATCCAAAAAATCAGCGGCAACCCAGATCACAAGGGTACATCCCTGACTTGATGCCACTCAACCCCACAGGTGGTCGCTTGGTGCCAGAAGAGGTGCCTCCCCGGGCAGGTCATCGTACCCTGCAGTATGTCTTTCCCCCTCTTCCCGCTGAAAATGCTCCCATTGCCCGGAGAAATGGTGGGAATCCATGTTTTCGAACCGCGTTTTCAACGCCTGTTCAATGAACTTGAAAACATGGAGGTGACGGAGTTTGGCATCCCTTTCAGCCACGAAGGCCAACTTTGGCCCGTGGGCGCCACCATGCGTCTGGTCACGGTGCAAAAACGTGACTCCAATGGACAGCGGGATGTCGCCGTCACTGCAACAGGGCTTTTCGAGTTGAAAGACTTCGACGCCAACGACGAATTCACCTACCCCCAAGGGGACATTCAGCCTGTCGACGATTGGGCCCAATGGTCCTTGGGAAAGGAATGCTTGAAAGCCCGTGAGTCCTTGATTGCGGCCATGCAGACCAAGTCCATGAACACCTCCAAGTTGGAGAACCAAGGCCTGGTCAGGCTGGTCCAACACTTGGGACTCGATGCCTTGCAACGTGCGGAAATCTTGGGGCAACCCACCCTTCAAGGCAAGCAGTTCATGCTCCTGGAGCGGCTGCAACTGATGCGTCGCTTGGTGGAGCAGAGTCCCAAAGACAGGAGTGACTTTTTCGTCAACTGAGCCTTTATCTTTGAGGCATGAGAACCCTTTTGCCTTGTTGTCTTCTAGCCCTTGCTACGTTTGGTTTGTTGGAGAGCTGTGAAGGCCCTTCGAACAATGGCCCCATGGCCTCACAAGTCATTGGCGGTCCCAAAGGAGAGACCAGCCTTCGCGTCCCCGACTTGGATGCGCATCCCGAATTGGACCCTTTAAAAATTTCCATTGCAAGCGTGGGTCTAGCGTCGTTCATGGGCGAAGACACTGTAACCCAAGTCTTGGAAGACTTGTACGGTTACTTCCACCTGAGCAACATTGGGGAATGGGATGGCATGTTCGAGCACTTCCCGAGCCACCGGACCGCCGACACGGCGATGCTTCGGGTCCAAAAGGACATGATGGAAAAGTGGTTCCACAAAGGGCTCCGAAACCGAGCCGGTGGAGCCCATATCCGCTATGTCAGTCCATGGATGGAAGAGGTTGACCAACGCGTGTCCCTTCTCGGCCTGGACCTCTTGTACTATCTCGACTTTTTTGAAAACTTTGAGGGCAACCCAGAAGGCATGCGGCTGACTCTGCAAGACCAATACGGAAAAGATGCCGTGGTCTTTCAGGAGTTTGACCAAGTAGAGGACGGCGACACAACCCATGTTCGGCAGTTCGAAATCAATGCGCAAACCTCGATGTACGTGCTAAGTTCATTGGACAGCCTTCACAGCATGTTCCTTCCTCCACAAATCAGCAAATCCCCCCAGTTGGCGGCGGAGATGATGGACAATGCCACCATGTTGGAACTCATGCGTCACAAACGCGAGCACTTCGACACCAAGTAAAGCTAGGACTGGATGAAATTGCAGGCCGCCAACGAATGGGACACGCTCCAACGCGTGGTTGTGGGAACTGCCCGTCAAATGGGAGGCACCCCCCTGCTAGCGGATGCCTACGACCCCAAATCCAAACATCACATCCAAGCGGGAACCTTTCCCAAGGAAGCGGATTGTCAGCGCGAATTGGACGGCCTTGCTTCCTTGTTGACGGACATGGATGTGAAGGTCCTGCGACCAGACGTCCTTCCAGATCTCAACCAAATCTTCGCCCGAGATGTCGGCGTGGTCCTTGGCGACAGGTTCCTCAGCACCCGAATGATCGAGGACCGAAGCGCGGAATGGGATGGGATTGCTCCCCTTCTGGATGGGCTTTCACCTGCCCATCGACTCACCCCGCCCAAGGGCGTCCGTGTGGAGGGGGGCGACGTAATGCCCATGGATGGGGAACTTTGGGTGGGGTACAGCAAGGAGCCTGACTTCTCAAAGTTCACCACCGCACGCACCAACGAGGCTGCCGTGGATTGGTTGAGTGACCAATTCCCAAATTGGTCCGTGCGCGGTTTTGAGCTTCAGAAATCCGACGACGACCCCTACAAAAACGCCTTGCACTTGGATTGTTGTCTTAGCGTCTTGTCAGGCGAACGTGCCATCTTCCACCCTGAAGGCTTGAAATTGACAAGCGATGTGACTTTCCTGCGGGAAAATTTCCAATCCAATGCATTGGAAGTTTCTGCCGAAGAAATGTTCCACATGCAGTGCAACCTCATTTCTGTAACCCACAAGGACATCCTCTCTTGCCCTCCCTTTGACAGGGTCAATGCACAATTGACCTCCTGGGGGTACAATGTCCATTGCGCTCCATTGCAAGAAACCGCAAAAATGGAGGGCTTGCTCCGTTGTGTCACCCTCCCACTTCAACGCAGTTGACCACCTTCCATCTTCAGCCATGAACACACCCATTGCACAAAGCACATGCCACATCTTGATGGTCCGGCCTTCCACGTTTCGGAAAAACGAGGAAACGGCTGGGAACAACCATTACCAGAAAGATGCAGAAGTCGAGAATGTTCTCGAGTCTGCCCTGCAGGAATTTGACAATATGGTGGCCAAGTTGATGGACCATGGTGTGAATGTCATGGTGGTGGAAGCTGCCCATGATGAGGACACCCCAGATGCGTTGTTCCCCAACAATTGGGTGTCGTTCCATGCAGATGGTCGGGTGGGACTCTACCCCATGTTTGCCCCCAACCGCCGGCTCGAGCGCCGGGAGGACATCCTTCAGGATTTGGAACATGGCCATGGCTTTGAACTGAAGGAAATCGCAGACTTTACCGAGTTTGAGGCACACAACGCCTTCCTGGAAGGAACCGGCAGCATGGTCTTGAACCGCCCCAAAGGAAAGGCGTATGCCGCCAAGAGCGTTCGGACGGACAGGGAAGCATTCATTGCATGGTGCGAGACCATGGACATGGAAGGCATTCTATTTGAAGCCATGCAAACCGTGGGCAAGGACCGCGTGCCCATCTACCACACCAATGTGATGATGGCCATTGGGACCCAGTGGGCCGCCGTTTGCTTGGACGCAGTTGACCATCCGGAGGAGCGCGACATGTTGACGCAATCCCTTCAGGAGGATGGCCTTCACATTGTGCCTTTGACGGAAAATCAAATCAGCCAATTCGCGGGGAACATGCTCGAGGTGGCCTCCTCCGAAGGGGAACCCCTCATCGTGATGAGCTCCAGAGCTTTCCATGCCTTGACGGAGGACCAAAGAACCACACTTGAGACGTTTGGCACCCTCGTGCACAGCGACCTTCACC
>CAWVVM010000044.1:0-12390 GCA_963933635.1 uncultured Flavobacteriales bacterium
TTCTCGTGTGCCCATGATGTTGTCATAATCCTTCGCCACAATGTCGGTTGAAACGAACGGGTGCTTATATTTATTCAGCAAAGCTAAAACCTTCCCATGAGCCTGATGGAATTGGCGCCCAATGAGGCGCTGAAGACATTTTTTGGATTCGATGAATTCAAGGGTGAGCAAGAAAAAGCCATCCTAAGCGTCCTTGCCGGCAGAGACACCTTCGTGATCATGCCGACAGGGGGAGGGAAGTCCATGTGCTATCAATTGCCGGCATTGATGATGGGCGGTGTGGCGCTGATCATCAGTCCATTGATTGCCTTGATGAAGAACCAAGTGGACGCCATTCGTGGTCACCATGAGGACAAAAGGGTCGCGCACTTCTTGAACTCCTCTTTGGGCCGGGCCGAGGCGGAGCGCGTGAAACTGGACGTGTCAGAGGGGCACACCAAGTTGCTCTATGTGGCACCTGAGAGTTTGACCAAGCCAGAGAACATCGCTTTCTTGCGATCAGTAGGCATCAGTTTTGTGGCCGTGGATGAGGCGCATTGCATCTCTGAATGGGGCCATGACTTCCGTCCAGAGTACAGGAGGATCAAGCCCATTATCAAGGACATTGCTGACGTACCCATCATGGCGTTGACTGCAACGGCCACGCCCAAGGTTCAACTGGACATCCAGAAGAACCTGAACATGGTGGACGCTCTTGTTTTGAAGTCATCCTTCAACCGAGACAATTTGTTCTATGAGGTCCGCCCCAAGAAGGATGCCCTCAAACAAATCGTCCGGCATTCTCTTCAAAACGTGGGGAAAAGCGGCATCGTGTACTGTTTGAGCCGCAAAAGGGTGGAGCAAATTGCCGAGACCCTGAGGGTCAATGGCGTGAAAGCGCTTCCATACCATGCAGGGATGGACAGCAACACACGCAGCAGGATCCAAGACCAGTTCTTGATGCAGGACGTGGATGTGATTGTGGCGACCATCGCCTTTGGCATGGGCATCGACAAACCCGACGTCCGGTTTGTCATGCACTACGACATGCCCAAATCGTTGGAGAGCTACTACCAGGAGACGGGACGTGCCGGACGCGATGGAGGAGAGGGCCGGTGCATTGCTTTTTACAGCCACAAAGACATTGACAAACTGGAGAAATTTCTTCAGGGCAAGCCCATCGCCGAGCAAGAAGTCGGTATGCAGTTGTTGCAAGAGGTGATGGCCTATGCAGAGACGTCCAACAGCCGGAGAAAATTCTTGTTGCACTACTTCGGAGAAGAATTCGATGAAGTCAACGGTCCTGGGGCACAGAATTGCGACAACAGCTTGAATCCTCCTGTTTTGGCGGACCGTCAAGAAGAAGCGCACCTGGTGCTAAGTGCTGTGCTCGAGCACAAGAACAAACACCGCATGGGCTTTTACACGTCTTTGCTGACGGCCAACAAGAACCGCCAAATGGAGGATTATGGTGCCGTGGACAGTGCCTTTTGGGGCCGCGGTGCAGAGGAGGATGTGGACCATTGGCAGGGGATTGTCCGACAATTGGTCGTCTTGAATTACTTGAGGAAGGAGGTGGAGACCTACGGCGTTTTGCACCTCACGGACAAAGGGATGGACTTTGTGGGCAACCCAACGCCCCTCTTGTTGGCCAAACAACGAGATTACAGCGATGTGGATGCCGGAGATTCCTTGGCCCAGACAAGGGGCTCAAGTGGCGGTGCCTTGGATCCCAAATTGCGGGGCATGCTCACCGACCTTCGAAAGAAAGTCAGTGCTGAAAAATCCTTGCCTCCATACGTCATTTTTCAAGACGTTAGCCTTGACGAGATGGCCACGCATTACCCCACGACACCCGATGAGTTGCTTCGCATCACAGGGGTGGGGTCTGGGAAAGCGGCCAAGTTTGGCAAGCCATTTTTGGTTTTGATTGCAGAACATTTGGAGGCGGAAGGCATGGAGAAGACCGATTCATTGCTCGTCCGCAGCAGTGGGTCCAAATCGAGCCACAAAGTGACCATCATCCAACTGCTCGACAGGAAGTTGGGGCTGGACGACATTGCCGCAGGGATCCACGGTACCCGGGACAAGGTGCTCGATGAAATTGAAGCCATTGTGGGGGCTGGGACCAAGTTGAGTTTGGACCACATTTTGGAAGACGCGTTGGATGAGGATTGCCTCGAAGAGTTGTTCGAGTTCTTTTCAGAATCGGTAGACGACAGCCTGGCAGAAGCCCTTGAAGAATTTGACGATGTCTACTCCGAAGAGGAGCTGCGTTTGGCCCGCATCAAATTCTTGTCTGAGGTCGCGCATTGATTCCCCTCAAGATTTCTTTCAGTCCTGAGTGGTGTGCACTGCGGCAAAGGCCATGAGTCCTGCGCCAGTTTTCAATGCGGTTTCATCCACATCGAACAAAGGAGTGTGAAGGCCTTTGGTGCCGAGGGGGTTCCCTTTTTCAGGAGATGCCGTCCCAAGACGGTAGAAACATCCGGGAATTTCATTGGAGAAATAGCTGAAATCTTCGCCTGTCATCCGGATATCCAAGGGATGAACTTTCTCCTTTCCCAAGTAGGCCTCGGCCACTTCGCGAAAAGAATGGGCCAAGCCTTCGTCGTTGCGTACGGCCGGGTACCCATGCCGAATCTCCAGTTCAGCCTTGCAACCGTGAGCGGACGCAGTGTCTTGGATCAAGGTCGTCAGGGCTTTGTGAAGCTCGGTTCTTACAGCTGGATCCATCGAGCGGAAGGTCCCCTTGAGACGGACTTCGTTGGGCAGCACGTTGGTCGCGCCCAAAGCCTCCACAAATCCAAAGGAGCAGACCACGGGTTCGGTGGGCTTGCTCCTGCGGGCGACCAACTGTTGCGCGGCGACCACAACTGCAGACGCCGCCAGCACAGCGTCTCTGCAAAGGTGCGGCAGGGCAGCATGTCCACCCTTGCCGTGAACGGTCAGATGAAGTTCATCGGCTGCGGCCATGTAAGCTCCTGGACGGACCCCTACATGTCCAGCGGGCAATTGGGGATACACATGCTGACCTAGGATGTGTCCAGGGGTGGGATTTTGGAGGACCCCCGCCGCCACCATGCCCTTTGCTCCCCCAGGAATCTGTTCTTCTCCTGGCTGGAAAATGCACCGAATGGTGCCTTTCCATTCGGTCCGGGTTTCCTGGAGCAACTGCATGGCCCCCAACAAACTGGTGGTGTGGACGTCGTGGCCACAGGCGTGCATGATGCCTGGGCGTGTGGAGGCGTACGGCACCTCATTCGCCTCTTGAATGGGCAGTGCATCCATGTCCGCCCGCAAGGCCACAAGCCGGGAAGCCGGTTCTTGGCCATGAACATGGGCCACAATGCCCGTGCCTGTCACGCCAGTGGCGTGCTCAATGCCCCATTCATGCAAGGTGTTGGAGACAAAAGCCATGGTCTCATGCTCCTCAAAAGAGAGTTCTGGATGGGCATGCAAATGGCGTCTCAAAGCCACCCATTGTGGATGAAGTGTTTCCGCCAAGTCGTGAAATCGATCGCGTAATGTCATGATTCAACAGAGGGTTTGAGCGCCTGCCAAGCTTGGAACAACATACGCAAGGCCGCGTAAAGCATCACCAGCCCAAACACCAACCTCACCCATGCTTCGTTCCACTTCAAACTCCATTTGGACCCTCCCCAAGCGCCTGCGACGAATGTGACACAAAGCACAGCGGCGTAGACCCAGTGCACTTCTCCTTGGCGATGGTATTGCATGACGGCCAAAATGCCTACCGGCGGAAGCATCATGGCCAGGCTGGTACCTTGTGCTGCATGTTGACCAAGCCCGGCAAAGGCCACGAGTGCAGGAACGATGATGAGGCCTCCTCCAATGCCGACAAAGCCTGAAGCAACGCCCGCCACAAGACCGATGATGAGAAGAGAGAGCAAGGTGATGGGATCCATGATGGGGTCAAAAATCGAAGTTCAAGGACAATGTGAAACGGCGTGGCAAGGTGATGCCATCGTCCACGCCAAAGGCCCAGTCGGCTGCAAGCCAGTAACCCAAAACCCGAGATCTCAGCCCAAAGCCAAGGTCGTAAAGGATGGGTTCACGGTTGTTGCTGACGGTGACCGTGATGGGATTGGCCTCAACGGTGACAAAGTTGAATGAGTTGTCTTCGGTGTAAGGGTGCAGTCCCGTCCAGGCTGCGCCGACATCGGCAAAACCGACAGCCTGAAGGTGTTTCAAGAAGTCAGTTTTTCCTGTGCTGTTGAAGAAAATGGGGAGCCGAACTTCAGCGTTTGCCACTGCTACATGCGACCCATTTCTTACGTTGCTTTGAAAGCCACGAAGGGGTGAGATGCGCGCTTGATACGCAAAAGGGATGTCAGGATCGACCGGCGTGTTGGCATTGCCATTGATGGACAAGCTGTTGTCGGTTCCTCCAAGCATGTGCAGGAGACGCTTCTGACCGATGCTCCAATCTCCCGCGGTGCGCAGTGCCAAGATGCTGGGACCGACCAAAGGAAAGTAGCGTCGTACGTCGAATCCGACGGTCCCGAAGGACCACCCATTGTCAGGCACTTGAAGGCCGTCACCTGGTTGCTGGGCGGTGGAAGTCGCAACGCCATCGACAAACCATTCCGCCCAAAATCTGGCCCGCAGCCCGTGTCGAATGTTGAGCCTGGGCGACCGGGTGTCGTCATGGACAAAGGCCACTTGCAGCCCCAATTGCTCACCAGTGCTGTTGGGTTGGCTGAGCGACAACAGGTCCGTGCCTTGTACAGCGTCCTGGCTGAACCGGAAGGCGACTCCCCAACGTATGCTCCTTACTTCATCCAAGGCCCATCGCCATTCCCGACGCAAAAGGTGGTTGGCGGTCTCAATGAGTTGTCCTGTTCCAGGGTCGATTCGGACGCTGGATTGTCTTTGGAAGGAGAGTTCCTTGTCCAATTGGCCCTCCAAATTGAGGTAGGCCAGCCCAAAAAAGGTGTTGGACAAATTCGCGGGAATCGTGTAACCACCGATGAAATGCTTGTCGTCCATCACATCGCTGATCCGGATTTCGGTGGCATTTCCAAGTCCAGGTTGGGCATTGACTTGGCTGTTGTACGGTTGGTAGAAGTTGGTGCCAAACGTGTTGTTCAAGGCTGTTTGCAATTTGTCCAAAGCAAAGTTCAGCCGATAATTTCTGGGCACGAGTCGGGCATATGAGGATTCCTTTTTTGTTGGGTCCTCGTTGATACTTGGCTGTTCAGTGGGGATTGAAGGAGCCATCTCTTCTCCCTCAAAAACATAGTCTCTGAAATTGATTTCGTCTGGCGCAAACGGGCGGTTCCACTGAGGCAGTTGGGTGGGGTATGGCGAGTCGTCGGACACGGCCATTTGGACTTCAGGTTCTTGAGAGTGAAGCGCGGACAAGTCGGGCATGGGCATGGTGACCCATTGGTGAATGCCGGCGCGGGGCAACATGAACCTCGATGTGTCCCGTCCCAAAAAGACCATGGATGCCCCTTGAGGCATCTTGATGGCTCGTCTCAATTGCGTGAAGTTGCGGTACCTAACGATGGTGTCGACGGCCACAATGGTGCTGTCCCGCCAACCAAACCCGAGATCAGCCTCTGTTTCACCCTCCCTGCGCTGCACCATAAGGAACTCTTGATGGTTCATGGGCTGAGGGTGGCGTTCATCCACACCAGGGGTATGGGTCCACCTTGTCAATTGGATGGGGTCGTCGGCCAAATTGCCCACGTAAAGGTCCAAGTTGGGCGGATAAGGGTGGTCCAAAAGGTCCTTTCTGAGGGTGTCGTTGGGTCGGTTGGACGCAAACATGAATTGCATTGACCCAGGCCAAAATGCCGGCTGAAGGTCATCAAACCGGTCCCTCCACAACGGTCGGTGGTTGTTGGCCAAGACGTCGTAACGGTAGAGATCGCTGTGCCCATCCTGCAGGGCAGACATCAAGAGGATTCGACCGTCTGGCGAATACGACATGTCCAGAATTTGGTCGATTTTGAAGATTTCGCGCAGGTCCACATCCAAAGTGACCATGTTGACAAGGCCCAACCGAGGTGCGCCTTCAAGTTCCAAGGAGAATGCGAGGGTTTTGCCCTTGGGGTGCCAAGCCAGGCGTGGGGCAAGGTCGTCGTTCAACCGGTCGAGACGGTGGCCCAACACCGCGTGCCATGTCCTCTTCCCCGTGCGAAGGTCAAGGGTGCCTACGCGCCATTGCCCGCGCTCGTTCGTGGTGAAGGCCATCTGTGTGCCATCGGGAGAAGGGAGGAATTGTTGGCAGTGCAACCTTCCGATGGCCCGCATGGGGATGCCCTCGCCAAGCTGTCGCTTCGCTTTTCTCAGATCCTTGGGACGGACAAAGGAGGGAAAACGCTCCACATAGGAAGGGCCAGCCTGCCGCAGATGGTACCCCTTTGCTTCCATCGCGAGGTCAGAGAGCATGAAGCCTGTGGCCAGCCTGAAGCCATTTTCGACACTCCTTGTGATCCGGGTCATGTACAAGACGTTGGCCACTGTCGGGACCCCGTAGATGTCCGCCACATAGGCCCACATCCCTTGCCCCAAAAGGCCCGCATCCGCCCCGCTGGTTTGGTCGATGCGCTCGAATGCGCCCGTTTGGCAAGCATCGAGGATCAGCCCTTGGCTTTCAGGATCCATTCGTCGAGAAGCATATCTCGCGAGCCCTTCCGACATCCATTCGGGTACTTGCACCAGATTGCCACTCCGCAATGCATCGCTCCATTGGGCTTCGTACATGGCTTGATTGAAGAGAATTCTAGCCAAGCCCTCCCGAACATCCTCCAACAAACGCTGCCTGTCGCCTGTGGCGTAGACAAACATTTTGCTCCCCACCAAACGGGCCGCTCCTCCAATGTTGGTGGCTTCATCTTGGGCCAGCATGATGCCGACATTGCTCTGTCTGAACTCTTCTTGGGAATTGAACACCAGGACCTGAATGGGGCCTTCCATGGCGCGTCCAAAAAGAGGAGCGAGGTCCTTGGCCTCGGAGTCCAGCACCCTGGCAACTTGTCCAGCAGCTTGGTCTCCTCCGCGGTAGTGGTAGACTTCGAACATGCCTTGTTCGAAATACTGCCATTCGAACCCACGGTATTGCACGCGGTTTTTTCCATACTCCACATTGAGTCCATCGGTGAACTGCCCCAAGGCATTGGGAACAACCCCAATGAAGCCCCCGAGGACCAGGATCAGAATGAATGGGAAAGGACGAAGAGACATTCTTCCCGAAATTACGCCTCATGGTGCATACCCTCACATGCAATGGCTTTGGAGAACAGACTTACGTCGTGGAGCACCGTCAAGGCGAACTCACCGTCGTGGACCCTGGCATGGCAAACCGGGAAGAAAGAGAGGCATTCCAGGCGCTCTGTTTCAGGTTGAAGGCCCGACCAACAGAGGTGCTCTTGACCCACGCCCACTTGGACCACGTCATGGGATGCCACTGGATGTTCCAAACGTACGGTCTTGCCCCAAGACTGCATCCCAAGGATGGCCCCACCTACCAGCAGGGTCCCTTGGCAGCGAAGTTGTACGGCATCTCCATGGACCCCTTGCCAGACCCCCATCTGGATTTGAAGGAAGGCCAAGTCTTGGAGCTTGGCGATGTGAGGATGGAAGTGCGTTTTGTGCCGGGCCATGCACCTGGTCACGTCGCCTTCGTTTGCCATGAGGAGGGATGGGTGCTCGGAGGAGACGTGCTCTTTCAAAGGAGCATAGGCAGAACCGACTTGCCCGGTTGCCATGCCCCTGACTTGGTGCGGAGCATTGAGCAGCAATTTTATACCCTGCCTGAGAAGACGGTGATTTGGCCGGGCCATGGAGGCCCAACGACCGTGGGGGAAGAGAAGGTCCTGAATCCCTTTGTCAATGCGTCAGGGTCAGGCCTTCTGCAGCGTGAAGCTGAAGGTTGAGCCTTGGCCCACAGTACTTCGCACGTTGGCGGTTTGTCCGTGTGCCTCGACGATGTGCTTGACGATGGCCAAACCCAGGCCAGAGCCTCCAGCGTGGCGGGACCGGGACTTGTCCACGCGGTAAAACCGTTCGAAAACTCGGCCGAGGTGGGATGCATCAATGCCAATGCCCGTGTCGGCGACTTCCACAAGGATGGCATCGTCCGCGTCGTAGCAGCGCACCTGACTTTCCCCGCCTTTTTCCCCGTAATTGATGCTGTTGACGATGAGATTGGTCAGGACTTGGACAATTTTGTCAGAATCGCCCAAGACCATCAATTTCTCCTCTGCAAAGTTGCCCTTGAATGCGAGTGAAATGTTGTTTTTCTTGGCCTTGTTCTCCAGGTTGTCGAGGGTCTCTCGGATGATTTCCAGCAAGTCAAAGGGCACCATTTCAATGTCAAGGTTTCCGGCCTCCATCTTGGTGATGACATCCAAATCTTCCAGCAATCCCGACATGCGGTCGACATTTTTGGCAGCCTTGAGCAAAAACTTCCGGCTGACTTCAGCATCCTCCATGCCACCTTCGAGCAAAGTCAAGATGAACCCTTGGATATTGAACACCGGGGTTTTCAATTCATGGGCCAAGTTGCCGATGAATTCTGCGCGGAACGTGTCTGTTTCTCGGAGGGCGGTGATTTCCTCAATTTGAGATTCTGCCCAGATCATGACATCTCTGTTGACCTGCTCAATGATGTCTTCGCCGAGATCGACGTTGAGTTGGCTTCCCGATCCCTTGACGCGTCGGATGGTTTTGTAGATGATCCGCAGGCGCTCCTGGAGGTAGAGCCCCAGCTGCCGGTAGATCATCACATAAGAAAGGATGGCCACCACGAGACCGGCCACAGGAGGCATCCAGGCATGCTCGCTCACCCCTGCCAGCCACATGACCATGGCCGTGCAGATCATGGTGATGACCCCAGCCGAAGTGGAGGTTTTAACGGCAACAGAATGTGGACTCTGGCTTCCCATCAGCCGACGAATTTGTACCCTACGCCCTTGACCGTCTTGAAGAAATGTTCGCCCAACTTTTCACGCAATTTCCGGATGTGGACGTCGATGGTGCGGTCGCCAACGACCACATCCGTCCCCCACACGGTGGCCAAAATTTTCTCACGTCCAAACACCCGACCCGGCTGAGAGGCCAAAAGGCTCAGCAATTCAAATTCTTTTTTGGGCAAGGAGAGCTCTTTGCCTTCGAGAAGGACCACATAGCGTTCAGGGTCGATCATGAGCCCCGTGCCGTCGTAATCACCGCCGACATAACTCGCTGATTTTTTGCGTCGCAACAAGGCTTGGATCCGGGAAATCAAGACACGTGGTTTCACCGGCTTCAAGATGTAGTCGTCGGCGCCAGCCTCAAAGCCAGCGATTTGGCTGTAATCCTCTCCGCGTGCGGTGAGCATGGCCACTATGGTCCGATCAAGGGAGGTGGTTTTGCGGATTTCTGTGCATGCTTCAACACCGTCCATCTCTGGCATCATCATGTCCAGCAAAATGAGGTCGGGGGTGAGCTTTTTCGCCAATGCGACCCCATCCTTCCCATTTTCCGCAGTCCGGACATCGTATCCCTCTTTCACGAGGTTGTATTCGATGAAGTCGAGGATGTCGGGTTCATCGTCCACAAGCAAAATGAGCTGCTTTCCCATGTCTGAAAGTTGCGGCATGTTGGGTTATCGGAATGTGAACTTGGCGTGAAGGAATCCTTAGAGCGATGATTGGTTCGCCTTTTGGAGGGTTTTCAGGTAAACCTCCCATTTGGACCTGACCTCAGCAAAGGCGTCGTCATTCCAAAAGGTTTGGCCCTCTGCGGCATCTTTTTCATGAAACATGGCGCTCACGTGCCACCCATAAAACCGGGAACCGGCTTGGCCCCACACCCATGTGGCTCCAGCCACGAGCCAGCCGAGGCCTTCAGGTGCCATTGCCGCCGCCGCGGCGCACATGAACAGCCACCACACGGGAAGCAAGACAATGCCGTAGCCCAACCGCATTGTCGACACAAATTCGGGCTTGCGTACGCTCCGTTGCACCCACCATTTCACCAAGGCCATGGCGGGCCAGGTGCTGGCATGGGCGAGGATTGCCAAAGGGGTGAACAGGGCCAACCAGGTCCTGGAGGACCGTACGTCCTCTTTCTTCCAGCCCCAGGCTTCAGGCCTGCTTGGAGAGCCCATGGAAGCCCATGCGTCCATCCAATCGCCATGTGCCTTCTTGATGCCTTCAGCCCATTGGGGCTCGGTCGCCCACTGGTGGGCCCAAGCTTGCAGCAAGGTGGGCACCTCCGCCCATGACGAGGTGGACCGTTCGGTGGTGCGAAGGGCCCGCAATGCGTGGTGAAGGAAAGGCTGGGCTTCGGCTGGCTGCAGGTCCACCATCACCTCTCTCATGGCCTTGGAGACGCGTTCATTCAATACCGGTTTGTCAATGGTCCCATCTTCCAACAAAAGGTCCGTAAACGGCACGGGCTGCCCGATGCGCATTCTGAATCCCCTTCTCCATTCGACATAGTCTTCGTAGTCCAAGCCGATGGGGACCACTTGAATGTCCCGAAGAGCAGGATGACGCTTGGCGGACCTCGCCAGCATCTCTGCAAGGCCACCTTTCAAAGGTCTAAGCGACGGGAAGGGATTGTGGTTGCCTTCGGGAAAAATTCCCATGGCGGCGCCGGCATGCATGCGGTCGACACACACGTCAAAGATGACGTCGTTGCGCATGCGGATGTCCTCCACACGGTCCCTTTGGCGGTAGATCGGGAGTTGGTTGTACCCGTAGAGAATGTGTCTTGAGACTTTGTTCCAAAAAACATCGGCCCTGGTGAGCCAATGGATTTGCTGGGGCACAAATCCACTGAACGGCATGGGGTCCATCATCCCGTTTTGGTGGTTGCCCAGAAAAATGGTCGGGGTGCCTTTGGGGGGCAAGTCCTCGAGTCCCTCCAAGCCATGAATGCGGAAATAGCGGCTGAAACCCGCCCAAACCAAAATGCGGGTGAGGCGGTAGTAGATGTGGCCCACTTGGATGGGCGGTGTCAGGATGGGGCGTTGACGTGTTGACATGCTCAGAGGATGGGGAATCAGCGAAGCCGCGCGCCCGACGCCGCTAAGGCCGTCAAAATCCGTGACATTGCAGATTCAATTTGTTTGTCGGTCAGCGTCGCTTCGGGGTGCTGAAGGCGAAACGCCATGGCGTAACTTTTTTCGCCTTCCTCCATCCCCTTGCCTTCGTAGACATCGAACAGGGACACCTCTTGCAAAAGCTTGCGCTCCGCCTTTTGGGCTGCCAGACGCAGCGACTCGTAGGGGATGGACTTGTCCACGACGAGGGCAAGATCTCGGCGAACGGAAGGGAATTTGGGCAAATCTTTTGCCCTGATCTTCCGCTTGCGGACGGCCTTCCAAAGTTGTGTCACATCAAAATCGGCCCAATACACGGGCGCATGGACACCACAAGCTTCAGCCACATGGGGTTGGACAAGTCCCCAACGTCCCAACTCTTTTCCATTGGGATGTCGAAGGATGAGCCCCTCCGCCAGCAGCCCTTCCGTTTCCGTTTCAGACTCGGCGAGCACTTTGAGCCCCACGGCATCCATCAGGGCTTCCACAGCATGCTTCAGATCATAAAGACCCGCTTGACCTTCTTTTCCTTTCGCCCTGTTCCAACTCTCTGGATGCGCGCGCCCTGTGATCCAGAGACTCAGGTGTTCTTTCTCGTCGTAAATGAACTTGTCTTCACCACCGTCTTGCGGGGTCAATTTGCGACGGTAGGACCGACCAAACTCAAACATCCTGAGGTTGGGGTGCTGGTGGTTCGTGTTGCGCGCAATGGCTTCCAGGCCCTGAAAAATCAAGCTTTGTCGCATGGCACCCAGGTCAGAGCTCAAAGGATTGAGCATGGGCACACTTTCTTCTGGCGTCAAATCCCTGTCCTTCACAAGCTCTGCATAAGAAGCCTTGGTCAAAGAGTTGGACATGATTTCACTGAATCCGAAATGGACCAAGAGCTCACGCCAACCGAACAAAACGTCTTCGCGGCTGGGCTTTTCAGGCACCTCGAGGGTTCCGGACATGCGTGAGGGGAGGGGCACGTGGTCAAAACCATGGATGCGAAGCACCTCTTCTGCAAGGTCTGCAGGACGTGTCACATCGCTTCGGTAGGCCGGCACCACAAGGGACCATGTGTTGTCCTCTTCCTTGGAAATCGAAATGTCAAGCGCCTCCATGATGGACCTCAATCGATTGCGTTCAATCTCCGTTCCCAAAAAGCCAAAGAGCCAAGTCAAGTCGAGTTGAACGTGGGCTTCTTGCACCCTCGGGGAGCCAACAAATTCAACAGCTGCTTTCAACTCAGCCCCCGACCATTCGGTCAGCAAGGCCACGCAGCGTTCTGCCGCCTTTTTCACGGTTTGGGGGTCGACCCCTCGCTCAAAGCGGAAGCTGGCATCCGTGCTCAGCCCATGGCG
>CAWVVM010000045.1:0-11844 GCA_963933635.1 uncultured Flavobacteriales bacterium
ACCAACAGGACCAACAGGACCAACAGGACCAACAGGACCAACAGGACCAACAGGAGCCCCGGGAGGGAGAAATCAGCCGAGCAGACATGGAGCGGATTTTGGAGAGCCTAGAGCGCCAAGAGGCTGAAGTTCAAGCGAAATTTCGGGCAGCTCAATTGCGCGAAAAGGGACGGGGACAATCGAAGAACATTGAGAAAGATTGGTGACATGAAAGCGATCCGCATTTCTTCCAAAGCCCTTGCGCCATTCGTCTTGATGGTGTTGCTGGTGAGTCCTTGGCGTGTGTTGGCCCAAAAAGCAGTGCCCAAAGTGGAATTGTCCGTGAATGCCACAGAGGTCAAGGAAGGGGGCAATGTGCGCATCTCCATCAACTTTGTGAATTGCAAGGTGAAGACCATTGACCCCCCCTCTGTCCCAGGGCTCGAATGGCGAATGGGGCCAAGCACGTCCTCCAGCACCCAATGGGTCAATGGGGTCACCACCTCTGAGCAACGCTACACCTACGGCTATGCCGTGGTGGGCCGCGGGGAGGTCAACATTCCAGCCATGGTGTGGCAAACCAACCAAGGTGCTCTCAAAACAAAGCCGGTGCGTCTCCTTGTCACGGAGAACAGCAGAACCGTACCCAAGGGGTCCAAGGCTGCTCAAACACGTCAAAACCGACCATTGAACAAGGACTTGCTGACGTCCATTGAGCCCACAAAACGCAAAATGTATTTGGGCGAGCCCATTGTCATCAACTACCGCATCTACAACCGATACAACAACATGGATGTCAGGAGCTTCGACATCCCGGAATTGGAGGGCTTCTGGAAAGAGACCATCGAGGCGCCTGAAGCAAGGTGGGAGCCACAGCTGATCAATGGCAAACGATACAATGTCGCCACAGTGCGTCAGATTGTGGCTTTCCCACAACAAACAGGAACCTTTGTTCTCAAGGACTTTGATTTGAAGGGCTACATGCGCATCAATTTCTTCGAGGGCCGAGAGATCGAGGCGACATGCGACCCTGTGACCCTTGAGGTGATGCCGCTTCCTGAACAAGCCCCTCTGAATTCACTTGGTACGTTTGGCAATCTTTCTGTCGACCAATCCCTTTCGGCTGACAGCCTGGGAACCAATGAAGCCGTCACATTGACGGTCACCTATCGGGGACGGGGCAACCTCAAATTCCTAAGCGCACCAGACATTGCATGGCCTGCAGAATTTGAAGTCTTCGATGCCGACATTGAGGACAACATCCGCATCTCGGAGAAAGGAGAGCTGGGCACGCGATCCTTCAAGTTTGTGGCCATCCCAAGGGCACCAGGAACTTACACTTTGCCGCTGTTGACGGCGGTCAGCTTCGACCCTATGAAGGCGAGGCACGTCACAAGCCGCGCCCCATCAGTGACCTTGAGCGTAGGGAAAAGCCCACAAGAAGGGGAAGGCGCTGCGGGCATGAGCTTCCACCACCAACAAAACGTACAGGTGCTCAACCAAGACATTCGACACATCCAATTGACTCCCTCTCGCTTCATCCCCAGAAATGCGACTCCGTGGACCTTTTGGGGATTGTTGGGCCTGTTTCTTCTGGGACCTGGAACCTTTGGTGTTTTGGCATGGCGTAGATTTTTGCGCCGTGCAGAAACCCAGGACCGCGCCGGCACGAGGCGCAAGAAGGCTTACCGCGCATTGGGACGGTCCCTTCGGGCCAAACCCGATGACCTTACACCCGAAATTGTCGGGGAAGCAATGGAGCAATACCTCATGGCCAAACTTGGATGGGAACGTTCCGCGCTCACACGGGCTGCAGTGCATCTCCATTTGATGGAGCGCGATCCGAAGTTGGCTGCATCATGGGATGAACTCTGGGAAGCTTGTGAGCTTCAGAGGTACGGCGCCACTGCCGCCAACACCTCTGACATGGCACAACGCGTCCTCGCCTTGGCACAAACCACTGAAGCTTCATGGTCATGAATCGCACTTCCCTCCTCCTTGCAGTCTGGACCGTGTTCGCCGTGTTTCCTGCCCCAGTTCAGGGACAAGCCGAAGAGGCTTGGGGTTCTCAATTCCAAGAGGCCAACGCTGCCTACGAGGCAGGCGAGTTCGAAGAGGCACTCGCCCAATATGAAACCTTGCTTCAGGAAACGAGACACTTCTCAAGCGAGTTCAATGCTGGAAATGCAGCCTTCAAGCTGGGCGAACTCGGCACGGCCAGATTGCATTACGAACGTGCCAAAATCATGGACCCCTCTAGTGAGGAGCTACAGGCCAATTTGGCCTTGGTCGAATCCAAAATTGTCGACCGGATCACCGGCATCCCATCCCTGGGGTTGAAGGACTGGCTGGTGTCATGGGTGGGGGCCGGAAAGCTGCGTGGATGGTTGATTTGGGGCCTGATTTGGTGGTCGTTGGCATGGGGACTTTGGATGTACCGTTGGCGCAGAGTGCGGCCCGATTCAAAATCAACCCTTGGCTTCCTAGGAGGGGCATGCCTGGCACTTGGTGTTTTGGGGCTGTTGGCCTCCTCCGCAAGCTTGGAACGCATGAAGTCTCCTGAAAGGCTGGTGGTCATGGAGGACCGAATCGATGTCTTGAGCACGCCCTCAAGCACAGGGACGGTGTTGTTCCAGCTTCATGAAGGTGCAGCAGCACGCGTGCTCTCCCAAACCAATGGATGGAAAGAAATTCAACTTGACAACGGCAATGTCGGATGGGTGTCCAAGGCATTCACCGAAGACGTCTGACCTCTTGGGTCGAGGCTTGACTTATCGCAAGACCTCCAGTTTGACCCGCACCTTCTCGCTGCGCGCGTTCCATCCTTCTGCGACATAAATGCCAGCGGGCCATGCAGATACATTCATGGTGCAACGGCCTGAGCCTCCCATCCGATGGGACCAAAACTCACGGCCATTCAAGTCCATGACACGGACTGTGCTGGAAGGCATCCAACCGCTCAAAGTGGCTCGGTCCTGTGCTGGATTGGGGGCAATGTCCACAAGGGGACCCTGCTCTTCCACCACCGCATCCCCGGAGGCCAAATCGTACAGAATGATGTCGTCCACTGCAGCCTCTACCAAGCTCCCTCCGTCAAGGTATTCACCAATGGTGGTGCTGTCCGAGGCAATGAAGCGCATTTGAAAGGATGCTGTGGGCTCGATCACATCCGCAATGCGGAAGGCCTTCCGCCGCCAAGAAATGTCTTGTTGCGAAGTATTTTCGAGGTACTGCCAAGTGTTGCCGCCATCGTTGGTGATCTCCACCTGCCACCAATCCGAAGCAGGGTTGGCCCCCGTCGCCGGTGCATTGGCATACCACCTCCAATAAGACATCACAGGGTTGTCGTACGGTGTGAGGTCCATCACTGGTGACAGCAAGGTCGTGTGGCCTCCATCCACATCGTTGGCGCCGATGCCAGCGCCGATCTCAGAACTGAGACCCGTGATGTAAGCATAGCCAAAGAACCCTTCCGTATGGTCTTGCAAAGGTGCCACGACGGTGGATGGATCGTTCACATCTGCCAAGGAACCGACGGGGATGTCTTCGGACCAAATGCCTGTGGTGGCATTGTCGCCAGGCAAATCCATGTCCCAATACCCGAATTCCGAGTAGTCGTCCAAATCGTTGCGAAGAACAGGCTCCACCCCCACCAAGATGTAATGCGGCAAGTTGCCATTGACAGATTGGTCGGAAGCCACCGGCGTGGTGGCACTTATGCCTCCAAACACATCCACGATGTCGATGAAATATTCGACCACGGTGCCCGCTGGCACCCCTGGAATGAGGTGAGAGTAAACATCACCCTCCGCGTCCATAGGAACCTCGGTCCATGGGGCATCTGGGGCCATGCGGTAGTGCAAGCGCATCGCGTCGAAATAAGCTGAATAGGGCAACACAATGTTGGCCTCTGCCTCAATCAGTACTGAAGATTCTTGTGCTGCAAATTCGACCGGCTGGTGGACCAAATCCACGTAGCTGAACAACCGAATGCCGTGAAGGTCAAATCCCTCAATGATCGCTTGGGCATTGGGGGTGCCATTGAGCAGATCGTCGTCGTCATCGTCCGCCTGAAGGACGTCAAGCAACACATCCGTGTATGCCTGTCCCTCGAAGCCATTGGGCACAGTCGCCTGAAGCCCTGGGTACGCATCCACAAAGAGCGGCATGACGTCATCCCAGTCCCCACCAAGCAACAAATGGGTGTCGTACCACGCACCACAGATGATTTCACCGTCGGCATGAACCTCGCCGACAATGTCTTCAGGGTAGACTTTGGGCTCCGCATCGTAGCGGCGGATGCCGTCGTTGTTTTCCGTGTAGAAGCCTTTCCCAATCTCTGCTATGTCAGCCAAGGACATGGCCCAGAAATCGGCGTACCCCTCGTTCATCGCCCCGTTGGTGAATCCATAGAAAAGGGATTGGTAGAAAAAGTCATTGATGGCATGGCCGTATTCATGGTACACCACATCGGCGATCAATGAGGTGGCATTGCAGCCCCCCAATTCGTCGTAGAAGTTGATGCTGTTGCCATTGTAGAAGGCATTGCACTCGCCGGCGACATCGATGTTCACCGTCATGCTGAAATCCAAATCGGAAAATTCCGTCAACCAAGACCGCATGTGGTCGTGGATGAGGTTCGTGCTGCGGTAGGCGCTGGCTTCCTTTACATTGCCCGGAGCCTGCAGCGAATTGTATCCTTCAGCAAAAGTGACCGGCACCGTTGGCGTGATGTCATTGGTGTAGACCGTGGCAAAGAGGCCACGGAGAGCCAGTTCCACATCCACAATGTCACCTGCCTCACTGGTGTTGAATGTTCCAGCCGTATCCGTGAAATAACTCAGTGCTCCGAGAGGAAGCTCCAAGTGTGGCATTCCCAAGGACACCGCGTCATCGTAGGGATAAGCGGGATGCACCGGGGCCTTGACCTGTCCGAAGACAGGCAAAACCGGTTGTGTAACACCAGGCACATGGCCCATGCGGCGCGTCTCTGTTCGAGGCGCTTCGTGCATGACAAGATTTTGGCGCATCAACACCTCCCCTGTGGTCATGTCCACCCATGTTTGGTAACGCACAGGTATCACCCCACGTCTCCCCTGAATCTCCAATTGCCACACGGGATATGCCTTCCAAATCTCTACTTCGCCTTCTTGAACGTACCGAGGAAACCATGCCATACCCTGATCTTCAACAGAGAAGTCAGAGATGTACGTGGTGCCCGAATTGCTTGCACTCGCCCCCATGGCCATGTCTTGTTCCAGAGCCTCCGCAATGGAAGAAGAATCCAACCACTCCCCTTGCACAGGGGTCAAAGAGGGCCACCAGTCGGCACCAATCATGACCAAATTCATCCCGTGGAATTTGGCCTGAAACCTCGATCCCAGAACGGACCATCCTTCGAGCATCTGTCTCGCAAAAGCCCGATCATGCTTGCTGCCGTGGGCAATGGTCACCTCGCCCAAAACCTCCTGTTGCCATCCATCGGCAGAAAGACCCCACGCCCACGCCTCCACGGCACGATCTTCGAGGCTCTGTGAAGTCATGGATTGACCAGGACCATACAACCGTGAAACTGTTGCACGGTCTTCATGGGCTTGGACACGCCAACCTGCCGCATGTGCCTCTGAGGAAGTCCATGGCAACGATTGGCGGTAGGCCCGCTGGACTTCTCCGTCAACTGCGACGGGGCGGTCCACCAAACGGACCTCCCAAGGGTCTGTGGCGTCAGCGGGGTTTTGTGCATTGATTGCACCCATCGAACCGACCCAAAGGGCCAACACTCCAAAATATAGCATCCATTTCATGGAGCAAAAGCTACAACCCATCGGCCTTTCCCTCGCCCTCATCAAAACAAAATGGTCTGCTCAAGGCAAGGTGCTCACTTCGTCTCCGACGGAAGTTTCCATTTCAGCTTGACACCTTTGGTCCAAATGGAATCTCCATAACTGGTGGCGACGTCGTTGGAGTCCAAGACGACAACCCAATAATGCAAACGCAGACTGTCTTGCATGCGCCGGTATTCTTCTGCCCCACCCAAAGGTGTTCCCGATTTGGGATAAGCAGCCAAAGATTCTTTGCCGACCTTTTTCATGGCATTACGAAGCTCAAAGTAAACTTTTTCCTGGAGCGGCAATGCCACATTTTCATTGAGGGAGTCTGCGGCTTCTTTTGGAGCGCATGAGCCCAAGACCGTGGCAATACAGCAAAGTGCAATCAGTTTCTTCATCTTCATTGGTTGTGTGTTTGTGTGTGCGGTTGGGGAACCTCCGACAGATTCAATTGCAAATTTGGCCAAACTGGGACAAAACGGTCAAAATGTCGCTTACGCCCACACTCAAGTCTCCGTCAACATCTGCTGGACAAAACCCATCTGAAGCGAAAAGGCATGTGCCGTCGTCGATCAAAGCTTCTACATCGTAGTTCGATGCCGACGCATACGTGCAGCCTGCACCTGCAGACAGCGGACAATCGATGGGTGGGAAAACACATGTCCCGTCGTCGACATTCGCCAGGGGATTGTAGTTGCAAGCCCATGGGTAAGTGCATCCTGCCACTTCACCCCCTGTCCCACAGGTTCCAGATGTCCAAGATGTGACCCCACCGGTGTACATGGCTTCGCATGCATTGCCATAGGTGAGCCCATCGCAACCACAAACCGGATCGAATTCTTCGGTACAAAAAATGGTGGCGCCAAGGTCGATCAACTGCGCATCGACACAGTTGGTTGCGCAGGTCAAAATGCAAGATTCGAAGCTTTCGAAAAAGGCCGGTGCATAATTGAGGCCACCTACAACGGTCCCGCATCCACTGACATACTGACATGAGCCATCGATACGCGCCACCCCCATTGCCATGTCACAAAGGCCAAAGTCAATGCCCCCCAAATCGGTACATGGCAGCGCCTCACAAACTCCTTCCGTCCATTGCAAAACACCACCCAATGCTTGCGCCTCACAAGCATTGCTGTAACTGATGCCATCGCATCCGCAAACAGGATCAATCACTGTCGGGCAAATCGCCTCCGGATCGATCAAGGACTCGTCCACACATGGCTCGACCTGTGCTTCGCATGGAGCACCAAGGGCCGACAAGAACAACACGAGTGGGGCAATCTTTTGAAGGAATTTCATGTCCGTGAAGATAAAGATGAACTCCAGACATGGAGACAGACCCTCCGGCCTTGACTCAACGTTTCAGTATTCTCTCCGCATACAATTCGAGCAAGGACCTCAAGTGCGGAGGATTGAATGGCTTGATCACCACATCATTCATCCCTGCATCTAAGGCTTTTCTCTTGGTGGCCATTTCCGCATCTGCTGTCAACCCAACAATGGGGGTTCGTGACCAAGGACTCCCCCCCCCTCTCCAAGCTTCTGTGGCTTCGAAACCGTTGCGTCCGGGCATGTGGATGTCCAGCAAGATCATAAATGGGGTCTGTTCTTCAAGGCGCAATTCGGCCTGCTCCGCATCGACAGCAGTGACGACTTGGTATCCCCACTTCTCGAGCATTCGTCGCGCCACAAGCACGTTCAATTCATTGTCGTCCACAATCAAGACGGGCTCCTCTGGCAGCAGAACCTCCTTGCCACTAGAATTGAGCAGATTCGCCTCCGAAGACTCCGGGCGCCACCAACCTTCCTCTCCTGTGGGTGCTTCCAATGGCAAGCTCACCTTAAATGTGGAGCCCTTGCCCAGTTCACTGTGTACCGTCAGCGCTCCACCATGCAATTCCACCAAACGTTGGGTGATGGCCAAGCCAAGTCCCACGCCCTCATTGGCCACATTGATTTCCCTCCGGCTGCTTTGCTCGAACGGCTGCAAAATGCGATCCAAATCTTCTTTGGGAATGCCGGCCCCTGAGTCTTCAACACTAAGTTCAAGGGTTTCCGCACTCCATGAGATGCTGCAACGAACCTCCCCATTCTTCGTGAATTTCATGGCATTGGCAAGCAAGTTGTTCAGGATTTGGGTCAGCCATCCTACGTCCGCCAAGAGCACCCTTGGCACGTCGTTTGCAACGTTCAATGCAAGTTGATTCCCCGTGGCTTGGGATCGGTTTTGAAATCCATTGACCACCCTTTTGAAAAGCTCCTGGCATTCAAACTTCACCAGGTGCGGCTCCGCCTTGTCGGACCCCAAACGTTCCAAATCCAAAACGTCCGTCAACAAGCCCTTCAAATGGTTCCCTGCAAATTCCATGTAGGACAAATGCGACATTTCATCCCCTTCCTTCACTCCTCCTCGCATCATGAGTTCAATCAGGCCCAAAATGGCGTTCAAAGGTGTCCGTATCTCATGACTCATCACCGACAAAAAATCCGACTTGTGACGTTCGGCTTGTTCCGCCCGGTCTCGCGCTTTTTCCATCGCCGTAACGTCCACTGCATACACGTGGCAGAATGTTGTATTCGCCACGCAACTCGCAGCAATTTGGTATTCCCTTGACCCCACACGGACCTGGGTTTGTATGGTTTTTTCCGTCTTCAGGCCCAAGTGCAGTGCACCCCAGATGACATGGTCTCGCGTCAACCGATTGCCCTCCTTGAAGTCCTCGCCAAAAGCTTGCAATGCAGCATCATTGACGAGCAGAACCTCTCCATCGAGCGCCATTCGCACTACAGGGTTGGGATTGATCTGAAAAAATTTGGCAAACTCTCGCACCCTTTGCTCTCCCTGACTCCTGCCAATTTTCTGACCACATATGTTGGCCACATTTTGAAGGATTCGAAGATGGAACGACTTAAAGAAAGCTGGCAACGTATGCTCGCTGTCGATGACACCAATGACCACACCGTCACAAACAATAGGCACGGCCAATTCACTTCCCCTGAGGGCATCGTCCACCAGGTAATCCTCGTCGGATTGAGTGTCGTTGACGATTTCAGCAACACCTGTATTGCCTACTCGGCCAACAATGCCCTTGCCAAAGGGCAATTCCATCGGTTCATGGATGGCCCGGTAGTCGATGTTTTTGGGTCCATACGCAGCCTTTTGTACCCAGGTGTTGCGAACAGGGTCCTTCAAGTAAATCACACAGTCCTCTAAACCGAGTTTCTCAATGACGGAGGAGGTGATGTCCCACAAAATATCCTCCGTGGTGTTCTGCCGAAAGACGCTTTTGGAAAAGTATTCCATGATGTCAAGCTGCTCCTCAAGATCAGATGCGCTGACTCTCTTTTGGCGTAAAATCATGGTGAAAAACCAAATCGCCACCACGAGCAACATTGCCACAAAAACCCACCAAAACAGGGAAGTGAAGGTCCATATGTTCAACGAAAGGGTTGCCACACTCCTAATGTACAATCTTCATCCTAATGACCAACTTTATGGACGTTTGAGGCCCCAAAATCCCAATCTTTTTATCGACGAAATTCCTGGTTCGCCAGCCCCAATCAGAAGTTTCATCGACGAAATACACTGTTTCAACAACGTTTGGCGTATCTTTCTTGACCACGCGCACGAGGCCCGAGCGCCGCGAACAAAGATTTCACAGCACATGAATCGTTTTTTCAGCCCTTCCTCCACCTCCCGCCTTTTGGCATGTTTCATCATGTTGGCCTGGACTGGCTTCAGTGCCTTCGCTCAATGCGACGACGTCAATGCCAATGACGTCTGTGACCTTCAGGAAACTGGTTGCACTGTGGAGCTTGCTTGCAACTACGACGCCGATGCCATTTTCGAAGACAATGCCTCTTGCGACTTCGTGAGCTGTTTGGCTTTTGGATGCACCGACAGTGGGGCCTGCAACTTTGACAACACCGCCAACTTCGACGACGGAAGCTGCTCCTATCCAGCATTCCCTTACGACTGCGATGGACAGTGTCTAGAAGACTCGGACCAAGATGGGGTTTGTGACCCCTTTGAGACACCGGGTTGCACTGACCAAGAAGCGTGCAACTTCAGCACAGGGGCCACCCAAGAGGATGGTTCTTGCACTTTTGATTGTCTTGGATGCACTGCCGCCGCAGCCTGCAACTTTGATGCAGAGGCTTTGATCGACGATGGTTCTTGCGACTACACGAGCTGTTTGACTTTCGGATGTTCGGACGAAACCGCATGCAATTTTGACCCCGAAGCAGGATTCAACGACGGATCTTGTGATTTTGATTCTTGCCAGGGCTGCACGGACAGCGCTGCCTGCAACTACGACCCATCCTCTACCCAAGACGATGGGTCTTGTGTTTTGGCAGAATTTGCTCTGGATTGCGATGGAAACTGTCTCTCTGACGGCGATGGTGACGGCGTATGCGACGCGTTCGAAGTCGACGGTTGCACCTCTACGAATGCATGCAATTTCGACGCTGAAGCCACAAATGACGATGGTTCTTGCGATTTCTGCAGCTGCGCAGAAACCGGAGCGGTCCAAACGTCATCGTCGATGGAAGGGTACGACCTTGAGTTGGAAACCTTGGTGGTGCACGAATCCGGTTCGTTGGCTGGAATGACCACTTACCGATTGTACGTGAGCACCTTGAACGCCACGGATGGCTTGTCGGCTGTCGTCGGGGACGATGAGTTTCCTCTGGCGTTGGCCACCACCACAAGTTTCTACCAAGAGCCTATTTTTGGTGGGCCCACTCCGTCCAACAACAGTGCTGCTGCCATGGGACTCCTCCCGGATTTGGCCTATGACAGCTGGGTGACCATCGGTTTGGATGGCCCATCCACATCTGCGGCTGGCGAGGTGAGTGCCTCTCTTTTGTCTGGTGCCTGGAGCGTGAATTTCGAGAATGGTGAAAGCTTTTTGGTGGACGACAACCAGGGATCGGGGTGGTACCTACTTCCCCCTACGGCTTCGAATTCATTGGCTGGACCTGCCATGCGAGTCTTGGTGGCGCAACTCACCACAGATGGCGAAATGAGTGGCTCATTGAGGGCCCAAATTTTTCCCGAAGGTGACCAAGACAACGACCACCGTATCGATTTGTCCTTTTCCACTGGCGGTGAAGCACCTGTTTGTGGCTGCACCGATGCGGAAGCCTCCAACTACAACCCAGAGGCTACTTTGGACAATGGCTCATGTGTTTTTGACGTGTTGGGGTGCACCATTGCATTGGCTTGCAACTACAACGAAGAAGCTACCGCGAATGACGGCTCTTGTGATTTCGTCTCGTGCCTGACCTTTGGCTGCACGGATGACGAGGCTTGCAACTATGATGCGGAGGCTACTTTTGAAGATGGCAGCTGCTCCTACCCCCTCTTCCCCTACGATTGCGATGGCAATTGCGTCAACGATGACGACGGAGACGGCACATGCGACGAGTTTGAAATCTTCGGATGTGCGGATGCATCTGCATGCAATTACTCCTCTGGAGCCACCAATGACGATGGATCGTGCACCTTCGATTGTTTTGGTTGTGCCAACCCGGCGGCATGCAACTTCGATCCCTCGGCCCTATTGGACGACGGAAGTTGTGAGTTCACAAGCTGCATTTTGACTGGCTGCACTGACCCGGCGGCATGCAACTTTGACACCAATGCCGAATTCGACAATGGCACATGCACCTTCATTGAGGAGGGAAACTGCGACTGCGACGGCAACCAACTCGACGCCTTGGGCGTTTGTGGTGGCGCTTGCCAAGCGGACGACAACGGCAATGGCGTGTGCGACGATGCTGAGATCTTTGGTTGTACGAGCGACCTCGCATGCAACTACGACGAGACAGCCACAGTCAACGATGGCTCTTGTGATTTCATTTCTTGTTTGGCTTTTGGCTGCACCGACGCTGAGGCTTGCAACTACGACGCAAGTGCACAATTTGACGACGGTTCTTGCAACTACGCCACCTTCCCTTACGATTGCGATGGATTGTGCGTGAATGATGCGGATGGAGACGGGGTTTGTGATGAGTTCGAAATCCCTGG
>CAWVVM010000046.1:0-11664 GCA_963933635.1 uncultured Flavobacteriales bacterium
GCACAAAGAATTCACACTTTGTGGACCCAGCAGGACAGAAGCCGAACACCCTCAACCCCGATTTGGTCAAGTAGGCTTTACAAATTTGCTCGCGATGTAAAGTCCACTTTACATGTGGCCATAGAAAAACTGACGTCGAACATCTTCGGCACAATCACTCCCTCCACGAAATCAACCATATACCTCGCTACTCGTGCGGACTTCGAGAATTGCCTTTTACCTAAAGTGGATTTGCTACGTCAGCATAAACGATGTTTATGGACTCAGACTTTGAAAGTGTGACGATACTTCACGGTCTGTTGCTCCAAAACCCGCAATGCTCCATAACATGTCACTCGTCTCCAAATCAACACATTTGATGTGTATCGATTGTTTCATATTTGAGCAGCCAGCCTCAACAAACAGCGCGAGTTTCGCTCCGACCAAGAGACCAGCTTCAATCTCCTGATTTTCATCAACGAGACCCGAAAGACTTAGTTTTTGCTCCCTCAGAATCTCATCAATCTTGTCGCGTTCTACTAATTTATAATAAGCGGAAAAGAGGGTCTCGTAGATAGCTTTTGATGAAGTATGATTATCCGGAAAGCATGAACTTTCAAAGTCGAGATGCATGATCGCAGTCTCGCCACGAGTAGAGGCAAACTGTGATAGATTTTCGAACCACTCGGCTCCTTCCGCTTGAGTTAACGTTTTTGTCTCGTTGAGATAATTGTCGTCGTCAACATACTTAGATAATGGTGAGGTATCTGCCCGATATCTTATCTCTCTAATGAGTTGGCTGCTTAGATCAAACGAAAAGCTCTTTTCCTCGCGTTGATACGTATCGTGATTCCTCCATGGATCCCCAGAGCTCTTATCATAAGAACACACAGAGGGCTTGCGATTAGTGTAATGTGCATAGCGTTCTGAAGACACATACGAGCACTCAACACCAGAACACTGTACATCCGCTGAAACCCATCGATTGTATTCATCCAGTCTGTAGGAAAAAGACATCTCAAAATCCCCACTGCGTAGCGAACAATGAGCCCCTTGGAGGAAGATAGCTCCCTGACTACTACTGGGAGTGTCGATAATTCTGTCCACAGCGCTCTTGAAGGTTATTCTCGCTATCTCTCCGAATTCATTGTATGAATAGTGTCGAGCGTCACTGGGGAAGAATGAGTCTCCAGAAAACTCTAGACGCTCCATCAATCGACCCTTATCATTGTATTTGTATTCAAATCGCAACGAAGAAGGATAGAATGATGACACAATCGAGGAGGAAATGATCTGCGAATCATCGCTGTACTCATAGTCAATACGAGAAATCAGCTTCCACTCAGTCACACCATCCCAACTCTTATCTAGGAAGTAATACCTCATTCGATTCACTCGCATTTTGCCTGACATCATCCGATAAGGTGGCTTTGAGCAGTCATACTCAATCTTCTCCTGGCCGTCTACCCGTGCAATAGTGATCTCATCGTCAACTTGGTTTGTCACGGAAATGCCGGAGAATGAATCGCTGAGAAACTCTACGACACCTGTCGTTTTAGACTGACTATTTTGTGCTTCCGGAAACTTTCGTTCAAATTCTCGAGTGCTTTCTCTGTCGTAGCCTTGGCTAAGCGACGCGGATGCGCTGACAAACGAATTGACATCTTTTGATTGGTTATCCGAACGATTGATTTTTCGGTTTCCCTTGATAGTGATACGCTCAGCAAGAATTGAGTTATCGATTTCGAATCTTCCGGCATAGCTATATCCCGGCGGAAAAGTAATTTCTCGGTCTTGGTACTGCCAGCCTGGCTCTTCTGCCCAGGTTCGAAAAACCGATGGGTAAAGTTGGAATTCCTCTCCAGGATCAAGAAAATCATAATCCCACTGGTAAGGAAACCTGTAGCTATCATCAATATTTCGCCCTGGAATCTGGCTGAACGACACCGGGGAAATCAATAACGAAAATAACAGCACGAGTATCTTGTTCATCACTTTTAGTTCAGGCAGCTTAGGTTAGGAGAAATTCTGAAGTTTTTTCTAACCTCGCAAGGCCTTAAATGACATTTTCTCATTTAAGAAAACTGCTCGATTGGCATGCCAATAACCCAGCTCTTGTGGACCCAGCAGGACAGAAGCCGAACGCCATCAACCCCGATTTGGTCAAGTAGGCTTTACAAATTCATCCAGGATGTAAAGTCCACTTTACATGTGGAGCCGGGGGGAGTCGAACCCCCGTCCAAACAAGGCCAAAGCGAAGTTTCTACATGTTTATCTCGTGATTGATTGTCGGCTGAAGGCTGACCACGGGCAGTCCACCAAACAGCGTAGTCCAGTAAAATTCGCGCCGGGTGTCGGACACACCGTTAGCTAGTCCCATTTACCTGATACCCGTTGTGACGACGAAAGGGTCCGTACGTCGCCACTGGATAGCTCGTTCCGCCATCTAATGACTAGAATTAGGCCGATCGACTGAGTCGATTAGGCTGCGAGCGCGTAGGAAGTGTTGTCATTTCTGACTGGAGATTTGAGATTTACGAGCCACATCTCCAAAGGCTCGACATGCTTCCCCGATTTGGTCATCTTGCTGTCAAATCCAAAATCGGCCCCAAAAATCAAAGAACACCTCCACCCCATCAGGCGGACCGTGAAAGTACAACCCATTTCTCTCTCGCAACAATCTTTGGATCTGGCAAAAAGTGCCGTATCAAAACGCCTCGCCCTCTCCTACATTTGAATCATGAAGATTGGAGTCGTCAGAGAAGGAAAAATGCCCCCCGACCAGCGGGTTCCCCTCACCCCCGAGCAATGCGCCTCGCTGCGCAAGTTGTACCCCACCGTCGAGCTGGTGGTGGAATCAAGCGACGTCAGGCGCATCGCCGACTCGGAGTACGAAGCCGCTGGCATCGAAGTGGTCCCTTCGCTCACCGAACAAGGCTGCGACGTGCTTCTGGGCGTGAAAGAAGTGCCCGTGGACCAATTGATTTCCGACACGACCTACTTGTTCTTCAGCCACACCTACAAGCTTCAGCCTTACAATGCCTCCCTGCTCAAGGCCGTTGTGAACAAGCGCATTCGCCTCATCGATTACGAATTGATCAAGCGCGCCAACGGAAGCCGCGTCATTGGGTTTGGGCGCTGGGCTGGCATCGTGGGAGCGTACAATGCGCTTCGGGCATGGGGCATGAGGAAGGACAGCTTCCACTTGCCCAAAGCCATCGACTGTGCCAACATGACGGAGATGACAGAGCACGCCAAAGCCGTGGACCTGCCGTCCGACCTCAAGCTCGTCCTGACAGGCGGAGGACGCGTGGGCATGGGGGCGCACGAACTGCTCACCTCCCTCGGGCTCCGAGAAGTCCATCCCGAGGCATTCCTCGTCGAGACCTTCAACGAAGCGGTCTTCTGTCGGTTGGATGTCGAGAGTTACAACGTCCACAACGATGGAAGGCCCTTTGACATGGGAGCGTTCATCACGGACCCCACCAACTTCAAAAGCACCTTCCTTCCCTACGCCAAGGTGGCGAACATGTACATCGCGGGCCACTATTGGGGGGAAGGATCTCCTTTCCTGTTCACCCGTGAAGACATGAAACGCCCGGACTGGCGCATCGAAGTGGTGGCCGATGTCAGCTGCGACATCGACGGGCCTGTGGCCTGCACCTTGCGCCCAAGCACCATCGCTGATCCACTCTACGGGTACGCCCCCCAGACGGAGTCCTTGGTGGCATTCGATGCGGAGGGAGCTGTCACCGTCATGGCGGTGGACAACCTGCCGTGCGAGTTGCCACGCGATGCCAGCCATGGATTTGGACAAGACCTGCTCGCGCACGTCGTCCCCTTGCTCGTCGGCGGAGACCGGGACAACATGCTCACCAATGCCACGGAAACCACCCTAGAAGGTGGACTTGCACCCAAGTTCCTTTACCTCAGCGACTACATCCAACAGGCCGCCGGGGCGTAAGCGGGCGTTGCCAAGGGGCTTCCCACGTTATTGCGCCACGAAGACATAGGTCAAGCGCCCGGTCTGGCGCCGTGGCGCCTGCGCATCGGCGTTGAACCTCGCCCTTTGCGCACTCTTCAGTGCGGCCTGCCCAAAGCAACTCTCCGCATCTCCTTTCACCAAAGACGCCTCCATGACCTGGCCTGTGGGGGACACCTCGATGGCCACCTCCACTTGGGCAGCGCCTTCGCAGGTGTAACCCGGCACGTCCAAGTCCCGACCTGACCGGTTTTTCAAACTGTAGCGGACCGTGACGAGCCCATCGTATTGCGCATCCCATGCCTCAAACGTCTCCCCAACCTCTTGCCGCTCCATGGCGGCTTCGCCGGCGGTGTCGAATTCCTTTTCTTCCGCTGCAAGCCTTTCAAACTCCGCCTCTTCCATGGCCCGCAACTCGGCTTCAACTTGGGCTTCCAGTTGGGCCTCGTCTAGGCCTGACGCACTGGACCGCGCTTCCGACGAAGACTCCGCTTGTGCGTCAGCCCTCAAATTCGCCACACGCTGCGCCATCTTCTCCTGCAATTGCTCTTCAAAAGACTGTCTTTGTGTGGCGTCATCTTCCGCCTCCACCATGGCGACCTCCGCAAAGATTTCGCTGGGCAAAAGACCTTCCCTTACGGGCCAAACCACCAATGCCCCCAGCACCACAACATGCAAAGCGAGGGTGATCAACACCGCTTTTTGCCCCCCCCCCATCGATCAGTCGAAGGACAAGTTGGTTTCCAACATCCAGCGGTCTTTGGTAATGCTTTGGTCCCCGCAGAAGTAATAGGTGCCGGTCTTCATGACCACTTTCCGGTACCGTTGCACCACATCTCCATCTCGGACCGTCCGCATGATGACCAAACCGTTTTGAATCTCGTAACTCGTCTCGTGCACTCCTTGTGGTATGTCGCGGTCTTCAGGAGGCAAGGACAAATCAAAGCCACGATCTTTGGACGCTGCCACCTTCAAATCCATCTCCATCAAAGCACTCTGACCTCTGTTCTTGACTGCCTGGGCCTGGTTGTTCTGTCGGGTCTGGTTGGCGCGCTTGAACGCCTCCAGCTCATCCCAGCTTGCAGCCCGCTTGCGGCGATGCTCTGCTTCTCTCCCCTCATAAGGTTGGTCAATGTCACGGGCCAAAGCCGTTCGTGTCCCATTGTCCAACGACATCATCTCCTGTCGGGCATTGCGAGAACGTCCAGCTGCCTCTGCCTTCCATCTCTCCGATTGGATCATTTGTCCGTCCTTGACGTCTTGGACGTCAGCGGCCGTGGCCTGACGCTCTGACTCAAGGGCCTTTCGGTAGTAAGCCTCGGCCTCATCCTCAGCGTTGCTGGCCCGTTGGGACCAATTCTTTGCCCTAGCCTGGGCTTGGGCTTGACGGGCCTGGCGATCGGCCTCTAGCTGGGCTTGCTTGCGCTTCCACTCGGCTTCCGTGGCCTCCAACAAAGCACCGGAGGTGTCCTCTCGTTGCTCAGGGACCACCTGAGGTTCTGGAACGTTGACCTCACGCTCCTCTTGAAGTTCTTCCTCAAGTTCTTCTTCTGGCACTTGCACCTCGGGGGCCACCTGCTCTTCAGGTGCATCAGGTTGGTTTGCCTCTGCCTCGCGCGCTGCAGCTTCTTCGGCGCGGGCGGCGGCCTCCGCCTGCCGGGCAGCAGCCTCTTCAGCACGCGCTGCAGCATCCGCAGCAGCCGCTTCTTCTGCGAGAAGTGCCGCGGCCGCAGCCTCCTCCGCAGCCAATCCGGCAGCCTCCTCTGCCGCAGCTTCATCCAGCGCACGTTGCGCATCTTCCTCCGCTTGGGCCAAAGCGCCCAACGCTCGGCCCATCCTGTCCATTCCTGCCTGGGCCCTTTCATCGCCTGGGATGAAGGTCAGTGCCTTCTCAAATTCCTCGTAGGCATCCTCCCATCGTTCCCTTGCCTCCGCCCTTGCGGCATCTTCCATGGCGTTGTCGTAGCGCATCTGTGCGCGTTCAAGGTCTTCCTCCAGATTGGCCAAGCGGTCCAACTCCCTGTCGATGCGCCTGCGCATGTCGTTGGTGTGGTCCAGGTCAAACTGAATGCGCTCACTTCTGTCGTCGAAAGACGCAATCCCAATGGGGGTGTCCAAAATGCTGGCATCAAATCCTTCGATGTCCTCAAAAAGGGACATGTCGAGGTCAAACATGAACCCCTCCTCCAAGACGCCTTCCGGCGTGCCTGAGCTGTTGATCTGGACGCGCTTGGACACCATGCCTTGGGTCCCAAAAACGATGGTGTAGTCCTGGCCCATGGGCAACTCCAAGAAATAGCGTCCGTTGCGGTCGGCTGTGATCTCGTCAAAAGGCTCCCCATTTTGCAAAACGCTCACCTCCACCTCTGCGAGTTTGGCCTTGGTGTCTTCGTTTCGCAATGTCCCACTGACAATCAGTTCCGATTGTGCCCATGAGGCATTCATAAAGGCCAATGTCAAGGCCAGGGAAGCGAAAATCGCTTGGAGGGGTGTCGCGTAGGTTTGCATCATGTCAGGTCAGCCGAAAAATACGGGTTTCTCCGCAAAGGACCCCGCCCCCCCTTCGGGATTCAGCTTCTGGGAATCAAAGCATTGGGTTCCACCCCAAGATGCTGTGGTGGTGGGGGCGGGCATTGTGGGCATGAATGCGGCGCTGGCCCTTCGCAAGCGCCATCCTTCTTGGACAATTTCCATCTTGGACCGTGCGCCCATTGGGAGCGCTTCCACGAGAAATGCCGGATTCGCCTGTTTTGGGAGTCCCTCCGAGCTCTTGGACGACTGGAAGCAAATGGGACCAGACGCCACCTTGGCAATGGTCGAGATGAGATGGAAGGGACTCTTGGCGCTCCGAGATACTTGGGGGGACGAGGCCATTGCCTACCGGGCTTGTGGGGCCGTGGAAGCCTTCACCGATCCAGATTTGCACGCCGAGGCGAAGGACTTCCTACCTGTCTTGAACCAACAGCTCGCCCCCATCATGTGCCGGGAAGTGTTTGCTGAAACCACCACAAACCAGAACGGTCTGCGCGAACTATGCGGGAGCATCTCGAGCCCATTGGAAGGCGATGTGGACACGGCCCGGATGATCGCCACCATGCGGTCGGCCCTGGCGCCTGCAGGCATTCAATGGTTGGCGGGGATGTCCGTCGAGGCCTTGGAGGCTGCACCCGGTGGATGGTCCTTGGCCACACCCCATGGCGTGTTGAACACCGCTCGCGTGTTTCTCGCCACGAATGCTTTGGCCTCTGATTTGGTGCCTCTGGACGTTGGGCCTGTGCCCAACATGGTCCTGGTCAGTCAGCCTCTCCCAGAATTGCGTTTGACCTCCACGGTGCACCACGACCGAGGCTACGTCTACGCGAGGGAGGTGGATGGACGCATCTTGATTGGCGGAGGGAGACAATGGGATTGCCAAGACCCCGGAGAATCGGAGGAACGGCTTGTGACGTGGGCGCAAAGGCACATCCAAGGTGCGGAAGCTTTTGCCACGGCCCATCGATGGACGGGACAACTGGGCGTAGGTTCCATGCGTTTGCCCATCGTCCAAGAAGTCAAGCCCGGTCTTTATGTAGGGGTCCGGCTTGGAGGCATGGGGGTGGCCATCGGCACGCACATTGGACAATCCATGGCTGCTCTGTCGTAAGACGTAACCTTTCATTGCTTGGAGGCGTAAGGAAAGTGAATCCTACCTCCATTCTCATGAAGGACCCTATGACATCTCTTGTTGCCACAATCCGCACTGCCGGAGTGGTTGTTGCGCTTCTTTTGACAGGCACAGCCTGGGCACAGCCCAGCCTGAGTGTATTGTCAGGCACCACCGCCGTTCAAGACATGAACGCCTCGCTAAGCCGAGGCTTTTCCATGTCTCAAACCGTTGGCAGCCATTGGAGTTTGGACCTCGACATGCTCTCAGCACGTGCCACCCGTGACCGCGGTGTGGTCATGCACCAAGCGTCGACCCAAACGTTGGGTGCAGGGGTACGCTACTTGGCGTTTGGAGCGGAATCCCATGCCATTCGACCTTGGGCTGGTGCCGGCATCAGCTGGCAGACGTCCGCCCTTCGTGCGGACGAGCAAGACGCAGCAGGATCTGCGTACCACCTTTGGGACGATGGGTTGCTCTACGGCACACCCCAACCCATCCCCATGCCCGACATTGAACGTCCTGGTCCTTTGATGCGGGACAATGTCTTCGAAACCACCTTGGAACGGAGCACAGGCCTTGCCGTTCCGTTGCGCGCTGGGGTGGATGTTCAACTCACTCGACGGTTGCACGCCACATTGGCTGTGACAGCCATTCCCGGAGCCGGTGCCAACTGGCGCACGGCCCAGGCCGGCTTGGGCTTCCAGCTCGGCCGCGGAAAGACCTACCTCAAGACATTGTTTCCCGAAGACTTCCTTGCCTTGGGTGTAGATGCCGATGGTGACGGTGTGAAAGACGTCAAGGATCTTTGCGGTGGCACGGAACTCGGCGCCATTGTCGACAAATACGGATGCGCTGTGGACAGCGATGCCGACGGGGTGCCCGATCACAGAGACCTCGAGCCCAACAGCGTGGACATGCTGGTGAACGAAGATGGCCAGACCATTTCACTGGCAGCATGGAAGGCCCTGTACGCCCCAGCCAAAGGGGACCCCACCACTTTTGCGCAAGACAGTGCGGTGGTGATCTCAGAATTGACAGCAGCCCAAATGGCGCAAATGCTGGAGGCCGTGGGCAATACTGCAGCCCAAACAGAACAAAAAATGCTCCATGACCTACGTGAAAAGATTTACAACCCCGGAGTGACTTACCGCGTTCAATACGGAGCGTACCTCACTGCATTCGCTCCTTCCACAGATATGTACGGCTCAGACCAGGTGGAAGCTGTCCCAGGTGAAGAAGGATTGACGGTGCATGTGGGCAAGGAACACGAACGACTGAGTGGTGCACGGACGGCCTTGGCCACAGCCAAGTCACAAGGACATTCAGACGCCTTTGTCACTGCGTACCGAGATGGTGTACGTATCTCCCTCGAAGAAGCAGCAGCTTTGGAGTCGATCCGCAAAGAATCCGTGCAAGAGGTCGCCGAGACTTTTCACGTGGCGGTCATCAAGTACCACGTGCAGCTGGGCCGATACACGGACGGTGTGCCTGTCGAGGTTTTGAATGCCTTCCTGAATATGGGCCACATCGAACAAAGACTGGCCGAAGATGGCAGCCACCGCTACCTCACAGAAGGCGTGGCAGCTGAAGAAACGGCGCGACAACATCTTTTGTCGGCGCGAAACGGTGGTTTTGAGGATGCCTTTTTGGTCGCTGAAATCGACGGCGAAAAGGTATCTGTGGCGCAGGCTAGGGCGGCATCCGCCCAGCCAGAAGCCGACCACATGCTGACTGCCTCCAAATGACTCAATGCCCAGACTGGGCCCATGCATGAATGGCAGCCTGGGCGGTTTTCCGACCGTCCATCGCAGCCGACAAAATCCCTCCGGCGTAGCCCCCACCTTCGCCAGCTGGGTACAATCCTTGAAGGCCTGGATGCTGCAAAGTGTCTGGGTCTCTTGGGATTCTGACGGGACTGCTCGTTCGGGACTCAGGGGCCAGAACCACAGCATCGTCATGCAGGAAGCCACGCATCTTTTGACCAAACGACTCAAAGCCTTTTTTCAAACTCTTGGACACCACGTCGGGCAAGATTTGGTCGACACGCACGGAGGTGGTGCCGGGGACGTACGAACTTTTGGGAAGGCTCGCAGACTTTCTGCCGGCGACAAAGTCCTTCAACCGCTGAGCCGGCGCTGCCTGGCTCCCGCCGGCTGCCTCCCAGCATGTGCGTTCAACATGTTGCTGAAAGGCCAATCCTCCGAGCGGCCCATGGAACCCCAACGGCTCCCAATCCTCCGGACCAATCTGCACCACCATGCCTGAATTGGCATAGGGGTTGTTGCGCTTGGAAGGCGACCATCCATTGGTGACCACTTCTCCGGGAGCCGTGGCGCAAGGGGCGACAATGCCCCCTGGGCACATGCAAAAGCTGTGGACGCCACGGCCTTCCACCTGACACACCAAACTGTAACTCGCGGGAGGCAAACGGTCGACCACTTGCTCCCCATGGTATTGCACATGGTCCACCCAGGTTTGCGGATGTTCCACCCGAACGCCCAAGGCAAAGGGTTTGGCTTCAATGTCGAGGCCTTGCGCATGCAGGCACTCAAAAATGTCCCGGGCGCTGTGCCCAGTGGCCAATACCACGGCCTTGGCGCACAACGTCACCTCCCTCTCCTCTTCTTCCGGATGCAGGACCATGGCCTTCACCCCTGTACAACGGCCATTGTCCACCAACAATTGCGACACGCGGTGCCCAAACAAGACCTTGCCCCCAGCCTTTTCGATGGTTTCTCGCATGGCCGTCACCACCGCCGGCAAACGGTTGGTGCCAATGTGGGGATGGGCCTCCACCAAGATCTCAGGATCTGCGCCATGGGCCACCAACCATTCCAAGGCCTCGCGGACATCGCCTCTCTTTTTGCTCCTTGTGTAGAGCTTGCCGTCGCTGTACGTTCCGGCGCCCCCCTCCCCAAAGCAATAATTCGAATCGGGATGAACGACGTGCTCCTTGTTCAATTTGGCCAAATCCCTGCGGCGTGCCCGCACATCCTTGCCGCGTTCCACCACAACGGGTCTGACACCGTGTTGCAAACACTCCAAGGCCGCATAAAGTCCTGCGGGGCCCGCCCCCACAATCAGGACTTCAGGTGACCCCTCTGTCAGGGAGGGCCATTCCCAGACCTTGTCAGAAGGAGTCTCGCCCCACTCCACGAGCAACTGGGCCTTGACGGGTCGCTTTCGGGCGTCCCAACTTCGGCGTCTGACCCTGATCTCCACTTCCGGATCCAATGGAGGGCGGCCCTCCTTGCGCAACTGACGTTGCACCGCCTGACGCAAGACATCGTGTTGCTGGACCTCTTCGGGAAGCACCCGAACCTGAATTTGTGAAGAAGTGCCGCTCATGGTTTGAATGCGAAGATACCGGCTGGAACTACCTTCGTGAACATGTCGGAGACGTTCCCACACAATCCCTTGCTGTTCGACGCCCAAGAACTGGGGCCGGAGGCACAACGCGACCTGTTCGAGAAGCTCTTGCTTCCTCGGATGATCGAGGAAAAAATGATGTCGCAACTGCGGCAAGGAAAGATCAGCAAATGGTTCAGCGGCCTTGGCCAGGAGGCCATTTCCGTGGGGGTCGCCGCGGCCATGCCACGGGACAAGTTCATCTTCCCCATGCACCGCAACCTCGGGATCTTCACCACACGGGACGTGCCATTGGACCGCCTCTTCGCCCAATTCCAAGGCAAGGACCATGGGTTCACGAAGGGCCGTGACCGAAGCTTTCACTTTGGCAGCCCGGAACACCACATTGTGGGGATGATCAGCCACCTGGGGCCTCAACTCGGTTTGGCCGACGGGGTGGCCCTTTCGGAGAAACTGGACGGCTCTGGCGGATGCTCCTTCGTCTTCACAGGCGACGGCGGCGCTTCAGAGGGCGACTTCCACGAGGCTGTCAACGTCGCCGCCGTGTGGCAACTGCCGGTCATCATTGGCATTGAAAACAACGCGTGGGGACTCTCCACACCGAGCGACCAGCAGTTCCGTTGTGCCCACTTCACCGACAAGGCCATCGGCTACGGCATTCCCGAAGAAGATGCCATTCAGGTGGACG
>CAWVVM010000047.1:0-11427 GCA_963933635.1 uncultured Flavobacteriales bacterium
TCCTTGGACAGTGTGGTCACAGAAATCAACTTGGGCGTGGAGCTGTCTTCTTTCTTGTGTTCTACAAGCACGGTGTGCTCTTGGACCGATGCAGATACCCTGGCCTGGACATGTGATTCGTTGTCCATCAATTCTGGGGACACGTACACCTTTTCAGGACTTCTCCCTGATGTGAACTACTCGTACTATTACACAACAGATTCTTTGCCCCTTGGTTATGCGATTGATGTTCAAACCCCTGCTTGTGACACCCTGGTTTCAGGATGCACCGGCCCGACGGCCTACAATTACAACGCTCTTGCCAACATTGATGATGGATCGTGTGACTTCCCTTGCATCGACTTCACGTTGAGCTTTTTGACCGATTGCTGGCCTCAAGAGTCGGGCTGGAACTTGGTTTCTGCTGACACTGTCGTGGTGCAAGTGTCTACGGGGGAATACACGGAGGAGCAGAATGAATACTTGTTCGAGCAATGCCTTACAGAAGGATGCTATGAGTTGACCATCACCGACTCCTTTGGGGATGGCTTGGCAGGAACAGAGTGGACAGACCCATGCGAAATCGATGGGGATTATTTCGCCACAGATTCTTCCGGTGCGGTGTTGTTCCAAATGGGTGTGGCCAACTTTGGCGAGCAAGTGTCACACTCGTTCTGTCTGCCCGCAGTGGTGGGTTGCACGAATGAGGAGGCATGCAACTTCAACCCCGAAGCGAACACCGACAATGGCACTTGTGAGGTGCCGGGATCGCCCTGCGACGACGGCGACGACATGACCATCAACGACAACATAGGCGACGACTGCATGTGCGTCGGTGAAGCGGCAGTGGCAGGTTGCACGGATGAGAATGCCTGCAACTATGATGCGGCTGCCAACGTGGACGACGACAGTTGTTACTTTTTGGGTTCCGGCCAAATTGCAGGTCCATTGTTCCCAACTGCAGGAGACACTGTGACCTATGTCTACAATGGAGCGGATGGCACCGGTTTCCAATGGGAAGTGGTGGGTGGAGAAGTTTTTGAAGGTCAGGGCACCACAGAAGTATTGGTGGTCTGGGGAAGCCAAGCTGGGTCGGGGGCCTTGTACGTCACAGAATCGGACGACACAGGTTGCGAAGGCGAGGTGGTCCGTACCGTGACCATTTTGGCGACGACAGATGTGGCCGAGCAAGTGCAGGTCGCGTTGTCATTGATGCCCAACCCCGCGCGAGAATCGTTCCGGATTGAGTTCACAGATCAGCCCTTGGGATTGGTCAAGGTGACCATTTTTGATGCCCGAGGAGCAGAAGTGCTTCAGTCGGTTACGCAAGGACTGGTGTCCTTGTCAGGAATGTCATCAGGCCGTTATACAGTCCGAATTGCAACCGCACAAGGTATCTCCACGCTGCCACTCGTGATCGAGTGAACCCCAAGCTTTGGAATTTGCGGATGGCACGTCATGTGCCAAGAGAAAGGTCTGACAGCTGTCAGGCCTTTTTCATGCTGCCTGATGGTCCAGTTTGGCGCGCAATTCGAAGCATGCATTCTGAGTCCATGCCATCACTTCGCTCCTCAGGGTCTCGGCGTCTTCCCCCCTCATGACAGGACCAAACCGAACCGCAATGTCCATGTGCCTTGCGCCAAAATGATGGAACGCGTGAGGAATGAACCATGCCTTGTCCACCCAGGCAATGTTGGGGTCCCTGTACTCGAGAGCGACTGGCACAATGGGAAAGCTTTCTTCCGCACAGGTGTAGAACATCCCCGGACGGTATTCGAGCAAATCGGGTCCTCGGAAAGTTGTCCCTTCAGGAAAAATCACCACTCCCATTCCTTCCGCCAACCGTTGACGAACCGTCGCTCTGGTTTGACGTCTGCTGTCCTTGCTGTTTCTGTCGACCCAAATCGTCCCAAGGAGCGTGGCTCCCCAACCGATGATGGGCCAAGATTTTGTTTCCCTCCGAGCTACGTAAACGACAGGAAACTGAACGGGAAACAAGATGGCATCTACATAGGATCGGTGATTGCCCATCACCACAGCTGGTTCATTGGGCGTTTGTCCTTCGTATTGAATGCGGATGCCCATGATGACTTGCACCCTTCTGATAAAGGTCAAGAAATGCTTGTGAATCAACCCGCGGATGTCGTCAGAGGACGCATTGCGCATGCGATGGAAGGTGAGGGACGAAGACAACACTAGAATGGTCCAAATGCAAAGCCCCAAAAAAAACAGAATGCGGAAAAAAGAACGGATTGCGCGCATGTGAAACTGGGAGTGATTTGAGCCCTGGAAAAAGGTCAAGGTACATCAGCCCTGAAACAATCGCAGGAAGGGGCTCTCCTGCGACACTTCAAAGGCTCCAGCGATTGCCCTTCTCATTTTTTTCGCAGGCGACACCATCACAGACAAGTCTTCTCCGGTGATAGGGTGTTTCCAGGCGAGGTGTGTGCACATCAGGTGCAATCCTTGTCCAGTAAAAAGGGGAGAGGTTCCATACACGGCATCTCCAACAACGGGGTGGCCCATGGCGGCGGCGTGCCTTCTGATTTGATGTGTCCTTCCCGTGTGCAATTTGTATTCCACAAGCGTAGCACGATCATGAATGGCCCAGCGACGCTGGCCCAAGTTTTGGAAGTCTGTACGAGACGTCTTGCCTTCCAATGGCATTCCACACAGGCCCTTAACGGGAAGACCAACTCCTGCAACCCATGCGTGATACGTCTTGTCCACGAGAGGCCACATCCGTTGCAACATGTGCAATGCCTGGAGGTTTTTGGCGAACATGACCGGGCCGCGGGTGCCGTAGTCCAGGCGATGAACTGGGTAGATCGGCACATCATACGTGACCTGTTTCACGAGGCTCGACTTGCTCCTTCCATGGGTGGAGATGCCCGCTTCTTTGAGGACCACAAAGTGGTCTTCGTCGGAATACAAAATGTTCATGACAGGGTGCTTTTTGGCAGGCGAATTTGAGAAAAAAATATCGTTGTATTTAGAATTTGAATCGTCGAATCAGTATCTTTTGACGATAAGCCAAAAAACCATGAACCAATTCCTGCAATCCACCGCCGCGCTAGTTGTCATTTTTAGCTTGACAATCTCAGTTTGGGCGCAAGCGCCTCAAAGCGCGGGAAAGGCTGACCGCCAAAGGGTGTGCCACACCATGGGCAACCTTGATCGTTTGATCAACGCCCATCCAAAGATGGAACAGCGCATGGCATCCATTGAGAAGCAAACGAATGCTTTTGTGAAGCGCATGAAGCGCAATCCTCAGGAGCGCTCTCAGTTGGTTGTCACCATCCCTGTCGTTTTTCACGTCCTCTACAATACAGCAACAGAAAACATCAGTGAAGCTCAAGTGCTGAGCCAGTTGCAAATCATGAACGATGACTTCCGTCGACTGAATGCTGATCAGGACAACGTTTGGTCTCAAGCTGCGGACACACAAATTGAATTTTGCTTGGCCACCCAAGATCCTCAGGGAAACCCATCGGATGGGATTTTGCGTGTGCCCACCTCGGTCACCCAGTTTGGCACCAACGACAACATGAAATTCAGTTCACAAGGTGGTTCAGATGCGTGGCCAGCTTCGGAGTACTTGAACTTTTGGGTGTGCGATTTGGGGTCAAGTCTCCTTGGATATGCGCAATTTCCCGGTGGCCCAGCGAACACAGACGGCGTGGTCTGCACCTACACTGCCACAGGCGATGTGGGCACCGCACAGGCTCCTTTTGACTTGGGAAGAACAGGGACGCATGAAATTGGTCACTGGTTGAACCTTCGACACATCTGGGGCGACGGAGGTTGTGGAGCGGACGACTTCGTGTCAGACACGCCCGAGGACGACGGAGCGAATTACGGGTGCTCATTGGGTTCTTCAAGCTGCGAGGCAGGAGTCTCCGCGATGGTTCAGAATTACATGGACTATTCCGACGATGCCTGCATGAATTTGTTCACGCAAGGGCAAGGAGACCGCATGAACGCGCTCTTCCAAGCAGGAGGAGCACGGGCGAGTTTGTTGAATTCCCCCGGTTGCACGCCTGCCGTGCCTGACTTTGACCTGGACGCCCAAGCTCAATCGGTCCTTTCGCCAAGCGCGGGAATCTGTGCGGCAAGCGTGACCCCCGTGGTTCGAATCCGCAACAACGGTGCCATCACTTTGACATCTCTGGACATAGCCTACGGGGTCGATGGCATCGAAGTGGGAAGTTTCACTTGGACGGGAGGCTTGGCGTATGCGCAGTCCGAAGAGCTTGCCCTCTCAGACATCGCTCCCGCCGATGGTGACCACACCTTCTCGTTCAATGTCTCCAATCCCAATGGACAGTTGGATCAGGACCCCTCCAACAATGAGGCGAGCAGCTCATTCTTCATCAACTCCTCAGGAAGTGGAGTGACCATCACGGTGGGAGGCGGCAGTTGGGACGGCGAAATTGGCTGGTCGTTGGATTTGAACGGGCAGAACTACGCTTCTGGTGTGGCAGGTTCGGCCACCGAGTGCATCCCCAATGGATGTTACAGCTTCAACATGACGGACAGCTATGGTGATGGCTGGAATGGAGCGACGTACACCCTCACGGACGGTGATGGGACGATTCTCGCTACTGGTGACCTTGATACTGCACAGTCCGGAGATGGTTCAACGCAAGGATCTGACATTTTGCAAATCGGTGTGGACGACTGCGGTTTGGGCTGCACGGATGCCTCAGCCTGCAACTACGATCCAGAGGCGAGTTTGGACGACGGTTCATGTGATTTTGATTGCACTGGCTGCACCGATACAGCTGCCTGCAACTACGATGAGACGGCCACACAAGACGACGGGTCTTGCGCGGTCAATGACGATTGCGGGATTTGTGGAGGGGACAACGGCAGTTGTACGGGATGTACGGATTCATCCGCCTGCAACTACGATGCGAATGCCCTCATTGACAATGGTTCTTGTGCGTTCAACGACGATTGTGGAGTTTGCGGAGGAGACAATTCCAGCTGCGGAGGTTGCACTGATCCAGAAGCATGCAATTACGATGCGAACGCCGTCATCGATGATGGTTCTTGCATCTTGGAAGGCATCGGGTTCACATTGACTCTTTTGACAGACAACTATCCGGGTGAGACGACGTGGACGGTGACAGACGTCAACGGCAATGCTTTGGCCCAAGGGGGCCCATATGGTGCAGCAGCAACGGAATATGTTGAACAGGTCTGCTTGGGAGCAGGATGCTACACTTTCTCTTTGTTCGATTCATTTGGCGATGGCATCTGTTGCGCCTACGGGGAGGGCACATACACCATTTCCTCCAACGGTTTGGAATTGGGAAGCGGTGGAGAATTTGCCAGCCAAGAGGATGTGGCATTTTGTTTGGGGGGGGACTTTGGCTGCACAGATGAAGGGGCGTGCAACTATGACCCAGAAGCTGTTCTGGACGATGGTTCTTGTGATTTTGGTACTTGCCAAGGCTGCACTGATCCGAGTGCATGCAACTATGATGCAAACGCCACGGTGGATGATGGTTCATGTTTGCAGCTTGATGATTGCGGCATTTGCGGAGGGGACAATTCTTCTTGCGGAGGTTGTACCGATCCCTTGGCGTGCAACTATGATGCCGAGGCTGTGATTGACGATGGTTCTTGCGTGCTTCCAGATTCTGAAGAAGGCTGCCCAACTTGTGACTATGATTTGAACATTGTCGAAGCTGGCTTGGGTGCCAATGAGTCAGGAGTTCCTGTTGAGACCGCTGCAACGGGAACGCTGGGGCTGGTGGATGTTGTGCTCAATTGGACCAACACCACAGGGGATGTATCATGGGCTGCAGACTTGTTGATTGAGATTGGTTTGCCCGATGGGAGCTGTGTGGCAATCGGAGGTTACGATCTCGTAATTGAATGCCCAAGTCTTGGCGACTATCTCACCTTCTGGCCAGCCGATTGGCAGGCGACCGCGTCGGGCACCTATGCTACGACCTTGGACCTGTCGGCGGCAAACCTCAGCGGAACTGGGCTTTGGACGTTTGCCGTGGCCAATGGATATGGCACCAGTGCGGGTGCTGGATATGACTTGACGCTCACCTTGAACGGTCTTTGCACAAGCGATTCTGTGGAAGTGTCGGGCTGCACGGATGCCTCGGCTTGCAACTACGATGCTTTGGCGAACTTGGACGATGGCTCATGTGAATTTGAGAGCTGCCAGGGCTGCACTGACGCTTCAGCTTGCAACTACGACGCCACGGCAACAGTGGACAACGGGTCATGCTTGCAGCTAGATGAATGCGGAGTTTGTGGGGGAGACAACACCGCTTGTGGGGGTTGCACCGATTCAGAGGCGGTGAACTTCGATCCGGAAGCCATTGTGGATGACGGCTCCTGCGAGTTTGCACCCAATTGCCCTGAGGACTTGAACAACGATGGACAAATCACGGTCGCTGACATTTTGGAGTTGCTGGCAGACTTTGGCTGCACCAGTGATTGTGGAGCAGATTTGAACGGGGATGGCGCGACCAATGTGAACGACATCTTGCAAATCTTGGCAGCCTTTGGCACAGATTGCTGATGATCTGTCAAAAATGAACCCTTGAATGGCCTTTAGCTGCACGCTTTCGCGTAGCTTCGAGCCGTTCTTTTATCCAGAAAAATGAAATTGTTTGTGGCCAAGCTCAACCGAGAGGCGGTTGAATCGGATTTGTTGGAATGGTTCGGTGCCATGGGCGCTGTGAAAAGTGTGAAAATTGTCACCGATCGAGAGACGGGTCAGAGCAAGTGCTTTGGTTTCGTTGAGATGGAGGACAAGGAGGCTGGGCAACGCGCCATTTCAGAGATGAATGGGCAGGAATACATGGAGTTCCGGATGGTGGTGAAAGAGGCAGAGGAGCGCGGAGCACGTCCAAGCAGACCTCCCCAGGGCTCGAGTGCCGGGGCTTCTGGCGGCAGGTCATTTGGCTCCTCAGAGGGAAGTTCTACGGCACCACGTTCAGCCGGAGGCGGGTTTTCCAAGGACAAAAAACCAGCGCTCAAAAAGAAAAAGGTTCAAAAATCTAAACCTGACAAGTACTCGGATGGCCCACGCCAAACCAAGATGAAAAAACCACGGGGTGGAGGAGGTTTCAAAGGCTGGTCTGACGAGGACGAAGAATTCTGACAAACAGATGTTGACTGAAAAAAAGCCCCTTGATTGGGGCTTTTTTGATTGGGCAAAATTTTGTGGGGCGCTACCATTTACGGCACATCCGAGGCTTTTTGTGGGCTGTTATCGCAGGTTCAATTACTTAAACTAAGCATTCATCGAGGAAATTTGGTGATTCATCCTTATCTTTCAATGTTCCGTAAACAAATTGACATGCGAATCTTCCTCTCCATTCTGACTTTGTTTTTGTCCATTTCTGTCTTTGCGCAGACTGACATCCCGGGTTGCAACTTAGAAATTGCGTGCAATTACAACCCCGATGCCACGATCAATGACGGGTCTTGTGACTTTGTGAGTTGCCTCGTTCTGGGCTGCACCGACAGTGCAGCATGCAACTACGATGCAGCCGCAACGTTGAACGACGGTTCTTGTGATTACCTCTCCTGTTTGGTCCAGGGCTGCACCCTGTCAGACGCTTGCAATTTTAACCCAGAGGCGGAAGTCAATGATGGTTCCTGTGAGTTCACGTCTTGCGCTGGATGTACAAATGAATTTGCAGACAATTTCGACGCCGCTGCCACCATCGATGATGGGAGCTGCAATCCAATTGAAGGATGCACCAATCCACAGGCGTGCAACTTCGACGCCAACGCCAACAGCGATGACGGTTCATGCGATTTCATTTCGTGCTTGGCCACAGGTTGCACGGATGCAACAGCTTGCAATTACGACATGGAGGCTCAGGTCAATGACGGAACGTGTTCTTACCCTGCTGCTGGTCGCGATTGCGAAGGGAATTGTTTGGAAGATGCTGATGGAGATGACATTTGTGACGGAGATGAAATTCCAGGGTGCACCTCGGAGACGGCGCTCAACTACAGCGATGTAGCCACGGATGATGATGGTTCATGCATTGAGCCTGTGGCGGGTTGCACGGACCCTGAGGCTTGCAACTTTGACGTGCTTGCCACCAATGAGAACGGAACCTGTGAATTCACTTCTTGCGCAGGCTGTTTGCAAGAGTCGGCCTGCAACTACGATTCCTCGGCATTGTACGCTGACGAGTCTTGTGAATTCCCTCCTTTCGGATACGATTGTGATGGAGAATGCTTGTTGGACGAGGATGGAGATGGGGTTTGTGACCCCTTTGAGATTGTCGGCTGTCAGGACGATTCGGCCTGCAATTTTGACCCCACGGCGACAGATCCAGGGAACTGCAGTTTCGCGTCGCCCAACTTCGATTGTGACGGCAACTCATTGAAGCCCATATTCACCAGTTTTCCGGCTGATGTGACCCTCCAGGCATGGCAAGTCCCCCTCTCGGGAGACGCTGTGGTTGAGGCCATTGTGTCCCCATTTGCACCCTCTTTTGAGGCTACCTTCAACGGAAATGACTGTTACGAATTGCAGAATGCGCCAGTGATTGAATTTGCTGGAGAGACCCGCATTGACGGTGTATGTGAGCACGATTACACACTCTTTAGGAGTTGGACTGCCACAGACTGTTCAGGTTACAACCGCACACGTCAGCAGATCATCATTGTCGTGGACACAGTATCTCCGGAATTGTTCGTCCCTTCGGACATGGTCATCCTTTGTGAGGACGTGGAAACCGCTGATCTGGGGGAAGCATTTGGCCAAGACGATTGTGGCGAAGTTTCCATTGGCATTTCTACCACCATTGTCCCAGGTGCTTGCGAGGGGAACTACACGATCGTCCGATCGTTCCTCGCCACAGATCCTTGTCTGAATGAAACAATTGGAGAGCAAACCATTGAGGTGGTGGACAATCAAGCTCCGGTGATCACAGCCCTGTCCGATTTGACTCTGAGTTGTGATGCAGTTGTTCCTTCCGACTTGCCAGAGGTGTCGGACAACTGTTCTGATGTGTCCATCGTTGTGGAGGAAACAGAACTGGCTGGAGACTGCCCGCAGGAGCGAACAGTTGAACGTTTGTTCACAGCCACCGATGCGTGCGGGAACTCCTCAACATCTTTGCAAAAGGTGATTTTTGTGGACGAAGAGGCACCTGCCATTGTGTCTGGATTTTCCGGATGTGAAATCCCTGCTGATTGCGCCATCGAGATCAATGGCCTTGATGGAGAGTCGCTTCCAGAAGCTGATTTGACGTTGTTGGACAATTGCGACGATGCTCCGACTTGGTCGTACACGGACGAAGTGTTGTTCACTTCCAATGCTGCACAAACCATGCTGCGGACATACACGGCTGTGGATGCCTGTGGCAATGCCCTTGAGGTGAGCGAGGTGTACAACGTGACTTTGGTTTATGAAGGATGTTCTGATGATGCGGCTTGCAACTATGATGCAGAGGTGAATGTCCTCGACGGTTCATGTGAGTACTGTTCTTGCGGCACCAACGCCTGCGGTTGTTTGGACGAGGAGGCTTGCAATTTTGATGCGAACGCCTCTTACGATGACGGATCTTGTGAATTCGCAGACCCAGGTTACAACTGTGAAGGGGTGTGTGACGATGTCAACCAAAACGACATTTGTGACATCGAGGAGGCTGGTTGCACAGACAGCCAAGCATGCAACTACGACGAAGTGGCAGCAGTAGATGACGGCTCTTGTGATTATTGCTGTGGGTATGACACCTTTACTTCTTCAGAAGCTGGATATGGTGTGGACATTGAATTGGTTCAAACGCATGCTGAAGGATCCTTGGCAGGATTGAGCACTTACCGTGTCTATGTCACCATGGCTTCTTCAGAAGATGTTTTGACGGCGGTGACCGGCAGCGACGAATTCCCATTGGAATTGGCCACCACCACCACGTTTTACCAAAACGTATTTGGTGGGTGCTTGGGGAGCAACATTAGCCCTGCCATGATGGTGGTGGCACCCGACGCAGCTTACGACTCTTGGGTGACCATTGGGGCGACAAGCAGTGACGACGTGGTAGAGGGAGAGACCCAGTTGATTCCAGGTGTTTGGATTGAAGAGTTTGAGGCTGGAAGCAGCATCGTGGTCAACGATGGTTTGGGAAGCGGGTGGTTCATCATTCCGCCTGGTGGAATGAATGGTGTTGCAGGCGACGACAACCGGGTCTTGGTGGCTCAACTGACCACAGACGGTCAGATTTCTGGTTCTTTCCGGACCCAAATCTTCCCAGAAGGAGATCAGGCGAATGACATCCGCCCGGACATGACCTTTGCTCAAGCGCCCCTTGGTGCCTTCGCATGCCCCATCATTGAGTCTGGACCAGCGGATGCGGTTGTTTCATGTGAAGACGAACTCGTGATGCCCACAGGTTCTGATTTTGTCGTGTCTTATGCGTCTGCCACGGCAGAAGCTTTGGGATGTACAGGTGATCTCGTAGTCAACCTTGTCCAAGACAACGTGTCAGACGGAGATTGTCCGGGAAATTACTCGATTGAGAGAATCGTGAGTGTGACCAATTGTGCCGGTGGCTCAGCCACATATACCTTCTCAATTCAGGTGCAGGACATTGTTGACCCCGAGTTTTTGTTCGTGCCTTCTGACTACACAACAGAATGCTCTGTGGAATTGGTCCTTGACGCCGCTTCAGCTTCTGACAACTGTGGTGAGGTCGCCATTGAAGTTTCCAGCGAAACCTTCGCTGGTGACGCAGCGGGCAACTACACGGTGGTGCGAACCTTTGTCGCCACCGACCTTTGTGGCAACAGCTCCTCAGCACAGCAGACCATCACGGTGGAGGATACGACGGCCCCTGAGTTCACCTCAGTGCCAGCGGACTACACAAACGAGTGCTCTGACGACTTGATGCTTGACGACGCCACGGCGTCTGACAACTGTGGTGAGGTCACCATTGAAGTGTCCAGCGAAACCATCGAAGGCAACGCAGCGGGCAACTACACAGTGGTACGCACCTTCACTGCGACGGACGATGCTGGCAACAGCTCCTCGGCACAGCAGACCATCACTGTGGAAGACACGACCGCCCCTGAGTTCACGTCCATTCCCGCGGACTACACCAGCGAGTGCTCTGACGCTTTGATCCTTGACGATGCGACAGCGGTGGACAATTGTGATGGAGTGGTTTTGGAGGTTTCGAGCGAAACCATCCCTGGTGATGCAGCAGGCAATTACACTTTGGTACGCACGTTCACAGCCACTGACGATGCTGGCAACAGCAGCCAGGCACAGCAGACGATCACTGTGGAAGACACCACGGCCCCTGAGTTCACTTCAGTTCCCGCGGACTACACAAGCGAGTGCTCTGACGACTTGATCCTCGACGACGCCACGGCGTCTGACAACTGTGGTGAGGTCACCATTGAAGTGTCCAGCGAAACCATTGCCGGCGATTGCGAAGGCAGCTACAC
>CAWVVM010000048.1:0-10516 GCA_963933635.1 uncultured Flavobacteriales bacterium
GCCTTGGCGGCGATGACGTGCTCAAGCGGACCGCCCTGCATGCCTGGAAAAACTCCGCTGTCGAGCAACGATGTGAAACTCCTGACGGCACCCTTCATGGTGGTCAAGCCCCATGGGTTGGGAAAATCTTTCCCTGCCATGATGACCCCACCCCTTGGACCACGCAGGGTCTTGTGGGTGGTGGAGGTCACCACATGGCAATGGGGAAGCGGGTTGTCGAGCAGGCCTGCGGCAATGAGTCCTGACGGATGTGAAATGTCGGCCAAGAGGATGGCCCCCACCTCATCGGCAATGGCGCGGAATCGAGCGTAGTCCCATTCTCGGGCGTACGCCGAGGCGCCACAAATCAACATTTGGGGCTTTTCCCGGCGGGCCGTCTCTGCCACCTTGTCCATGTCGATCCTTCCTGTCTCCTTCTCCACTCCGTAAAAAGTGGGACGGTACAGCTTGCCGCTATAATTGACCGCAGATCCATGGGTCAAGTGACCTCCGTGTGCCAGGTCAAAGCCCAAAATCGTGTCCCCCGGCTTGAGGCAAGCCAGCATCACAGCGGCATTAGCGGACGCACCAGAATGCGGCTGCACATTTGCCCAAGTGGCTCCAAACAACTGGCACAACCGATCGATGGCCAAGCGCTCGGCTTGGTCCACAAATTCACAGCCCCCGTAGTAGCGCTTGCCAGGCAAGCCCTCTGCATACTTGTTTGTGAGAATGCTTCCCTGCGCCGCCATCACGGCGTCGCTGGTGTAGTTCTCAGAAGCGATCAATTCGGCGCCTTCGACCTGGCGAATGCGCTCGCGCTCCACAATGGCGGCCACCTCGGGATCGCGTTGCAGCGAGGCCAAGGAAGCGGTGGGAGCTGGGGTGGATGTGGTCATGTCCATGTTGATGTCAAATCTAACCTTGCCCGCCAACCCAATCCCGCATTGTGAACAAAACGCGCACATCTTCGTACGCAAGGGAAATGCCCTTGGGATTGAGCGACAATTTGTACCTTGGCACCATGGCTAAGATTGCGCCCTGTCGTTGGATGTTTTGCACCGCCCTTTTGTGGGCAGGATTTGTGACAGGATCCACTGCCCAATATGCCCTCGATTACGGCTTTGCCATCGGCACAGCCAACTATTTGGGCGACATCGGTGGCGACGACTTGACACGACGTGATTTTTCTGCAGACTTGCACCTGGGCCAAACCAAGTTGTCGAGCCATGTCTTCGCCCGTTACAGACTGAATTCTGTTCTCGCCGTGCGGGGTCAAGTCGGCACGGTTTTCTTGGAGGATTACGACAACCTCTCCACCAACGCGGCCCGCGTGACGAGAAACGCCCACTTTCGGAATTTTGTCAACGAATTGAGTGTTCGCGCGGAGGTGTCTTTTTTCTCCAACCCCATGATCACGCGTTACACCAGCAAGCTGCGCATGGGCATGAACGCATACGCCACCCTCGGCGTCACTGGGTTTTCGCACAACCCACAAGCCCAACTCAACCGAGACGCCGCCGAATACCACTTTGCACAAGGCAACATCTCGACCAACCCAACCCAGTTGAATTACGACGAGTGGTACGATTTGCGCGACGCCGGAACGGAGACTTTGTCCTATGGACAGCTCTCAGTGGGGGTGCCTCTGGGACTCGGTGTTTCTTTTGAAGTCAACCACCAAATCCGCGTGGGCATGGAGTTCGTGTGGAACCTGACCTTCACAGACTACTTGGACGATGTCAGCTTCACCTGGGCTGACCCCTCTGGTCTCAGCGACATCCAATTCTTGTTGAGCAACCCTTCTTCCGTGGTTGTGGCGGAGGCTGCTGGGGTGGACAATCCTGAAGCCTTCCTCAACAGCTTTCGCTGGGACGAAGCCTATGAAAGCCCCCGCGGCAACCCTGACAAAAACGACACCTACGGCACCCTTCAGGTGTCCGTGAGCAAGGTGGTCATGAGCTCGAGCAACTTCCGCCGCAACAACTACCGTTCTGCGAGGAAGCCTTCCAAGCGCAGTCGCACAAGGAAAGGCAACAGCCGCATGGGCCGTGGCCGGGCGAAGTTCTAACCGTCCCATGGCGAAGCGCACCAATGCGCTGGGCGGCTCCACGTCTCCCTACCTCCTACAACACCAACACAACCCTGTCCATTGGCGGCCCTGGAGCCCTGATGTTTGGCGGGAAGCACAAGACACTGGGAAACTTGTGCTCATCAGTGTGGGTTACAGCGCATGCCATTGGTGCCACGTGATGGAGCATGAGACCTTCGAAGACGAAGAAGCGGCCACCTTCATGAACGCCCATTTCATTTGCCTCAAGGTCGACCGGGAGGAGCGTCCCGATGTCGACCAGGTGTACATGGAAGCAGTGCAACAAATGACCCGACAGGGAGGCTGGCCTTTGCATTGTGTCGCCCTTCCCGATGGGAGGCCCATATGGGGCGGCATATACTTCCCCAAAGACCGCTGGTTGTCATCACTTCAGGCCGTCTTGGACGTTTGTGCTTCAGAGCCCCAAAAGGTCGAAGCGTACGCCCACCACTTGGCGTCCGCTGTGGCCGCCATGGAAGATGAAGGTCCCTTGCCTGAGGCTCCTTGGGCCAAAGGCAATGACGACGACTTGGCGACGCAGCAAGTGGACCAAGCGCTTCACGACAAGCTCAACGCATGGCGCCCCACCTGGGACATGCTCCATGGTGGAGCACAAGGCAGCCCCAAGTTCCCCCTGCCCTGCCAAATTGATTTTTTGAGGATTTCTCCTGACCCCGAGGCCCAAGCACAGGGCCTGCGAAGCTTGGATGGCATGGAGCGAGGCGGCATCCACGACCACGTCGGAGGAGGGTTTGCACGTTACAGCGTCGATGAAAAATGGCATGTGCCCCATTTTGAAAAGATGCTCTACGACAATGCACAACTCCTTGGGACTTTTTCGGAGGCCGCTGAAACCAGTGGCAAAGACAAGTTTTCCCGGGCAGCGGAAGGCATTGCCCGCTTCCTCCTCGGGCCCCTTGGCAGTCCCGAGGGAGGGTTTGCGTCGGCCTTGGATGCCGACAGCGATGGCGCCGAGGGCACCTACTACGTTTGGTCCCACGAAGACCTTGCCCAAGCCTTGCCCAATCAGGAGATGTGTGATTGGTTGGTCCAAACCTATGACTGGGAACACACGAGCCATTGGGAGGAGGGGCGGCACGTCCTCATGCGGCCCCGAGAACAGGACCAGGCTTGGCACAAGAAAGACGAGCAAGGCAAGCCGATGGGTCCCACGGTGATGGCCCAACTTGCGGCATGGCGGGACAGCCCGGCATCCAAAAGGAGTCGGCCCGCCAAAGACGACAAAGTGGTGACCGGATGGACGGCCCTCGCCGTTTCTGGATTTGCACGCGCGGGCCGGGCCTTGCAACGCAAAGAATGGACAGCAAGGGCGCTGCAAGGAGGTGCATTCTTGCTGCACCAGGCAAGGATGCCCGGCCAGCCTGAACTCCTTCGGCGCACATGGCACCCCAGCGGCGGGCTTGCATTGGAAGGCTTCTCCGAAGATTACGCCTTCACCGTCCAAGCCCTTTTGGACCTGTACCAGGTCACCCTTGACCCAACATGGCGGGACGAGGCCCGCGCCTTGATGGCCACGGCGCTGGACAGATTTTGGGACGACCAAGCTTCAAAATGTTGGTTCACTTCCCATGACGCAGAGCCTTTGTTCGCCAGACGATCCAGTGAAGACGACAGCGTGACCCCTTCAGCCAGTGCGACCCTGGCAGGGGCGCTGTGGAAGTTGGGCTGGGCATGCGACATCCCGGTCTGGCGTCAGCAAGCCCAATCCATGGTCCAGCGGCACCTGGTCTCCCCTGCCCCCCTTTCGAGGTCCACAGCATGGGCCAAGGCCTGGATGGAGATGCGCACCCCCATGGCCACCGTGGTCATCGCCGCGCCGGACCGCGCATCTGGATTGGAAGCCGCAAAGGAGTGGTGGAACGCCCCGCGTCCAGGCACGTGGCTCGATTTGGCCGTCTCTGGAGATGCCCACAAGTTGCCGTGGATGGAAGGAAAAGAGGCGGGGCCAAACGGCGAAGTACAATGGTATGTTTGTTCGGACGGGTCGTGCCAACTGCCCGTGACGAATGCCCAAGACGCATGGATGCTATGCCCCACTTCCAAGGTTTGAACCACCGGCCAACTCGCTCCCGCCGCTCTGCAAGGCAAGCCAGGTTGCTGCGGACGTGCCTGGCTTTGGTCCTGGCCGCTGGAGGGGGCTCTGCCGAGGCTTGGTCCCAAGATGAGGGCGGAAGCCGCAGCGAGAGGAAGGCAGAGGAAAAGCGGATGAAGGCCTTGGCCAAAGCAGAGAAAAAAGCCTACAAGGAATTCGAAAAAGCCTACAAAGAGAGACAGGAGCGGCATTACGACATGCAGCAAACAAGCCGTGAGAAGAACCTGATCGTGCCAGAGGGAAGGAGCACAAGAGCGCACCACAAAACGAACGGACACGCGAAGGACAATGTCCGGAAACGCATGCGCAAAGGGCAACAAAAAGCACGTCGGAACCGGGACGGAAGAAGCGTGTCTTGGTGGCGTCGAATCCGCCTTCGCCAATCTTGGAGGAAGGGCTGAGTGCCCTTTATTCCCTTGGTTTGCAACGTCTTTGCACTTTTTAGCGTTCTCGCGAGGGTTGGCCTATATTTGGGCTCCTATAGTATCGCCTGAAATTCTAGACGCATGATGCGGTTTGCAACGTTTTTGGGAGCTGTTTTGATGTCCTTCAGCGCTTTTGCGCAAGTGGGGGCAGGAACGCTCAAAGGTCGAATCAACGATTTCGACTCAAAGGATGCCCTTCCTTTCGCCAGTGTCATTTTGTTCCTCAACGGGAACCAAGTGGCAGGAACCAACACGGACTTCGATGGGGACTACACCATCAAACCCATCCAGCCAGGCACCTACGACGTGCTCTTCAGCTTTGTGGGGTACCAGTCCAAGAAGGTGACAGGGGTCAAAATCACTGCCAACAAAATCCAGTTCGTCAACGCCGAGCTCGGCGCTGGGGTCATGATGGAAGAGGCGGAAGTGGTCGAGTATTCTGTGCCCTTGATCGACAAGGATGGAGGTGCATCGGGAGGTACGGTGAGCCGTGAAGACATCGACAAGCTTCCCGGTCGTTCCGCGACAAGCATTGCGGCCACTGTGGCCGGAGCCAGCACTGCGGGAACAGATGGAGGGGTCAGCATCCGTGGTGCGCGGACGTCTTCGACTTGGTACTACATCGATGGAATCAAGGTGCGTGGCTCCTCAGCCCTTCCCAAATCCGCCATCGAAGAAGTCCAGGTTGTGACCGGTGGAATTCCCGCCAACATTGGTGACGCCACAGGAGGTGTGATCAACATCTCGTTGAGAAACTCCAGCCGCAAGTGGTTTGGAGGAGGTGAAGTGATCACTTCAGGCCTCCCCACGGAGAATTCGGCAGTCGGCTTGGACAAGTTTGGTTACAACCTCGCCGAGGGTTCTCTCTCTGGCCCCATCGCGTGGCGTAAAAACGAAAAAGGCGAACGCACCGACCCGGCGTTGGGTTTGTTCTTGTCGGGAAACTACACCTACCAAAAGGACACCCGTCCTACGTTTGGCGGGGTGTACAGGATGACCGATAACGCCCGCCAAGAAATTTTGGCCGAGCCCCTCCGCCAGAACATCAGTTCCTCTGGGGACATCAATGGTGCCTTGTTCAACGCTGACTTCTTGACAGCGGACGACTTCACGCGAAGCCCCACGCGCTTGAACAACGCGAACCAAGCCGCCAATCTCGTGGCCAAAATCGACGTGAACACCAACGAAACCACGAGCTTGACTTTTGGCGCGACGGCAGCCCTGGGCCAAAGCAACGAGTTCGACCGCGGACGTTCCTTGATGAATTGGGAAAACAACAACCGCACCACCAGCTTGGACTGGCGTGGATATGTGAAGTTCTCTCAGCGCTTCACCGACGACGAAGACAATGGGTCGAGCAGTGGGTTGAAGAACGTCTTCTACTCCATCATGGCCGACTACTCCCAAAGCTATTTCAAGCGGGAGGATGCGAGCCACGGCGACGACTTTTTCAAGTACGGCCACGTTGGCACCTTTGATGTCTTCCAGGAGAACAGCTACCAATACAACGATGCCACAGGTCGATTCGTGCACAACGGATGGGAAGATACTTTGGTGACGTTCCAGTCGTCTCCCTTCAATCCGGAATTGGCGGCCATCAACGACCAGTACTTCAGCCTGTTTGACAACGAAGCATCCGCCGACTTCCAAAACGGAGTGATCGAAGTGACCCCAGGACCGTATTCCAGTCTTTTGAATGTCCAAAACGGAAACGCCCTTCTCAATGGACAATCGCCCAACTCCACCTACGGGCTCTGGAGCTACTTTGGCACACAGGGCAACGATTACGACGTCAGCAACAACAGCCAGTTCCGTGTAAGTGCCGCCGGTTCCGCGGACGTTGGAGATCATGCCTTGCAACTCGGATTTGAGTATGAACAACGCCGTGACGCATTCTTCTCACTCAGCCCAATTGGACTTTGGACACTCGCGCGTCTGACCACCAACTCTCACATCAAAGAGATCGATTTGGCAGACAGCACGATCAGCAACGTAGGTTCAGAATACTATGTGACATACGATCGACTCTTGGGAGACAACCAATTCGAATTTGACGCGCGCCTTCGGGATGCGCTTGGTGCCGACGCCCGCGAGCTGATCAACATCGACGCCATCGACCCAGAATTCTACTCCTTGGACATGTTTGGTGCGGACGACTTGTTGAACCAAGGGTCCAACTACGTCAACTACAGCGGATACGATCCCTATGGCAACAAAATGACCGGACGCCCCACCATTGAAGACTTCTTCAACGAAACACGGACTTTCGGTGGCAATGAATACAACACCCGCCCCATCGGTGCCTACGAGCCCATTTACATCGCGGGATACATCATGGACAAGTTCACATTTGACGACATCATCTTCAACGTGGGCTTGAGAATCGATCGCTTTGACGCGAACCAACCTGTCCTCAAGGACCCTTACGTCGTAGGCCAATCCTACACTGTGGGCGATGTACAAGGGTCAGAGGTTTTGTCTGGATCTCTGAGCGGAAACGCCAACATTCCTGACAACATTGGTGAAGACTACGCAGTGTACGTGGATGCCTTTGAGGAGCCTGGCTCCATTGTGGGTTTCCGTGACGGAGACACCTGGTACAACGCCTTGGGAACTGAAATCAGTGACCCCGACATCCTCGCCGTCAACACGGCCTACCCGGCGCCTTGGTTGAAACCCAACGACAACGCCAACGGCGACGATGCGTTTGAGCTCACCTCGGACGCCTTCCAAGATTACGATCCTGCAGTCAACATCATGCCGCGTGTGTCGTTCTCGTTCAACATCAGCGATGAAGCGGTCTTTTTCGCACACTACGACATCTTGACCCAGCGTCCGACGTCAAGCAACCGCTTCTCCCCCATCGACTACTTGTTCTTGGAGAGCCGGAACAATTTGATTTCCAATCCCAACCTGCGACCAGAAAAGACCATCGACTATGAGCTAGGTTTTCAGCAAGTACTGACCAAAACATCAAGCTTGAAGATTTCAGCCTATTACAAGGAGATGCGTGACATGATTCAGGTGCGGAACTTCACCGGTGCCTACCCGCGGCCTTACAAGGCCTTTGGCAACCTCGACTTTGGCACCGTCAAAGGCTTCACCGTAGGCTACGACATGCGCCGGACCGGAAACGTCCGTTTGAATGCGAACTACACGCTGCAGTTCGCCGACGGCACAGGGTCTACCACCCAAACCGCCTTGGCGTTGATCAATGCTGGCTTGCCCAACCTGAGGTCCATCAACCCATTCAACTACGACCAGCGCCACCGGATCGTGGCCAATGTTGACTACCGCTATGGATCCGGCGAGGAATACAACGGGCCTGTGGCCAACCTCGGCGGCAAGGAGTTCCAATTGTTTGCCAGTACTGGTTTGAACTTCATTGCCAACCTCGGTTCAGGAACGCCTTACACAGCCTCCACCATTGCCACCCCCATCACAGGTGAAATCAGTCCTTCCACCGAGGGCTCAATCAACGGAAGCCGTTTGCCCTGGCAGTTCAGCTTGGACGCAAACCTCGACCGCAACTTCACCATCACTTATGGAAAGGCAAAAGGAGAAGCAAAGACCACCAACCTGAACGTCTACTTGTGGGTGAGCAATGTTTTGAACACGCGCAACATCAACTCCGTGTACCGCTTCACTGGTGTGGCTGATGACGACGGTTACTTGGCTGCCGCGCAGTACCAACCCCTGATCAACAGCCAAAACGATCCAAACGCCTTCCGGAATTACTACTCCATGTTCGTGGACAACCCCTTCAACTTGGGCTTGCCACGGACCATGCGTCTTGGTGTCAAATTTGACTTCTGAACATGCATAGCAAGCAGATGAACCGCATTCTCTCATTTTCCGTTCTGTGCCTCGTGGCTTCCACAGCCTGGGGATACAAATATGTTGGCGCGGGCACCCCAGGAGGGACCGCAGGCCAAAACCTTCAACCCGCTTTGCGCGCTGCGGCTTGTGCCCCAGCCACAGGTCTCCGTGACTTGGAGTGGAACAACGTACGTGCACTTATCGAAACCGGAGGTTCCCTCTGGCAAGACCGCGCAACAAGCCAAGCATCTTACGAAGTGCCCAAAGGTGGGGGCGTGAGCTCTCTTTATGCAGGAGCTCTGTGGATGGGAGGCATCAGCCCTGACCAGCAGTTGAAACTCGCTGCCGTCACCTTTCGTGGAGACGGAAACGACTATTGGACAGGTCCATTGACCAACGATGGTGGTGCAGAAGTCGACGCTGCCACGTGCAACGAATACGACGATTTCTTCGTGTCCACACGCGCCGATGCCCAGCGTCATCGACAGTACTTTGATGCCGTGGCTGCAGGCACGGTGGACGAAGAATTCCCTGAAGGGTATGCAATGCCTGCCTACTTTAGGGACTACCCTGCCCATGGCAGCACCGACTTGAACCAGGACTATTACCTCGCTCCCTTCCAGGATTACGATGGAGATGGTTTCTACTCCCCAGAATTGGGCGACTATCCTTGGTATGATTTCCTCCAAGAAATCGATTGCAAAAATCGAAAGCGGGAAGACCTCGTCCCTCTTTATGGCGACAGGAATTTCTACTGGATTTTCAATGACAAAGGAAATGTGCACTCGGAGTCACAGGGCGAGCCCATTGGCATGGAAATCCGCGCCCAGGCGTTTGCCTTTTCGACCAACGACGAGGTGAACAACATGACCTTCCACAACTATGTCTTGATCAATCAAGGAACACAAACCTTGTCCAACACCTACTTCGGGGTTTGGGTGGACGCGGATGTGGGAACAGCCACTGACGACTATGTCGGATGTGATGTCCAAAGGGGCCTTGGTTACAGCTACAATGGAGACGCGGTAGATGAACCCTCTTCCAGCTCCACGGGCTATGGTGAAAATCCCCCCGCTGTGGGTCTTGACTTTTTCGAGGGACCCTACCAGGACACCGACGGCTTGGACAACCCGCTGACAAGCAACTTCTCTGATGCTGTGGACTCCCTCGGCATCCCTTATGAAGGGATTGGGATTGGTTACGGAGATGGTGTCGTGGACAACGAACGCTTTGGCATGCGCCGCTTCGTGTATTACAACAACTCGAACAACCCCATCAACGGTGAACCTGCCACCCCCCTCCACTTCTACAACTACATGAACGGGATCTGGAAAAACGGACAAAAAATGGCCTACGGAGGAGATGGTGTGAGTGCCGCCACGGGTGCCAACCTCGACGTCTCCTGCGACTACATGTTCCCAGGCGAAACCGACCCCTTCAACTGGGGCACAGGAGGTGCTGCCGTTGACCCTTGGACAGAGGTTACCTCAGGCAACCCTCCTGCCGACCGACGTTTCATCCAAGCCGCAGGCCCCTTCACTTTGGAGCCCGGTGATTACAACAACATCACCATGGGTGTCGTCTGGGCCCGTGCCAATGCAGGTGACCCCGAAGAAAGTGTGAAGCTGATGCGCATTGCAGACGACAAGGCCCAAGCCTTGTTCGACAACTGCTTCGAAATTGTCTCAGGTCCAGATGCCCCAGACGTGACCGTGCAAGAACTCGAAAACGAGCTCATCTTGTACCTCACGAATGACAACCCTCTGTCCAACAACTTCCGAGAAGAATACCTTCAGTTTGACCCGGGAATTCCCAAGTTTGACGTACAGGGCAACCTCTACGATACCCTGAGTCGTTCCTACAACTTCGAGGGCTACCAGATCTACCAACTCGCCAACGACCAGGTGTCCGCAGCCGACTTGGCGGACATCAATTTGGCCCGATTGCTTTACCAATGCGACGTCGTCAATGACATTGAAGTGGTGGTGAATTACGTGCAGGATACGGAAATGGAACTGCCTGTACCAACCCTTATGGCGAACGGTGCGAACGAAGGCATTGCCCACAGTTTCCGTGTCACCACCGATG
>CAWVVM010000049.1:0-9253 GCA_963933635.1 uncultured Flavobacteriales bacterium
AAGTGTCGTCATCAAAAACGGCGTTTGGGTCGTAGTTGCATGCCACTGAAATGGTACAACCCACTGGGTCGTCGGAATCGCATACTCCATTGGCATTGACATCTTCTTCACAGCTCCCACCGCACACACCAATGGCGTCGATCTGATTTCCATCACAGTCGCAGTCGCCATCTGGGATGTTGGAACAGCCACAATCGTAGATGTCACCAGGGCCGTTGCAGATGCCACATGCATCAAGCGCGCCAACGCAGTCGTCCACGTCGTCACAGATGCCATCGGCATCGACGTCAGCAGCGCAAGAACCTCCGCACTCACCGAGCACATCCTCTTGGTTGCCGTCACAATCACAATCGCCTGCAGCGATGTCTTCACAGCCGCACTCGTAGATCGCGCCTGGTCCGTTGCAGATGCCGCAAGCGTCAATCGCGCCTACACATTCGTCTACGTCATCACAGATGCCATCGGCATCGGCGTCAGCGGCACAAGAACCTCCGCACTCGCCGAGGGCGTCCTCTTGGTTGCCGTCACAATCACAATCGCCTGCAGCGATGCCGTCGCCACCGCACACACCACACTCGTCAAGGACGTTGCCGTCGCAGTCGCAGTCGCCGGCAGGGATGCCGTCACCGCCGCACACACCACAACCGTCAAGCTGCAAGCATGAGCCGTCGTCAAGGGTGGCATCAGGGTTGTAATTGCAAGCAGTATCGTCAATGCAACCGTCCACGTCCGAACTTCCTACACCAAACGTTCCTGCACCGTCAAAGGCAATGGAAGCTTGGATCTGGTTCGCACCCACTCCGAGTGGAAAAATTTGAAGGTTGATCTGACCTGAGATGACACCTGCGGTCGTGACTTGCATCACCAAGACGCGGCCATCAGCATCAGGCAAACCATTGCTCGCTGTGTTCAAAACGTACCATGAAGCTCCCGTCAATGTTGTGCTCTCCAAAGCTGTCGCACCAGGCGTCAGGAAGAATGGAGAAATGGGTTGGTTGGCATCCTCTACCAACGATGGGTCTGCTGCACCAGGAACACTGGAGGCAGGACCTTCCAATCCAATCGTAGCGAAAGAGTCGTCAGCAAGGTCTGGGAACGCAGGCAAGAACAAGGGGTTGATGCCTGCTGCACTCCAACCAGAGTTGAATGCGCTGTTGAACACACCGCCTGGAGCGTTCACAATCAAGTTCGCTTGGTCGTTGCCAAACACTGCACTCATGCGGTCCGTGGCATCCTGCATGTCCACGTAAAAACGATAGACAGATCCTGGAGTAGCTGCCCCTGCCGGAGCAGAAGACTCAATTGTCAAGGTATACGAGATTTGAGAATTCCCTAAAAATGAAAAGGCGCAGCTCAAAACTGCGAGAAGAAAGAAATGCTTCATATCAGAACGTTGTGATTCAGGGGCAAGATAGAATTTTATCAATGACAGATGTAGATTCGGTCAGAAGCTTGGACTGCCCCATTTGTCAGGTGACTGATTTCCAATAAGAAGGAATGTTTCTGTTGGAAAACTTGCCCATCTCTTCACCTTTGGGCAACAAAAAGCCCGGGACGTTTCCCGGGCTTCTCTTAGATTGTTGAATGAATCCTATAAGGGGCACTAGGCCCTCTGGAGTCCTTGATCAGTGTTGGATGGTCAAACGACGGACGCTTACGCCGCGTTCGTCAGAAACCATCACATTGTAGGTGCCGCTGCGAAGTGCAGACAAGTCCAAGACCACATTGCCTTGGAGCACCATGTTTTCAGCCGTCCAAACCACACGCCCTGCGGCATCCATGATTTGCACTCTAGCTTGGGCGTGGAAACCATCCACTTGCAACGTCACCTCGCCGAAGGTCGGGTTGGGGAACATCGCAAACTTCAACGATGCCTCGGAAATGCCTACGATGGGCGTTCCGACGCAATCGCAATCCGTGTTCAGTGTATCGTTCTCTGTGTTGTCATCGCCATCGTCACAAGCTTCTCCAGGGAACGTGCAGCTGTCATCGTCGTCTGTGGCTTCGGAATTGAAGTTGCACGCTACGGCATTGGTGCAGCCTGCGACCTCCAACTCGTCACAAACGCCATCTTCGTCGGCATCATTCAAGCAGTTGCCATCGCAATCCAAGAACTCTTCCGCAAAAACGCAGGATTCGTCGTCTGCATCTGTGGCCTCCGGGTTGTAGTTGCAAGCCCCTTCTATTGTGCAACCCACAATTTCAGCTTCGTCGCAAATGCCGTCACCGTCCGCATCACTCAACACCACAGTTCCAGAACCATCCGTCTCTCCTGAACAGGATTCACAATCGGCCGTGGCGAAAACACACATGCCATCGTCGTCGGTGGCCATGTCGTTGTAATTGCAAGCCATGGCATCCATGCACCCAGGGACTTCAAACTCATCACAAACCTCGTCACCGTCTGCGTCATTCAAGCAGTTGCCGTCGCAATCGTAGCCGGTATCCGCATAGGTACAAGAGTCATTGTCTTCGAACACATTGTTCGCATCAAAATTGCAAGCTGTGTCGTCCATGCAGCCTGTCTCCTCACTGTCGCAGACCATGTTCGCGTTCACATCGTCACCAAGGCAGTTGCCATCACAGTCGTAACCGTCGACAGCAAATACGCAGTTGGTGCCATCGTCGATCGATGCGTTCATGTCGAAGTTGCACGCAGTGTCGTCCATGCAGCCATTGCACGATGCGTATTCACAAGATCCATCGTCGACGGTGGCGTCAGCATTGTAGTTGCAGGCACCTGCCTCTGTGCACCCGCACGTGACCGCATCTCCACCAAACACTCCTTCGCCGTCGAAAGATGTCGTTTCAGAGATTGCTGCGTCCGCATTGCCCAATGGGAAAATCTGATAATTCAACGTTCCGCTGATGCTGCCACTTGTGGTGATTTGGGCCAACAAAATCTGACCATTGCTGTCTGGCAGCCCGTTCAGGGCATCACCAAGAATGAACCAAGTCAATCCTGGGTCGGTGTCTGAGATGAAACCCGTTGCACCGTTTGTGGTGAAGAAGTCGGTCAAGACAAAGTCAAGATCGAGGATGCCGGGGTCAGTGTAGCCTGTTCCCAGCGGAGCTGCAGGACCTGACAATCCAATGGTGGCGTAGGAGTCGTCCACGATTTCAGGAAAAGTGACAAACAAAGCCGGGTTCACGCCTGAAGCATTCCAAGAAGTAGATTGAGCGCTGTTGTATGCCCCCTCTGAGACCTCAATGCTGAGTGGGTTGTCGACATTGCTGTAGACTGCGCTTACGAAGTCAGCCGCATCATTCGTGTTCACATAGACCCTGTACGTGGTCAGTCCCGCTTGAACAGCTGGAACGGAAGTCACAGACAGGCTGTACTGATTTTGAGCACAAGAACAGTATTCACAAGAACCATCTTCTTCGGTGGCGCCCAAGCTGTAGTTGCATGCAAAAGCATCTGTGCATCCTTCCACTTCGTCCTCGTCGCAAACGCCATCGCCATCGCTGTCTGGAATGGTCTCTTCGCAATCGCACCAGAAATTCCCAGGCAAGTCACATGAACCATCGTTCACATTGGCAGCGGCATCGTAGTTGCATGCTGCTTCGTTGGTACAACCAAACACCTCGTCTCCATCGCACACGCCATTCATGTCATCGTCTGCAGGACAGTCGCCACCGCAAATCCCCAAAGCATCAAGTGAACTGCCTTCACAATCGCAAAACCCAGCACCAACACTTTCACATGATCCATCGTCCACGGTGGCACCATTGTTGAAGTTGCAAGCCGTGGGATCCGTGCAGCCAGGAAGTTCCCCGCCTTCCTCAACAAAAGTGCCTGCACCCTCAAAGTCAACCGTCACCAAAGTGTTGTTTTCGCCAAGACCGAAGGGAAACACTTGATAATTCACGGTTCCACTGATTTCGCCCGAGGTGGTCACCTTGGCAATCAAAACACGCATCTCTGCATCAGGAAGGCCGTTGCCGGCCGTATTCAATACGTACCAAGAGGAACCCGTCAGGGTGTTGCTTAGCAGGGATGTCGTCCCGGTGGCCTGAAAAAATGGGGTGATCGGCTGAGCAGCATCCTCCACCAATGACGGGTCTGCGGCATCCGCAATTCCTGAAGTCGAAGCAGCGGCATCCAAACCGATTGTAGCGTAGGTGTCATCCGCCAAATCAGGGAAAACGGAAATGAACGATGCGTTGATCCCAGCAGCACTCCACCCTGCATTGAAGGCGCTGTTGAAAGCTCCTGCGGGTGTTATGATTTCCAGAGGCAATGAATCGTTCCCAAACACCGCACTCATCCGGTCCGTCTCATCTTCCATGTTCACATAGAACATGTAAGAGGTCAATCCTTCCTGAGTGGATGGAGATGCCTCAATTGCAAGGGAGTATTGAGCAGATCCCGAAATTTGGATCCCCATGAAAAGGATCGCACAAAACGTAAGATGTTTCATGTTTTAGGTGTTTGTTGAATGATTTGGAGTCGAAGTTAGGACGGTCTTTGGTGGCCAAAGAAGGTCCCCGCGGAAGGAATCAACACGGCAACCTTGAAAAGCCTCATTTCTTTTGCACCACTTTTTCTCCACGAATCGCGTCAAGTTCTTGGTGTCGCCAAAGCCTTGCTTGACCTCTCCTCCGTAACTTGCTCGATTGAAGATTCCCTACTTGCATGAACTCACGATTCACCTGCCTCCCAAGTCCCGCAAGAGCAAGCCAGCTTGCCTTTTGCTTGGGCCTTTTCATTGCCTTCCTTTCAGGAACTCCTGTCCTCGCCTCCGAGGCCAGGAATCCGGTGGCTTCCTTTGGTGAGTTGCCTGCGACCGCTTTGGCTGTGAACAACCCCGCACCATGTGTCGGTGCTGATGTTGTGACCATTGATGTGGAGACGCCAGATTTCACTGGTGTCACGCCGGCAGATGTTCCTTGGGAAGTCTTGTTTCAAGGCAGCGCTGCAGAAGTGAACATCCATTTCGAACTTGTTGCTTCCGCTGAGACAGGAACCAATCTCGAAGATTGGAACCAATCCTTGAGATTGGAATTCATCCCACTCGTCCAAGGCTGCTTCGAGGTGGGCATTGGCCAAAGTGCTGAGCCGGGAACCAGTCCAGGGATTTTTTGGGACCCAACTTCGCAAGAGGCCGTCCCAGTGCTGATCAAAGCTTTTGGTGCACCAACTACCCCAGTGATTGACGGCTTCGACACCAGCGTTCTTTGTGAAGGAGGTGTGGTCAGCGCTGTAGCTTCTTCATTCACCCTGGGCGCCTCTGATTTGAGCTTGTCGTATGCATTTGTCGAGAACCTCGCTGGCGGAACCACAAATGTCCTGACCCAAAACACGACGATCGCTCTGGCATTGGAATGCAACGGCCCAAGCGCAACGATTGGTTTTGGGTCCGGCCCACTGGCCACCGGAAGCTACACGTACACTGCCACCGCTGCAAACGCCTGTGGCAGCAAGGAGGCCGTGCGCACCGTGGAAATCGTGGCCGATCCAGACTTTGGGTTGACCACGCCCTCTGCCTGTGACGTCGATGCAAGCGTTCTCGTGAGCAGCAACTTGACCCTTTCCGATTACACCATGTCGAATGGCGTGGAGCCCACCGCCACTTCTGTTTGGTCCGCAGGGGCACTGTCAGAAGACCTGACGGGCGCGACATTCCCGACGCCGTTGGATGGAGACACATTTGAACAGACCGTTGTTTTGACCTATGCCTTTGGCGGCGACTTGGCCCAATGTCAAGGCGAAGCCAATGTCACCCAGGTGGTGCACAGCCCCCAGTCCATCCTCTTGGATGCAAATGTCAATGGCACAGCCTGGGATGGGAATCCCGTTTGTGAAGGGAGCGAAGTCGTGCTGACGCCATCCCCCAATGGGCCTGAAAGTACTTTCGCGTTTCTCGACTTCATGCCGAGCCCCAACGGCATTGACGGCACCACCTACACTTGGGAAAGCGTTTCTTCCAACGTAGAAGTCACGCTTGAGCAAACCACAACGTTTGGCGACTCAAAGGTGTGTGTGAATGAAGCGTCCTTTGACATCCCTGTGGCACAGCGTCCTGTCTTGACTTGGATTGAAAGCAGCGACATTGTCTGCGAAGGGACCGATGCGTCGCTGCAGGTCGGACTGGTCGCGGAAGCCGCAACCGACGTGACATGGACGTTGGGTGGTGGTGCAGAAGGAAGCATTGCTTTGGGTGCTGGCGACATTTTGGTCGACATCGAATTGTCGGGAAGCTTTTTCGTTGGGGATGGGACCAGCCTTGTGAGCATCTCAGCTGTGGACGACAACGGTTGCACCTCACTAGCCCTTGCCAATGAAGGCGTGGTGGAGCATGTGGCCACCCCCGATGTCGACGCGAGTGCCGCTGGTTTTACAGTGGTGTGTTCGGGGGAAGACGTTCAGCCCATCAGCGTCCCGCTTGACTTGGATGCTCAGTACGCTTGGTCATTCAATGGCACGCCACTGATGGACCCAGACAACCCCTCTCCCACCTTCGAGGACATCCAATGTGGGGACTTTGTAGAGCTGCAATTGGAGGAAACCACCCTTGTCGATGGCGTCCCCATCGTTTGCTCCTCCGAAGTCTACGACCTTGGACTCGAGGTGATCCCAACGCCAGATTTGTCGCTGTCCATACCAGAAATTCTGTGCGAAGGTTTGGTCCTTTCGTTCGAAGTTCAGGATGGCAACGACGGCGACGTTTGCGCCCAGCACACCACCAATTTGGATTGGACGGTGTCTCTTGATGGCACTCAAATCGACGCAGGCACAGATTCCAACATTGACTTGAATGCGGTGGGGGGTGGAGAGCTCTTGTTCGAAGTGGAGGCTGCCTCCACCGATGGCAGCACACTTTGCCTCGCATCATTGATGGAAGACGTGATCGTCTTTGGCAACCCTCAGCTCGGTCCATTGGACATTTCCGCAGCCGGTTTCTGCGCCGATGAATCCCTTCTTATCTCGGCGGCAGTCACCTCCGACCCAAACGGTGGTTTGACCTATGGCTGGGCCATTGTTGACGAACCCAGTGCATTTGATTTGACCTCAGCATCGGTGGGTGAAGTGACCCTTGAGCGATTGGCCGGCTTCGTCACGGAGGACGGAGAGATTGAACTTTTGGTCACAGACAATGAAGGTTGCACGGCAGCCACATCTGCAACGTTTGAAGTTTGGGAATTGCCCGAATTGCCGTCCAGTATTGACTGGTCGGCCACCAACATTTGCTCGGGCGACGCAGTGACGTTCAGCCTCGGCACCAATCCATTGGTGGACGACGACTTTACTCTGAATGACTTGAGCATCACATGGACTGTGCAGGCGGACGACGGAACACCCTTTGCTGTGACGGAAGATGCATCCGGTTTTGGCCACAGCGTGCAGGGACTGGTGGTGCCTGACGCTCCTTGGACGGCCTCCCCCAATGTGATGATGGTTTCCTGGCAGGGCACCTTGGACGATTCGAGATGCACCAGCGAAGTCGCTTTCGACGACCAAGTGGTGGTGCACCCCAATCCGGAGGCAAGCTTGACCAGCGACAATGCGCTGTGCTCCGGCACACCTTGGATGGGGTCAATCTCAGGGGTCTCTGGCCTGGAGAGTCCTGGTAATGAGTCGTTCGCAGGTTCTGATGGATTGACCAATTGGGCGGTCAGTTGGGCAGATTTTGACCCGAACGCCTCAGGAGCTGTGACCTTCCCCGTGACGGCTTTGGCCGAATTTGAAACGGGGGAAGCCGGTCCCTTGGTGTGCACGTCGCCGTTCGCTTTGGAGCTGGAGGTATTGGACAATCCCGAGCCTGCATTCGACAGCAACTCGGACAACAGCTTTTGTTCTGGGACCAGTCTTCTGTTGAGCGTGAGCAGCACGTCACCCAATGGCGCACCGACGTACCAATGGGATGCCCCTGCATTCGACCTCCTGACATTGCCAGGTGGAGCCTCCAGTGGCGTCGGTGATCTACCATCGGGACCGAGCGATGGCACCGTCACAGTGGTGGCCACCGATCCTGCAGGGTGCGTGGGGGAAGTTTCCATTTCCTTGGACGTTCTGGACAACCCCACACCTGTGGATGCCGGGTTCTCATCGGAGATGCTGTGCACTGGCGAAGCTCTTTTTCTTGCCATGGATCCACCTGTGCTCGACACGGAGAGTAGCGACTTGGCTGATGTGACCTACAGTTGGGAGGTCACAGAAGGCACCACCAGCACCATCACGCTTACTGAAGCTGACGCAACGGTCTTATGGACAGTACCAGTTGCTGCTACTGGACCTGCGCCAGAAGCGTGGAGCTTGTCGCCCACCACAGTGGAGCTTCAAGCCGTTTTGACCATCACCGATGGCTCTGGTTGTTCCACCACCCTACCGCCTTCGAATCCAGCAACGTTCTACCCCCTTCCGGAGGTGAGCCTGGCACCAGGTTCTGAAAGCCACGTTTGTCAAGGGACCGACTGGACAGGAGCATTGGTGGGAGCGACTGAACTGACAGGTTTGGCGGGCAATCTCTCCGTAGATGTTCCCGGCAACTTGCAGTGGGAGGTGCTGTGGAGTGACATCTCGCTCACTGGTTTGGGAAACACCTCCTTCCAACTCGATGCGATTGCAGATCATGTTGTGGTTCAGTGCAGCAAAACCTATGACCTTGAATTGGAGGTCGTAGGCAATCCTGAAATCGATGCCATCACTGTCTCCACGACAAGCACTGTGCCCAATGCCATTTGTGAAGGCACAGTAGCCAACGGCAATCAATTGGATGCCTCTATTGTCAGCGGTACAGGCAACGGTGCCTTGACATGGACTTGGGGCAACTCAGATGGGTCGAACAGCTTCGACATCAACAACTTGGCGTTCGATGACCCCAATGGCCGATTCACAGTGAATCCGGTCACAGACATCGCGGACAATGCAGATGTTTTGCTCACGGTAGTGGACAATTTGGGTTGCATGGACATGGCGACGCAAACTGTGGAGATTTTGGAAAACACTGAGGTTGGTGACATTCTTGCGGTGGCTGAAAATTCATGCTCAGGTGAGGAGATCACGTTGACTGTTGATGGCGTCGAGGTGGATGAAAGTTTGAATGAGGCCGATTTGGTGTACACATGGAATGTTGTGATTCCTGGTGAAGGTGCACAACCAGTAAGCGGGATGGGTGCTTCAGTGACGACCACCCCTTCCATCGACCCGGAAGCTACAGCCACGTTCACCGATCCAGAAAACCTGAGGGTGATCCTTGCGGTGGACATCGCAGGCTGTCCCACCCAAGACTCTGTCTTTGACGAAGTG
>CAWVVM010000050.1:0-7876 GCA_963933635.1 uncultured Flavobacteriales bacterium
CATCGTCGTCGTCATCGTCGTCGTCATCGTCGTCGTCATCGTCGTCGTCATCGTCGTCGTCATCGTCCATGTTGTAGCTGAACCCGAGCAAGAAGGTGTGACCCTCCGTTTCCCTGACCACAAGTTCGTCGACCAATCCAACACTGGTCGATGGAGACCAGTCTCCAACCCTTACCAGTCCCGTTGCTGGATCCACCAATGACGCCAAATCCTCTCCCATCAACGTTTGCCACGTGCCAGCAACCGATTGCACAAAAATCACAGGCACATCGTCCTTCAAGTCCAAATCACCAAGCGTCAATGTCGGACCTGACTCTGAAGAGGCCGTCAAAATGGGTTGGACCACATCGATGCATTCACCCTGCATTTGAACATCGGGCGGATACATCGCTGTCTGGGATTGCACGAGTTGGACCATCCCAATGCCCAAGGAAACAAACAGAGTAAATATTTTCATGGTCGGCGTGATGATTTGGAAGACAGACCTTGGCAAGGTAGTCAAACATAACGCACTGACAAACAATGGCCAAGGCTGCCTACAAAAGCACCATCAGAACCGCCAGCCCAATCCAATGGAAGGTTGGGGCCAGCGGGTAAATGCGTCATCCACATCCTCTCCTGAAAATTGGATGACTTGCTGGGAAACGTTCAAGGCGATGCCCAAATCGACTGTCAAACCAAAGCCTGTGTTGAATTGATAGCCTGTCTCAAACCCAAACCCAAGACCGCTCACCACTTCGTTCCACTCATATTCAACCTCTTCCTCTTCACCTACGGGTTCACCCTCCGTAGGTTCAATCTCTACAATTTCGGCAATGGACCCCCGGTACATTCTCGGGCCGATGTAAAAGCCCTTGGGGGCATTGCCCAAAGCTTGGATGGGGTACATCCGGTAAGAGAGGGCAAAGAAGCTGGCCGCGAGCGAATCTTCTTCCAGCACTACCCCACGGATACTCATCGAACTTCGCTCATTCAGTCCCGCCTCAAAACGAAGGTCGGAGACGCCCCCAGCCAAGCTCAAAAGATCGACCTGAATCAGGTGGTTCTTGACAACATCATCGCTGTTCGGAGCCAACCCAAGTTTCACGTCCTGGGCAGAGACTGAAAGAAGCAAAAAGCATGAAAGAAAAAGGGAGAATAACCTCATGGTAAAAATATTAATGTTTGGCCAATTTCTTGGCCAGTGATTTACACAGGATGGCAGAGAAGGAGATCTTTTCAACAGGCCAAGAAGACACTAATGCGAGACAAACACTTGGTTTGGGGTCCAAAAAAGAGGGCATGTGGCAGCTCTTTGGCTGCGACAAGCCCCCTTTTCCGAAAGTCGTCAATCTCCTCAACTGCCCAGCACTCAGCGAATGACTTGAATGGTGGTGCTCGATGTGGTCGACGCCGAACGCATTTTCAAAACGTAGGAACCGGCTGGCAAATCCAGGTCCAGTGTCGTTTCTCTGACCACCTGACGAAGGCCCATGACTTGGCGTCCCGTGATGTCGAATACAGCGACGTCAGCCACTGCATCCGCCCCAGGCCAGGACAAGGTGAGCCTTCCATTGGACATGGGGTTGGGGAAGGCCTCCATGGCCACCACCTCTAGAGATTCTACAACGTTCACATTGCCCTCAAATGCTTGCAAACAAAACGCTCCATTCGCCGTCCATTCAAAGCCATTGTTGGTCCAATGAAATCCATCAAACCGGAGGAAATACTCCTCCCCCTCTTCACTGTCAAAGCCTACCTCTGCCCAGAATCCATTGTTGTCCGTGTCAAAATCTTCAAAGCAACCCACCGGTGCCATTTCACCGCATGAACCCGTGTAAAGTGCCATTTGCGAGTCCCAAGCAAACATGTAGGCCAAGTTGTCGTCGTCGCAGTAAGTGTGGGTGATGGTGTAAGAGTTTCCATCTCCGGTAAATTTGAACCACACGGAGCCATCTTCCGTGGGGCCGTCTTCCCAGCACTCCGTGCCCAGGGTCTCTGCATTTGGGTTGGGGACGATGCCACTCCCCGCCGGAGTGTTGTCAAAAGGGCCGACAAAAGAAAGGCCCGCTCCGCTGGGCTCAAAAATGTCGTCGATGCCGAGTGCGCCAATGCAAGCATTGTGATCGCCCATGTTGGTGGTTTGCATCACAGTCAAGCAAAAGCTTCCCTGGGCCACCCCCTGAAAGTTGTCTCCATCGTTCCAATTGTACCCATCCACCATCAGAAAATACGTTTCTCCCTCGTCCAACTTGGCATCCGTCCACGAATAGTACCAACCGTAATTGACATCCCAAAAGGGCTGCAAGTCGTCGTTTGCTGCGACCAGTGTCAAGGCGTCACAATTGCCCCGGTACAGGGCCATTTGTGTGTCATCGCTGTAGAGGGCAGCACCTGTACAGTTGATGGTCATGAATTGGTAAGTGTTTCCATCTCCTTCCATTCGAAACCAAACCGACTGGTCCACACTGACATCGTTGCCGTCCGCATCAGCGTCAAACCAGTACCCCTCCAATCCTTCTGCAAGCTCCGGTTCCCCTGTCGCATCGACGTTGCTGTAAGAATCTGTGGTTTGTTTCTGACCGATGCCTTGGCCCAAAAGCGAAGACAGGTCTGCCGCGTTAGCGCAGATATCATTGAAAGGAGCTTGCGCTGACGCTGGCACGCTGCATGCGGCAAGAAGAAGAAAGGTGTTAAAATGTTTCATAGAGTATTTGAGTAAAGGTGTTTTGTCGGGCGAAGAAAATCACTCGCTTCGCCTTTGACCAAATGGGAGGCGAGCAAGATGTCAGACTCTTTTCCACAAACCCTAACTTGGGGACATGAACCAGTCCCCTTTGCAAGCCCATGTGCAAGCCCCTGGGCTTTCCCCGTGGCGCGTGTTGAAGTACGCTGCAGGATTCACGATTCCCGCCGTTGTGGCGCTGTCGTTTTTGTCAGAAGGCCCCTTCACATGGTGGGCCATTGTCTATGGTTTTGGCGTGCTCCCTCTGCTTGAAATGGTGCTGCCACCATCGTCCAAAAACCTGAGCAAAGCGGAGCTTGAATGGGTGTCGGCAGACAAAACCTACGACATGATCTTGTGGTCCATGGTCCTCATTCAGTACGCCTTGCTTGCTTGGTTTTTGTGGGACATGTCTCAAGGCTCAAGGGAACTTTGGTCTGGAGAATGGTGGGGCGTGGTGCTGGCCATGGGGTTTTCTTGCAGCATTTTGGGCATCAACGTCGCGCACGAGTTGGGGCATCGCCCTGAAAAGCATCACCAGCGGATGTCGCAAGCCTTGTTGGTGACCTCACTGTACACCCATTTCTTCATCGAACACAACCAAGGCCATCACCGCAACGTGGCCACCAAGGACGATCCAGCTACGGCCCGTCGGAACGAATGGTTGCAGGTGTTTTGGTTTCGCGCAGTCTTTGTCGCCTGGTGGTCGGCCTGGAAAATTGAGGCGAAAAACATGCGGCGCAAGGGACACTCCCCATGGCATGTCTCCAATGTCTTTCTCCGCCTCCAGGCCCTTCAATGGGGATTGCTTCTGGCCGCCGGCGTGTTTTTGGGTTGGCAGGCCGCTCTGGGTTGGCTCATCGCAGGTGGATTCGGAGGCTTCCTCTTAGAAGTGGTGAATTACGTGGAACACTATGGGTTGGAGCGCAAACGGGTGAAGGAACACCGCTATGAGCGGGTGATGCCCCACCACAGCTGGAACTCCAACCATCCTCTGGGGCGGTTGATGCTGTTTGAATTGACCCGCCATTCCGACCACCATCACCAACCTGCCAAGCCATACCAAACGTTGAACTCCATTGAAGACGCCCCCCAGCTGCCCACGGGGTATCCCGGAATGATGTTGCTAAGCTTGATCCCCCCTCTTTATTTCGCCGTCATGAACCCTCGCGTGGACGCGCTTGCGACTGGGTCCTGACAAGTTGGGAAGACGCGAGTAGGCTTCTTGTCAGACGCGTTGGGAACTTTCTCAAGGTCAGAGTGTTGTCTTGATATGATCACCACCCGTTTCGAACGCCTGGCGGAGTCCATTTTGCATCCCAATGTCAGACGACGGGTGGAGAGAAGTTTGGTCACCTTGGCCTTGATGATGTTTGGTGTGCACCTCGCGTTGTATGGGGTGCAACAAGTCTTGGACTTGGGGCTCCCTGCGAGTCTGTTCTCCCATCCTCTCCAAACCTTGTACACTCCCTTCTCGATCATATTGATCGCAGAGGTGTACCTCCTCGTGTACTACCTCCCCACATCCTTCGCACGCTCCCTTGGAAAGCAAGTGGAAATTGTGGCGCTGATTGAAATCCGGTCGGTGTTCAAAGACTTGGACACCACTTCCAACTGGCCCTGGGAGTCTGCTTTCTTCCCGCACATGCTGTCCGCCTTGGTGTTAGGAGGCGCCTTGGTGTTGTTCTACCATCTTCTTCCTCGGAGACATGCGCGCATGGAAGAACTGGAGCTCGCACAATTCGTTCGTTTCAAAACCGGACTCGCTGGCCTGCTTTCTGTCGGTTTGGTGGTGCTGAGTGCTTATTCCTTGGGCACATGGATTTGGGAATTGGTCGCGTATCCGGAACACATGCATTCCGACCTCAACCACATCTTCTACAACGAATTTTTCACGGCATTGATTTTGGTCGACGTCCTGCTGCTCGTTGTATCATTCCGGTACTGGGACGACTTTGGATTGGTGCTTCGAAATTCAGGGTTTGTGGTGGCCACCATTTTGCTGCGCCGGGCATTGGGCATTGAATCTTGGCATGCTCTGGCCTACGAAACGACAGCAGCAGCCCTTGCTGTGGGCATGCTCCTTCTACAGCGCGGCCTAAATGCCAGGGGCAAGGAGCCCTTTTCTTCGGAATCTTAAATGTGACATCCGTCTGTGCGTGAACATCTCTTGAAAAGGTTGGTTTTCAGGGTATGATCCACTCGACTTCTCTTTCCGACAGCACTCCTCTCCTTCACGGGACTTCCTACCTCATCGATGGCAAACTCCATCCATGGACTGGACCACAATCAGAGGTCCGAAGTCCCCTGATTGTGGAAGGGGATCAAGGCTCGGAGCGTGTCTTGCTCGGTTCCGTGCCAGAGCTTGGCGAAAAAGAAGGCTTGGCGGCCCTCGACTCCGCCGTGAAGGCCTATGACCATGGCCGCGGAGATTGGCCCACTGCACCCGCAGGAGATCGTATCGCAGCGCTTGAAAAGTTCATCCATAACATGCAGCCTAGGAGGGAGCAAGTGGTGGATCTTTTGATGTGGGAGATTGGGAAAAAGCGCTCCGACTCCGAAAAGGAATTTGACCGAACCGTCCAGTATTTGAAGGACACCATTGCCGAATACAAAGATCTCCAAAGAGAGGGCAGCCACATCAACGTCGTCGAAGGCACAATGGCCCAAATCCGCCGTGGACCCCTTGGCGTAGTTCTTTGCCTCGGGCCCTTCAATTACCCCTTGAACGAAACATTTTGTGTCCTGCTGCCCGCCATCCTGATGGGCAACACCTGTGTGTTCAAGCCTGCCAAATACGGAGTGCTCCTCATGACACCATTGCTCGAAGCCTTCGCCGAGAGTTTCCCTCCCGGAGTGGTGAACATTGTATTCGGAAGAGGACGAACCCTCGCCTCGCCCATCATGAAATCCGGCAAGGTGGATGTGTTGGCCTTGATTGGCAACAGCAAAAGCAGCAATGCCCTTATTTCTCAGCACCCCAAACCCAATCGCGTCCGTCAGGTCCTTGGCTTGGAGGCCAAGAACCCGGCGATTGTGTTTCCCGATGCGAACCTAGACGTGGCGGTCAAAGAATGTGTCAAAGGCGCTTGGAGCTTCAATGGCCAGAGATGCACCGCGCTCAAGGTGGTGTACGTCCATCACGACATCCGTGAAGCATTTCTTGAAGCCTTTGCCAAAGCCACAGATGCCCTGACTTGGGGTTCGCCCTTGGACAATGCAGACATCACCCCCCTGCCCGAGTTGGGCAAGGTGGACACGATGCAATCTTACCTTCAGGAGGCAGTGGACAAAGGCGCCACTGTGGTCAACGAACGCGGCGGCGAAGTCGAAGGCAACATGATGTTCCCTGCGATTTTGTACCCCGTCGATCGCGACACCGAGCTGTTTAGAGAGGAACAATTTGGCCCACTTTGTCCTGTGCTCGATTTTGAATCTTTCGAAGAAGTCCTTGCCGACATCGCCCAAAGCGATTACGGACAGCAAGTCAGCTTGTTCACCCAAGACGCCGCCACCGCAGGCATGTGCATCGACCGTTTGGTGAACCAAGTGTGCCGTGTCAACTTGAATGCATCTTGTCAGAGAGGCCCAGACTCACTGCCGTTTACTGGTCGGAAAGACAGCGCTGTGAGCACGTTGAGTGTGAAGGCCGCCCTCCGGTCGTTCAGCATACGCACCTTGGTGGCCTGTCCTGAAGGACAAAAAGAACTCGTAGAACAGGTCATTGGGGGCGGGCACTCTGCCTTTTCCAACATGAATTACCTGCTCTGAAACGACAAACGGACGCCAACCTAAGGCAAGCGTCCGTTCTGCCGCACAAAGTCTGAAATCAGTCGTTGGTCCCAACAGGGATTCGGTTGGTCGCCATCAAGAGCAGCGCCACCATCGGAAGGAAGGCCAAAATGCTGTGGTAGACCACCACAATGGTCTTCGACGACTCCGCAAACTCAAGGCTCACAGGCATCGACTGCACCAAGAGCACACCAAAGACGTTGACCAAGGACAGCGTCAAGAAGGTCTTGATGCCAAACGACTTGAAGACCTTGCTTCCGTCGTAGTTCAACTTGTTGGGAAAAGCCATGATGGCCTGCACCAACCACAAAAAAGCGTAAGCCAAGTGGGCCATGTCGCCATTCGATTGATAAGTGGTCCATTCGTTGGGCACCACAATCAGGGCATACAAAAAGTACCCAAGCAAAAAGAAAAATCGCTTCCGGCGGACAACACCAAACAGCGAGACGGCCACAGGAATGCCTGCAACAATGATCAAAGGATCCATGAGTAAATGTTTTGAGATTCGTAAAGCGATCGAAACCTACTCGAGAAATCCAACTCCACCAAATGCCGAGTTGCCGCTTATTTTCGCCTCATGCTACGTTCCTTACTACTTCTTTTAACACTTGCAAGCACCTGCTCCTTTTGGGGCCAAACCATGGCCATGCACGACCAATTGGCATTGCAGGAATTGGCATTGTTGGTCAAATCCCACAACCAGCCCCAAGATCTTGTGGGCGCTGGTGGAGGCCATCCATTGGCCATGGTGCAAGGGAAGGCCACTGTCGGGTTCATCGGCGCATTGGTCCCAGCGCTCTCGGCGACAGATTGGATGGGGTGGGCGCACGATCAACCCCATGTATTCCCCGGCGCCTGCCGGCATGGGATCGCTTCTTTTCGCGTCGATGCGTATGCGCTCGACCTTCTGTCCAACCTGCCCATGACCTTAATTGAATTGGCCTCTCGTGCTGTGCCTGATTTGAACAAAGCCCGCTACGGTACCAGGGTGGACAGCGTCCACGCAGGCTTGAACCTTCCGCAGGCCTACCATGGGGAAGGCGTATTGATCGGGGTTTTGGACTGGGGATTTGATTGCACCCACCCCATGTTTTACGACACCACCCTCACCCAGTCGCGCATCCGAGGCATTTGGGACCAATACCGTCAAGCAGGACCCGCGCCAAGCGCGTTTGGCTACGGCACCGTCGCTGAAACGCCATGGGAAATCCAACTGATGGGCAGTGACACCTCCAACGTCTATGGCTACTCCACCCATGGGACCCATGTCGCAGGCATTGCTGCGGGGGGCGGAGCAGGCGTGGGACTGACAGGCATGGCCCCTGCCGCCGAATTGCTGTTTGCCTCCTTGATGGTGGACGAAGCCGCCGCGCTGGATGC
>CAWVVM010000051.1:0-7725 GCA_963933635.1 uncultured Flavobacteriales bacterium
GGGATCGCATTTTAAGACCTTAATCGCAAGTTAATCAGTCATTTGCGATTTACGTCCTCCACAATCTCCCCAAATGTCCCCCAATACCGTTCGTTCGGGGATGTGCTACATTGCCCCAAAAATCATACTCATGTTTCGTTTTTTGACTGCCTTTTTGTTGTGTTCTGGCGTTTTGGTTTCTGCCAACGCGCAAACCGATTCCACACGGTACGTATGCATCACCCTGCAGTCCGGCATCATGCGTTGTGGCACACTCACCATGGACGATGGCAGAGAGGTCACCTTGGAGACTCCTGACATGGGCAAGTTGATTGTGCCCAAGGCGGACGTCGTTCGCATGGTGGATGCCGAACTTGGCAAACTGGGGACCACTGTGATGGACCCACGGTCCGAACGGATGGTGGACGACAGCCGTTCGTTGCAAGCCACGAGGTATTTCTTCGCCCCTTCCGCCCACAGTTTGAAAAAAGGAGAGGGATACGGGAGTTTTTCCTTGTTGACGGGTGGCAACATTTCCTACGGGTTGGGCGAAAACACCATTGGTGGCCTGTCTGCGAGCTGGCTTGGGTATGGGCTCAACGTAAAACACAGCGTCAACATCGACGAGAAAACGAGGTTTTCTTTTGGCGCCCTTGGGCAGCTCAGTTGGAGTGGTATCTCTGGCAACAACGGCTCAGGGTATGTCTTTTTCCCCTTCATCAATGTCACACGCGGTGATGAAAACAACCACGTCACCCTTGGGTTTGGTCATTTGGGAGGCCAACGGGTGAGGCGCAGCTCTAATTGGTTGACGGGTGAAACAGACATCTCCACGAACCCGATCAAGTCCCCCATGATCAACTTGAGTGGATGCGCGAAGGTTGGGAGGCGCGCTTGGCTGATTTCTGAAAACTATTTCTTTTTCCAACCGGAGTTTTTCCCAGTGGAAAGGGTCTTTTCTGTGGGCATCAGGATTTGGAATGAGCGCAAGCAAAGGCTCAATGAACTGGCTGTGTTGGGATTGGTGGAGGAAGATGGGGCCATCCTTGGACTGCCTTGGTTGAGCTGGACTTGGCCGTTCTGAGTGGTTGTTCATGCCGTGAAGCGAGAGGGCTTGTCCCACGGACACGAGTTGTGCATGCGCGTTGAAAGAAAACGCGGAAATTTCATGGCCTCATGATTTTGGAGGTCCAATGCAGGCATCACGGCCTCTGGTCGGGGGCCCTGAACCGCTGGATGTCTCCTTGTCGGAGCTTTCTGTGCTTGGTCGTCATGCCTTTGACGCGCTTCCGCCACATTTCAAAGCTGCTGCGCTTCATGAACTTGCGCATCAACGCCCGGACGTCGTTTTCTTTCAGTCCAAACTGCCACTCAATCGCTTCAAAGGGCGTTCTGTCTTCCCAGGCCATTTGGATGACCCTGTCTACGTCGTCCTCTGGCCATTGTTCCCACGGCACATTGGCGCGTTGTTCGCGTTTGGTGGGAAGGTTTGGATCTCCGGACATGCATTATTGACAACAACACCCCTGATTTTGTTCATGGGCCACGCTTGAAGGGTGGCCCTTCCGAGACGCCGTACCTTGGCTTCATGAGCAAGCAAACTTGGGTGTTGTGGATGGTTCTCGCCTTGCCGGGATGGTTGAACGGTCAAATCGCCTTGGACCAAGCCTTCGAGGATTGGGAGAACCTCCCTGTTACGGCCAGCGCTGAAGATCAAGTGCATGCCCAATTGGCCCAAGTGAGCTCCAATGCGGATTGGGTGTTTTGGCGCTTGGGTGTGGGCGAGGAGATAGCCTTGGACGAGACCATCGTCCCCCACAACCTTCAGCTTTGGGTGGACAACGATGCCAACGTGAACACCGGGTGGCTTCAGCCGGGCATTGGTGTGGATGTGTTGCTCGACTTTGCCGAGGGAGAGGTGCACCGGTTCAACGCCACTGGCGTCATGACCACCCTCAGCTTCAACAACGTGGGACTGCATGTGGCCCCGACTTACAGTGGGGACGACTTGGAGCTGGCCTTGGACAGGGACATGTCGGGCATCGATGGCAATGCGGTACGTTGGCAATGGGTCGACGCCATGCACGACGAAGTCTTGCCTGCTGCTCCTGAGCTCACGGCGTTGAGTTCTGCGTCGCCGTCTTACGTGCCTGTTCCTCTGGAGCGTGGCCCCGGTACCCAGCTGAGGGCGATGTGGTGGAATGTGAACCGTCGAATGGACCAATCGTCGGCGGCTGCGGCCATGGGCCGAATGGTCCAGGCCATTGTGCCCGACGTCATCGGCTTCAGCGAAGTCGACGATGTGTCGGCGAACTACGTGAGGGGTCTCCTCGAGTCATGGCTGCCTGGGACGCAATGGAATGTGGTCAAGGACGATTATGATTTGATGGTGGCCAGCACGTTGCCTTTGGGCGACGACTTCTCCACTGTGTACAGGAGTTTTCCAGTCGTGTTGGAGACCGAGGCCCTTTGGGGTCTTCCGACGCTGTTCACCTCCTCCCACTTGAAATGTTGTGGTGGTGCAACCAATGAAGACAAAAGGCAAAGCGAAGCCGATGAATACATGGCTTTTCAGAGGGAGGCGATGATGTCAGGAGGTGTCTTGGACTTGCCAGAAGGAAGTCCCGTCCTGTTTGGAGGGGACTTGAACATGGTGGGGCTTGCAGGGCCGGTCGTCACCCTTCAGACGGGCGACATTGCCGACGAGGAAACGTATGGCCCAGATTTCGCACCTGATTGGGACGGAACGGCGATGCGCGAATGGCCCATCTTGCAGGCCGATCGGCCCATGGACTTCACCTGGCGCAACGACAACAGCTACTACACCCCAGGCAAACTGGACTATGCGATTGTCAGCGATGGCGTGTTGCAGGTGACCCGTTCGTTTGGGCTCCAGACGCAGGACATGTCCGCGGCACGGCTGGCGAGTTATGGGCTCTTGGCCTCCGACACATGGGGTGCTTCTGACCACCTCCCCATCGTGATCGATGTGGCGTTGACAGGGTTTCAAGCAGAGGACACGGATTTGGACGGGGTGCCTGATGCGTTTGACAACTGTCAAGACGTGGCCAATCCATTGCAGGCGGATTTCAATGGCAACGGGGTAGGTGACTCCTGCGAAGACAGCGACCAAGACGGCATTTGGGATGCCTTGGAATTGGAAATTGGCACCGACCCGGAGGTCCAAGACACCGACGGTGACGGCTTGACCGATGGCGCAGAAATGGAGGTGTTTGGCATGGACCCCCTGAGCAACGATTCTGACGGCGACGGCATTGTGGATGCCCTAGAGTTGTTGTTTCCTCCGACGTCTGATTGTCCCGGCGATTTGAACGGAGATCAGGCCGTCACAGTGTCAGACTTGCTGTTGCTTTTGGCCCAAATTGGCTTGGGCTGCTGAGGACAGGCCTCGTTTTTCTTGTTGGAAACCCTGTTGGAAACCCGACCTGCCTGGACTGTGAATCGGGTGAGGGGCGGCTACCTTGGGGCCAAACAACCTGATTCGTATGAAACATCTCTTTACTTTTTTGGCAGCCTCCTTTCTATGTGTTGGAGGCGTGTGGGCGCAATGTTCGGCTGACTTTGATTTCATGGGCGCGGAATTTGGCATCAGCCCCAACCCTCTCAATGGCGAAGCCTTTGAGGACGGCATCGTGGGCGAGCCTTACGTAGAAATCCTACATGTGCTGACGCCCTCCTCCACGGATGACATCCCCGACCTCCCGCTTCCGGATGGATTCCCCACATTGCCAGTCGACAGCTTGTTGGTCAACAGTGTAAGCCTGATTGGTGAACAAGGGGAGTCGATTGCCTTGGAAGACATTGGCTTGTCCCTCAGCCCCAACAACAATGGAGACAGTGGCAACCCCCTCGCCTTCCTTGGAGGAGGCCAGTATTGCGCTGCGCTCGAAGGGGTGCCAGACTCTGCGGGCTTTTATCTGGCGAGCTTGAATGTGACGGGGTACGTCACTGTTTTCTTCAGCCCATTTGCTCAGGACTTCCCCTTTGAGGGATTCACACTGACGGTCACGGCAGAAGCTGTGCCTGGCTGCATGGACGACATGGCATGCAATTACAGTGCCAACGCGACAGAAGACGACGGCTCTTGCACCTATGCAGAGCCAGGTTACGACTGTGAAGGCAATTGTTTGAGCGACGAGGACGGAGATGGCGAGTGCGACCCCGTGCTGGGCTGCATGGATGCCATGGCCTGCAACTACGATGCTGCGGCCACTGAAGACGATGGCATGTGCGAATACGCTGAAGATCTCTACGATTGCGATGGTGTCTGTTTGATGGATGAAGACGGCGATGGCGTGTGCGATGCGTTGGAGGTGGCAGGATGCACCAATGTGTATGCTTGCAACTACGACATGGAGGCCACGGATGACGACGGTTCATGTGCATATGCCGAGCCGTACTACGATTGCGATGGCAATTGCCTCATGGACTCTGACGAAGACGGGATTTGCGACGATTTGGAGGTGGCAGGATGCACCAATGTGTATGCTTGCAACTACGCCATGGACGCCACCGACGACGATGGAAGCTGCCTCACTGTGGGCGATGTCTGTGACGATGGCAATGATTTGACGGAGAATGACACCATCAATGTCGATTGCGATTGTGTGGGCGAAGAGGTGGTGGATCAGGTGACGGATGAGCCGCTGGTCGCAGTGAAAGTGTATCCGAACCCTGCAAACCACATGCTGTTCGTGGAATGTCCTGCCGGTGTTCAGGCAGGCATCACACTGACCAGCATGGATGGCCGTCAGGTGCTCGTCGAGTCCGTGAACGCGAGTGGGCGCATGGCATTGAACGTCAGTGCGCTTCCCGCAGGCGTTTACGTCTTGACCGTTGAGAGCGGTGCCGACCGCATCCGGAAGCATGTCATGTTGAGCGGCGATTGAGGGTTGTCCTCAAGAGCGCCTCGAGCGTGTGCATAAGAACCCCGCGTCAGGTCAAGGCCTGCGCGGGGTTTTTTTCTAGTTTGCCCTTCAAACAACTTATACGATGAACACTTTTCGACTTTTTCTTGCGGCGATGTTGGTCGCCACGGGGCCAGCAGCACAATCCATACATGCGCAATGCACGGGTGCGTTGAACCTGAATGCGACCTTGGCGGCCTCTGCCTCTGCCGATGCAAGTGTATACATGAGCATTGAGCTTCAAACAGTTACTGTGGACCTTGATTGGAGCGGCAACGGTTTTGGGCCATATGCATCGGATGTCTTGATGTATGTGTATGCTCCGGATGGCAGCTGTGCAGTCTGGGGTGGATGGAATGTGGATGCAGACGCCGCTTGCACAGATTTGGGAACCGATTTGGGGGGCTTGTGGCCTGACGACTGGAATTCGGGGACTGCAGGAAACTACACCGCGACGATTGATGTCTCTGCTGCGTATTTGGTCGGTACGGGGGACTGGACGGTGTCCATTGTCAATGCCTACGCCACATCGAGCGGTGCCAACTACGACTTCAACCTGACCTTTGATGGTCCATGTGCGGGGGATTGTCCAGATCCCACGGCATGCAACTATGTGGCCGAGGAAGACCAAGTCAATCCGCTGGAAGAAGTTTGTCTGTACCCTGAAGATTTGTTTGGGGTTGGATACGATTGTGACGGGGTTTGCCTTGGGGATGCCGACGGCGATGGGATTTGCGACGAGGCGGACGATTGCTTTGGCTCCCTCGATGAGTGCGGGGTCTGTGAAGGCACTGGGACCATCGGTTGCACAGACGACATGGCATGCAACTACGATGCTGAAGCGGATTGCGACGACGGAGGATGTCAGTACTTGGATGCCTGCGGCGATTGCGGAGGCAATGGTGTGTCGGGATGCATTGATCCCCAGTCCTGCAACTTCAACGAAAACGCGACATGCGACGATGGCTCTTGCACGGTGAATGACGAATGCGGCGTATGTGGCGGCGACGGATACTTGGGATGCAACGATGCGGAGGCTTGCAACTACGACGAGGGCGCAAGCTGCGACGATGGGTCATGCATCTACTTTGACGCACTGGGCGTGTGTGGTGGCATTTGCCTCGCAGATGAAGACGAAGATGGTCTCTGCGACGCTTGTGCGCAGGGTGACTATTACTTGGACATCGCCACGGTGATGGACCACACAGAGGGAGAACTCGCAGGGATGACCACCTACCAAGTGAGTTTGGTCTGCGCCAACCCAGGAGATTACCTCTCTTCCATCTCAGGGAATGCCAGCAACCCCATGTCCATCTTGAGCACTTCGGGGAGTTGGTTCAACAGCGACTTGAACACCTCGTGGAATGCCTCTGGATTGGATGCCGCCTTGGTGGAGGACAACCCCACCTTGGCCTACGACAGCTACCTGACCATTGGGGCCAGCGAAAGCGGACAAGTACACCCCAACAGCGTGCCTTGGACGGCGCCCGATCCAAGGGATGAGTTTGAGCCTGGTGTGGGCATGAACATCGAGGCTTCAGGTACGGGAACCTTCTACACCCTCAACCTCAGCAACGACGACAACCACCCCGCCTACGCTGGTGATGACAACCAGGTGCTTGTGCTTCAATTGACCACAGAGGGCGACATCTACGGCACGATCAGCTGCCTGATTTGGCCTGGTGGCAACACGGGCAACCAGTTCAGCCTGACGCTGGACTTTGACTCGAACTCCTTGTGCTACGATCTCGACCCATGTGTGGGAGAGATTGACGAGTGTGGTGTGTGTGCAGGCCTCGGAGCGATCTACGAATGTGGATGCACAGAGATTCCTGAGGGCGATTGCGATTGCGATGGAAACCAAGTGGATGCCTTGGGCGTTTGCGGTGGAGCCTGCGAGGCGGACATGGACATGGATGGCGTGTGCGACGATGCAGAAATCTTGGGCTGCGGCGATGAGGCGGCTTGCAACTACGATCCACTGTCGACAGAAGACGATGGGTCCTGCACTTTTGCAGCCGAGTTCTACGATTGTGCAGGGGTTTGTCTCAGCGACGCCGACGGCGATGGGGTGTGCGATGAGTTGGAAGTGGCAGGCTGCACGGACCCCATGTCTTGCAACTACGACCCAGCCGCCACCGAGGAGGATGGTTCGTGTACGTCCCCAGAGGAGTTCCTTGACTGCGAAGGCAACTGCTTGAACGATGTCAACGACAACGGTTTGTGCGACGAGACGGAGACGGCTGGTTGCTTGGATGAGATGGCATGCAATTACAATGCGGACGCGACCTTGGACGATGCCTCATGTGAATACCCGGAGGCCAACTTGGATTGCGATGGGGAATGCCTCAACGACGCCGACGGCGATGGGGTGTGCGATGAGGATGAGGTGGTGGGTTGCATGCAGCTTGAAGCGTGCAACTGGAACGAACTGGCGACCGATGGGGACGACAGCTGTGAGTTCCCAGGCGACCCCTGCGACGACGAAGACGACACCACGATCAACGATGTGTTGACGGCGGATTGCGAATGTGCCGGTGAAGTCGATGGCTTGGGCGACGTCCAAGGCTTGGCTTGGGGCGTGTTCCCTTCTCCTGTCCGTGACGTGTTGAACCTTCAAGCCACGGACGGTGGGCTGCCTTCTGATGCGGAAGTTCACATCTTGTCGTCCACAGGCCAAATCATCCGCACCGAGCGCCTTGCAGGCCGCACTCAACTCGACGTCAGTGACCTCGCCTCCGGCATCTACTTCTTGTCGCTTCGCAGCCCGGCGATGGCGACCACCACCCGCCGCTTTGTCGTGGCAGGAGGGGAGTGA
>CAWVVM010000052.1:0-7342 GCA_963933635.1 uncultured Flavobacteriales bacterium
GCTTCTTCGGCCGGAGCAGCTTCCGCTGCTGGAGCTGCTTCTTCGGCCGGAGCCGCTTCCGCTGCTGCCGCTGCCTCCGCTGCTGCAACAAGTTCAGAAGCTGCTGCTGCCAAGGCTGCTGAACGGTCCTCGTTTTGCTTGCGCTCTGCTGCCAAACGGTCCTTCACTTCTTTGTCCGCAGCTGCGGTCAAACCGTCGCGCTTGGCTTGCAACTTGCCCTGCTTTTCATTGAACCATGCATCGAAGCGCTTTTGAGCTTCTGCTTCCGTCAAGGCTCCTTTGTGGACACCATTGAGGAGGTGGTTGTGGTAGATGGCACCGCTGAACTTCAAGATGGCACGTGCCGTGTCAGAGGGGCTGGCCCCAGTTTGCAACCAATGCAATGCGCGGTCGTGGTTGACCTCGATTGTGGCTGGGTTGGTGTTTGGGTTGTAAACGCCGAGCTTTTCGATGTAACGGCCGTCTCTTTTGGAACGGGCATCTGCAGCTACGAGGTGGTAGAAGGGTTTTCCTTTCTTACCGTGACGTTGGAGTCTTAGGCGTGTGGCCATGGGAAAAACATTTTAAAAGGGTCCAAAACCCTGTTGTTAGTGCCAAAATTGGAGCGCAAAGATAGTCAACTCTGCCAAATCCTGCAAGACCGGTCGCTTATCCTTCGCAGTGCTGAAGGAATTCAGCGCGAATGTCGGGGGTGGACTCAAACGCACCTCCGTAACTCGCCGTGACTGTAGAGCTTTGTTCATCTTGGATGCCACGACTTGACACGCACAGGTGTTTGGCGTCGATCACCACAGCTACGTCCTCCGTGCCAAGCAATTCTTGAAGGGAGACAAGGATTTGTCGGGTCAATCGCTCTTGAACTTGGGGACGCTTCGCATAGTGGTCGACGATGCGGTTGAGCTTGCTGAGACCCACCACGCGGTCGCCAGGGATGTACGCTACATGGGCCAACCCAACGATGGGAAGGAAGTGGTGTTCGCAGGTAGAGTTCACCGTGATGTTGCGTTCCACCAACATGTGGTGGTAACCATAGATGTTGTCAAACGTCTTGACATCAGGGTGGTTCTTGGGATTCAGGCCCTTGAAAATCTCCTTGACAAACATCTTTGCCACGCGCTTTGGGGTTCCAGAGAGGCTGTCGTCTGTAAGGTCAAGACCTAGGATGTCCATGATGTCATGGAATTTGGCTTCGATTTGCTGGATTTTGACCTCGTCGGAGAGGGCGAAGGCATCGTCCTTCAGGGGGGTGTCGACAGAGGTTCCAATGTGCTCGTCTCCCAGGTCGTAGACAAGGGGCGAAGTGGGGGGTGTAGTGGGTGTTGTCATGGAGGCAGTCCTTTGGTAGGCAGTCCACATCCTATGGTGGGGATGCAATGTGGAAAACAACCTCGTCCAAAAGATGTTCGTTTCAAGCTGATTTTGCGAATTTCGGAGGCTCCATGATTCTCATTTACGATACGGAAACCACCGGACTGCCAAGGGATTGGAATGCCCCCATCACCGATGGCGACAACTGGCCCCGTTTGGTGCAGCTGGCTTGGCAACTTCACGATGAAACGGGCAAGTTGTTGTCGAGGGGAAACCACGTGGTGTGCCCCGACGGGTTCACCATCCCTTTCAACTCCACCAAGATCCACGGCATCACCACAGAGCGTGCACAGGAAGAAGGGGCACCACTGGCGGAGGTGATGGAGGCCTTCATGGCAGACGCTGTCAAGGCCACTTATGTCATGGGCCACAACATCGGGTTTGATGTGAATGTGGCCGGCGCTGAATTGGTGCGTTTGGGACTTGATCCCGCGGCACTGACCGACATCGCCTTGATCGACTCCAAGGATGAGGGGACAGCCTATTGCGCCATCCCAGGCGGACGTGGCGGGAAATTCAAGTGGCCCACCTTGACGGAGCTGCACCAGAAATTGTTTGGGGAGGGATTTGGCGATGCCCACGATGCCGCCTACGATGTGTCGGCCACCGCGAGGTGCTTCTTCGAAATGGTCCGCATCGGCGTCATTGCGAGGTCCGAATTTGTGGCGCCCCAAGAGGTGGTCTACGAAGCTCCTGCCTTGGAGAAGGCCAATTTCGCCGAGGCGGCCGCCGCAGGGACTCAACCCCAAGAGTCACCCTCGGGAGAGGCTCCTGCCTCCAAAGCCGAGGCCGCGGCTTTGGCCGAGGTGCCCTTTTCGCATTTGCACGTTCATTCCCAATTCAGCGTGTTGCAGGCCGTCAGTTCCATCGGGGAATTGGTCTCCGCCGCGAAGACCATGGGCATGCCGGCCATGGCCGTCACCGACCACGGGAACATGATGGGGGCGTTTCAATTTGTACGCTCATGCAACAAAGAGGGCATCAAGCCCATTGTGGGGGCAGAGTTGAATGTTTGTCGGGACATGCACGACAAGTCCCAAAAGGACGACGGCTACCCCACAGTGTTTCTGGCAAAGAACAAGAACGGGTACCACAACCTGGCCAAGCTGGCCTCGAAGGCTTACACAGAGGGCTTTTACTATGTGCCTCGGATTGACAGGGCCCTCGTGGAGACCTTCAAGGAAGATTTGATTGTGCTCACAGGAGGACTCTTTGGGGAGGTGCCATCGCTCATTTTGAATGTGGGAGAAGCACAAGCAGAGGAGGCCTTTTTGGCTTGGAAGACCATGATGGGCAACAACTTCTACGCGGAGTTGAACCGCCACGGTTTGGAGGAAGAACAGGTGGTCAACGGTGTACTTCAGGGCTTGGCCTCCAAGCACGACGTCAAGTTGGTGGCCAGCAACAACAGTTACTACACCCGCCAGGACCAAAGCGAAGCGCACGACATCCTTTTGTGTGTCAAAGACGCCCGCAACGTCAGCCAGCCCAAACGGTATGTGGGCAAGCGAGGCCGGGAGTTCAGATTTGGTTTCCCCAACGACTCGTTCTATTTGAAGTCGCCTGAAGAGATGAAGGCCCTCTTTGCGGATGTGCCTGAGGCCATCACCAACATCGAAGGGATTGTTTCCCAATGCGAAGGGTACACCTTGGAGCGGGACGTGCTGCTTCCAGCGTTTGACATCCCCAAGGAGTTTGTCCACGAGGAGGATGCCAAGGATGGCGGCAAGCGAGGAGAGAATGCCTACCTGCGGCACATCACGTACGAAGGGGCGAAGAAGCGCTATGGCGAGGTGACGGATGCCATTCGGGAGCGCATCGATTTCGAGTTGGAAACGATTGAACGCACGGGCTACCCAGGCTATTTCTTGATTGTCCAAGACTTCACCACGGCCGCCCGAGAGATGGGGGTCAGTGTGGGGCCAGGGCGTGGCTCTGCGGCTGGGTCGGCCGTGGCGTATTGCGTGGCCATCACCAATGTGGATCCCATCAAGTACGACTTGCTCTTCGAGAGGTTCCTGAACCCTGACCGTGTCAGCCTGCCAGATATTGACATTGACTTCGACGACGAAGGCAGGGGAAAGGTCATCGACTACGTGATCGACAAGTACGGTGCGAACCAAGTGGCCCAAATCATCACCTACGGCACCATGGCGGCGAAGTCGTCCATCCGGGACACCGCGCGTGTGATGGAATTGCCTTTGGGCGATGCCGACCGTTTGGCCAAACTCGTGCCCGACATCTCCTTGAAAAAGATGTTCAGTCTCGAGGACAAGGCCCTCAAAGAGAAGGTTCGCAGCGAGGGGCTTGCCCAAATTCAGCAGCTCAAGGCCATCAGCCAACAGCCCACCCTGGAGGGCCAAACCTTGCAGACCGCTCGGGTTTTGGAAGGCAGCATACGCAACACCGGCATCCACGCCTGTGGGGTGATCATCACGCCCGACGACATCACCAACTTCGTTCCTGTGGCCACGGCCAAGGACAGCAACATGGCTTGCACCCAGTTTGACAACGCAGTAGCGGAAGATGCCGGGTTGCTGAAGATGGATTTTTTGGGATTGAAGACCTTGACGGTCATCAAGGACGCGGTGAAGAATGTGAAGCTGCGGCATGGCGCGGACCTCGACCCCGACAGCTTCCCCTTGGACGACACCAAAACCTACGAGCTGTTCCAGCGCGGCGACACGGTGGGGATCTTCCAATATGAATCGGCGGGCATGCAGAAGCACCTCAAGTCGCTTCAACCCACCGTATTTGAAGATTTGATCGCCATGAATGCGCTGTACCGTCCCGGTCCGATGGAGTACATCCCGGACTTTGTGGCGCGGAAACACGGCCGCCAGGCCATCTCCTACGATTTGGACGCCTGTCAGGAATACTTGGAGGAGACGTATGGCATCACGGTTTACCAGGAGCAGGTGATGCTCCTTTCCCAAAAGCTCGCCAACTTCTCCAAGGGCGAAGCGGACAGCCTTCGAAAGGCGATGGGAAAGAAGAAGAAGGACCTCATCGACCAGATGCGGCCCGACTTTTTGGAAAGGGGTGCCGCCAATGGCCACGACCAGACGAAGCTGGAGAAGATTTGGACCGACTGGGAGGCCTTTGCCTCTTACGCATTCAACAAGTCCCACTCGACATGCTATGCCTGGGTGGCGTACCAAACGGCCTACCTCAAGGCCAACTATCCTGCGGAGTTCATGGCGGCGCAGCTGTCCAACAACATGAACGACATCAAGGAAGTCACCAACCTCATGGAGGAGGCCCGTCGTCAAGGCGTGCCGGTCCTAGGGCCCGACGTGAACGAGTCGATGTTCAAGTTCACCGTCAACCAAGCTGGTGCCATTCGCTTTGGCCTGGGCGCCATGCGTGGGGTGGGCGAGGGTGCAGTTGTGGCGGTCATCGCCGGGCGTGAGTCGTCTCCGTACCATTCGCTCTTTGACTTTTCGAGCCGTGTCAATTTGAAGGACTGCAACAAGCGGGTCTTTGAGGCCTTGGCGCTGGGTGGAGGGTTCGACAGCTTTGGGCTGCACAGGGCCCAATTCTTCGCACTCGACCACAAGGAACGGCCTTTGGTGGAGCTCGCCGTGCGTTATGGCGCAGGCATGCAAGAGGCCGCCAATTCCTCTCAAGTCTCGCTCTTTGGGGGCGACGACGGGGCCATGGACATTCCCGAGCCGCCCATCCCCGAGTGCGAGCCCTGGCCTTCCATGGACCTACTTAGCAAGGAGCGGGACATCGTGGGGGTCTACATTTCAGGACATCCCTTGGACCGGTTCCGTTTGGAAATGGGGCACCTGTGTGCGCAGGATGGGTTGTCGCGTTTGGACCATTTGGAAAAGGAGATGGGCAAGAACCTCACCTTCGGAGGGCTTATCACCAGCGCCGAACACCGCATCAGCAAATCGGGCAGGCCCTGGGGTTTCTTCGCCTTGGAGGATTACAAAAGTTCCCACGAGTTCCGATGCTTTGGGGAGGACTACGTGAAGTTCAAAGAATTCATGGTGGAAGGCTGGATGGTCATGGTCACGGCGCGGGTGCAGGAGCAGGGTTTTGGACGTGATGGCATTGAGGCGAAGCTGCAAGCCATCGAGTTGCTGTCCGAGGCCAGGGCCAAACGCATTGGACGTCTGCGCGTGCAGGTGCAGCTCAGTGCCATGAACGATGGTTGGGTGGACCGCTTCACCAAGTCTGTGGAAGCACATCCAGGAACGGTGGGGGTCACGGTGGAGGTCTACGACGAGGAGGCGAAACTGGAGATGCCCAGCCGCACCTCCAAGGTCGATTTGGACGACGCGTTTGTGGAAGCCCTCGAGTCGCTCTGCGCTCCTGGGCAGGCCCATTACCGCTTGGACTTGAAGCGCTAAGGGAAAGGGTTGTCCACCACGCCCCTTGTTTCAAGGTGGAAAACTGGGTTCTTGGAAACAACTTTTGTGCTTGGCAGAGAACAGGGGAGGGATACCTTTGTTTGGCATCTAGTATCGAAACGAAACTTTATCTCATGGCAGTAGAATTGACAGACGCGAACTTCGAGGAGCTCGCAATCAAAAGCGACAAGCCTGTGCTTGTCGACTTCTGGGCAGAATGGTGTGGACCTTGCCGCATGGTCGGGCCTTTGGTGGAAGAATTGGCCAATGAAAACGACGGCAAGGCCGTGGTTGGAAAGGTCAATGTTGACCACAACAGCGGCATCAGCCAGCGTTTTGGCATCCGCAACATCCCCACCATCCTCTTCTTGAAAAACGGAGAGGTCGTGGACAAAAGTGTTGGGGCCGTGCCCAAGAACGTGCTCCAAGAAAAGCTCGACGCGCTCCTCTGACCGCGTCCCACCTGTACTGAATGAAAGCGTCCCTGCCTATCTTGGTGGGGACGTTTCCTTTTCCACACGCATGCCCATCCAACCTACCCCTGAATTGCAGCAACGCCTCGGGCGTCTTGAGTTCCTTGCGCGTCAAGCGGTCGAGGGCTTCATCACGGGCATGCACATGAGTCCCTTTCATGGATTCAGCGTGGAATTTGCGGAGCACAGGCTTCACAATCCTGGAGAGTCCACCAAGCACCTCGACTGGAAGCTCTATGCACGCACGGACAAGATGTTCGTGAAGCGGTACGAGGAGGAGACCAATTTGCGTTGTCAGCTGGTCCTGGACGTGTCGAGCAGCATGGCCTACCCCGATGGGGTGACGCTCGACGACGACCGAATGAGCAAGCTCAAATTCTCCGTTCTGGCTTCGGCGGCGCTCTTGGAGCTCTTTCGGCGCCAACGCGATGCCGTGGGACTCAGTCTCTTTGCCGAAGAACTCGATCTGCAGACGCGGGCGCGCTCTTCTCGGGCGCACCACCGGATGCTCCTCGACAAGCTGGAAGGGCTCCTTGCGACGCCCACAGGTCCGCGGCCCACAAGTGCCATCGAGGCCTTGCACCAAATCGCAGAAGCCACCCCGCGACGGTCCCTCATCTTGGTGTTCAGCGACCTGCTCGACCGGTCGGAGGACCCCGAGGCCCTGGTCAGTGCGTTGCAGCACCTTCGCCACAACAAGCACGAGGTGGTGGTTTTCCATTTGCTGGAAGCCGAGACCGAAGTGGACTTTGCCTTTCCCGATCGCCCCACGCGGTTTGTGGACTTGGAAAGTGGGGAGGAGTTGAAGTTGCATCCCCAAGAAGTAAGGGAGGCGTACGTCGATCGGATGGCGGCACTTCGCAAGACCCTGGCGAACAAATGCGGTGCCCACGGCATCGACTGGGTGGATGTGGATGTGGCCCAGGGGGTTCAGGCGGTCCTGACGGGATACCTGACGAAGCGGGCGAAACTTTTTTGAGCAGAAATCGTAGCAAGGGTTGCAAGGATGGCGTCGTCGGCACTATCTTTGCGCCCCACCCAAAAGCGGGTGGAAATCGGAAGGGCTTAGGCCTGGAAGAGGAGGTCTGGTAGTTCAGTTGGTTAGAATACCTGCCTGTCACGCAGGGGGTCGCGAGT
>CAWVVM010000053.1:0-7176 GCA_963933635.1 uncultured Flavobacteriales bacterium
AGGTTCAATGGCAAGAAGACACCCTCTCCATCGACCAACCCAAAGCATGGTGGCCTCGTCACAGCGGAGACCAACCCCTTTATGAAGCCCTTTGGACACACAAGGAGACTGGCAAAACCCATCGCCAGTTGATTGGACTTCGCACACTGGATTGGCGCGAAGAACCGGATGCCTTTGGAACCTCCTTCCAAGTGGAGGTCAACGGGATCCCCATCCATGCACGAGGTGCCAATGTGGTGCCTCCAGACTTTTTGGAGGCTTACGACAAGGAGGGATGGTTGAACATCGTCGAGCTCGCAAGAGATGCCAACATGAACATGATTCGTGTTTGGGGAGGTGGCGTGTACCCGCCTGATGCCTTCTATGATGCATGCGACCGCGAAGGCATCTTGGTGTGGCAAGACTTCATGTTTGCTTGTGCCATGGTGCCCGACGACGACGCCTTCCTTGAGAACGTGCGGCTCGAAGCCATGGAACAAGTGGTGAGGCTGAGATCGCATCCTTGTTTGGCCCTTTGGTGCGGCAACAATGAAGTGGCCAAGGCCTGGAGGGATTGGGGCTGGCAGGATCTCTACGACCTTCACGGTCAAGACAGCATACGGGTCGAGCTTGCAGCGTCGCACTTGTTTGACGAGATCCTTCCTGACATTGTGGAAGAAGCATCGGACATCGCTTATTGGGCCTCCTCTCCCTCCTTGCCAGACTCTTCTGGGGATGTTCATGCATGGGGCGTTTGGTTTGGGCTAGAGGATTGGGACCACTACAGCCAGCATGGGGGACGGTTTGCCAGCGAATATGGCCTGCAGAGTCTGCCCAATATTCACACGTTGAAAGATGCAGGCATTCTTTCCTTGGACGATGAAGCCCTTCAATTCCGTCAGCGAAGCCAAATGGACTGGCTGGAACCTGGGTTTGATGGATGGGACATGATGGCGCACTTCATGGCCAAGACAGTGGGACTTCCAGAGTTTGGGAATCTTGAAGATTGGATCACGCGAAGTCAAATGACACAGGCCGAGGGCATCCGGCAGGCTTTGGAGCGTCACCGCGCAAGTCTAGGGCGATATGCGGGGTCACTTTATTGGTCCTTGAACGACGTCTGGCCGGCCGTGTCCTGGTCGAGTGTGGACCACGCTGGGCGGTGGAAACTGGCCCATTATGCGGCCCGTAGGGCCAACGCCCCACGCGCGGTCTTTTGGGACCGGACCAGGGAGGATTCCCTGCAATTCATGGTGTTCAACGACCTGCAAAGCCCTGCCAAAGGCATCTTGACTGTGACTTGTAGCTCCATCGAAGGCGATGTGTTGAAACGGGACTCCATGGACGTGGATCTGGCCGGGCGTTCCAGTGGGATCTTCTTGTTTGGCGAAGCATCGTCTTGGCGCCCGAAGCCGACCTCTTCCTACCTCTCTTGGTCATGGCACATTCCCGACACGCCTTGCAAAGGATCGAGCCTTTGGACTTCTGTGGCCTCGGCGGAACTCGGTTCCCCCACCCTAAAAATCTCAGCCACGGACAGCAGCCTCGCCATGACCACGGACAGGTATGTGCCAGCAGTTCATTTGGTGGCGAATGTTCCTGGTCGCTTCAGCGACAACGGCATGCCCCTGCTTCCTGGAGCAAAAACAACGGTTGGATTTGTGTCCGAATCTCCGTCCCATGAGGTGGACCTTCAATTCGAGGTCCGTTTGGGTCAATGATGGCCCAATATGGTCAACCTGTTGGGGCCCAAAGAAACCTCATCCCCCTCTTCGATGCCACCCCAAACTTTGACAATGGGCGCGGAAGGACCTACGCAAAGCACCACATCTTCCCCAAGCTGAAGCTTGCCCATCGGGATCCCCACAAAGACCCATGGTCCTGTGGTTTCCACCAGCGCGCCCATGTGCATGCCACTCAATGGCAAGGACGCAGCTTGGATTTTCTTGAGCGTCTCTTGGGCTGTTTGCGTTCGGGCACGGGTCTCTTCCACCAATTCCATTTCCCGATGAATCATCGCCCGTCCCGTCTCGTGTTTGTCTCCAGCTGAACTTTTGGATTCCGCCCCCAAGGCGTCTTGCAGCGAAGCCAAACGCTCCTTGGCCTCTCCTTCCTCCTTCTGAAGGCGCACTTCAATCGCCATGAGCACCTTTTCACGCATGGCTCCAAAAATAGGTGCCACGGGCGCTCACAATAACTTTGTGATTTCTTGTTCACCCGGGGCTCGGAGGTTCACCTCGTTTGAAATAAATTCGGAGGCAAAAATTTGACTCCAAATGACAACGTTTTCCGACCTCAAAGGCCCTGTGACCGGCGACATTCAAAATCAGCTCACCCCACAAGAAGCCATGGCGTGGCTGGAAGAGGGACATGCATGTTTCCAGTCGCAGTCTCCTCGCTCTCGAAACCATGGGCAATTGTTGGAGGGAGCTTCAAAAGGACAATTCCCTTATGCAGCCGTCCTAGGATGCATTGACAGCCGTGCCCCGATCGAGCACATTTTTGATGCCCAAATCGGGGATTTGTTCGTGGCGCGCGTGGCTGGGAACGTCATCAATGGAGATGTGTTGGGATCCCTCGAATACGCCTGCAAATACGCGGGCACCAAGGTGATTCTCATCCTTGGGCACACCTCCTGTGGGGCCGTTGGCGCCGCGTGGCAAGGTGTCGAGGATGGCAACATCACAGGCTTGCTGGCCAAAATTCAACCGGCCGTGGACCAAACGAAGGCCCAACATGGTGAAGAAGGCACCCCAGAAGTTTTGAACGCCTGCGTGGCCCAAAACGTCGTGCAAATGTGCGAGGAGGTACGTGCCCAAAGCAGCATCCTGGCAGAGATGGAAGCAAAGGGGGAAATCATCCTCGCAGGAGGTGTGTACAACGTCTCCACTGGCAAGGTCTCTTTCACAGGCCAATCCGCGTAACTTCCAATCCATGCCGCGGCTCTATGCATTTTTGTTTTTGACCCTTTGGGTGATACTGCTGATCGCCCCAACTTCACTCTGCTCCTTGGAAAACCAGGAGTGGAAGGCAGAAATGGAGTCCAATGAGAAAGAATCAGAGGGTGAAGAGTGGCAATTGGAATGGGACGAATCCATGCTCGAAGACCTGCCGTTGGGCATTGGGGTCCATGCTCCAGCCTTTGCGTGGCAAAGACAGGATGAAGGTGCATTGAACCGCTTGGTCGACGGCGCCCTGCTTGATCCCCCCGAACGGCACAGTTGACGAATGACGCGAGAGCATTCCCGCATTGCGCTCCACGGCGCGTCCTTGTCTTTTGTTGTTGTCCCACGAATTTCATTCCAATGTTCAAGCATTTAGGGCGCGATTTGCCCTCTTCCATTGTTGTTTTTCTTGTTGCACTCCCCCTCTGCCTTGGCATCGCATTGGCCTCCGGAGCGGCACCCATCGCCGGCGTGATCGCCGGCATCATAGGCGGCATCCTTGTCGCCCCCATCTCAGGCAGCCATGTCGGGGTGTCTGGCCCAGCGGCAGGACTTGCCGTGATTGTCTATGATGGCATCCAAGAGGTCGGTTTTGAAGCCTTTCTCCTCGCCATCGTCATTGGCGGTTTGGCCCAGCTTGTGTTGGGCATCGCACGTGCCGGGGTGGTCGGAAAGTACTTTCCCGGCAGTGTCATCCAAGGCATGCTCGCGGCCATCGGCATCATCATTTTCATCAAGCAAATTCCTCATGGCCTCGGCTACGCTGGAGCTGAAGGCAGTACCAAGGCAGACAAGGTGTTCGATGTCTTGCTCTTGCTCGGAGACAATATGGCCTTCGCAGCACCAACGGCCATCACTGTCACTGCCGTATGTGTCGGCATCCTCATGCTGTGGGAAACGAAATTCATGAAGGCCCAAGCATTCACCAAAGTGTTGTCCGGGTCGCTCGTTGCTGTGCTGGCCGGCGTGGTGGTGCACCTTCTGACCTTAGGCAGCCGGGGTGCTTTGACGGCCAAACAATTGGTCGACGTGCCGACAAGTCACGCGTCAAACGGCATTGACCCCAGCACTTGGGGTGCCTTGCTCACCTTCCCAGATTTTTCCGCGATTGGCAACAGCACGATTTGGATTTTGGGGGCAACCATCGCTGTAGTGGCCAGCCTCGAAACCCTTTTGTGTGTGGAGGCCACAGACAAATTGGACCCCGAGAAGCGCATCACCCCCACCAACCGCGAATTGCTGGCGCAAGGAGTAGGCAACACCGTGAGTGGTTTGATCGGCGGTTTGCCCATCACCCAAGTGATTGTGCGCTCTTCTGCCAACATCCAAACAGGCAATGCCACCAAAATGAGTGCCATCCTTCACGGTGCATGGCTGATGGTGTTCTTCTTGCTGACCCCCACCCTCTTGACCTACATCCCATTGGGAAGTTTGGCAGCCGTTTTGTTTGTTGTGGGCTACAAGTTGGCCAAACCAGCCACCTTCAAGCGCATCTACAAGAGCGGCATGAAGCACTTCATGCCCTTTGTCGTGACCATCTTGGCCATCGTCTTCATCGACCTCCTGAAGGGTCTAGGCATCGGCCTTGTCGTCGCACTCCTGTGCAACAAGCTGATGTCTGACAAATCTTAGTGAAGAACATCCCAGGGGGCCGGGTCATTCCTCTTTGGCTCCCTGGGTACTTTGCCTCAGCCTGTTCAACTCCTGGTCGTCCAAGGACCTGTATTGGCCCACTGGCAAGTCCCCAAGTTCCACGTGAATGATGCGCGTGCGCTTCAGCCTTCGCACCCGGTACCCCAGGGCTTCACACATCCTACGGATTTGTCGGTTCAATCCTTGTTTGAGCACAATCTTGAAGGATTGTCTTCCCGTTTGCTCGACCTCACATGGCAAGGTCACTGTGTCCAATATGGCCACACCGGCTGACATCTTCTCCAAGAAATCATCTGTGATCGGCTGGTTCACGGTGACGTGGTACTCCTTTTCATGGCCATACCTTGCCCGTAGAATGTCATTGACAATGTCCCCATCGTTGGTCAAGAAAATCAACCCCTCACTCATCTTGTCGAGACGCCCTACAGGATAGATACGCGTAGGAAAATTGATGGCGTCAATGATGTTGTCCTTCTCACGGCGCTGGTCGGTGGTGCAGACGATGCCCACAGGCTTGTGGTAGGCAATGACGATGCGCTCTTGATCGTTTCCAGCCACCACCTCACCGTCGACAGCGACCTCATCTCCCGGCTGAACACGTGTCCCGAGTTCGGGCACTGCACCATTCAGGGTGATGCGGCCTTCTTCGAGAAGCTTGTCTGCGGCCCGACGTGAACAGTGGCCCACCTCACTGAGGTACTTGTTGATGCGAATGCCGCGCGGTTGAGAGTCGTCCATGAACTGTCAAAGGTCGTGAAGAGTCGGCATTGGGCCAATCCGTCCCGTAACTTCGGCACATGAATCTCGCAGACAGCAAGAGCTCGCCTTTCCACCTCTCTTCCATCCTTCGAGAGAAGAAGGAAAGCGAGGTGCAACAGCTCAAACGAGAGGCCAGGGCTTTCCTTGATGACATGGCCGCCGACTCTGCGGCGAGCAAGTGGATTCCAGACGTTCTTGAACGCTGGAGGCAGATTGAATCTGAAATTGATTTAAAGGGCTACTATACTCACTCTTTCAAGGAGTTAAGATTTGGAACGAGGCTCGCTTGGCGACACAGCAACAGGTGCATAGGGCGTCACTTTTGGCGCACTCTTCAGGTGGTTGATGCACGTGATTGCAACTCTCATGAAGAGGCCGTGGTCCACATGCAAAATCACGTGAAGGACGCTTTCAATGGGGGCAACATTCAAAATGTCATCACCGTTTTCCCTCCCCGGCTTCCGGGACAGCCCGATCGCTGGCGCATGCTCAACCATCAGCTGGTCCGGTATGCAGGCTATGAACAAAAAGACGGTCCCGTTTTGGGGGACCCTGACAGTGTGGCATTCACATCATACTGCATGCAAGAGGGCTGGCATGGCAACCGAAGCCCATGGAGCCCACTTCCCTGGGTGATGGTGGACCGGGGCATGCCGCAAGCGCCCTACGACCCCTTTGCCAATGAGGACGCTTCACCGCATGAAATCCCCATTGTTCACCCTGACTTTCCCGACACCATCGCATTGGACTTGAGATGGTATGCCGTCCCCATATTGACCGACATGGCCTTGAAAATTGGCGGAATCGTCTATCCCCTCGCCCCTTTCAATGGACACTACTTGGGCACGGAAATCGCAGCGAGGAACCTTACTGACCCAGACCGTTACAATGCACTCGATCGGTGGGCGAAGGCATGTCACATTGACACTTCTGGAACGCGCACGCTGTGGAAAGATGAAGCGCTTGTCCGGCTCAACCAAGCCCTGCTCTCCAGCTTTGACCATGCCGGGGTCACCATTGGGGACCACCATGAATTGGGCAGAGCCTTCGAACAATGGTGCCAAGCCGAGTCGAAGCAGGGCCGAGAGGTGCCAGGGGATTGGTCTTGGCTCACCCCGCCTATGTCTGGCAGCTTGACGCCACAATTCCATCGCAATTTTGCGAATGCCGTGATCACACACACCAATTATTTCTACCAGGAACCCATCTCAGTGAATGGACAAACCTTTGGCTCTGTGAGCAAAAACACGCACCGACTTCTTGCACAAGACGCTTACCCTGAAGAGACCTCTGGCGGCAAGTGTCCTTACCACAAATGGATCCAACCCTTCAAAAATCTGTGGTCGTAAAAGACTGACCCCCAGCCTGCCGGGAAGTAAATTTCCAGATGGGACAAGGGTCAACACCTTTTTGAGACAAGGTTCAGGGTTAGATTTGGCACGACTCTGAACCCTATACCATGAACAAATTCTCAATGTTCTTAGGCCTGGCGGCCTTTGCTGCTGCCCTCACCGGCTGCGACAAGCCCATTGAATGTGACGTCAAAGCCGAGCTTTGGGTCTACAACTCTACAGTGTGCACGCCCACCTTTGAGGTGAACGGTGACGACATGGTCATTGACTTGGCCTTTGGCGATTCCGCCCTCATCGAGTTGGACGAAGGCACCTACGACATCAAGGCAGACTTGTCCTTCATTTCTTTTTGCACAGAGCGCGACACGACCATTGAGTCTGTGTGCGGAGAGTCCTACACTTGGACGTTCTGATCGACAAAATCATTGGACACCAAAAAGGCACCCTTTTGGGTGCCTTTTTGTTTGCCCTTGACATTCAAGGAACTT
>CAWVVM010000054.1:0-6817 GCA_963933635.1 uncultured Flavobacteriales bacterium
GGGGCGTGACCTTGCCGGCGAAGTTTGTACCATGGATTTCATTCACTCCGTCAAGCCTACGTTGCTCGCCCTTGCCGTGATTGGGACATTGATCCTCGTCGCGTTCCAGGCCGCATCCTGAGGCCCTCCTTCCATTGAGCCTGAGCATTTTAGGCTCCTTCTTGGCCGTTCTGCGGGCGCGGCCATGTGGAAAATCTTGCACCTGACCAAGGTGCACAGGCACCCCTCTTCTCTATGTTTGGGCCATGAACAACCTCAAGGAAGGCGCAAAAGCCATTGGCATGGCATGGGTATTTTGTTTCGTCAGCTGGGCCGCGATGGCCCAAGTGCCCACCTCCACCATTTCTGGCAGCATCGTCGACGCTGAAGCCCGTTACCCATTGATGGGGGCCACGGTGCAGCTGCTCACAATGGAGGGCGTGGTGACGTCCGCAGATTTGGACGGTCGCTTTCAATTGGACGAGGTGCCGCTGGGGCGACATGCCCTGAAGGTGTCCTTCATGGGCTATGAGCCTCGCGTCCTTGAGGGGGTGGTGGTCACGAGTGGCCGGCCGGTGGTGCTCGACGTGGACCTTCAAGAAAGTGTGGTGGCCATCCAGGCCGCAGAGGTCACAGCAACGCAGGCAGGGGAGGTCATGAACGACATGGCGACCGTCAGTGCCCGGGCCTTCACAGTGGAGGAGACGGACCGTTATGCGGGGTCGCGAGGAGATCCCGCGCGCATGGCCAGCAACTTTGCCGGCGTCCAGGGCGCAGACGATTCCAGAAACGACATCGTGGTGCGTGGCAACAGCCCCAGCGGGGTGCTGTGGCGCGTGGAGGGCGTCGACTTGCCCAACCCCAACCACTTCTCTGTGCCAGGAACAGGGGGTGGACCGGTGGCCATCGTCAACAACAAGACCCTCGCCAATTCCGATTTTTTCACCGCAGCCTTTCCCGCAGAGTTTGGGAACAGCACTGCCGCGGTGTTCGACTTGCGCTTGCGCAACGGCAACCAAGACCAATGGCACGGCAGCAGCCAGCTGGGCTTCTTGGGCACGGAAGTGCTGGCAGAAGGACCGCTCAACCGGGACAAGCGTTCCAGCCTTTTGATCAACTACCGGTACTCCACGGCGGTCATCTTCTCCAAGCTTGGCATCGACATTGGCACCAGTGCCGTGCCCAAGTACCAGGACGGTTCCTTCAAGCTCCATGTCCCGACAGGAGGGGGAGGCGCCTTTTCCCTTTGGGGACTTGGCGGCAACAGCAGCGTGGACATCCTCATTTCCGACCAAGAGCGCCCAGAGCGCAACATCTACGGGGACAACGACCGCGACCAGTATTTCCGCACGGGCATGGGCATCGTCGGGGCGACCTACACCAAGCCCATCAACGAGCGCACCTACGTCAAGTCGACCCTTGCCGTCAGCCGCGATTGGCAGGACAGCCGACACGAATTCGTGACACGTGACCTCGTGGTGGCCAATGGCGACACGGCCTTCGACAATGTCTCCACACAGCCACTGATGGGTTACCTCTTTGAAAAGACGCGGATTTCCTTCGCCTCCCACGCCAACCGAAAGTTGACCGTGGAGAAAGGGACCGCCTCGTTGCGGTTTGGCCTCAACGCCGATGCCATGATGTGGTCTTTCAACGACAGCATCCGGCCCTTTGTGTGGGCCACAGACGCGGCAGGACAGGACAGTTTGACATTGGGGGGCTTTGACCGCCGATGGGATGCCAACCTCAACAGCGTCTTGTTGCAGCCCTTTGCGCAGGTGAAGTGGCGGCCCTCCGAGCCTTGGACCCTCACAGCTGGATTGCACTCCATGATGGACACCCGAAGCGGAGCCACCTCTTGGGTGGAGCCTCGGTTGGGTGCCCAGTATGTTACGGCGGGCGGAACGGCATGGTCGCTGGGGTCCGGTCTGCACAGCCAAATGCAAACGCCCTACCTCTATGCGTCTTCGGACGGAGCGAACGAAGCGATGGACTTCACCAAGAGTGTGCACACGGTCGTGGGGATGTCCCGACGATTGGGGGCGTTTTGGAGCGTGAAGGCGGAGGCCTATTGGCAGGAGTTGTACAACGTTCCTGTGGCCAACACCACGACAGCTTGGGGCGCCAACAACCTCAGCTACTCGCTGATCAACGCGGGCGGTGGCTTCTCTCGGTTGTTCCCTGACTCACTTGTCAATGAAGGCCGCGGAAGAAACAAGGGGGTGGAATTGACCTTGTCCCGGGCCTTTCGCGACGGCTGGTTTTTGCTGTTCACGGGAAGTCTCTTCGATGCCCAATACACCGGGGCCGACGGGAAGTACCGCAACACCGATTTCAACGGCCGTTATGCGTGGAATGCTTTGGCCAGCAAAGAATGGCAATTGGGCACGTCATGGAGCCTCGTGACAGGGGCCAAATGCACCATGGCCGGTGGCCGTTGGTACGGGGAAGTCGACGAAGAACAAAGCTTGGACCAGCGCGAATTGATTTGGGACGATGCCAGCCGCAACAGCCGTCAATTCGACGATTATTTCCGTTTGGACTTCAAGACCAACCTGACCTGGAACCGTCCTTCCACCACCCATGAGTTGGGGGTGGACTGGGTGAACATTTTGGGCACAGAAAACATCTTGAAACTGACCTACGCGCCAGACGATGCGGCCACGGACGATCCGAATTACAACCCCGTCCGGGAGGAATACCAGTTGGGCTTCCTGCCCATCTTCTTCTACCGGATCGACTTCTGAGGCCCAAGGAAATCTCACTGGAAATCTTATGGGTGGAGGATATGACGTGAACATGCCTCGTGTTTTTTTTGTAGTTTGTCATGGAAGTGTCATGCAAAAGGCTTGACGCTCATGCACCTCAACCGCACGACCATGACCCGACTCCAATGGACCCTGACCCTTGCCCTTGCGGGCATCGCCACAAGCGTGGCTTTGACCTCCAGCAGCAGCGGAGTCGCCCAAGTCCAAAACGCCAACCGCACCGGAGAACTCGGGTCGGGCACGACCTGCAACCTCTGCCACGGCGGCGGTTCCTTCGGTACGTCGGTGGACATCGTCGTGCTGGACCCCAACTCGGGCCAGGCCATCACACAGTACCTCCCGGGCGAGCAGTACGTTCTTGAAGTGGCGGTCCAAACCAGCCAAGGCACCCCGCCACGATATGGCATGCAGGCCACAGCGGTCTTGGATGCTTCGAGCACCAACGCCGGAACGTTCTCCGAACCTTCGGCGAATACGCAACTTGAAGACGTGGGCGGCCGACACATCTTTGAGCACAATGCCGCCAGCGCTTCGAATGCCTTCTCGGTGAATTGGACGGCGCCCTTGGAGGGAGGGGACGTGACGTTCTATGCCGCAGGGTTGGCCGCAGGCAACCCCACCAGTGCCGGCGGGGATGAATATGCAGGGGCGACCTTGACCCTTCCAGAGGTGGAGGTGGTGATCGAAATCGGAGGTTGCACCTACGACTTCGCATGCAACTACAATGCACAAGCTGCCTTCGACGACGGTTCCTGCGAGATCACGTCCTGCGCTGTCGAGGGCGACCTGGACGGCGACGGCAATGTGAATGTCTCCGACCTGCTCATTTTGCTTGCCAACTTTGGCAACTGACCCCGGGCAGATCTGAAGAGAATCGGTTGCGTGTGGAATCCAGTCTAGTAGCCTTGCTTTACCTTGGACGCAAATTCCTCTGACATGCGCGCCAACATTGACATCCTTTCTTTTGCTTGGGAACAGCTTCGTTCGAAATGGCTCGTGGCCATCGGGCTCGTGCTCCTTCACGCCGTGATTTCCTCTGTCATTGGAAGTGTAGGCTTTGGACTCGGGACCTTGTTGCTTTCAGGAGCCTTGTCCTTCGGATTCAACCGCACCATGGTGCAATTGTACCGTGGCCAAACCCCAGCTTTTGAAACCTACTTCGATGGCTTCCGGCAGTTCTTGCCCACGCTCATCTTGTTCTTGTTGGTCAGCGCCATCAGTGTCGTCGCCATGTTCTTCCTGATCATCCCGGGCATCATTGCCGCTGTGGGATTGTCCCAGTCGTTCTATGTCCTTCAGGACCGTCCTGAGTTGGGGGCCGTGGAAGCTTTGAAAGAGAGCTGGCGCCTCGTTTGGACCCAAGGACGTTTTTGGAAGGTGGTGGGCATGGGCTTTTTGTCCCTGTTCGTCATCCTTTTGGGCGCATTGGCCCTAGGGGTGGGGTTGTTCTTCGCCGTGCCTGTGGTGGCCGTGGCAGGAGCAGGCCTTTACGAGGAGTTGAAAGGAGGTCACACCATCGACTTCGGGGCCTAAACTTGGCCATGCATGGAAGCTTGCCTCAATTCGGGCAGACCTTCCCAAAGACGGACAGGAGGTTGACGAAGTCGACCACGTCCAACGCACCGTCCCCATTCAAATCGAAGAACCTCGGGTGGAGGTTGTTCCATCCGTTGCCTTCTCCAACATTGGAAGGAGCGGCGAAGCAATGTCCAAGATCTTCGTCGTAAAACGTCCCGGCTCCGCAACTGGATTGCGGCAGGCCTGGATCTTCTCCAAGCACCACGAGGATGCGGTTCCAATCGGTGATGTCCATGGCACCTGAGCTGTCCAAGTCCAAATGACAGGGGTCGAGCATCTCAAAATCCCCGACTTCACCTTGCCATGCCGCCAATTCGCAGCGTCCTGTGGGCACATCAAAACGTGTTCCTGTCGAACATTGCAGATTGCATTCGCCATCGTCGGCAGTGGCTGCTGGATCATAATTGAAGGCCTCGGGCTGGGTGCACCCAAATACGGGTTCGTTGATGATAGGGAGCAAGGAGCGGAGCTGCTGGGCTTGGTTGCCTTCGCGAAAGACCTGCACTTGGATTTGTCCTGAGATTTCACCTGCGGTGGTCAACTGTGCCACCAGAATCCGCAAGTCATCGCCTGCAAAGCCCGGGTGGGAACCAGCGTCAACAACCCCAGGAAAGGGAATGAACCAAGCTGCCCCCGTCGCATCGTCCACGACAAAGCTAGAACCTGTGGGTGTCGCACCTACGAATTCTTGGTCGAAGGCAATAGCACCTGTGGCCAACGATGGCCCGACAGAAGAGTTGGAGTCAAATCCACCAATGTCTAGAAAGCTGTCAAATGCCAGCTCTGGGAAGTTTGGAAGAAACAATGGGTTGATTCCGGAGGCGTTCCAGCCGGCATTGAATGGACTGTTGTACCAACCTTCGGCCGCTTGAATGGACATGGGGTTGGAATTGTCACCGGAACATGCGCTGAGGTAATCGAGAGGATGCAAACAATTGAGGTACACCCGGTAGGTGGTCATTCCGGACAGTTCACCTGCAGAATGCTGTGCGGTCTCTTCCAGCTGGAGCCAATAGCCATCGGGCAAAGGAGGCAAGCTTCTGCTCAAATCGGGTTGCGCCCAGGCACTCAAATAGCCGGTCAATGTTGCAGCGACCCAAATCATGCGGTACGCATGGCCAAGCCAAGCTGCGTCACAAAGTGTGAATTCTTCCTTCATGCCCGTGCGTACGAGAAACACGCACCAAATGTTGCATGTATTCATTGTCAGCATCATCACATCGCAGAGCTGAAGAACACTGCGTTGGCGAAGAATTTGTGGCCATCCTTCCAAAAAGCCCGGAACAGAACGTTGTCGGCGAGGTACACCACATGCCCTGCCCCCATGTCGTGGACCCCAAAGCTCAGGCTCTCACTTAGCCGTTCATTGGCCCGACTTCCAGCAAATCCGCTCAAGGGCTTCACGTCGCCATGCAGGATCCCGACGTTGTGGCCTGATGTCATGTGCGCAAAGCGTCTGCTGGACGTTTTGATGCTCCAGTAGGTGTCCCCGTATCCATAGGCAAGGGGATGTGTTGGGTCGAGCGCCACCGCATAGACCGCGCCTGGGATGTCGTTGCGGATGCCGTTGCGGTCGGAGAGGGCATAAGGGGCATAGCGGTCCGCCTTCGCATGGGCGTTGCGCTCGTCACTTCTGGTTTCTTTGTCCTCCTCGTCGCTGTAGCGGTTGAGCCCCCAATCTTCCACCCCGAGGCTGCATGCGCCACCCAGCGCCACGAGCCGTCCTCCTTCGCGCACCCAAGAGGAGATGGCGCTTTTCTCCTCCTCATCCACTTGGTACCACCCTTGGGGCAGCACCACCACGTCGTAGGCATCCCAGTCGACCTTGTCCAACCCTTGGATGGCCGTCATGGGGTAGCCCCACGCTTCTTCGAAGGTGTACCACACCTCCCCAAAGCTCAAGGATGATACTTCTTCTCCCGTGACCACAGCCACCTTTGGCGCATCCAAGGCAGCAACGTCGTAGGCCCCCAAATCAGGACCGGACTCCACCATGCCGCTTTCCAGCCGGGCCACCTGTACGCCGACCTGCCCCTCCATCCAACGCGTCATGTGGAGGTCGATGTCGGACCAATGTGCCTCATTGTTGCGCCTGGTCAACACGAGTGTGCCAGGAGGGTAGGTCTTGCCTTGGACTTCGATGGTGCGTTTGGCCACCCGTACCACAAGTCCTTTCTGCAGCATTTGGGAAAGCAAAGGCGTGCCTGCATCGGTCGCATACGACACCAAGTAGGCGTAAGCCAGCGTCTCCCCATGAAACACGATGGAAGGGGAAGGGTCGACGTCGATCCATGCCACCAGTTGAGGCACGGGCTTGGAAAGCGCGTAGGTCTCCAATCCGTAGACGTAAGGCAAGGCCCAGGTCGTGATGTCATAGGTCAAACTGTCGCTCAACGCGGGGTTGGGGTCCATCAAGACCTGCAGCAGCCCCGACATGGGCTGCCTTGCGTCGAGCACCAGGTCTCCCTCATTGACCTGGACCTTCTTCATGG
>CAWVVM010000055.1:0-5281 GCA_963933635.1 uncultured Flavobacteriales bacterium
GACCCCTTGGATGTTCACCATGTTCCGAAGGTAAGCAGGGGGGATGTGCCATTGAACGTAGCTTCGCACCACAAGCAACACATTCATGAATTTTTGGCAACGTCTCGGCCGGTTTGGCATCGGCATTTTCCTCGGCACTGCTTTGTCCCTGTACTTTTTTGGTGGTCGGGGTTGCAGTTCATGGCTGCCGTCCGCCCAGGTCAGGACCAACATGGTCGAAGCAGGGCTTCAGCTGTCCCCAGACATGCAACGGTCCCATCCGGACCTTACGGTTTCCGAGCTCTTGTCCTATGTCGGAGATGCCGGGGTGGACTTTGGGGCCAGTGGCCCACGCGAAACGCCACAGTGGTATGTCCTTTCTGGGGAAGTGGAGGGCACGTCCTTGGCAAGGATTGAAGTGGTGATGTTGGACACGGCGAGTGTCGTGCGTGCCGTGACCCGCCGCCTTCCCTAGGGCGTCAGGCCCCTTCTCGCTCCAGCAAGGATTGGTAAATCTCCTCGGCAATGGCTTTTCGCTCGGGAGGCACCTCCCCGTCCACTTCCCGCACCTTGGTGTAGGGTGTGTACGATGGAAAGGTGGTTCCAGGCCGGATTGAATCCCCCAACTTTCCAAGCACGTCGCTCGGGGCCGCGCAGTACGATTCATAGCTGACAAAGTGCACATTGTGAGGGTCCAGGGACAACGCTTCACGGTAGTGGTTGATCCACAGGTCAAGCCAGTAGGCCAAGTCGTTGGCCGGGTCACTGGAAGCCACGGGTCCGGTCGAGGAGGGAAAGAGGAATGGCTTGTGGTGAAGGCCAAACTCGTGGTGCGCCAACCAATCCATGTATTCTGTGACAAATGGATCGCCCTGTTGTAGGTCGCAATATTTCCGGTGCATGGCCTGAAGAGATGCCGCATGGGTGAGGGGCTCACGGAACATCAGGACCACATGGAAATGGGGGTTGTGTTGACGCAATGAGGCGCAGCGCAGGAGTGCATTGTTGTTCTTGGCCACGTACATGGCCTCTGGACGCTCGCTTGCCGCCAGGGTGATCCCTTGGTAATCCAAATAGGACTGGTGTTGTTCCTTGGAGAGTTCGTGCGCCTTCAACCCATCGTTCGTCACATAGCTCCGATCCGTGAGGGCTTGAAAGAACACCTCCTCGAGGGCTTCGGCGGAATCGAGTCCCACCATGATGCCGTCGCCATGGCTCCGTTCCTTCTTCTCGCCTGGTTTTGGCCGGTGAAAACGCCTCCAGAGGCCGGGGGCCAACACCATGGGCATGTTGCCGTAGTGCAGGCTTTGGAAACTGCCCGACGCCACCAACCTCTCCAAAATGCTGGTGGTTCCCGACCTGGCCAAGCCTGTGACCCACAAAAAGCTTGGCTGTGCGGTGCCTCCGCGTTTCTTCCACGCCTCGATTTCGCGTTGCATCAAGAGCTTGTGGACGGATGGATGGTCCAACAGCATGCGGTGCAAGAGTTGGTCCAGAGGACTGTGTTGGCCCCCTCCAGCACCTTTGGAAATGGCAGGTTGGCCAGGCAACGATTTTGGAAGAAACAAGGCCGCGGTGCCTCCCAGAGAAACCGCCAGGATGCCTTGCCACGAGAACAACAACATTGGCCCTGACTCCTGCCCCCACTTCAAGGAGGCCCCCACCAGCAAGCCCGCCATCAGAAACAGCCCCAAGAACGAGGCCAAATTGCGCAGCAGGCTTCCCGTGGCAGACTCGAGGGCTTGGAGTTTGTCCTCCTCCTCGGCGTCTGACAACATGCCATCCAACACTGCAACACTGCTCAGCGCAAGCCGATGGAGCAACGGTGTGTTCCAACGGACCAGCAAAAAGGCCAGGTACGTAGCGGCCGCAAGAAGGACGTACGCGGCCACCACGGGGTTATTTCTTCAAGAATTTTTTGACCCGAAGCCAAACGATGTAGCCCAAGGAGGCCAGCACAATGCCTCCAATGATCAAGGTGAGGACCACGACGCCAGCGCCCATCGAAGGGCCAATGTAGAGAGGGAGATTCATGGAGTGTAGGGGATGATTCGGGTCCAGTTGGGCAGGTGGTGGTGGCCTTCGTGATGCGAGGCCATGACGTCTTTGTACAGGATGCCTTTCTCGCCAAGCACCCAGAGCACGCCAGAATTTTGTTCTTCCACAAACACGCTTCCATCGGGCAAGAATTCCTGAAGGCCTTCGCTGAAGGTCATGATTTCTCCCTCCCTCATCAGTTCGGGATAGACGCTGTCAAAGTGCCCATCGTCGAAGTGGTACAGGGCAAGCTCAGCATGCCAGTGTTTCAGTTCCTCTTGGTCCTTGGAAACCGGGTAGGCATAGGACCCCGCGGGGTGTTTGCCAACGTTCTCTTGGGTGGCATTGTTGAAGATCGCAAGGGTGCTGTCCCCCAAAATGTCCACGTCGTGTTGCGCGGCCAAGGGACCCTGCACCACGCGCACCACCTTCCCCGTCGAAGGTCGGTATTGAAGCACGGCCTGAAGGTTTCGGAAGCTCAAGAAAAGGTCCCCTTTTTCAAAAAACGGACCCGAGTACAAGGCGGGTTCAATGTCATTGAGGTGCATGGGGTCCTGGGGGTCCCCGGAGCGCAGGATCAGATGTTCAAGGCGGTTGTCGCGGAGGATGGCGGCGCATGAAGTCACGGACCGAATGTGCCCGTTTTCGGGGTCGATTTGGGCAATGCTGTTGTCCAAAAAATGCACCGTTTTCCCGTCCATGACATACCGACCTCGGTACGCGATGTGGCGTCCACCTGGTTCCCATTGCATCACGCACGCCCAAATCTGGCCTTCTGCATCCAAATTGATGGCATGGTGGAAGCTCAAGCTGTCTTGGCGCCACAACACATTGGAAGCGGAGTCCAAACGAAACAACGGGCTGCGGTTGGTGACGAACGACACCACAGACCGATCTTCCATGAGCAGTGGGTGGTGAACCCTCCAATGGGGTTGCGTGGGGATGTCCTTCGAGGGCACTGTCCATCGGTGGTCGAGGGCGCCATCTCTCAAATTCCAGAGGTCGATGTCCCTGCCGCCTTGTGCATTCGAATAGGCTGAAAGTGCCCACAAGTCCTCTTCCAAGGCGTGGATGGGGCTCCATGCTTCAGGCGTGGGCACAAAGGTTTGGGGCAAGGCTTGCACTTCTTCCAAAGAGGCTTGGAACAAATCGGGGAAGCCTGCGAGCCATTCAAGTGGACCGTTCCATCTGCCCAAATCAAGATCTCCCTGGGTCCTGTGCTTGACGGCCCAACCAAAAACGGAAAGCAGCGCCAAGGCCATCACACACTGGGCAAGAAAAAGAAGCAGTCGGTTCACGTCGCGAAGATGGGGCGGTTGAGGGGCAAGTTCAAAGCCTCGATTGCCCAACCATCAGGGGGATGGCCACAGTGCCTCCCCGGACAGAGATGACCACCGTGTGTCGTCCGGGTAGGGCATTTTCCAGATCCACGATGGCGCCTCGTCCTTCTGAGACCTTCTTTCCTGAAGGATCCAACAAGACCCATTGCCAATCGGCGAGACTTTCAGGATGATCTCCCATCAAGCGGGTCGAATGCGAGGCCGGGTTTGGTGCGCAACGCCAACCACTCGATTCGGCAGAAAAAGACTGCTGGATGCCCGTGGTGGAGTACAATGGATCGTTGTACACTCCAAACCCTAGGGCTTCTCCTGACCATTGCCCCAATGGCCCGATGCTGTCCAAGCGAAGGACACACGCGCTCCAAGATCCGTCCAGGATGCCGCGCGTGCTTCCAGCGACCCAAATGGCCCCGTCCTCTGCGATGGTGGCCCTAGACGGGTCGTCTTCAAAGGGGGTCCCAAAGGCGCCTTGCGAGACATACGTTCCGTTGGGCGCATAGTGCGTCACCAGGATGCTTTGCCCCAGGGCGGGGAAGGCATCGGTTTGTGTGATTTTGATCCAACCTTCTTCTGCAAAGGCCAAATCACGTCCAGGCCTCTGACCTGAGGAGGGTCCGTACAAGGCGCCGTTGACCTCGCCTGACCCGGCATTGATGCTGACCAGGCTGTGCAAGACATCCTCTGTGGTGTCTGTTTCCGTGCGGTAGGTGTGAAGGACCCTGATGCCGTTGGGCCCTGTGGCCACAGCATTGGCCCGCCCGTCCTCGTGGGCCACCGCATCGGGTCGGATCAAGCTGAAAGCCTGTTGGCCAAGCGGGTACATCGCCCACACTGCCATGGAAGTGGAGTCTTGCGCTGTGCGGACACCCACGGAAACCAGCAATCCATTGGACACCGTGGCGTCGGTCACCTCATCGGTGACCCCATTCATCCCTCCCCATTGCATCCAGTCCCCACTGGTCAAAGCCACGGCAGTGGGCCTCGACCCAAGGGTGCCGACCATCCACCGTTCTCCCTGCCAAACCACGCCACATGCGGGCCGCAGACCTTCTGTGCCGGCAGGGGAGGTGCTCCCCAACCAATGACCGGCAGAATCCAACCGGTGGACCACCGGCCGGTAGGTGGCGTCGTCTCCGAGTTGAAAGGTCAACACCTCGAGGATGCCCGGCATGTCCGACCATGCATCCACAGGCGTTTCAAGCAAAGGACCTTCTGGCAGGAGGACGCTCCATTCCAAGTCGAGTTGGGCATTGAACCGAACAATGTACCCCCGCAGCATGTCGTCTTGGGCTTGTTTGCTCGTCGACACCAAAAACGCGCCAGAGGCATCGGGCACCACCACCTCGCCAAATTCATCTCCGGGACCCCCGATCCCTCGAAACTCAACTTGGGCCTGCAGGGGCTGTGCCAAGGTCAAGCAGGCCCAAAAACAGCCGATGGCAAGGTGTCGAATCATGATGGCAAGTTCGCGCAAATCACTGGGTTTTGAGCAAACGTCCTCGTCGCACGAGGCCACGGGTCCGGTCTTGCAGCTGAAGAACATACATGCCTTGTGGGAGCCCATCGAGTTCGATCAAAAACGGTCCTTCTGCATTTCCCTGTTTCACCAACTGGCCCTGGAGCCCGTGCAATTCCCAATGGGAAAGCACTTCCTCGAAGCCAGACACCCAGACGTCATCTCTCGAAGGATTGGGTTGAAAAACAAGGGGTTCCGCCGCTGAAGGAGTCGCTGAAGTTGGGCCGCTGGAGACGCCGCTGATTGCGGCCAGCACCGCTTGGGAGGCTGTGACCTTACCATGCCCCCATACCCAATCGCCTTCCGAGGGCAACGCCCCGGTGTCGTTGTCTTCACGTGCAGTTTGCTCCAACAGGTCCCGCACGTCTCCAGCGGTCAACGTGGGATTGGCCTCGAGCATCAACGCCAC
>CAWVVM010000056.1:0-5081 GCA_963933635.1 uncultured Flavobacteriales bacterium
ATCGTCTGGCCTTGGATCGTCGTTTGGATCTCACGGTTTTCAATGTCGCGCCCCAACGAGGCGTAAAACCGGTGGGTGTTGCCCCCGCCCCTCGCAGGCGGTCCACCCCGTCCATCGAAGAACATGACGGTGCGTCCGTGGACTCGGCTCACTTCTGTGAGGTTTTGTTTGGCCCGGTAAATCGCCCAATTCGCACGGAGGTAGCCTCCATCTTTGGTGCCGTCCGAGAAGCCAAGCATGACGGTTTGGTCGCTGTGCCGTGCGTCGAGGTGCGCAGCATAAACGGGGTGGGCGTAAAGACGCGCCATTTCTTCCTTGGCCCCGTCCAGGTCTTCGATGGACTCGAACAACGGCACCAAGTCAACCGTCAAGGCGCCCTCCCAACCACTGGACAGCGCCATGGCGTGCAACACGGCGATGTCCAAGGCCCCTGAGCAGTTGCTCAAGATGTAGCGGTGGCAACCCTCTTCTCCATTGTGGCGCTGGATTTCTTGCATGGCCCGAAGGCTTTCAAGGACATCTTGGTGACGGTCCTCCTTCAAGGTGCCTTCAAAAGGAACGTTTCTACGGAACAACCAATCGATGGCCTCGTCCTCGGACATGGCGTGGAAGGCCGCCACGGCTTCTGCCCCTTCTTGGGCTTCCAAGAGTTCGAGGAAGGCACGCTTGACCACCCTTGCATCTTGCCGGATGTCGAGCGAGGCAAAGTGAAGGCCAAACATCCGGACCTTGAAGATGAGCTGTCGGATTTGGTCCACATACAACCCATTGAAATCTTCTTCCACCTTCTTTTCCAAACGGCGGAGGCCATGCCACAGGACATCCTGCTTCAACGACAAGTCGCTCGTGTTGAAGATGGCGTCTTCGATCATGCCTTGCAACATGTCCAGTTCGCCTTCGAGGCCCTTGAAGGTGATCAGACGACGCAACTCTCGGAATTCCTTCTTGTAGCAGCGCAACAAGGTCAACTTGAGCTTTCGCGCCACCCGCAAGGTGGTCTCTGCCCCAACGTAGGGGTTGCCGTCGCGGTCGCCGCCCGGCCAAAACCCAATGCGCAGCATGCCCATGTTGAGTCCCTCCCCATTGGGGCGGCCCAAGGCATTGGCCACACGTGCCCCCAAGGAGGCACACGCCTTGAAAAAGACGTTCTCCAGGTACCAAATCTGACGGATGGCCTCTTCGTAAGGCGTGGGCGGCTCGCTTTGGAAGAACGGGGTCAGCCCCAATTGGTGCAGTCCCTTTCGGATGCTCACCAAGTCGTTGTCCTCCATGGCCAGGGCCAGGTCCGTGATGATGGCCAAAACGTTCCCAGGATAAAATTGAGTGGGGTGCGAGGTCAGCACGACACGCACGGCGTAAGAAGCCAACATGGCCCGCATGTCCTCCTCAAGGCCATGGCGACGCACGCGTTGCATGAGGCTTTGGAGCGACTCTGCCCCGCCCATGTCGTTGAGTTGGGCGTACCGCGCGTCTTCCAAGGCGTCAACCAAAACGACTTGGCGTTCGATGTATTGGATGATGCGGAACAACAACGCCGCCCCCTCCTCGGCATCGGACTTGCCTTGTCCCGAGAGGAAGGCGGTCAAGATGTCATGGGGGGCATCGCCGCGCTCCAGTCCCAGCTCGCAAGCCTCTTGCAAAAGCGGAACGCGCAAGCCCGTTTGTCGGATTCCGTCCAGGGGCAACGTGAGGAAAATGCCATTGAACACCTGGTAGGGATGGCTCACCACCGACCGATAATCCTTCTTCTCTCGCATGATGGCAGCAAAGTTACCTCGTACTTTTGAACCTATGCGCATCGACATCCTGACTGTTCTCCCCGGGCTCTTGAGTGGGCCTTTCTCTGAAAGCATCGTCAAACGCGGTGTGGACAAGGGCCTCGTGGAAGTCCATGTGCACAACCTTCGGGACTGGAGCACCAACAAGCACAAGAAGGTGGACGATGCGCCCTTTGGCACTGCGGCGGGCATGGTGCTGGCCATGCAACCGCTCCACGACGCCATCTCTGCCTTGCAGTCCGATCGCACCTACGACGAGGTGATTTTCTTGACCCCCGACGGAGAACAGTTGAAACAAGAGCGCGTCAACCAGCTGTCGTTGAGCGGCAACCTGCTGATGATTTGCGGCCACTACAAAGGCATCGACCAGCGCCTGCGTGACCATATAGTCACCATGGAGATCAGCATTGGGGACTATGTGCTCAGCGGCGGCGAATTGGCCGCAGCGGTGCTGACAGATGCCCTCGTCCGCCTCGTGCCAGGTGTCATTGGCGACGAGACGAGTGCCTTGACAGACAGCTTCCAAGATGGCCTTTTGGCCCCTCCCGTCTACACGCGTCCCGCAGAATACAACGGATGGAAGGTGCCCGAGGTCTTGCTCAGTGGCAACCATGCAGCCATTGATGTGTGGCAGGAGGAGCAGGCCCTGGCCCGCACCCGAGAGCGTCGCCCCGATTTGCTCGAAGGGCGCGACGTGTAATTTCTTGGAGCCAAGACGCGGAGTTCACAAAGAATCTTCGTAATATTGCACCCCGTTAAAAGTGGGCCGTTCAGGCCTTCTTCTGGAAACGGCATAAGAGAAGACCATGGACCGCATCAAAGACATCGCCGCCAAGTTGGTGGAAGGCAAAGACTGGCCCGCGTTTGGCGCAGGCGACACTGTCACCGTGACCATCAAGATCAAGGAGGGCAGCAAAGAGCGTTTGCAATCGTTCCAAGGTGTGGTGCTTCAGCGCCGCGGCGTGGGCGCTACAGAGACCTTCACCGTGCGCAAAATTGCAAGCGGAGTTGGTGTCGAGCGCATCTTCCCCGTCAGCGCGCCCATCATCGACAGCATCGAGGTGAACAAGCGAGGCAAGGTCCGTCGTGCACGCATCTACTACCTGCGCGAACGCACAGGAAAGTCGGCACGCATCAAGGAGCGTCGCGCCAACGCTTAAGTCTCCTGCCCCATCGGCCCTCGTCTCCAAGACGTGGCCAATCAAAAAGCCAACCCCTCGGTTGGCTTTTTGATTGAAAAGATCTTCAGCGATGCGATGAAAAAGTGTGCCTGCGAAGATGACGAGCCAAGATCATTTTCTGTCCTGAGAGCCTCATCACACGCCACCAGGAGGAATCGAGTCCTTTCAACCACTTCCGCTCCCACCGTCTTGCTGAAACTTGGCCAGACAGACCGAGGTAGCTATTGACTCTAGGCATTGCCCATTCTGCATCCGCCCTCGTCAGATGGCCATGGCGCATTTGAGCCAGACCATTCAACATCTCGAGGCAATCCCACATGTTTCCTTTCAATCTACGGGACAGTTTGGCGTGGTCATGATGATGGAAAGCACCAAGGAAAAGCACCCCCTTTGCCACAGGTTGAAGGTGAATTTTTTTGGGATGCAACTGCAGCCCAAGGTGTTCATGAACGAATCCTCGGATTTCAGGAATCATTCCAACCAAGGTATCCTTGGAGTTGTGGACGAGGTAAAAGTCGTCCACGTACCGTCCATAGGCTGAAAAATGACCATTGCGCGAGAGCCATTGGTCCAACGGATTGAGAAAGTAGTTGGCCAAGATTTGGGACGTCAAGTTGCCAATGGGAAGCCCCTTGCCCTCCCCAGTGGAAAACAGGGACTTGTCAGGCGGCAACTCCTTCCAACGTCGGTGAGGTCGCTTCATACATCCCACAAGCGGATCTTCCACCAACAACCCCCGCAGAACATGTTGCACCCACAAGTCCATGCCTGCGAGGTCCCATGCCTTGAGGTCCTTTGACAAGCGTCGGTGAAGCAGCCCCCGGTCGATGTTCATGAAAAACCCACGTATGTCCAACTTCAGCACCCACCCCTTCGGATGCTTGGACAAATCCGATTGGATGGCACGGTGTCCGGCATGAACGCCAAGTCCTTCTCGGCACGCGAAGCAACGCGGTGACAAGATGTCCTCGATGTGAGGGTTCAACAGCCCCATCAGCCAGTGATGCACCACGCGGTCGCGGAAAGATGCAGCAAACACCTCACGGAGCACGGGACGCTCCACCAGAAAAGCGCGGTACGGTTCGGGGCGGTAGGAAAAGTTGAGCAAAGACTCGTGGAGTTCGACAAGTTCACGCTCCAAGTTCCATTCGAATGCCAAGGAATCCGGCTTGTTGCGCTTGTTCCGACGGCATTCGTAGTATGCCTCAAACACCCCTTCAAGAAGGGTCTCTCGAACCTGCTCTGCAAACAAATCCCCGGTGCCATGAACAAGGCTCACAGCGCCGGGGCAATTCGTGTCAGCATCCCGAACGCAACGAACAGAAAAACCGTTTCGTTGATTGTTGTTGTTGCGGTTGACATTCTCGTTGTTGTTCAGGTTTCGGTTCCATGCGTTGGATCCATTGGGCGAGGAACTCCACCAGTTTCCGTTGTTTCCAGCGTTGTTGAAGTTTCCATTGTTGTTCCGGTTGCCGCCCGGCAAACCTGCCGTCAACGCAGCCTCTCGTGTTCAAGCTACCCTTCCCGTTGGATGGGCAGCGGGCTGCCGGATGATGTCGCACGCGAAGCGAAGCCTTGGCCGCACCCCTTCTGGCTCACGAACTGGGTCGTCAAGCGCCTGAAGCCTTCGCCTTCAGCACTTGCTTTTCCCAACCCCCAAGTTGCTTCTCCACAGGCACGAGTAGTCCGGCCAAATGCGCCATTTTTTTCACCGGAAGGGCCTTGATGTCCACAAGCACGCGCAACGTGTATTTCGCCATCTCAAGGTCGGCCTGCGCGCCTTGGATGGCCTTCAGCCTGTTCTCGCTTGGTCGGCCTGACAAGATGCTTTGCTGCGCGTTAAGAAAGCTTTCTGTCACGCGAGAGCCCAAAGTGTACCGATGCAACCTTGGGAGGTGCTCCACATGCCTCACCCATGTTAGGATGAGGTCATGCATGGCTTTGACAACGGGAGGCGCTTCGCGGTTCATGATGTTTTCAGTTGCGGGGTTTGCGCGGCCTCCGCTGACGCGAAGCCCGCGCAAGAGGCGGCTCACGCCGCCAAAAATTCAAGTTGCTCTGGCTTTTCCCCTCGAGCCTTGCTGCGCAAGGCCAAGATTTAAGAGGTTAACACTCGCTCGCT
>CAWVVM010000057.1:0-4869 GCA_963933635.1 uncultured Flavobacteriales bacterium
CAAAAAGGCACCCTTTTGGGTGCCTTTTTGTTTGCCCTTGACATTCAAGGAACTTGATGAACTTGCAGTTTGGCACTTCGGATGCCCCCCCGCTCCGTTTCTAGCTGGTACACATACGTCCCACTGGACAAACCTGAAAGGTCATAGGCGTTCAGATGATGACCGGAAGGCATGTTTGACCCATTGACCCATGATTTGACTTCACGACCATTCAGATCCATCAAGCGCAATGTGACCTTGCCGGCTTGGCTCAGGTGAAAGCCAATGTGAACCTCACTTGCAGCTGTGGGATTGGGCCATGCAGGGAACAAATTGTCCTGTTCGTAGCCAAGCAAGGTGTTTCTGTCAGGAACGGACAAGGTGATGTCCTCGTCTCCTTCCTCATAGGCAACACCCTGCAGAAAAAGCACAAACATTTCGTCCGTAGTGAAATCCCCCCAAGTCATGGGTTGAGGAGGATCACTGGGGTTGGACGGGTTCGAGGAAGTGTTGTCATACGTGGCAAAAGCCTCTACAACGTAGTCTCCTGGAATGTGCACAAGTTGAGGGAATGTGAAAATCCCTTGCCAGTTGAAGTCCCAATCTGGGATGGAAATCAAGGGAATGGTGTCGAGCCCATCGTTGCTTCGCGCAAAGACTTCCCAAGCGGTGCCCAACAAATGGCAATGGGGCGTGATCGACATCAGACTGATGTCATCCTGCATGGAAATGGACGCATGGAAGGTCTTGACTTGGTTGGCGGGGATGTAGAAAAACTCGTCCAAGGTCTCAGGACCAAAAATTTCCGTCACGACCTCCCTTTGGATGGGTTCGTCATGGAAGAAAAGATTGATTTCTGTTTGGTCGATGGCCTCCACTGACGAGGGGCCATAGTGCATCTGGAGAAGCAAGTGGCTTCCCGGTTCAATCACGTGGCCGAGGGTGGGCGGGAACTCAAGCGGAGGCGTTCCAGGAACCCAACCTCCAAAAAGAAACTGCTCCACCTCGACGCCATAGTCGCCAAAGCTCTCATAGCCTGGATTGGGATCCGCAGCGTCCATGGCCAAGGCCTGTGCAATGACAGCAGGATCGTTCGTGTACGCAACGAGAGCATGGTGGTCCACCACATTGTTTCCCGGACGAATTTCCACTGCCCGTATTTCCTTGGCTTCCGTCACTCCAGTGGGAATGACAAACACCTGGTACTGGTCCACCATGTTGCCTTGGTGGACAAACGCTTCTGACATGCCCAAGACCAAATCTGGCTCTCCCACCTGACTGCCTTCCGGATAATCAGGCAACCCAGGATTGTCCATGGGATTGCCTTCGGGCATGCCTCCGGCGACCCACGCTGAAATCAGCCCCTTTTCTTCTTGAGTGAGGAAACGCTCCCCCCTGAGTGAACTGTAATTGTGATCGGGGGTCCAAGGGGGCATGTAGCCCGTTTGTGTGACATACTCGATGAAGCCACCATACGCTGCCACCTCCTGGTACGTCGTGAAGGGCATGGGCCCAATTTCACCTGACCGATGGCATTGGGTGCATGCGTTGTAGATGATGGGGGCGATGTCCTCATGGAACGTCACCGACTGAGCCCGACCCAACGGGCCAAAACCGGACATGAAGGCACAAAAAACAAGAATGGAATGACGCATGGTTAAATATATGCATTCCAATGGTCTTTTTACCGAACTTCATCTGATGACAAAACCCATCCCTAGCATGGCGTTCTTCGTGGCGCTCTGCGCATCCGCAGGCCCATGCTCTGCCCAATCCCAGACCGACTACGTTCCCGACGAAAGGGGATTTGTGGTGAAGGTGGGCGACGACATGCCATCCTTTGAACTCACGGACCTCAATGGTGAAGTCCACTCCAAAGAGAGCTTGTCGGGCAAGGTGTATGTTCTTCAATTCACCGCCTCCTGGTGCAGTGTCTGCCGCGCAGAAATGCCTCATCTGGAGCAAGAGGTTTGGCAAGCCTATCAAGACAACGGAGAAGGCTTTATGCTGCTGGGTGTGGACTACGACGAACCCGAGGAAAAGGTGTCAACTTTTGCCGCTTCGACGGGCGTCACTTACCCGATGTGTCCAGATCCAAAAGGCCACGTTTTCTCCCTCATCGCCGCCCCCAAATCAGGAGTCACACGCAATGTTGTCGTGGACAAAGAAGGCCGAATCGCCATGCTTACAAGGTTGTTTGACCCAGAGGAGTTTGCCTTGATGGTGCAACGTTTGGAAGCACTCACGAATTGACCCCTGTTGACCTCATGGCACCTGACTCACCTGGCGATCAAGGAGCCTCCAACGACCAACCACCTGCCCAAGTCATGTCCTCGTTGCGTAGAACGCGGTATGCCGTGTTGTACCAAGACACGAGCAAATGACCCAAAAAGGGGAGCACAAAGCTTCCTGTCTCATAGGCCCAGTAGCAGGTCAGAATGCCGACTGGCAAGCACAACAGCACCTCTTCCTTGCCTTTGTGAAAGTGAGTCAAAGAATACAGCAACGTACTGGTCGCTGCGGCGGGCCAAAACCCCCATTCCTGGGCAAGCGGGAACAGGAGATAGCCCCGAAACATGAACTCGGAGCCCAACAGGTAAAGGAACCACCCACCTGCGCTCATCAGCATGGTCGCCCATGACCAATGCCTGGCCCGTATCTGGGGATAGTTTTGGGCCACTTGCTTTCCAAAGGCCGTGGACAAAAACAGGGAACCCCCAACCAAAATGATCCACAACAGCCAAACATCAGATGGAGCATCCAACGTCCAAAAGCACCCCAAGTCGCGCAGGGAAAATTCGGTAAAATACAGCATCCACGTGGCCGGCAGAACCCCCATGCAAATCGCACCCCACAGCTTAAGGGAAGCCATTCTGAAGACTTTGCCACGGTCGCCACCGATCGTTTTGTCAAACCATTGCGCTACAGATTCTGAGTAGTAGGCCCACCAAAAGCTCAGGTAGCCAAACAAACAACAGGCAAAAGGGAGTACAACCAGGGTGTCAGATGGAGCCCATGCGGGCCACGCGAGTGGAAGGATCAAAAATGGATTCATTGAGGGCGCGAAAATAACGGCAACCCTTCAATTGGCGCCGGTTTGAAGGCAAAAAACAATCATTCCCTTCCCTTCAGTTCATGCAGGACAAACGCCCACTTGTCCGCCTGCTCGTCAAGGACCTTTCCAATCGGCTTGCCGGCACCATGACCAGCATTGGATTCCACACGCAACAGCACAGGCCTGCTGCCCTTGTGCACCTCCTGCAAACGGGCTGCGAATTTGAAGCTATGGGCAGGCACCACTCGATCGTCATGGTCAGCAGTGGTGACCATTGTGCTGGGGTATTCAACCCCTTCTCTGAGATTGTGCAAAGGAGAATACCCGAGCAAATTGTCAAAGTCCACTTTGGAGCTGTCGGCACAACCGTATTCAGGGATCCATCCCCAACCGATGGTGAACTTGTGGTAGCGCAACATGTCCATCACTCCTACCGCCGGAAGAGCCACTTTGGCGAACCCTGGTCTTTGGGTCATCACCGCCCCAACCAAAAGTCCCCCGTTGCTTCCGCCGGCAATCGCCAATTGGTCGGACGAAGTGTACCCCTCTTGCACAAGGAAATCACCGGCAGCCATGAAGTCGTCAAAAACATTTTGCTTCTTCAAGAGCATGCCCGATTCATGCCAAGATTCGCCAAACTCACCTCCTCCCCGCAAATTGGGCATGGCGTAGACCCCGCCACGCTCCAAAAAAGCCAAGTTGCTCGCGCTAAAACTCGGCGTCAAGCTCACATTGAAGCCTCCGTAGGCATAGAGCAAGGTTGGGTTGTTTCCATCCTTGACCAGCCCTTTATGATGGACCACAAACATGGGGACGGGCGTGCCGTCTTTTGAATCGAACCAAATCTGATGGGCCTCGAAGTCTTCTGGCGCGAATGCCACCTCTGGCATGCTCCATAGGGAGGACTTGCCAGAGGCAATGTCCAGACGATAGATGGTGGTGGGTTGGGTGAACGATGTGAAGGCGTAGAACAATTCCTTGGCGTTCATTTTGCCCCCAAAGCCGCCCACTGAGCCTACTGCAGAAGGCAATTTTACTTCTCGTGGGTTGCTCCCATCCAGGTCAAAACGAAGGACCCGGTGGGTAGCATTGTGCAAGTAAATCGCCCAAAGCTGCCCCCCCACCACGCGGACGGACTCCAGCAAATCCGCACTTTCTGGAAGAACATCACGCCAGCGGGATTGGTCCTGAGGAGCCGAGGTGTCCACGGAGACCAACCTGTAGCGTGGTGCATCGATGTCGGTCAGCATGTAGAGGCGGCCAAGCACATGTTCCACCATGGATTGGTGGGATTCAAACCCCTCCACCACAGACTTCCAAGTGGAATCGCCTCCCTCCAGAGACTGCACATGCAAGCTGTTGCCATCGGTGCCAGTGCTTGTGTTCAAAATCGCAAATTGACCATTTTCAGTGGTGCTGACAAAATGGTAACGGTTGGGCTCATTGTCGTTCCTGAACACCAGGGCATCTTCCTCCTGTGGCGTTCCCACTTTGTGGAAATACACGCTGTGGAAGGTGTTCTCTGCAGAAAAAGCGGATCCCTCTGGCGCGGGGTATCGGCTGTAGTAAAATCCACCATCGACCCATGCGGCGCCGGAAAACTTGACCCATTTCAAAATCTCTCCAGTGGATTCTCCTGTCGCAACATCCAGTAAACGCATCTCTTGCCAGTCAGATCCCGCAGCATTGCGCACCTCGACCACATACCGGCCATCGGGCGAGGCACCGGACAACCCCGCGGTGACTGTTCCGTCTTGGCTTAAGGTGTTGGGGTCCAAAAACACCTCTTCTGTTCCGTCTTCCTTTTGAACGAAGGTGACACTCTGGTTTTGAAG
>CAWVVM010000058.1:0-4712 GCA_963933635.1 uncultured Flavobacteriales bacterium
CAGAGGCCACCGACGAGGCTGGCAATTGTGCCTACCCTGAAGAATACTACGATTGCGACGGCAGCTGCTTAAACGACTCGGACGGGGATGGCATCTGCAACGAATTGGAACTTGCTGGTTGCCAAAACCCCACAGCCTGCAACTATGAGCCTTTGGCCACAGAGGAGGATGGTTCTTGTTTTTACATCGCCGAAGGTGATTGTGATTGTGAAGGCAACGTCTTTGATGCATTACAGATTTGCGGTGGTGCTTGCGCAGCAGATGTTGATGCGAACGGTATTTGTGACAGTGAGCAAGCGGGTTGCACGATTTCTATTGCCTGCAACTACGACGCAGTGGCTCAAAATGATGATGGGTCTTGTGAATTCTTCTGCCCTGGATGTTTAGACGACAGCGCTTGCAACTATGATTCAACAGCCATTCAAGATGGTGGAGGATGCCTTTACCCTGAAGACCTGGGTACATGCGACTGCAATGGCAACGTCCTTGACGCATGCGGCATCTGCGGTGGTGAGGGAGCCCCTGAAGGTGAATGCGATTGTGATGGAAATGTACTCGATGAATGTGGCGTCTGTGGTGGTAATGGCATCGCAGAGGGGGTTTGTGACTGTGCTGGCAACGTGCTCGATGAATGTGGTGTCTGTGGAGGAGATGGCATTGCAGAGGGCACATGTGATTGCCAGGGTAATGCGCTTGATGAATGTGGGGTTTGTGGGGGTAATGGAATCCCCGAAGGACAGTGCGACTGCGAAGGCAATGTGCTCGATGAATGCGGCGTCTGCGGCGGTGATGGAATGTCTTGCATTGGATGCAGCTATCCTGAAGCCTGCAACTATGATGCATCAGCCTCTATCCTAGATGCCTCCTTGTGCGAATTCGGCACATGCCCAGGATGCACGATTGCCAGCGCCTGCAACTACAATCCAACGGTCAGCATTGATGATGGAAGCTGCGAATGGTGCTCATGCTCGACACCCTTGCCACAACTAGCCATGGCACCATCTGACCAAAGCACAGAGGCACAATTGGGCTACTGGCTTGAGGTGGAAACGCAGGCTGTACACGTAGGAGGGGTCCTCGATGGCCAAACCACCTACCGTGTGTACCTCAACACCCTCAACGAGACAGACTACTTGTCCGCTTGTTCAGGTGATGAAGCCAATCCCATGTTCATCTCAGGAGAATGGTACAACAGTCCATTCAATGCAGGTTGGAATGCCTCTGGCATCAACCCATTGTTTCTTCCATCCTTCCCAGAGCTGGCTTTTGACAGCTTTTTGGAAATTGGTGGATTTGATTCAAACTCCTCGATCGGTCCACTCTTAGTGTCGAGTACTGTTTCCTTCGAGCAGCAATTCTTTGGTTCTACGTCCATAGGCTCAAGTTTTGTAGTCGACAATCCGACAGGAGGAGCATGGTATCTCCCCTTCCCAGGTTTGGACTTTGCGGACACCCACCCCGGTTTCGCTGGCCCGGACAAGCGCGTACTTATCGCCCAGTTGACTTCTGCCGGAAGCATTGACGGTCAAATCCAGGTTCAAGTCTTCATTGAAGGCGACCAAGAACTAGAGTACCGAGCCGTCCTTCCTTTTTGTCCATCAGGAACTTGCGGAGGCTGCACAGATGTTAATGCATTGAACTATGACAATCAAGCATTGTATGATGATGATTCTTGCGAATTTCTGATGATCGGCTGTACCGATTTAACAGCATGCAACTACGACTCAAGTGCACAATTTGACGACGGGTCATGCCTGCAGTTTGATGACTGTGGGACTTGTGGTGGAGATAATTCCTCCTGCGCCGGATGTTCAGATCCTGAGGCATTCAATTTTTGCGAAAGCTTTGTGATTGACGATGGATCGTGCATCTACGATTACATTGGATGTACTGATCAAACAGCCTGCAACTTCGTGGAAATAGCGACCTACGATGATGGCTCCCAATGCATTTATGCTGAAGAAGGCACCTGTGATTGCGAGGGCAATGTTCTGGATGAATGCGGCGTCTGTGGCGGAGAAGGGATTGCAGAAGGCGATTGCGACTGCGAAGGCAATGTGCTCGATGAATGCGGCGTCTGCGGCGGTGATGGCATCCCTGAGGGCTTCTGTGACTGCAATGGCAACGTGCTGGACGAGTGCGGTGTCTGCGGTGGCGATGGCATTGCTGAGGGCGCATGTGATTGCGAAGGCAGCGTACTTGATGCCTGCGGCGTCTGTGGCGGAGAAGGCATCCCCGAGGGGCAGTGCGATTGCGAAGGCAACCAACTTGATGCCTTAGGCGTCTGTGGAGGCGATTGCGTCATCGACCAAAACAACAACGGCATTTGCGACTTGGAGGAGCTTGAAAGCGGCCTTTGCGGCCCAGAATCCTGTGGTCCTGGCACCGCTTGGGATGAAGAAACCCAGGCTTGCATTGTGGCCTACCCTGCTGACATCAACTTCGATGGCTGCGTGCAGCTCAACGACCTGCTTGACCTTTTGCAGGCCTATGGCAATTGCGCTGAGGTGGCAGAGGAATCATGGCAGTGCGGCGACCCTGTAGGCTACCAAGGCTACGACTATGTGACGGTTTTGATCGGCGACCAGTGCTGGTTTGCAGAGAACCTCCGCAGCGAGAACTACGACAACGGTGACGTGATTCCCTCGAACCTGAGCGACAGTGAGTGGGAAACCACCACCTCTGGTGCTGTCGCGGTGTACGGTGAAGATGAAGGATGCCAAAATAACTCTCCTGACATCGACGCATGCGATCCTGCGCAGTCTTTGGAGGAATATGGCCGCTTGTACAATTGGTATGCGGTGGATGACGCCCGTGGCCTCTGCCCGAGTGGTTGGCATGTTCCGACAGACGGAGAGTGGACTGTGATGACGGACTTTTTGGGTGGAGAGAGCGTTGCTGGAGTCGAGATGAAGACGGACTACGGTTGGGGCAATGGTGGCAACGGCACGAACTCAAGTGGCTTTTCAGGTTTGCCGGGCGGCTACCGAGGCGACTTTGGCTACTTCTACTTAACTACAGCCAACGGAAGCTGGTGGAGTTCTTCGCCCGTTGGAATTAAGGCATGGGGCCGGGACCTGCAATTCGGCAACCCATTTGTCAACAGCTTCGACGTCAATCTTCGCTTCGGCTTTTCCGTTCGTTGCGTCCGGGATGCCGAGTGAGCAGAGCGAGCGAGTGCACAGTCACCTCTGCTCCTAGCTCCAAAAGCTGGCAAAGACCTCTGCATTCTTCTCTGCTGCGATGTTGACGTACTTGTTGAACTCTCGCTCTGTGGAGTGCCCTGTGATGTTCATGACGACCTTGCTAGGTGTCCCCCGCTGAACGGCGAGGGTGGCAAAGGTGCGCCTTGCTGTGTGGGAGGTGAGCTGCTCCCATTGTGCCGTCCTGATCGTTTTCCAGTTGCCGTGCTCATCTGTAGCTGGCTTGTCGAGCATGGTGTCGAAGAGGCCCGATTCAAGGGCGATCCTTCTGAGGTTGGTGTTGAAGTTCTGGGAGCTTCCTGGCGGCGGCAGCTGGCATCCATCATACTCCAGTGCAATCTCTTTGATCCAGTGGTGGATGGGGATGGTCACTGGCTTTTTGGTCTTCTTGTTCATGATGGTCACTGTGGTGCTTTCGGGTGCCTCGTTGAATGCTTGAACCACAGCCTTGAGGTCACTGAACCTGACGCCCGTGAGGCACTGCACCACAAAGAGGTCTTTGACACGTTTTAAGCCTGTTCTAGGCGCTCCTGAGCCGCCTTGAGCTTCCATCACCTCGAAGTCCTTGAAAGCCCTCAGTTGAGCTTCTGTGAGCACCCATCGGAGCACGTCGCCATCGGGCGTGGACCAGTGGGCCTGCTTGTGGTGGGTGTAGGGATGGATGCCTTCGTTGTGCGCCATTGAGACCCACCCTCTGACGGCTTTGACCCAACGGGCGATGGTGGTTTGTGCAGTGAGCTTCTCTGAGGAGTGAGCTGTAGAAAAGCGTCCTGCGGATTGCTTGGCGCACCATTGTTTCATCTTCATGCAAAAGACCCCATCCATGTTTTCCCATGTGAGCTCCTCTCCCACCTCCTTTGCAAAGGCCCTGAGGATGTTCAGGTGCGACTGGTACTTCTTCTTGGTCTCTGGCGAGCCATTGGTGAGGTGCCCCCTTTTGGGCTGCTTGTCGAAGTTTTCGATGAACTCTTCGATGTAGACCTCAAAGGGCTTCTTGACGCCCGTTGTGGGGTTGAAATGGCCCTTGAGGAAGGCCCTGAACTCCTCCGTTGTTGGGAGCCTTAGAAGGGAAGCTTGGAGCATCTGAAAGCTTCGTCTGGCCTCCGCAGACTTCTGGTCCATGACAAGCACTGCGTGAAGCTCCTCTTGGGAGAGGTTTTTTCTCTGGAGGTCTCCAGCCCTGTGATCCCACACGGAGGCTGGGATGCGCTCTCCTAGTCCCATCTCCACGGATACGCCACCCCACCGACAGATGAGGCTCATGGCGAGCTCCTCTGGGCGTGATGGAATGGACCGAGGTCTGAAGGTGGTGTTCATGGGCTGCTTTGAAAAGCCCCTCACACCCTCTCCATGGGGTTCTCCATGAAAATTGCTTGAAAATGATGGCAAAACGCAGCAAAACCTGGCCTTGCCATCGAGGAGTGTGAATGGCTGAATCCCGCGCAAGTTGGGGGCTGCAGCCCGCATACCCTAACACAAAGAAGGCACAAAGAATTCACACTTTGTGGA
>CAWVVM010000059.1:0-4496 GCA_963933635.1 uncultured Flavobacteriales bacterium
AGGCGACTGCGACTGCGATGGAAACCAGCTCGACGCCTTGGGCGTGTGTGGTGGTGACTGCGCTGCCGACGCCGATGCCGATGGCATCTGTGACGACGTAGACGAATGTGTTGGTGAACTCGATGCTTGCGGCATCTGCAACGGTCCTGGAGACATCTACGAGTGTGGATGCGCTGACATCCCCGAAGGAGACTGCGACTGCGATGGAAACCAGCTCGACGCCTTGGGCGTGTGTGGTGGTGACTGCGCTGCCGACGCCGATGCCGATGGCATCTGTGACGACGTAGACGACTGCGTCGGTGCTTACGACGAGTGTGGCATCTGCAACGGACCTGGAGCCGTCTACGAGTGTGGATGTTCTGACATCCCCGAAGGAGACTGCGATTGCGATGGCAACGTCCTAGACGAGTGCGGCATTTGCGGAGGTGACGGCATCCCTGAAGGCGACTGCGACTGCGATGGAAACCAGCTCGACGCCTTGGGCGTGTGTGGTGGTTCATGCACAGAAGACAGCAACAACAACGGCATCTGTGACGACGTAGAAGATTGCTTGGGTTTTGTCGACGCTTGTGGTATTTGCAACGGCCCTGGGCCCATCTATCCATGTGGCTGTTCGAACATCCCAGAAGGAGATTGTGACTGTGACGGAAACCAACTCGACGTCATCGGCGATTGCGGAGGTGATTGCACCACTGACGCCGATGCCGATGGCATCTGTGACGATGTCGACCCTTGTGTCGGTGAACTCGATGCTTGTGGGGTTTGCAATGGCCCAGGCAGTATCTATGAGTGTGGATGTGCCGACATCTCAGAAGGGGACTGTGACTGCAACGGCAACCAACTCGACGCCTTGGGCGTTTGCGGTGGGGACTGTGGTGCTGATGCCAATGCCAATGGCTTGTGTGACGCAGACGAGATCATGGGGTGCACGGATTCCGAGGCCTGCAACTACAATGCTGACGCAACGTTCGAAGATGGATCATGTGCAGAGCTTGATTCCTGCGGAATCTGCGGAGGGCCTGGAGCCGTGTATGAATGCGGATGTTCCGACATCCCAGAAGACGACTGCGACTGTGATGGCAACCAAGACGATGCGATTGGCGTTTGCGGAGGTGATTGCCTTGAAGACAGCAACGACAACAACATCTGCGACACGGACGAACAAGGGTGCACGGATGTAACCAACCCCAACTACGATCCAAATGCGGCCTTTGATGACGGTTCTTGCTTCGTGGGAGGATGTACATTCGAGAGTGCGTGCAACTACAATCCAAATGCAGATTATCAAATCCAAGGTGCTTGTGACTTCACAAGTTGCCAAGGCTGCACCAACCCTGAGGCCTGCAACTACGATGAGGAAGCTACCCTTGACAACGGGTTGTGTGACCTGCCAGATTTCGCCTACGATTGCGACGGCAACTGCCTGAGCGACCAAGATGAAGATGGCGTGTGTGACGAGTTGGAAGTGCCAGGTTGCACCGACCAGAATTCGCCCAACTTTGACCCCTATGCCACTGAGGACAATGGAACATGTTTGGTCGGAGGTTGCAACATTGTGTCGGCATGCAACTTTGATCCTGTGGCAGACTACCTGATTGCGGGAGCCTGCGAATTCTCCTCGTGTGTGGGCTGCACAGACGCCTCAGCATGCAACTACGAGCCAGAAGCGACTGTAACCAACTTGAGCCTGTGCACCTACCCTTCCAACAACTTCTTGGATTGCGAGGGAGGGTGTGTGAATGACTCGGACGAAGACGGCATATGCGATGAATTGGAAATCCCAGGTTGCACGGATGCAGAAGCGTCCAACTACAACCCACAGGCGACTGATGACAATGGCACATGCCAAGCCCCATTGGTGGGTGGATGTCTGTTGCCTTTTGCCTGCAACTTTGATCCCAACGCAAACTTCTACCTCCCTGGTAGCTGCGATTTCGCACCATGTGGAGGGGTTGCCCCCATTGACAACTGCGTCCATCCCGATGCATGCAACTACGGGGCAGAAGGACCTTGTGATTTCCTAAGCTGCGTGGCCTTTGGATGCAATGTGGAGGTGGCTTGCAACTTCGATCCCAACGCTCAGTTCAACGATGGGACCTGTGAGTTTGGCACATGCACGGGCTGCACCAACCCACAAGCCTGTGACTTCAATCCTGAAGCCACCATTGCGGGTGGATGTTACGATTTCAGCAGCTGCTTGGGATGCATGGTGGAGGGCGCCGACAACTACGATGAGAACGCTACTTCAAACGGCAACCAATGCCTGTTCAGTGGATGCACGGTTCCGGGAGCATGCAACTTTGACGTAACCGCCAATGTCAATGATGGGTCGTGTGATTTCAACAGCTGTTCCGGATGTCAGAACGATGCAGCATGCAACTTCAACAGCGATGCTGTGATTGCAGGGTATTGTGAATTCCCTGCGGCCAACTTTGATTGCGATGGAAATTGCTTGCTGGACAATTGCGAAGCCTTTGTGGTGACAGGGTGCACGGAATCGTGCGCGTGCAACTACGACCCCTTCGCCAACACCGCGGATGGAAGCTGTGAATTCAACTCATGCTCCGGTTGTGTGTACTCCACCGCTGAGAACTACGACGCATCAGCGACCCGAGACGATGGCAACTGCATCTTCGAAGGCTGCACAGACAGCGGATTTGTGACATACAGCCCCCAAGCGAACGCATTTGATGGGCAATGGTGCTCCAACGCACCAACAAGTGCAGACTTCAACCAAGACGGTCTGGTCCAAGTCGAAGATTTGACACAATTCCTGCAAGCATTCGCACTGACTTCTCCTTCTTGGGGAGGCATCGATTGGATCGTCGAAGGTTGTGCTGCAGATCCCCTCAGCGCAGAAGAAATGCTGGCTGGGTTGATGGCCAGCCAATCGGTAGGCCCATGGAATGCCGCTTGCGGTGCGCCAACATGCAACTACCCTGGAGCCCTGAACTACAACCCGGAAGGCGGAATGGACCACGGGATTTGTTTGTTTGCCGGTTGTACGGACCCCGACGCCTTCAACTTTGACCGTTTGGCGTCCGTGGACGACAACACATGTCGATATGAGGTTTGTCCTGACTTCAATGGCGACGGAGAGGTTCAAATCGCCGATTTGATGGATTTCCTCCTCCTTTGGGGAAATTGATCGCATCTCACTTTCATAAAAAGGCCGACCCCGACAAGGGTCGGCCTTTTGTTTTTGGTGGTCTGTGCCGCCATCCGTACTTTACAACATAATCCAAACTTGCTTGACATGACTTTTCGGCCCCCTTTCGTCTTTCTTTTCAAGGAAAAGACCTTGTTGTGCCTGTTCCTTCTAGCAGCTCACTCCGTCTTTGGACAGAGTGTGATCACCGCCGAAACACTGGACATTGTTGCCAACCAACCCTCTGAGATCGTCCTCCCCTTTCAACCAGATGCCAACAATTCTGGAGACGTGGGCATCCCTGACCTCCTTCCCTTCCTGATCTACTTTGGCAACGACTTGGATTCGCTGGACGATTCCAATGTGGCGAATCCACTTGAATTGCGACAGTTGATCTCTGGTTTGGCCTCTGCCCTTCTCGCCCAGCAAGAAGAAATCGAAGCACTGCAATTTCAAGTGCAACAGCAAAACGACGCCTATGGCATTCTAGCACCGCTTCTGTTGCTCACACCGCTCGTTCAGCGTTTGCAGTGGGATGCGGAGACTTCCACGGTGACATTGACGGGCATGAACCTTCAGCTTCAGAATGGGCAAGGCACAACGTATGAGTCGCCCAATGGTTTGGGCAACCTCATCCTTGGGTACCATGAAGAGGCTGGTGGCCACAGGACTCTGGAAGGAGACTTTATGGACGGGGAAGTCCGGACGGGGTCACACAACCTCGTTCTCGGAGCGGGCCACACCTTCACCAACAGCGGCGGCATCCTTGGTGGTTACAACAACACCATGCATGGCCAGGGGTCATCCATCCTTGCAGGCCAAAACAACTTCACCACAGGTCAATGGGGCAGCATTCTCGGGGGGCTCGACAACCGTGCGACAGGGACGTTGAGCTGCATTTCAGGAGGCCACTCCAACATCGCGGCCGGCGATCGGGCTTCGGTATCGGGTGGTTTGCTGAACCTCAGCGACGGCATCGCCACCTCGATTTTGGGTGGTCAGTACGTTCAGATTTTTGGCCAATACGAGACGGCCTCCGGACCTTACGACATCAACGATTGAACTTGGAGACAGAAAAAAGCCCCGACCTTTCGAGGTCGAGGCTTGTGATTTGTAGCTCCGCTAGGAATCGAACCTAGATTTTGGGTACCGGAAACCCACGCACTATCCATTGTACTACGGAGCCAGAATCATGATTCCCGTAGCGGGCTGTTGGTGGAGATACGGGGATTCGAACCCCGGACCTCTTGCATGCCATGCAAGCGCTCTAGCCAGCTGAGCTATACCCCCATTGAATGTTCCGCGTGTCATCAGCCGCTGCTGAAACGGACGGCAAAGATAGGTTGTT
>CAWVVM010000060.1:0-4494 GCA_963933635.1 uncultured Flavobacteriales bacterium
GCTCCGATCGGCAACTGCAAGGGCACGGGACGTGCACCCAACATGTCTTTGATCATGCCGACCACCTTGAGGAAATCTGCACCTGAACGGTCCATCTTGTTGACGAAACCAATGCGGGGAACACCATACTTGTCGGCCAAGCCCCAGTTGGTTTCAGACTGTGGCTCCACACCAGACACAGCGCAGAACAATCCTACTGCCGCGTCCAAAACACGCAGCGAACGCTCCACCTCCACTGTAAAGTCTACGTGACCGGGGGTGTCGATGATGTTGATGCGGTACTCTTCGTCGTTGAAAGTCCAAGCGCATGTGGTGGCGGCAGAGGTGATCGTGATGCCACGCTCCTGCTCTTGCTCCATCCAGTCCATGGTGGCGGCGCCATCGTGCACCTCGCCAATCTTGTGGCTGATGCCCGTGTAATACAAGATACGCTCAGTGGTCGTCGTCTTGCCGGCGTCCACGTGCGCCATGATGCCGATGTTGCGTGTATAGTTGAGGTCTCTCTTGCTCATAATGCTGAGGTCAATGCGTTGTGGTCAAATCAGAAACGGAAATGGGCAAATGCCTTGTTGGCCTCAGCCATGCGGTGGGTGTCTTCTTTCTTCTTGAAAGTGGCTCCCTCCTCTTTGGCTGCCGCGATGATTTCCGAAGCAAGACGCTCTGCCATGCTCTTCTCATTGCGCTTCCGTGCAATGTCAATGATCCATTTCATGGCCATGCTCAGCTTTCGGCTGTCGCGAATTGGCGTAGGAATCTGGAAGGTTGCTCCACCCACGCGACGACTCCGGACTTCGACTGCGGGGGTTACGTTTTCGAGTGCTTTGCGAAACAACTCCAAACCCTCTTCTCCTGAACGCTCAGAGACACGGTCAATGGCATCATAAAAGATGCTGAACGCCACACTCTTCTTCCCATCCATCATCAAGTTGTTGACGAACGTGGTCACTTGGACATCCCCAAACCTTGCGTCGGGGAGGATGCGTTGCTTTTTGGCTACTTTCCTTCTCATGGCGTCTTCTTACTTTTTGGCCTTAGGGCGCTTTGTACCATACTTCGAACGACGCTGCATGCGGCCGTCCACCCCAGCGGTGTCAAGCGCACCACGCACAATGTGGTAACGCACACCTGGCAAGTCTTTCACACGACCCCCACGTACAAGCACAATGCTGTGCTCTTGGAGGTTGTGACCTTCGCCGCCGATGTAGGCGTTCACTTCATTGCCATTGGTCAATCGCACACGGGCGACTTTCCGCATGGCGGAGTTTGGCTTCTTGGGTGTGGTGGTGTACACACGTACACACACACCACGGCGTTGTGGACAAGAGTCCAAAGCGGCCGATTTACTCGCCTGAGTCTTGGTGACTCGTCCTTTGCGGATGAGCTGCTGGATAGTAGGCATCGTCTAGGTTTGACGTTATTCTATGGGCATAAAAACAATTCCCCCAATTTTTAAAGGGGGTGCAAAAGTAGAGGAAACCTGTGAGAAAACAAGGGAGAGAGGTAGTTTTTTCGTGGGATTTGTCCAACACCCTCTGTTCCCGCACTTTGGCCACTGCAACCCAAGGTTCTTCCGCGTTCTGTCCCCTGACCTTACCTTCGAACTGTGAATTTTCTCCACGACTTGAACGAGGTGCAAAGGAAAGCGGCCGAACACAAAGATGGTCCAATGATGGTCATCGCCGGCGCAGGCTCGGGAAAAACGAGGGTGTTGACCTACCGGATTGCCCAGCTGATGACGCAGGGCGTGGACCCCTTTTCCATTTTGGCCTTGACCTTTACGAACAAGGCGGCAAAGGAAATGAAGACGCGCATCGGGAGTCTGGTAGGCGAGAGTGAGGCACGCAACCTCTGGATGGGAACCTTCCACAGCATTTTCGCCCGCATCCTCCGAATCGAGTGCGAGCGCATCAACTACCCCCGCAACTTCACCATCTACGACACGCAAGACAGCCGTAGCCTTTTGAAGGACATCATCAAGGGCATGGGGCTGAACGACAAAACGTACAAGCCCGCAGGAGTGCAGTCGCGGATCAGTGCGGCCAAGAACAACTTGTTGGACGCCAGGGCCTACGCCGAGAATGCAGAGATCCGGTCGGAGGACCAACAATCGGGGCGGCCCATGCTCGCAGACATCTTTGCACAATACGAAGTGCGATGTTTCCGCGCAGGAGCCATGGACTTTGACGATCTGCTGTTCAAGATGAATGTTTTGCTGCGTGATTTTCCGGACTTGCTCAGCAAATACCAGCATCGCTTCCAGTACATTCTTGTCGACGAGTACCAAGACACCAACTTTGCCCAGTACCTCATCATCAAGCAGCTCGGGGCAGTGCATGAAAATGTCTGTGTGGTGGGGGACGATGCACAAAGCATCTATTCCTTCCGCGGGGCCAACATTCAAAACATCCTCAACTTCAAGAAGGACTACCCCGACGCCCAGCTCTTCAAACTCGAACAGAACTACCGCTCCACATCCCACATTGTCAAGGCTGCGAATTCAGTCATTGCCAACAACCGTGACCAAATCCCCAAGGAAGTTTGGACCGACAACGACGCGGGAGAGAAAATCAAGGTCTTCAGGGCCACATCGGACAACGACGAGGGACGCTTTGTGGCCAACCGCATTTTTGAAGTTCGAGGACAGGCGCAATGCCATTACAAGGACTTCGCCATTCTTTACCGCACCAATGCGCAGTCCCGGTCGTTTGAGGAGAGCCTGCGCAAGCTCAATGTGCCCTACCGGATTTATGGCGGGCTCTCCTTTTACCAGCGAAAGGAAGTCAAGGACCTCCTGGCGTACTTCCGATTGACCGTGAACCCAAGCGACGATGAGAGCTTCAAGCGCGTGGTCAACTACCCTGCACGAGGGATTGGCAAGACGACCATGGACAAGCTCATTGCCCTCGCCGGGGCGCAGGAACAAAGCCTGTGGCAGACGCTGCATCCCGTCGACGGCCTGCCACCTGACAACCTCAAAGGGTCGGCATGGAAAAAGCTGCGTGAATTTGTGGACATGGTCTCTGCATTTGCCGTGGAGGCCGAGTCGAATGATGCACACACTTTGGGTTTGGCCATTGCCAAGCGAGCTGGCATCGTCCATGCGCTCTACTCGGACAAGACGCCAGAAGGCGTGGCCCGCTATGAAAACATCCAGGAATTGCTGAATGCTCTTCAAGGCTTTGCAGAGAATCCCACCAATGAGGAGGCCCAAAGCCTCTCTGATTTTTTGATTGATGTTGCATTGCTGACGGATGCCGACAACGAAGACGAGGACGACAACAAAGTGAGCCTCATGACCGTGCACGCTGCCAAAGGCCTCGAATTCCAGCACGTTCACATCGTGGGACTCGAAGAACAACTCTTTCCCTCTCAAATGGCCATGGAAAGCAGGGCGGAGTTGGAGGAGGAGCGCCGCTTGTTTTACGTCGCACTTACACGAGCAGAGACCACTTGCACCCTTTCCTATGCACTGACAAGGTTCAAATGGGGCCAAGTTTTGCAGGGAGACCCCAGCCGTTTCCTCGAGGAAATCGACGAAGCCTGCATCACCATGCCACAAACCGCATCCTCTTCGAGAAGCCCCGTGGACTTTGCCCAGGCAAGAACGCAATTTCAGCGGATGCCTACAGGGTCCACGCCGCGCACCTTTGGCCGTTTGGCCTCCAAGGCGGCCCCCAAGACCCCTTCCAAGCCAGGAAACTGGTCGTCGATGAAGGAAACGGCAAGAACCGCGCCTCCCCCCGCTTCGTCTCCCACTGGTGACAAAGCATCCAAACAAGTTCCTGCCCAAGATGGGACCATTGTGGTGGGTGACACGGTGCAACACGCCAAGTTTGGCAAAGGCAAGGTCCTCAACATCGAAGGGAACCACCCCAATGAGAAGGCCACAGTGTTCTTTCCTTCTGTGGGACAAAAACAGCTCCTCTTGAAATTCGCCAAACTTCAAATCATCGGATGACCCGTTTTCCATGCTACGTGCTTTTTGGATGGACCCTGATGGCCATCAGCTCCTGCACCACGGAAGACCAAGAAATCCTGGTGGAGGTCTCCGCTGTGGCTTGGGCCGATTCCTCTCCTGAGGTTGGCGCGACAGTGGTGCTCGAGGAGCAGCGGTTGTCCAATGGCGTTTTGAATGGTTTTTACACCGAGGTGGACGAAGGGGCGACCGATTCGAACGGCAAAATCACCCTGCGAACCGTGCGCAGCAACGTTCTCTCCGTCAGAGTCCGTGTTCTTCAAGACCAGTGCTTTGAAGAGTTGGTCGAATTGAACCCAGAAGACTTGCTGTCCAATGGCACATCCAATGCACTGGACATCACAGTCATGCCCAAAGCCACCGTGGAAGCCACAATCGTCAACCAACTTCCCGAATGCCTTGGCACCAACAACAACATGATCTACCGCTGGATTCCCAGAGAAGCAAATGGGGCGGCCTCTGAAGTAAGGTGGACCTGTGGAACGGATTGGAACGCTTTGGGCGCTGGCGAGACCACC
>CAWVVM010000061.1:0-4434 GCA_963933635.1 uncultured Flavobacteriales bacterium
TGGAAAGCCCCGTTGTCACTCCGACAGCGGGGCTTCTTCTTTTCTGTGTGCTACCTAAGTGCCTACACGTGGCGTTGAAGTCAATTGTCTCCAGAAGCCTCCGATCACGCGAAGCCCGCGCAGAAGACGGCTTACGCCGCTAACAGTTCAACGTACTCCGACTTATTCCCTCGAGCCTTGCTGGGCAAGGCCAAGATTTAAGAATTCAACACTCGCTCGCTGCGCTCACTCGGCATCCCGAACGCAACGAACAGAAAAACCGCTTCGCTGACTGCTGCTGTTGCGGTAGACATCCTCGCTGAAGTCCAGGACTCGGTACCATGCGACGGATCCACCGGGCGAGGAACTCCACCAGACTCCGTAGTTCCCAGCGTTGCTGAAGCCTCCATCGTAGCTCCGGTAGCCGCCCGGCAAACCTGAAAACCCGCTCGAGTTTGTGCCGTTGCTGTCCTGTGACCAACCGTAGGTGGTCTTCATCTTGCCTCCAGCCTCAGACTTTCCGCCTAGGTAATCGGTTATCACGGTCCACTCTCCGTCCGTGGGAACGTGCCAGCGGCTCGGGCACAGGCCCCGGGAGTCGTCTACCGCGTAGTAGTTGTAAAGACGACCGTAGGTCTCCAAAGAAGAGGCCCTCTCGAGGTACACCGCCACAGCACCTGAGGTCGTGTTTTGCCAGTCGCTGTCACTCAGGTTCGATGGAATCATATCCCCGTTGTTGTATTTCTCCGTGCGAAGATTCTCTGCAAACCAGCATTGGTCCCCAATGCGAACCGTGCGATACGCATAGCCATTGTATTCAATGGGGCTGCCGCATGGAGGTCCTTCTTGTCGCCTTGGTGGTTTGACCGACGTGGACACTCCCAAAACCCGGTCCAAGACATCGCCCACTTTCGCGTCCAACCCCATGGCGCTCCATTGTTGGACCGATTCTTTGCAGTCGACGAGCTTCACCTTGATCATGCTCTGCCCCGCCAAACAACCGATCTCACAAAAAACCACTCCCTCGGAGCCTTGGAGACAGCCCGCCTCGACAGCTTGATCCTCATACACCAAGCCCGACATCCCCAGTTTCTGTTCGTCCAGCACCATGTCCAAGTGGTCGCGTTCCAAAACATCGTAGGCTGAAAGAAGCCTTACCTCGGCGTATTCTGCCAGACCATCGGCATCCAAAGAGACGCCCTCACATGGCTTGGAGTCTCCGGCGATGACAAAGACCCTTTGGATGTCCAAGGGGGACGTCGCACGCTCAAAGTAAACCTCCGACTGGGCGCAAAGCTCGATTTGAAACAAGCCCGCGGAAATGCACAGCAAAGTGGTGAGGCGAATATTCATTGTAGTTGTTGCTCCTAAGGTACGAACCCGCAAAAGTCCATCGAACCACATTCCAAAAATCAAAGAGTGGGGGAGGTTGCATCAATCCCCAACGCAACGCAGGGAAAATCCTGTTGAAGAGTAGTAATCACCGGAGCGGAACACCGCATCCAACCCCGTCTGCATAGCCCGGTAATGGTAGTTCCCGTACGCCCAGTAATAACCGTAACTGCCGATTGCGTTGAACGAGCTGCTCCATACGCCCCCGCCTGGGCGCAAAGCCAGCATATTGTCTGCTCCAAGGCCATCCCAATGGATGTTGTCCTTCATCGCATTCATTTCGCCATCGCCTCGCAACCAATCAGTTTCGGTCAAATCAGGCACGGGCATCCCCAATTCGAACTCAACCTCTTGCCAGTCCAAATCCGTGGGTGGGTGAAAACCCGTTGGACAAACGTCCCACAAGTTTAGCGCCGAGTGGTTGTACAGCACCCCATACTGTTCATAGCTAACCAATTGTGCGGCCTGCTCCACGTTCGTGCCGCTGTAACCGTGTACGTAAGCCTTTGGAGAAGAGCCCGAATAGTCCTCTGGCATGGACACCGCTGGCAAGTACCTTACGTTCTCTTGGAACCAGCATTGGTCGCCGATCTCCACCAAACGGTAGGTATGACCGTGGTGTTCTGCCGTTTCCATTCCACCGCACGCTCCCTCTCCCGAGGGGTCCACATTGCTCTCCCACCCCACGCAATCACAGCCTTTGAAGTCCCATCGATCGTCAAACGTGCCAGGATTTTGGTCGTCACAAGGTTCTCCAGGCACACCTTCGGGGTAATAGCACGAGCCGTCATCTGAGGTGGCTGTCTCCAAGTAGTTGCAGGCCTGCGAGTTGTTGCATCCAGGTATGTCTTGGACGCAACGCACCGAGAATCCGTAACCTGCGCTCGTGCCGTAGTATTGGATTTCTTCCGAATCGTGAAGCAACCATCGATTGGAGTAAAACGTGGCGTTTTGCCAATCGTCGTTGTCCAGCCAAAACCGCGCCGTGTACCCCATTTCCACCCCGCCAGTATAGTAGCCTATGTAGCCCGCAGGAATGGCGTTGAACATCAGGGAGTTGTCTCCCCCCGTGTTGGGGCTGTGCCACAAGCCATTTCCCTCCTCAATGATGCCACTGGTTTTCATCGAACCGCCCGCCGTAGTGTAAGGTTCGACGCCTAAAAAGATTCGATTGAATGTGCCGCTATTCGGCACTCGCCATCCCGCAGGACACACCTCCATAGTCGAAATGGTGGCGTAGTTGTAGTACGCACCATACTGATCGTAAGTGTCCTGCTGTTGGGCCTCTTCAATGGAAGAACCGCCGTAACCGCTCACGTAAACACGCGGATTCAAGTTGCTGGTGGCAAGTTCATTTGAAACGAAAGGCAAGTAGCGCAGATTCTCTGTGAACCAACAATTGCCCGCATACTCAATCGTGGCGTATGAGTGGCCCTCATAGGGCAGTTCTTGGCCGCACTCAAACGAATCAACTACCACACACAATCCGTATCGCGTCAAGAACAACAATAGGTCGCCCAGCTGAACGCACCCATCCCAATCGGCGTCGGAAGCCAAGGCAACCACACACCCATTGGCTTCGTCGCTCCACATAGTTCCCTCTCCGCATGCCTGGCACGGATCGTTGGCGTCTCCGCAACCATTCTCTGCCGTCGCGGGGCATCCTCCGTAAGCCGTCAAAAAAGTCAGCAAATCATTCAACTGCACACAACCGTCCCAGTTCGCGTCAAACAGCACGGACACCACGCAGGCAACCGCTTCGTTGTCCCAACGGGTCCCTTCCTTGCAGTACTCGCAGTTGTTGGTGCAACTCCCGTCGCTGTAAGTCGCCTCTGAATCAAAGTTGCAATACCCCTCTACCGTACATCCCCCACAGGCCTCATACTCGCACGACCCGTCGTCTTGAAATGCAAAGTAGTCGTAATTGCATGCCTCCAAATCAATGCAACCCAAGCACGACGTGAAGTCACAGGAACCATCGTCAATCGTATTGTCATCTTCATAATTGCAAGCCTCGGAGTCCGTGCAACCAATTTCATAACACGATAAATACGAGCGTTGGTAGAGGGCTGTGAACTGCGCCCTTTCTAACTGGTCGGGACTCAAAAAGTCCCTGCATGCTGAATTGCTGTAGGACATGATGTTCGTCACGTCTGGATTGTACGCTTGATTGTTTGGGTCAACATCTGTGCCCGTGTATTGGCACAGATAATTGACCTGGCCCGACAAGTTTGGATCCGCTGGAGTATCACACAATTGATCCCCTGCGAGCTCACAATTGGACCCGTTGACCAATTCGACTCCTAACAACGTGCTGTGTGTGTGATAAAGAGAAAGATAATGGCCCATCTCATGTGTCATCGTTGTACCATTGAAGACGTTCGAGTTGGCAATGAAAATGCGGTCATAGCCTCCTGGGAAATAAGCGTAACCACCAACGGCTGAACCATCTGCCTTCGTAATCGTGTTGACGTAATAAACATTGATGACGTCATCGATGTCGTTGGGCTCGCACAAGGCACTCTCTTGCTCCTGATAAAAATCGTAAAACCCTGAGTTGTTGATGTAGTTGGTTGCCCCGCAAGTGAAAAACTGCACGTTGGCCTCGGCAAATCGGGCATTCAGCTCATCGACAAGACCCGGCAAATCACCGTTGGTGACCAAACTTGTCCCGTTCGATTGTCGAACGATGTGATGATGAACCGGCAAATACACCACCTCACTAGACTTTGTGTGATTGGCTCGAGCACCCCGCATAGCATTCATGATTTCCATTTGGGCAGGGGTTGGACGAGAGCCACATTTATGCGCCTGTCCCCAGGCACCAATCGAGTGGACAAGCATCAAGGCTGACAAAAAACTCAAACGATAAATCATGAAATCAAAGTTTATTGGTCAAATCCCTTTGCGATCTTCAAGGTACGAAACCCACCCCAAAGGACAGATAAGCAGACGGATAGGGCTCCCCGAGCCACACCCCAAAAACCCACAATCTCTTCGCTACATACCACATCACCGGGTCCAAAGACCCCCTGACGCTTTCCTCCTACCTTGGGGCCATGA
>CAWVVM010000062.1:0-4374 GCA_963933635.1 uncultured Flavobacteriales bacterium
CCCAAGGACTTGTTGCGCGATTTGTCGTTGGCCACGGACGGTGCCTCTGAGCGGGCGCCTTACATCGGAAGCCAAGACGGCATGGACCTTGGGATGGTGGCAGTGAATTGGGAGACGATGACGCTCGAATTTGCAGGAGCGAACAGTCCGCTTTACGTGGTGCGGGAGGGAGAATTGCAAGAACGGAAATCGGACAAGTTTGCGATTTGTTCCTTCGAGCCAGGAACCAAGAATTACGAAGTGCAAACCTTGGAACTTCAATCTGGGGACACGGTGTTCCTCGCCACCGATGGCTTTGTGGATCAATTTGGCGGTCCCCACGGCAAAAAATTCATGCGCCGACGCTTTCGCGAATTGCTCATTGAAACGGCCTCCTTGCCTTTGGTCGAGCATGAGCCACATTTGCGTTCGAGGTTTGATGCCTGGCGCGGCGAAGAGGAGCAGGTTGACGACGTGTTGGTGGTGAGCGTTCGGGTGCCATGAGTGCAAGAGAGGCAGGCCAACGCGCATGGGATTGGATGAAGTCGGACCAAGGGCTCATGCTCTGGGCGGTTGTGGTGGGCATTGCGTCTGGACTGCTGGCCGTCCTGATGAAGCAATCGGTGGCTGGCCTGCGGGCCGGAATGTTCGCCATCCAAGGCTGGCTTGGTGGTTCGTGGTTCTTGGCGTTGGGCCCCATCTTGGGATTGGTGGCCACAGCCACCGTCGTGCAAAGGCTCCTCCACAACGATCACCCTGGCCCTGGCATCCCCTCGACGTTGCATGCCATTTCCACAAGGAGAGGCCGAATGAAGCGCACTTGGATGTTCGCCCCTGTGGTCACCAGCATCTTGTCTGTCGGGTTTGGAGGTTCTGGCGGTTTGGAGGCGCCTGCAGTGCAGGCTGGAGCGGCCATCGGTTCTGAAGTGGCATCGCAAACGCGGCGACATTTTCGACGGCGTCTTCTGTTGATTGGCTGCGCTGCGGCGGGGTCCTTGGCGGCCATGTTCAAGGCCCCGGTGGCGGCCATCGTTTTTGCTGTGGAAGTCATCATGATCGACCTCACGGCCTCGTCGTTGGTCCCCATCTTGCTCGCGTCCCTTGCCTCACTGCTGACCGCCTTCGTCTTCTTTGAGGGAGAAGACATCTTGACCGTGCCCATGCTTGCTGCATTCCAAGCGAGCCGATTGCCTTGGTACATCGCTTTGGGGGTGGTGACTGGGATTGGTTCTGTGGTGTTTTCAAAACTCTATCTGTGGAGCCATTTGGCCATCAGCCGGTTCAAGAACCCCAAAACACGCATGGTGTTGGCTGGTGTGCTCATCGGTGGGGCGGTTGCGGCCTTGCCCCCTCTATTTGGGGAGGGCTATGAGGTCATCAACTCCCTATTCTTGGGGTATTCCGATGTTTTGATCGAAGACGTCTGGATGCTTGAAGGCAAGCTCGCCTTGCCCAGTTTGCTGGGTTGGCTGGTGCTTGCCTGTTGCCTCAAGCCCATGCTGACGGGCTTTACGGTGGGCGCCGGAGGAGTTGCGGGTATTTTTGCACCGGCGCTGTTTTCAGGGGCCTTGGTGGGCTTTGCCTTTGCGTTGGGCATCAACGGTTGGATCAACCCCACCGCCATGCCCATTGGCAACTCTGTGCTTGCTGGACTTTGCGGCATGATGGCGGGGGTGCTTCACGCCCCACTGACTGCCATTTTCTTGGCCACCGAACTGAGTGGGGGCTATGGGTTGTTTGTGCCCTTGATGCTAACCTCAGCCATCGCCTTCTCCACCTCTCGGGCATTGATGCGGCACAACATTTACACGCGGGAACTGGCGGAGCGAGGGGAGCTGCTGACCCACGACAAAGACCAAACGGTGCTGACCCTGATGACCTTGAAAGAAGAGCTCGAGCAGGACTTCTTGCCGGTCCAGGCCCATTGGAACTTGGGACAGCTCGTGGAAGTGGTGGCCCAGAGCCAACGCAACCTTCATCCCGTGGTCGACCAACAGGGCCATTTGTTGGGCATTGTGGATTTGCAGGACATTCGGCAGGTCATGTTTGACCGCGATCAATACCTGTCTCTGCGCGTGGTGGACGTCATGACCTTGCCCTTGGCGGAGGTGCAATGGGAAGACAAGATGGACGATGTCATGGCCAAGTTTGAGAACTGTGGCGCGTGGAACTTGCCTGTGGTGGAGGGAGGGAAGTACGTAGGCTTTGTCTCGAGGTCGAGGATGTTCAACGCCTACCGAAAGTGGCTCAAGGCCACAAGCCTCGACTGAGCGGGCTTCAACGGATTCAAGGGGTGTGCTCCACGGCGCCTTCCAAGATGTAGTTCATCTGGTACACGTCGTCGGAGTTCAGGCGCAAAGTGCCCTTGAACGTGAGGCGGTCGTCGGTTTGGTAAGATCGTTCGCCTTTGTCGGGAAATCTCAAGTCGACGACCGACTCGGGCCCCGCGCCCCCGCAGAAGAAACAATTGGCGAACGGGTAACGGCTGAGGACGTAAAAGTCCTCGTCGACATCGACAGGGATCATGTACCCGGTGATGTAGAAATCGTTCCCTTCAGAGGCCAACACGGCGGGCCCAAAGGCAGGCATCCAGTAGTACGCATCCAATTCCTCCAAGTAGACGTCTGTGAATTCCACATCGCTCAAGGCTTGCCACGTGAGCTCTTCCAAAGCGACGTCCAACCGAGGCATTGGCTTGGGGTCGAGGCTGGCCATTTTGGCTTTTCCGGCATGGCGGATTTGGTCTTGGGTGGCCTGGGCCTCCCTGGAAGGATGACACATGCTGCTCCAATCCATCATGGACACCGCGGCCAAGGCACCGGCGGACAAGAGAAAGGTCAACAGAGGAGAATGCTTCATCGCGTCGAAGTTACGATTCACGGAGGGTCTGACTGATGTCGAGGCGCAGACTTCCTCGTGCCGGCACCGCCGAGGCCAACAGGCCCACTCCAATGGCGGCTGCGCTGAGCAGCCACTCTGAGGACAGCAAGGCCATCTCTGCCAGCTCGTAATGGAATTGTTGCTCCACCACATTGGAGAGGGTCCAAAGCCCAAATCTGCTCAACAATAGGCCCAGCACGGTGCCCACCAAACTCAGCAAGCCACCCTCCTGAAGGAGCAACAGGTAAAGGGTTCTTGGGGTGCCTCCCATGGTGCGCATCAAGGCCAATTCGTGCCTTCTCGACCGGATGTTGTCGAGGACAGAAATGAAGATGCTCGCGAAACTAAGGGCCATGATGAGCATGGCAATGGCCCGCAGCGCGGCGGTGCCCAGCCCAAACTGTTGGGTCATGCGGTTGACTTCGATCGCGGGCAATGCGACCTGCATGTTGGATTCGCGGAGCGTGTTGGGAATGGTCAGGACGGCCAATGGATTCCGCTTCTTCAGCAACATTGCGGTGATTTCACGGGCGCTCGGATTGCCCACCTCTCCTTCCTTCAAGTGGACATCCCAGATGCTTTGCATGGGGGTCAAAATGAGCTGGTCGACCACGGATTGGCTCGGCTCCAAAATGCCCACCACAGTGAAGACCTTGTCTTTGTGGATGTCCGTTTGGTCCGTCAAGCCATGGGCGCTGTAAAACGTGTCGCCCAATGTCAATTCAAGGGCCTGTGCAACCTTGGACCCTACGGTCGCCTCAAAGGGTGCCTCCCACAATTTCCCCTGGGCCACTTCCACCCCGTAATGCTCCGCATAGCTGTGCTCAGTGCCGACAATACGGTACCCTTCATGGTTGTCTCCATACGCCAGAGGGATGCCGGATTCGATGTAGGGGTGTCGGACCACTTTTTGGGCCTCCGAAAGCAGGATGTTGCCGGTGGGTGCATCGATGTGGTAGACGTTGGCGAGGATGAGTTGCAGGGGACTGCCCTTGGCCCCGAGCACCAAATCGATGTCCTTGATGTTCCGCTCAAATGCGTCGTTGACTTGCTTTTCTGTCAGCAACATCAGGCTGACCATCCCCACACCGAAGGCCAACAAGGCCAGACTCAGCGCAGTTTGCAGGGGTTTGGCACGGAGGTTCCGCCATGCTTGGTAAGTTGATCCGAGCTTCATGGTGCAGGACGGTCAAGGGTGACACAACTGGGGTACCTGTCCCGGATGCGTTGGTCGTGGGTGACCACCACCAAGGTGGCGTCGGCCGCTTCACGGTCGAGGAGGTCCATGACGGCATGGGCGTTCGCATCGTCCAAAGCCGAGGTGGGTTCATCGGCGAAGACCACTTGGGGTCGATGCAGGAGGGCGCGCGCGATGGAGGCCCTTTGCTGCTCCCCAACACTGAGTTCGTGTGGGAGGGCGTGGCTTCGGTGCGCAATGTCCAGCCGTTCCAACATGGAATCCATGCGACCAGGCAGATCTGAGGGCACGTGGCCATGCGTCAGCTGGTGGGGCAA
>CAWVVM010000063.1:0-4005 GCA_963933635.1 uncultured Flavobacteriales bacterium
CAATGCACCGACAACCAGTCTGAAGTGGTTGTTGAAATCCTCACCGACAACTACCCCGGCGAAATCACTTGGACGTTGACGGGCACGGAAGGATTGTTGCTTTCTGGAGGGCCTTACGGCTCCACAGGCACGTCCTACTCGGACACAGTATGCATCGACAATGCCGATGCCTACCCATGCTTGCAATTCGTCATCAACGACAGTTACGGAGATGGCATCTGCTGTGGATACGGTCAAGGAGCCTACACGATTTACCTCGACGGCCAATCGGTGGCCACAGGAGGAGACTACGACCAACAGGACCTCGTGCAATTTGACTGCGCCCCAGGGGCCACCTGCAACGATGCGGTGGCATTGACGGATGCAGACTTTGGCACTGTGTCGCAAGCAGGGGACAATTTTTGGTACACCTACACCCCGCCCGCCAACGGCATGTACCAGTTCAGTTCCTGTGGGGCCAACTGCAACACCACGCTTTACATCTACGACTATTGCAACATGGGCAACTTCGACGACACGAACGAAGGGTCCATTTACTACGACGACGACCAGGGCGGTTGTGGCGAAGAAGCCACGATGACCATGTTGTTGGAGGGAGGACAGCAATACTGGGTTCGCTTTGCGTCGTTGGACAGCAGTTGTGGTGGGTTCGATTGGACGTTTGACTACGCGGGCCAACCCACGGGATGCACCGACCCCACTGCCTGCAATTACAGCCCGGCTGCAGAGGTGGACAATGGGTCTTGCATTTACGAAGGCGACCCGATGTGCACTGGCCCGGATCTCGTGGTTTTGGCGGACGTGGTGTCCAGCAGTCTTTACTCGACCACGATGAATGTGAGCGAGACCGATTGCTACATCGAAGAAGGTTGCTTGAATGGCTTTGGCGAAAGGGAGCTCATCCGATTCACGACCCACATCAAGAACATTGGCGAATTGGACTACTACATCGGGACGACTGCGCAGGCAGAGCAGACCGGACAATTTGAATTTGGAGATTGCCACAACCACTGGCACTACCAAGGGTACGCGAAGTATGACCTTTTCACCATGGACGGAGCGTTGATTCCCATTGGGTTCAAGAACGGCTTCTGTGTGATGGACTTGGAGTGCAGCGACGGCGGGACGTTCACCTATGGTTGTTCCAACATGGGCATCGCCTCGGGCTGTGGCGACATTTATTCGAGCGGCTTGAGCTGCCAATGGATCGACGTCACGGACGTGGAGGACGGCCAATACCGCCTCGTGGTGCGTGTCAACTGGGACTACGATCCCGACGCCTTGGGTCGCTATGAGACCAACACCGAGAACAACTGGGGTGTGGTTTGCATTGAGTTGGACAGGTCGGGAGGGGACTTGCAGACCATCATTTTGACCGACTGCCCTACGTTCACGGATTGCTCAGGCGAACCCTATGGAACGGCCTTGTTGGATTGCAACGGCGAGTGCGGTGGTGTGGCCATGGTGGGCGACTTGAACGACGACCTCCAGCAAGACATGGCCGACGCCCAGATGTACGTGGAGGGTGTTCTTGGGAGCGACTTGACGGTGGCGGATTGTTCCGACATCAATGCCGACGGCACCATGTCGGTGGCGGACGCGATGTTCATGGCAGATTGCCACTTTTGGAACCAAGCGCACACCGACCCGGACAGTTCCGGCGTCCACAGCCATTGCGAGTTCCCGGTGAACGACCTCACGAACCCCTTCGACACCACGCATTTCACCATTGCAGATGTGAATTGGGAGGAGCAGTACTTCGATGTGCATGTCAAGAACCCCGACGCTCGGATTTACGGCTACCAGTTGGAGTTTGATGGCGTCCAAATCAGCCAAACGGAGAGCCTCCTCGACCCTGCCACGGGCTACACAGGAATCCCAGCCCACGCGCCAGGAGGTCAGCAGGTGTTGACGGTCAGCTACGACGGCACGTCAGCGCCCAAAAACACGGTGTACGTGCCGCTTGTGCGCGTGCATTGGATTGGAAGCGTCAACGGCATGGTGTGTTTGGAAGGCGTGCATGAAGTGATGAACGACTACTTGCAGAAAACCTTGATCGACTTGGACAACCCTTGCCAGGAGCAAGCCGACAGTTCTTGCCCTGGAGACACCGACGGAGATTTGGTCGTGTCTGTCTCCGACGTGTTGGACGTCCTCAGCGAGTTTGGGTGCATCACCAACTGCACCATGGACATCAACGGGGACGGCGTGACCAATGTGACCGACGTGCTTGCGGTGTTGTCTGCATTTGGGACCGATTGCAACTGATGCTCTGAACCCCAGTCCTTTTTCAGAGGACCGCACAACCCCTGTCTCCTTGATTGGAAGGCAGGGGTTTTGTGTGCGCTTCAAGTCGAACGAGGCGCTGGTGTCAGCTGCCCGTTGGGCGCTTCCACAGGGGTTGGTAGTGCGTCCAATTGGCGATCACCAACGCGGCATTGAGCAGAAAAATGCCCCCCATGATGGCCAAATGGCTAGGGACCATGAACACGCCCCACAAGAGCATGCCAGTGGCATACGGCAAGGCGACCAAGACGCCGAGTGGCTCTCGACCAGGAAGGAGCAAGAGTGCCCCTCCGACCACTTTGGTCAGACAAATGAATGGCAGCAAAAACCCGGTCTCCAGGACGGCCGAGACAAAGGACTGTGCCCCCAGCTCTTCATACCCCGTGGCCATGACGGACGGGTCTCCCCAGACCACAGTGACGAGGTGCTTGGTGCCCGAGGCGAGGAGAAAGGCGGCATAGATGAATTTGAGGCCTTTGTGGAGGAGAGGGTTCATGTTGTTTGTCGGATTCAGGAGCCGCTGCCTTCGTATTGCAGAAGCACGCGCTTTTTGTTGGGGGACATCTTCAGATGAAAGGATGGGCCCGTCTCGGTGAGCATCACACGCAAATGCTCTGGGCCATTGGAGATGGAGTCCGCTTCCTTTAAGAAGCGAAGCAAGTTGTTGGACAGCACGTGGAACTCATCGATGGTGTTCAAGGGCATGTCGACCGTCACGCTCTCTTGGGACTTTCCGTCGAAAGCGTGTTCAAGAACGACCCCATCGCGGTGCATGGTGAACTCTTTGAAGGCCATGCCCTCTCCCCGTTGGCCCAAGTCCAAGCGTTCTTTCCAAAGAACTTCTGAGCCATTGTGCTGAAGCTTTTGACAGGATTGGTCCATGTGGTTCTCAAAGAAAGAGGTGAGGTCAAAAGGCCTGCTGACCGACACGAACCCTTCGAAGACATGGCCGGTGCCTTCGTCCAGTTTGATCTCGACGAAGGGGGCGTGAAGAATGTGTTTGGGGTGGCCCCACTCGGCGCTCCTCACAGAAGGAAAGCTCGACTTGAAATTCAGGGGGACATCGATAGATTCCGGGGAGGAGCCAACCCGCCTCACTCCCTGTCGCCACTCAAGTTGGGCGACCACGTCGCTCTGAAGGCTGGGGGCACTTCGCACATTCAGGGGCAGCCATGAATTGGCATACACCGAGTCGGAGGGCGTCCGTGGTGAGGGATTTGGAAATGCGGGATCGGGGAGCCAACGTTGGGTGGACAGGAGTTCGTAGTCCTTCGATGTTTCGTGCACCAAGACATCTCCGTCGAGGTAAAACGTGTGCTCGTTGAACTCACCGTCCCCAAAATCACCACGTGCACCGCGCTCCAGGATGAGCCTGTCGGCGTCGTTTTGAACGATGGCGTTGAAGCTGCACATGCAGCACTCCAGGAGGCGCGCCATGTTGAGCGCCTGTTCGTCGGCCATGGTTTCGTAAGTGATTCCTTGGAACAAAAACGATTCGTCGCTTTGCGCTCCTTGGGAGGGGTTGCTCTTGACCGTGCCCTCGAGGAAGCTCAGCTGCTCGCCATCGAGCACCCAGTGGCTGTACCGGTGCTTTTCTAGGAAGCTCGGTGCCTGGGCTGCGAGCCACAAAGGCCATGCCATCAATATGGTGAGGAGGGTCTTGGTCATGGCCCCAAGGTAGGAGGAAAGCGTCAGGGGGTCTTTGGACCCGGTGATGTG
>CAWVVM010000064.1:0-3652 GCA_963933635.1 uncultured Flavobacteriales bacterium
GTTGGTTCCATCCCAACCGTCGCCGTACTTCGCCTTCATCAAGTTACCAGCAAACTGCACGCCACCCAAGCTGTTGGTCATTTCAGTCCACTCCAAGTCGGTCGGAACATGCCAGCCGATGGGACAAAGGTCCCATTGTTCAACCGCTGGGAAATTGTAAAGAACACCAAATTGGTGGTACTCAAGCGTGTTCTTCGCATCCAAGACCTCCACTCCTTCGTAGCCATACACGTATGCATGAGGATTGAGGTCACTCCCTTCCGCTGAAGGACTCACCTCGGGGAGGTAGCGCAAGTTCTCCGCGAACCAACACTGACCTCCGATGGACGTCGTGTTGTACCAGTAGCCCTCATGCAAGACGTCGTCTCCGCAACGAAAACCGTCGCCAGACTCGTTTTGTAGCGCAACGATTTGAGATTGCAGAGAATCCAAGACTTCGCCGAGCTCAACGGAATCAACGACAATGGCGCCAGGGGCAAAAGCGCCACCGTATGTGGACAACAAATCCTGTAGGTCCGTCACGCCGATGAGGCCATTGGCGTTGCCGTCGGGGTTGTACGGATAGGTGATTTGTCCGCTGGCACTGAGACAAGCCATGGCAAGAATGAAGAAAGAAAGGTGTTTCACGGTAGTTGATGATTGGGTAATCACTGGAACATTAAAGATACATAAATCTCCCCACCTCTCAGACAGAGGGGGTGTACTTTCGCACCATGAGTTTGCGACCCTGCCTCTTCCTCGACCGCGACGGTGTGGTCAACCACGATCCCGGAGACTACACCAAGAACCTGTCCGAATTCACCATCCTTCCCACCGTGCTGGAGGCGCTCCGGGCGGCACATGACGCAGGGTTTGAGATTGTGCTCATCACCAACCAGGGCGGCCTGGCCAAGGGACTCTACACCCACGAGGACGTTTCGGAGATCCATGCGTTTTTGCGCACGGAATGCAAGAAGAACGGCACGCCCCTGCTCGACATTTACTACAGCCCTCACCACCCTTCCACGGGCAAGTCGCTCAGCCGCAAACCCGGAAGCCTCATGGTGGAACGGGCCTGCGCCAAACACCAGCTCGACCCCCTGCAGTCTTGGATGGTCGGCGACAAGCAACGCGACCTCGACGCCGCCTCCCCGGTGGGGGTGCGCGGGGTCTTGATCGAGCCCAATGCCCCCCTGCTCGACGCCGTCCAGCACATCCTGAAGGAACGGGGCCACAACCAACAGTAGGCACGTATCTTCGGGACATGTCGGAAATGAACACCCTGCTGATCGACGGCCAAGTGACCCGTGGTGCGGATGCCCCCAAGGCATTCCAAAACCGCGGCTTCCTGCTCGGCGATGGGTGCTTCGAATCCATGCGCCACACCGTCGGGCGCATTCCATTCCTTGCCCTTCACGTGCAGCGGCTTCATGCCGCCCTGAAGGCCCATGGCATGGTGGTGCCGGAGTCGCTGTCTGAAGACGCCCTGGAACAAGCCATCGCCCAATGGCAGTCCTCCTGGGGCGTCAAGGGCGACATGCGCATTCGGTTGACGGCCTTTCGGTCTGGGCAAGGGGCCTACGCCCCTGCCTCCGACGATGTTTCTTGGGTGGCCACCGCCGCCACCTTGGAGGGCGTGGGCTACGCACTCCCCGCCAAAGGACTCGATGTGGACGTGTACCAAGATTTGGTGAAGCACCCCTCCCCGCTCAGCAAATTCAAGAACCTCGCTTCAACCGTCTACGTTCAGGCCGCCAGGCACGCGGCCCAACGTGGCTGGGGGGACGCCTTGGTGCTCAACGCAGCCTCCCAAATCATCGAGTCGTCCCGCTCCAACCTGTTTGTGGTGTCCAACGGGGTGCTGTACACGCCCAGCCTCGAGGAAGGATGCGTCGGCGGCATCATGCGTGCCGTCCTCATGCGCACCGCCCAGCAGCATGGCATCAAGGTGTACGAGGCCAGCCTCACCCCACAGACCTTGCTCCAAGCCGATGAATTGTTTTTGACCAATGCCGTTCGGGGCATTGAGTGGGTTTCGAGCTACAAGACCAAACGCTTCTTCCATGCCCTGGCAGAGAAGCTCGCCCTTTGGATTCAAGAGGACCTCGACGCAGAGGACAGCCCTGCCGTCACAGCACCCTGACCCGGGGGTCGAGCCATCCATAGAGGACGTCCACCAGAAGGTTGACTGCCACAAACGTGGTCGACACCACCAAGACGCCCCCCATCACCACAGGCAGGTCTCCAGACTCCAAAGCGCGGAACATGAGCAACCCCATGCCGTTCCACCCAAACACGTACTCCACAAAGACTGCCCCCGCCAGCATGCTGGCAAACCAGCCACTGGCCGCCGTCAACACAGGGTTCATGGCGTTGCGCAAAACGTGCTTGCGCATCAACCTCCATCCGGAGAGCCCCTTGGCCCGTGCCGTGCGGATGTAGGACTCCTCCAGGACGTCGGCTGCGGCATTGCGCGTCAATTGGATGACCACCGACAACGGCCGAATGCCCAAGGTGAATGCCGGCAAAATCAAATGCTTCCAGGCAAATTGTGGGCCTTCAAAGGGGTCGAGCACCCGCCACCCGCCACTGGCAGGAAGTCCCGTCCAGTCGTGCCAAACCACCCCCAAGCCCCATGCCACGAGAATCGCCACAAAAAAAGAAGGCGCGCTCATCCCCAACGTCGACACCCCAATCACCGCCCTGGCCCACGGCCCGTCGCCTCGCCATGCCAGCATCAACCCCAAGGCAATGCCCAGCACCAAGGCCAAAAGCATCGCTGCACATGCCAGCAACATCGTGGCCGGAAGGGCCTCGACCAAGGCGTCCACCACGGGCCGGCCCCCAAAGTAGCTTTTGCCCAAGCTTGGCGCCCTGAGGCCCCATCCACCCTCTTGCGTGGGACCCAAGGGAGACAACTCCCCCAAGAACCGCACGTAGCGCTCCCCCAAGGAAAGGTTCAAGCCATGGAGCTGACGGAAGGCCTCGATGGCCTCGGTGCGCTCGTTTTGGCCTGCAATGGCACGGGCCGGGTCAGGCACCTGAGCAAAAATCAAAAACACCAACGTCAAACTGCCCCACAACACCCCCAACCCTTGGGCCAATTGACGAAGCAGGCGCTGCATGCTCAGCGGCCTTGGGTGAGGAAGGACGTCAGGTCGTCAGGCGACGGCACATCGCGTCCCGCCCATTTTTTCAAGACCACGCCGTCCTTCAACAACACCAAACCTGGGTTGGATCGAACGACAATCTTCAGTTCCGTTTGATCGCACGTCAAAAAAGGATACGTCGCGCCTTGCGCTGCAGCATACGACGCCCCTTCCTCCGCCGTGGCATTCGTCAAGCCGTACATGGCCCATCCGCGGTCGCCCGCAGCGGCCCCAAGCGCATTGAAGCCCTCTTGCCAATCCGTTGACATGGCACTGAGGTCCTTGGAAATGTGGAGCACAACGGGACGGTCCAGCCCCAAGATGTCATCAGCCAAGTCGTTGCCTTCTGGGTCCAACATCTGGAAGTCCAAAATGCGCTGCTCGTAGCCGTCGGCGATTTTCACTTCGCGGGCATTGGCCCAATCCCCCTCGGGGTAGGTTTGGGTGAAGGTCTTGCCGGGACCGTTGGACTTGTCCCAAAGCTTCTCCTCCATGTAACGGGACTGCATCACCAAGGTCTCCGC
>CAWVVM010000065.1:0-3599 GCA_963933635.1 uncultured Flavobacteriales bacterium
CAAAGATAGTCAGATTTCCTGGCGAACAAACTTGTGCACACATTTTGTGGGAAGCGTCCTGCAACTGCTCCCCAACAGTTTGAGTTATCTTTGACACCGGGCCTTTTGGTCTGGGAGAACACAAAACGAACATTCGATGACAAACTTCGACAAAATGAAAAGCTTTTATGGCATCATCCTATGGTTGGCGGGCCTCTCCACCATGATGGGGCAATCGAGTTTGAGTGTTGACGGCATCCAAGAGGTCATGGCTTTCTACGGCCAATCCGAGGCGGAAGTGTTGTCGTCCGATGTTTGGAGTGCAGAGGCATTTTTGGTTTCGGATGCGGTCCGGATTTTGAAAAACCCAGGCAAGCCAGTCTTAAAATGGCAAGAACTTCCCGGAAGTTCTGAGGCCTCTTTGGCCCAAAGGATTTTGGCATCTGCCTTCAGACCGCTGCAAGGTGAGTTCCTTTGGTTGCAAACCATCGAAGGCTGGTATGTCGTGATTCCTTCCAAAGAGCGTTTTGACATTGCTTTGAACCGCAAGAAAACCAGCCAAAAATGAAGTCATTCATTCGCACCAAGGCACCTTTTCTCATGGGGTTCATCATGTTGATCTCGTCGGTTGAGTTCTTTGGGCAAGTTCTCATCAGCGATGGATTTGCTGAGGCCTGTTCGGGGGTGTTGTACGATTCCAGTGGGGAGGGAGGCGCCGGCTTTGGCCCAGCCGAGGATTTCACATTGACAATTTGTCCCGAGGATGGATCCAATGTTTTCCTCGAGTGGATCAACTTCGACCTTGACGCATCTTCGTTCATGACAATTTATGACGGGGACAGTCAAGATGCCCCTGTTCTGGACTTCAGTGCCACGGGAAGTTTTTTGGGCGACGTTCATATCGCGTCAGAAGGCAATGCATCAGGCTGCTTGACCCTCAAGTTCATTTCAAGCGCGAACGACGATGCAGGTGGGATTTTCGGTGCGGTCATTGGATGCGGTCAGCCTTGCACACCGCCAGTACCGGTTGTGAATGCCTCCAACCCAGGCCCGCTTTATGTATGTCCAGGTGAAGAGGTGGACTTCAGCGGCTTTGGATCCATCTCTTCTGGTCCAGAGATCACCATGTACAATTGGGATTTTGATGCAGATGGAACGTTCGACTTCGAGAGTGAGAGTCCCAATGCGTCCCATGTTTTCGATAATCCCGGCATCGAATTGGTGCAACTTTCGCTGGTGGATGAGATTGGTTGCGAGAGCATCCAACCCACCAATTATTTTGTTTACATCAGTACGGAACCAAGTTGGAATACGAGCGTGGTGGCGTCAGCATGCACCGGCGAGGAGGTGGAATTGAACTTGGACATTGAAGGTGTTTCTTACACCCTTGAGCCGGGCAATGATTTTGGAGAAGCGGTGACCCTCCCAGACGATGTGGGAGAGTGTTTTGCGAGTGAGATCAATGTCAACTCCTTCCTTCCAGGGGCGGTCCTGCTTGACGCAGGAGACGGGATTGAGAATTTCATGGTCAACATGGAACATTCATATTTGGGGGATTTGGACGTCACGTTCATTTGCCCCAATGGTCAGGAAATGTTGGTGAGTTCTTACCCTGGACCAGGCACCTCGCTCGGCATCCCTGTGATGGGAGACACGCCACCTGTAGCCGGTGAGGGATTTGATTATTTCTGGAGTGCCGACGCAACGAATGGGACGTGGGCGGACTCCCCGGGCGAGGGTGGCACTCTGCCCTCTGGCACCTATGCTTCGGAGTCTTCATGGGGAACCCTGGATGGATGCCCCTTGAATGGGGTGTGGCAATTGGAGATTTGCGATTTCTGGGCAGCAGACAATGGGTTTGTGTTTGAATGGGGCATCGACTTTGCGGACACCTTGTATCCCGTTTCGCAATCGTTCACGCCCCAATTTGGATTGCTGTGCGACAGCACATCATGGTCCGCATCTGGAGGCGACGACGTGCTTTTGGATGGCATTTGGAACTGTCCGGAACTCACCGTGACCAACATGGATCCAGGAGTGGAAACCTACACGGCAACGGCCATGAACAACTTTGGCTGTGAGTACTCCTTGGCTTTTGACGTGGATTACGTGTCATTTTCTCCTGTGATTGAGGCGACGCCAGAGGTCTACTGTGGTGGAAATCCTGTAGAGTTGGTGGTCAACCTTAATTCTGACTCTGGCGACAACGTCACCTACACATGGGGGCCAGAAGAGTTCTTGTCTGACACCGTTGGGGAATCTGTGATGGCTTCTGGCATGAATGGCCCAGAAACATTCAACGTCCTTGTATCCCAGTCCTTTGGTGGTTCAGGAGACTTGGTTTGCGAAGCGCTGGCCACCATCGCCATTGGCACATGCGAAATCATCATCCCCAATGTGATCAGTCCTTATTTGTCCGATGGAAGAAACGACATGTTCAGGATCCAAGGGATCGAATCCTACGACGACGTGGAGCTGGTCATCATGAACCGATGGGGCACGACTGTTTATGAAAACGACGATTTCGGGGCAGGTGCCTTCTGGAATGCTGCTGGCGATGGAGCTTCGTCCGGAGTGTATTACTATGTGCTGACCATTCCTGTGGAGAACGGCCCTTTGGTGGTCACGAGTGCCGAAGGAGAGGCTGTGAAATACGAGGGAGAAGGTCCATTCGTGTTTGAGGGCATTTTCCACGTCGTGGATTGATCTCTTTTTGGGATGAACAACGCCTTGGATGTCCTGACCTCTTGGACGGAGGCGCTGCTGGCTGAAAGAACCGAAGAACGCTCCAAATTGGCATCGTCCTTGGCGGAGTCATCCCTCAAACAAAGACGTGCCGAGGGCATTTCGTGGTCACCGGTGGAAGTGACCGATGCATCCTTTGCTTTTGGAGGTGCCAAGTGGAATGTCATTTGTGGAGAAGGGGGAGGGATTCCAGGGGCATTCCGTGTGGGCAATGCGGTGTTGTTGACCCCCGCAGGAGATGATGAGGCGGTCAAAGATTTTGGGCGGTGGCCCGCGCGTGTGAGAAGCATCCGAGGCCTGCAAATGGAATTGATTTTGGAAGGGGAAGGTCCTGAGGGAGTGGCCATACAGCATTTGCGTTGGACCGTGGATGCCCGAGCGGATGAACGAAGTTACCAGGCCATGGCACATGCTTTGAGCCATTGGGTCAACGTCGAGGATCCTGAGCGCATTCAATGGCGGGACCAATGGCTGGGGGTGGCTTCTTCTTGGTCCGCTCCCTCTTCGGAGGATGCCATCTCGGCATCCTTCCCAACCCTCAACGTGCAGCAAGAAGAGGCTGCCCAAGACATTCTTTCCCGTCCCAATGTGTCTTTGATTCACGGTCCGCCTGGAACAGGCAAAACGCGAACCTTGGTGTCGGCCATCGCCGCCCTTGCAAAAGCAGGAGACAAAGTGTTGGCCAGTGGGCCTTCCAACATGTCGGTCGATGTGTTGGTGGAGCGGCTGGCGGCGCATGGCCTGAACGTGGTGCGAGTGGGGCATCCCATGCGTGTTCAGCCAGAGGTGTTGAGCCGCACCTTGGATGCTCGTGTCCAGGACCAATCGGAATTCAGCCGGGTGGTGAAAACCAGAAAAGAAGCCGATCAGAAACG
>CAWVVM010000066.1:0-3143 GCA_963933635.1 uncultured Flavobacteriales bacterium
CAAATCCTTGATCTTCCCTTTTCGCCCCAAGAAGGAGACGCGGAAGGACTCCACTGCCTCAGGTCCAGACAATTGCACCTGGGCCACCTCCTTCAACAATGCCTCGATTTGATCCTTCATGTGATTTGGGTTTGCAGCCAGCCAAACTCAGTTCAATCGCTTCATGCTCATCACCACGTCCTCGATTGGACGATCGCCGCGGCGACGGTCGGTGGGCACTGCAGCAATGCTGTCGATGATGTCAATCCCCTCCACCACATAGCCAAACACGGTGTACTGCATGTCCAAGAAAGGCGTACCGCCAAGTCTTTTGTAAGTCGCCTTGGACGAGTCAGAATAGACAAATTGACCGTTCTCAACATTCTCCAAACCCTTGCCATATTCATTGGCGAAGTTGGCGATGCGTCCTTCGATTCCGCTCATTTCCACTTCGCTGAAGGGACGTCCCTGAACCAGGTAAAACTGACTTCCTGAACTCCGGCGCTCCGGGTTGACATTGTCTCCTTGACGCGCCGCAGACAGGGCTCCCTTGAAATGAAGGTGGTCGGCGCGGATCTCTGCCTCGATGGTGTATCCCGGGCCTCCACTGCCCAAGCGCGTGTCGGCAGATGCCCCTTTGCTCTGGGGGTCGCCCCCCTGCACCATGAACTCTCGGATCACACGGTGGAAAATCAGGCTGTCGTAGAAGCTGTCCTCCACAAGTTTGAGAAAGTTGTCTCGGTGCTGAGGTGTGGAATCGCTGAGTTGCACCACCATGGGGCCAAAGCGCGTGTCAATCTGCACCATCGCTGGGCCTTCAGAAGCACCTGAACCTTGGTCCATTTTGGTCTCACATCCAGAGGCAGATATCAACAAAAGCGACACGGCCAGCATCAAAGAACTGGCGAAGAAGGTGGGGGTGAAGAAACGCATTTGGTCTTTTTTCATCATCTTTGGGATCTTGCGTCAAAGTTAGACGCTACCCTAGACACGACATGACCATGACAAGAATTTTCTCAATTGCATTGTTGGCAGCAGCCACCCTGATGATCGGCGGTTGCTATGAAATGGACGACACCATTGCCAACATCTACGTGGTCCGTATGGAAGGCGGTGAGGAAGTTCCCGTGTCGGATGCAGAGGTGCGTTTGTTTGCCCTGGGCTCGTTGGACGAGGACTTTGTTGGAGAGCCCCGTTTCGACACCACGCAGGTCACTTCCAACCAAGGGTTCACCTCCTTCAACTTCTCCTCCTACTACGTGGCAGGACAGGCAGGTTTTGCGGTGCTCGACGTGGAATGCACCAAGGGTGCCCTGACCGGCACAGGTCTCATCAAAATTGAAGAGATGCTGACCAACGAGACGACCGTGATCATGGAATGACCTCCAGGTCTTCCTTCCAGGTCTTTCAGTCCACCAAGTTCTCCCCCGTGTCGCGACCAAGCCAAGCGGCGAAGTAGTCGAGCAACGCCCGTTTCATCATGATTTCTTGCTCCTCTGGCGTCAATGCCGGAATCGGTGTCCCCGTGCGGAAGTGAGGCCATCCCTCCTCGTCCTCTCCGTCCCTCACGTAGTGTCCCAAAGGCTCGAGCAAGGTGCACACCCCCACGTGCATCAAGTCCAGCTTTTCATCCTTTTTGTATCGCTTTGCGCCTTGCCCTGCCTCTTGAAGGCCCACTGCAAACACCATGCTCGTGACATCCGGCTCGTCCCCAAAACGCTCCATCATAAGCCGAACAAGGGCCAGCCAATCTTTCTCAAATGCGAAATCCATGGTCGGACAGGGTTGTTGAAGACAAAAAAAAGCCACGAGTTTCGTGGCTTTTGTCGGGATGACTGGACTTGAACCAGCGACCACACGTCCCCCAGACGCGTACTCTACCAACTGAGCTACATCCCGATGGAGGCGTGCAAATGTAGGTGTTTTTCTTCCACTAGAAAAAGCCTCGAACAAAGTAGATTTGCAAGAAGACTTAGGCAACCCCTCAATCGACCCCATGAAGATTTCCGCACGCTGGCTCCGACAATTGTTTCCCTTCGACGTGGAAGTGGCAGAAGCAGCCCAAGTACTCACGGCCACGGGACTGGAAGTGGAAGGCGTGGAAACCGTCGAAGACGTTCCGGGAGGTTTGAGGGGCGTGGTGGTGGGCCTTGTGACGGGCTTGGCACCCCATCCCAATGCCGACCGGTTGCGCATTTGCACCGTGGACATCGGGCACGATGACGGTCCCTTGACCATCGTCTGTGGTGCAGCCAATGTGGCAGAAGGCCAAAAAGTACCGGTCGCGACGGTAGGCACCACCCTTCATCCCCAATCTGGAGAACCTTTCAAAATCAAGAAAGGCAAAATCAGGGGCGAGGTGTCTTTGGGCATGATCTGCGCAGAAGATGAACTTGGACTGGGCAGCAGCCATGACGGCATCATGGTCCTAGACGAAGGGGTGTCTGTGGGCGCGGACCTGGGCGAAGTGCTGGGCATGGAAGGAGATGAAGTCATTGAAATCGGTTTGACACCCAACCGCAACGATGCCATGGGCCACTGGGGTGTTGCAAGGGACCTGCGCGCAGGGCTTATGCATGGAACCGTCGAGGGCATAGGTCCCATGAAGGTTGGCGAGCTTGTGGTGCCCCAATTCACCTCTCTGGACAAGGCCCTCCAACAACAGGCATCGTTCGAACTCGATGTGCAAGCCCAAGAGGATTGTCCGCATTATCTCGCAGTGGAACTCCACGGGGTGAACATTCAGCCCAGCCCAGATTGGGCCCAAAAGCAACTGCGTGCCATTGGGGTCCAACCCATCAACAACGTGGTGGACGCCACCAATTTGGTCTTGCACGAATGGGGGCATCCCCTTCATGCATTCGATCTGGACCGCATCCAAGGGTCAAAAATGGTGGTGCGCAATGCGCATGCCGCCGAGCCCTTCCAGACCTTGGATGGACAAGACCGAAAATTGGATGCCAGGGACCTGGTCATTGCCGACGAACAAGCGCCCATGTGTTTGGCCGGCGTGTATGGCGGCGCCCACAGTGGCGTGTCCGACACCACCACCAAGGTGCTGATCGAAGCTGCTTGGTTCCATCCCGTGACGGTGCGGAAAACAGCCAAGCGCCATGGGCTGAGCACGGATGCCAGCTTCCGCTTTGAGCGAGGGGTCGACCCCC
>CAWVVM010000067.1:0-3124 GCA_963933635.1 uncultured Flavobacteriales bacterium
CGATGGGCAATACCCGCAGCTTTGGTGGTGGGTGCCATTGTATGGTGGCAGCCGGGGTGGGTCACAGAACCTGCCGGGCGCATCGTTCAACACAGAACAGAATTTGTGGCCCCCGCTCCTTTCCGGTTTGTGCTTCAAAACCCCGACTTGGAGGTGGCCATTGGGGAGCCATTGACCGTGGAGGTCGTGATGGAAGGCAGCCAGCTTCCGGCCTCTGTCTTGCTGGAATCTGAGGGGGGGCGCTTCCGAATGCAACGCGTTCGTCCCCATACGTTCCGGCACACTTTTCCTTCGGTCCGAAGGAAGGCGGTTTTCAGGTTTTTGGCCAACGGATGGGCTTCGAACGATTTCTTGTTGCAGCCCTTCGCCGTGCCCATGCTGGCCGAACTCAACATCGAAGCCACACCTCCTTCCTACACGGGATTGCCCCGTCTTGTCCAAAGAAACCAGGGCGACCTGACCGTACCAGAGGGAACGCCTGTAGAATGGACCATCACCGTGACCGACGCCGACCGATTGAGGATGGTTCTTGGGGAACAACCGATGAACGTTCGGGCGCTTGGCGCCAATGTATTCCGAGCAAATTGTGTGGCCAGCACCAACGCCGTCTACTGGGTGACGCCGTCAAGCGACCTTGCTGTGGGCGACTCCCTTCGCCATCGATTGCGGGTCATCCCCGACATCAAGCCGTCCATCAAGGTGGAAGAAGTGGTGGACAGCACCTCGCGAAAGCTCCGGCATTTCACGGGTGCCGTCCAAGACGATTATGGGTTCAGCAGGCTGACCTTTGTTTGGCGTTTTGCGAAGCAACGTCCCCGAAACACTTCGCCTGAAGACCTCCTGGCCAGTGAAGCGACCAGCCTGCCCAGGCCGCAGCAAGGGAGGGTTGCGTTGGCGGTGCCGGCTGGTCGACAAGGGTCCTTCTTCCACACTTGGGAAATGGGTGGCCTCGATTGGCAGGAAGGAGATGTCCTTGAGTGCTGGTTCGAATTGTGGGACAACGACGGGGTTCACGGTGCAAAAATGGTGCGGTCGACCACCACAAAAATCTCAGCGCCAAGCCGAGAAGATGTTCTCGCTGAGCGCGACGAAGCCGCAGCCTCGATCGAGAACGACCTTCAAGATGCTGCAGAAGAAGCCGCCGAGTTGCGAGATGCAATGGAAGCCATGCAAGAGCGTCTGCGAGAACAAGGCGAGATGACTTGGCAAGACCGCCAGGCCATGGAAGACCTCATGGAGCAACAGGGGGACCTTCAAGAAAAATTGGCGGCCATGCAAAAAGAGAACGAGCGAAAGGACGAGCGAGCCAACGAGTTCTCTAAGCAAGAAGAACGCATTTTGGACAAGCAGGAAAGGCTGCAAAAACTCATGAACGACATCATGAGTGAAGAGCTTCGGCAGATCTACGAGCAAATGGAGGAGTTGATGAAAGAAATGGACCCTGAGAAACTGCAAGAGCAACTCGAGAACATGGAAATGAGCCATGATGCCATGGAGAAGGAGTTGGACCGTGCCCTCGAACAGTTTCGTCAGTTGGAATGGGAAACCAAGATGGACGAGACCATTGACAACTTGAAACAACTGGCAGAAGAGCAGGAGCGGCTTGCTGAAGAGACCGATTTGGAACTTATGGACCACGAAGATCTCAAGGCCAAACAAGACAGTCTCAACAAGGCATTTGACGCCCTTCGAGAAGGCCTCAAGGAACTCCAAAAAGACAACAAGGAATTGGAAAACCCCAACCCAATGATGGACAGCCAGCAGGAAGAGATGGCCATCCAGGAAGACATGGAAAAAAGTGCCGAGCAGTTGGAAAAGGGAAAGGACAAAAAAGCCTCTGAAAGCCAACAAAGCGCGGCAGAAAAAATGGAGCAAATGGCCCAACAAATGGAGGCCATGCAAGCCGAAGCAGAGGAAGAGTCAGAAAGCGAGGATATGGAGTCCCTTCGGGCTTTGTTGGAAAACATCCTCACCTTGTCCTTTGACGAAGAAGGGTTGATGGCCGACCTCAAGGGAACCGACGAACAGGACCCGAGATACGTGGGCCATGGACAAACCCAGAGGAAACTGAAGGACGATGCCGTCATGGTGGAGGACAGTCTGTTTGCATTGAGCATGAGGATCCCCCAACTCGCTTCCGCTGTGAACCGAGAAATCGGCTTGGTCAACAGGCACATGACGAAGGCGCTGGAGGGGTTTGGAGATCGACTCAGCGCCGACATCGCAATGAACCAGCAATACGTCATGACCTCGTTCAACAACCTGGCCCTCCTCTTGGACGAGGCGCTTCAGCAGATGCAGCAGCAGCAAGCACAGAAGCAACCGGGGTCTGGAAATTGCGAAAAACCAGGCGGCTCCGGCAACCCCTCCCCTTCTCCAAAGGCTGGCGACATGAAAAAAATGCAGCAGGCCTTGGGCAAAAAGCTCGAGCAGATGAAGGAGCAAATGGGGGAGAATGGCAACAAAGGCAAGGTGGGAGAAAAAGCCCCTGGCGGCATGAGCAAGGGGCTCGCTCAAATGGCTGCACAACAGGCCGCCCTCCGAAAAATGGCGCAAGAAAAAGCCAAAAACCTCAACGAAGACGGCAGCGGAGATGGCAATGACATGCAGAAGATTGCCGAAGAAATGGAGGAAATGGAGAGGGATTTGGTCAACAAGCAGTTGGACGAAGCCACCCTCCAAAGGCAACAAGATTTGATCACAAGGTTGTTGGAAGCTGAGAATGCGGAGCGCATTCGCGGAGAGAAAGAAGAACGAACTTCGCAAGAAGGAGACCGCGGATTGAAAGGCACACCGCCCCAGGCCACGGAATACCTCCGCAAAAAAATGAACGAACTTGAATTGATGCGCACCGTACCCGCAGAACTCCTTCCCTACTACCGGTCGCGCGTCAACGATTATTTCAATACTTTGGAGCTCGATCCCGGCAGCCCACAACCCGATTTGACGCCATGACCACCACCCTTCCAGAACTGAAGTTCGAGTCCAAGCCTGAAAACATTGCCATTGTGGAGCGTTTGATCGACCAGATCAGCACCGAGCACGGCATCATCCCAGAACATTACGGCAACGTATTGATTGGGATGACGGAGGCTGTCAACAACGCCATCACCCACGGGAACAA
>CAWVVM010000068.1:0-2965 GCA_963933635.1 uncultured Flavobacteriales bacterium
GCGATCCCACAGGGACTCGAACCCCGAACCGTCTGCTTAGAAGGCAAATGCTCTATCCAGTTGAGCTATGGGACCTCGTTGCCGTCCGTCGACGGCTTCGAAAGGCACAAAGATGGGTCGGGATGGCCGTTTGGCGCAAAAAAAAGGGGAAGCTTCTGTGCTTCCCCCTTTCCATCCCCTTCAAGGGAAGTCGTGCGCGCGATTCAGTTGCCGCCAGAGAGGCTGGCCACTTTGTTGCCTTTCTTCTTTTTCTTGCCCTTCTTCTTGGCATCCGTTGACGCAGAGGCAGAGGCCGCAGAGCAGCATCCAGCGGTCTGGGACTTGCTGCAAGTTGTGCTTTTGGTGTTGGCCGAAGCAGATGCGCCCTTGGCGCCCGTCGAGGCGGATGCACCTTTGCTGCAGCAGCTGGCAGATTTGGTTTTGTCACAGGTCTTTTCACAAGAAGCCTTCTTGGCGTCCTTGGAACAAGTTTGCTCGGTCTTGGCCTTTTTGTCGGCAGGAGCTTCAGTGGATTGTGCGCTGGCCGTCAAAGCGAAGATGGCGAAGGCACCGAGGAAAAGGAACTTTTTCATGAGGGTGTTTTTGTCGATTCAAAATGGCCACATCTGCGGCGTAGAATGCCAAGATACGAAGTCCCTTGCTTGTTGGTGCGACAATGAAGAGATTTCACTATTTTTGTCCCCCGCAAGTTCACCAAGAGCTTACGGAATGCGTCAGGAGAGGTGCCAGAGTGGTAATGGAGCAGATTGCTAATCTGTCGACGGGAAACTGTCGCCAGGGTTCGAATCCCTGTCTCTCCGCACAGATTGAGAAAGCCAGTGCCGATGCGCTGGCTTTTTTCATGCCCAGATTTTGCCTTCAAGATGAACAAACGCGAGGCATTGTTTGTCAAAAGCATGGTTGTTAAGCCGTCGTCTGTAATCCTCCGTCTTGTCTTGAATCCCAATACTTTTGTCCCATGAAAGCACGCGGTACTTTTTGGTCGATGGTCTTTTTTGTAGGAATCGCCCCTTCCCTCAGTGCCCAAATGTGGGAATCGGTGGCAGCATTGCCCGACGGCCACCTCACCAACCACGCCTTTGGCTTCGCCGCGGAAGGCACCGGCTACTTGGTGGCGGGCCAAACCCCCGAGGGATTCAGCACGGCCATGTACGCGTACGACCCATCGGCCAACAGCTGGTCTTCGCTCCCCGATTTTCCAGGGGAACCGAGGGGGTACACCATTGGAGATGTTTGGGAGGGCGACGCATGGATGGGGTTTGGCCTCAACGACGAAGGTGCCCTCAACGACCTCTGGAAGTACGACGCCTCGGAAGGGACGTGGACCGAGATGGCGTCCTGCCCTTGCGAAGCCCGCTACCATCCGGCATTCATCGCCTACGAAGGCCACATCTACATGGGGCTGGGCTCAGGCAATGGCATGGACCTTGACGATTGGTGGGACTACGACATGGCCTCCAACACATGGAGCCAAAAGCCGAGCCTCCCTGCTCCAGGCCGCCACCACCCTTACCAATTTGCCCTCGATGGCAAGATTTACACAGGTTTTGGCCACAACGGCCCCGACATCTTCGACACCTGGTTTGCCTACGATCCAGTGAATGAATATTGGTCGCAAGTGGCCAACCTGCCGGCCCAAGGGCGTGTGGCAGGCACCCAATTTGCCCACAACGACATCGGGTTTGCCTTGAGCGGAGATGGAGAATCGCACAGTTCCATGGACGAAGGGGAATTTTGGGCCTACAACCCCCAATCGGACAGCTGGTCCCAATGGCCTTCCCATCCCGGGATGTCGCGCTGGGCTCCGGCTTCTTTTGTCATCGGCGACGAAGCCTACCTCTTGCAAGGCATGAGCTATGACCCCGGCACGTTCGAGTACATGGCAAGCAATTGGAAATTCTCCCTCGTGCCAGAGCTTCAGAACGACGTGGCATTGGACGGATTTGTGGGGGACCTCGACTTGTGTGGGGACCTTCCCGTGGCCATTGTCGCCCAAATCCGAAACATGGGTAGCCAATCGCCCGCGTCCCTCACCCTTCAGATGAAGGTCGATGGAGCGACCGTTTTGAGCGAAACGTGGTCTGGAACCCTCGGCACCTATGAAACAGACCTCGTGGTGTTGGGCTCCTACCCCCTGACGGGGGTCGAAAGCTTCGAGTTGGTGATTGTGGAGCAAGACGACATTCCAGAAAACAACAGTGTCGACGTGGTGCCCGAAGAGCCCATCGCCGCCTTTTTGGATTGCGAAGTCCTTTTGACCACAGACAATTACGGAGACGAAACTTCGTGGCGCATCGAGGCGGCCAATGGTTCCACTGTGGCAGAAGGGGACGGGTACAACAACAACTCGAACTACGTGATCCCAGTGACACTGCCTGCCGAGGGTTGCTACGAATTGTTTCTCTTGGATTCGTACGGAGATGGCTTGGTGGGCCAAGGCTTCAATGGCGCTGGATCTTTTGTGCTGACAACCGCCTCGAACCCCAACAATCCATTCACCTCCTACCCCATCTTCTCCCATGACGGCTCCTTCCAGTTCAGTGAATTGCGCTCAAGCTTCAAGGCGAGTGCATCTGGGGTCTCCGGCATTGGCGCATTTGACTTTACGTCGGCGGTGAGCGCCCATCCCAATCCATTCAAAGCAGATTTGACATTGGACTTTGAAGGCGACGCCCTTTGGACCCATGTCCAAGTTTGGAACGCCGCCGGGCAACAAATCCAAACGGTGCCCTTGAATGGACGGTCGGCCATGCAACTCTCTGCCAATGGCTGGGCATCAGGATTGTATACTCTGCGTCTGGTGGGGCCTGAAGGGCATGCTACCCTCCGGGTGCAAAAAATGTAAGAAAGGCTGGGGTGAGCGGCAGCGCCGCTGAAGTCGCTCAAAGCTCTCCCATGCGGGCTACACAACCCCCGCCCCTGCTGAGCCTCAACAAAAGAGTGCGGTGAGGATGGTGGAAGGAAA
>CAWVVM010000069.1:0-2266 GCA_963933635.1 uncultured Flavobacteriales bacterium
GGTGAAGGTCGCTGTGCACGAGGGTGCCAAACGTCTCAAGTGTGGTTCTTTGGTCTTCTGTCAAGGCGTGGTAAGCCCTGGAGCTCATCACAATCAGAGGATCGCCTTCAGGGGTGGCCACCTCGAGCATGTTCCCTGCGAATTGGTTGATTTGGTCCTCCGTCAACGGCACAATGTGGAGGCCGTCCTCTTGAAGGGATTGCGCCAACAATTCGCGTTCCTCCGGATGGTCCACTGCGTCCAAACAAACGGCGGCCCACTGCGTCCCAATGGCCATCATCACATTGGTGTGGTAGATGGGCATGCGCTGGTCGCCTACGGTCTGCATGGCTTCAAACAGTATGCCCTCCATGTCCATGGTGTCGCACCATGCAATGAATGCTTCCCTGTCCGTCCGGACGCTCTTGGCGGCGTACGCCCTTTTCTTGGGCCGGTTCAAGACCATGCTCCCGGTCCCTTCCAGGAAGGCGTCGTGGGTCTCGAACTCGGTGAAGTCTGCGATCTCCTTCAGTTCAAAGCCATGGCCATGTTCCAAATCCTGCAGAATGTCCTCCCGGCGCTCGAGCCTGCGGTTGGGGGCAAACATGGGGTACAGTCCCACCCGGCCATCCGCGTGGAACGACACCCAGTTGTTGGGGAACAACGCATCTGGGGTGTCCTCATCATGGGCAGCTTCCACCACCATGACATTCACGCCATGGTCCACCAACTTGGCCACCAAGGTGTCAAATTCCAACAGGGCAGCCTCGAGCACATCCTCGACTTCCGCATCTTTCTGGTAATGGTTGTTTCCAGCCGTTTCTTCGTTTTTCCGAAACGTGGAGGGCCTGACCATCAAAATGTGGTGGGTGCTTTGTGCAATGGGTGTTGTCATGGCTGAAGATGAAAGGTGGGTCAACCGCGCTGAAGGGGGAGGGTCACGCAGCGCAGGAGGCCCTCCATTTTGGCCGTTTCTTGCAATGGGGTGCAATGGACATTGTATCCCCATGAGATCAATTGCGCATTGACCCGCTCAAATGGAGGGCAAGAGAGGATGTCCTTGTGGGTCACAGAAATGAGGTTGCACTGCATGTGGAACATCTCTTCGGCAGAAACTTCCAAAAGGTTCGATTGGAAGTGCCCCTGCAGGAAGGTGACATCGCTGCTCTGCTTGAGGCCTGCAGGGTGGAAGATGGCCCGGTTCCCTGACAAGACGCTGAGACAGCAATCCAGGTGCAAGGCATTTCGGTAGGGATCGTCGTCGGACTTCTGCAGTTCAAAACCGCGCACCGACCAGTCGGGAAATTGGTCACTCAACCAGTCCACAGCGGCCTCGTTGGTGCGTGCCGTGGTGAACGTTGAGAAATCAGGTTCCTTGCTGTACCCCACCCAAAGCTCGCCATCCATGGGCATCACGTCGCCTCCTTCCACACGGACGCCCTTGGGCGGGGTGAGGCGATGGGCAGGAGAGACCGACGCGATCAGGGGGGCAATGCCGTCCAATTCTGCGCTCCGGTCCTCGATCATTCGGGTGCTCAGGAACCTGTCGCCAAGGACCACGCCGACATCTCGGGCGAAGATTTGGTTGAGATTAGGCAAGACCTCTGGTCGCAAGACCTTCACATCCATCTTCATCAACAAGGTGGCCAAGCCGTCCAATTCCCATTGACAATCCGCTTCCGTAGGGAACGTTCCCGCCTGAATGTGGTGTTTGGATTTGGGGTCGTAGGCATCCGCAAGCAGGGGGGTGCCTCCCATTTGACGGGCGGTTCCCACAACCACGCTTTGGAGCGTGTCCCATTCGTTGGCGGCCTTCAGCTTCATCCTATCTAGCCTTATTTCGTGTCGAAGTGCTCGCGTTTGTGGCGCATGAGTTCCAACATCGTGGCATTGTCCATCATCTCCGCTGCCAACTGAGGCGATTTGCTGATTTGTGGCGGAAGAAACATGCTGTGGAGGCTGTCCAAGGAACTGAGCACATACATCGAGGTCTGGGCATTGATCTCGAATTGCCGCACATGTGTGGTGTCGCCGTCTTCGACTTGGTCAAATTCCTGATACACCACTGCATCCTTCCCGTATTGATCTTGAAGGGTCAGCCGCATTCCCTCTGGATTCCCCTCGAAGTTTTCAAAGAAGTCGAGGTAATACAAGAGGTCCATGCCAAGGAGGGACACGCGTTGGTCGGCCTCTTCCATCCATGGACTGACATAGCGGATGTGGACCCCGCCTGCTCGGTTTCGGAGCCCTTTGTGGAACCACTTTTCCATCATGTCCTTTTGGACCC
>CAWVVM010000070.1:0-2209 GCA_963933635.1 uncultured Flavobacteriales bacterium
GAAGGCATCAAGGCCATCAGCCACTTCACCGAACACGGCATCCGAACCAACTGCACCCTCATTTTCAGCGCCGGTCAAGCCTTGGTCGCGGCCAAAGCGGGTGCATCCTATGTGAGTCCATTCATAGGGCGTTTGGATGACATCAGCTCCGATGGAATGGACCTGATTGAATCCATCCGAAACATCTTTGACAACTACGATTTTGGCACAGAGATTCTCGCCGCCAGTGTCAGAGGACCCATGCACGTCATTGAGTGCGCGCAGCTAGGTGCAGACGTAATGACAGGCCCTTTGAGCGCAATCGAGGGCCTCATGAAGCATCCTTTGACCGACATCGGCTTGGCGAAATTCTTGGCCGATCACGCCAAGTCGAACGGCTGAACCCCTCCCACACCGATGTCTTCCATTGTCAAGCTTCACGACCACAATCCCGATGTTAGGAAGCTGCAACAAGTCGTCCAATCTTTGGAGCGAAATGGTGTCGTGGTCTGCCCCACTGACACGGTCTACAGTTTTGCTTCAAAATTGGGAAACGCCAAAGGATTCGACCGCATTGCCCGACTGAAAGGACTCAAGCCCGACAAGGCTCACTTTTCCCTGCTTTGTGCCGACTTGAGCGACTTGAGTCAATATGCCCAACACCTGAGCAATCCATTGTTCAAAGTCATGAAACGGGTGCTCCCGGGCCCCTACACCTTCGTTCTTCCCGCAAGTGGCGAGGTGCCCAAATTGTACAGAAGTGGGAAAAAGACCATTGGCATTCGGGTCCCAGATCACCCCGTGGCCTTGGCCATTTTGAAAGAGCTTGGCTCTCCATTGGTGGTGAGCAGCGTGCACGATGAAGACGAGGTCTTGGAGTACACGACCGACCCCGAGCTGATTCTGGAACGCTGGGGGCACGCTGTGGACCTTGTGGTGGACGGAGGTATGGGGCGGCTCGAGGCAAGCACGGTCCTGGACTGTACCGGAACTGATGTCAAGGTGATGAGGGAAGGATTGGGGCCTGTGGACGAGGTGTTGTAACCGAGGTCAGTCGCGCGCACGCGCTGACAGCATCGGAACAAATGCTGCGTCGCCATAGTCCTTTTTCGCGAACTCTTTTTCTGAAATGCGGTCGATGGTCCACATCCGCTGGGTCTCTCCGGAACCGACGGGGATCACCATGCGTCCTCCCACTTTCAACTGGCCAAGCAAAGCCTTCGGAACATCCGGCGCACCGCAGGTGATGATGATTCCATCAAAGGGGGCAAAGACAGGCTTCCCCTTGTAGCCATCACCGTAGTACAAGGACGGTTTCATGCCCATGGCTTTGAGCAACGGTGCGGTGGCGTCAAAAAGGGCCTTTTGTCGCTCAATGCTGTGCACCTTGAAACCCAGTGCACAGAGTACGGCGCATTGGTATCCGCTGCCGGTGCCAATTTCCAACACTGACGATCCGGGAGCAAGTTGAAGCAACTCACTTTGTTTGGCAACGGTGTGTGGCTGACTGATGGTTTGGCCTGCCGCAATGGGGAACGCCTTGTTGCTGTATGCAAACTGAGAAAATGCCGAATCGAGAAAGAAATGGCGCGGCACGGCATCCATGGCCTCGAGGACGCGTTCACTTTGAATGCCAAGCTGACGCAGCTCTTCGAGAAGCTTGCGACGCTGCCCTTTGTGCATGTAGGTATCCTCCGGCAATTGCATGGCCCCAAGCTAATGCGTCTCGCCACGCAAGATGTGCATGAGGTGTGGGCAATTTTCACATTCCAATGGTGAACATCCCTTCCCCCCCCATGTAGATTCGCGCCATGGTCAAACATTGGTTCAATTGCAAGGTCAGCTCGCGCTCCTTGGACAGCGAAGGAGCAGAAGTCAAGAAGCTCGAGCAATACGTTTTGGATGCCTACACTTACACTGAGGCAGAGACGCGGATGACTCAAATTTGTGAATACGAAGGCATTCGGCCCTTTGAAATCACACAATTGACCAAGACCAACCTCATCGAGGTCATCCGCTACCCAGAATGCGACAAATGGTTCAGGGTCAAAGTGGCCATGACAACGTTTGATGCAGACAAAGAGACGGAGAAGGAGAGCAACCAACACATTTTGTTGAGTGCGGTGGATGTCAAGGATGCCTTCGAAAAGGTCTCCGTCCACATGAATCAACTCAGCGTGGGCTATGTGATCCCCTCCATTGCTTACCAAAAAATCGTCGAGGTCTTCCC
>CAWVVM010000071.1:0-1995 GCA_963933635.1 uncultured Flavobacteriales bacterium
TGCAGTTGGTTCGGATGCCGTGTTCGGTGAAGTGGCTGATGGCCTTGATGCCTTCTTTGATCATGGGGACCTTCACCACGATGTTCTCGTGCAGCGCTGCCAATGCCTCGCCCTCGCGAACCATGCCTTCAAAATCCGTGGAGATGACCTCTGCGCTAACGTCTCCATCTACGATGTCGCAAATGGCTTTGTAGTGGGCTTGGACAGCAGCGTCACCAGCGATGCCTTCTTTCGCCATCAAAGAGGGGTTGGTGGTCACTCCGTCCAGGATGCCGAGCGATTGGGCTTCACGAATTTGATCGAGATTGGCGGTGTCAATGAAGAACTTCATATAGAATGGTTTGCGCGTTTGATGTGGCAAAAGTAGTGGGCACAGAGATGGAGATGTGCTCGCGAAGTGCTGGATTTCTAAACGAATGCGGGACTGAGATGTGGAGAGATTGCAAAGGACCTGTTGTATCTTGATTCCATGACCTCAAGAGATCTGGCACAAATCCGCGAACGTGCGCTCCAAAAGCAAACTGCCTTGAAGGATCGCATTGCAGAATACCGGGAGCTCACCCGCCCCATCCCGCCCAGCGAAGCCATTGGCAGGGTGAGTCGAATGGATGCCATCAACAACCGCAGCGTGAACGAGGCAGCCCTGCGTCAGTTGGAAAAGGAGGCCAAAGGCTTGGCCTCTGCGATGGACCGCATGCTCGAGGCGAAGTATGGGAAATGCAGAAGTTGCGGTGAGGACATCCCCGTCGGACGTTTGATGCTGATGCCAGGAGCCATTCGTTGCGTTCGTTGCTCTTGACCCACGTACCTTCGCGTGGTATGTCACGTGGATTTCAACCTCTTAGGGTGCCTTCAGTTGTCGTTGCTGCCCTTTTGATGGTGGCAGCAGGGATGTGCGGTTGCGATGTGTCGAGATGGGACCCCGGCGCTCCAGAGGTGATTGAAGTTTCCAGTTACGACCTGGTTACCGCTGCCGTTCAAGGATCAGCGTCCCATCGGGTGGAGGAGGTATGGGTCTACAGCACAACAGATGTTCTGGGGGTGTACCCGCTACCGGCCAAAGTCGCATTGCCCTCTGGGCTAGCCCAAACCCTTACCCTGGTTCCTGGCATTCGCGCCAACGGTGTTGCGGCATCCCGACGACCCTACCCTTTTTACGAAGTGAATGAAGTCACGGTGGATGGCGATCCGAGCACACTGGAGTTCCATGATTTTGGGGGCGGCTATGTGGACAATGGGGTGCTGACCACCATGGTGATTTTGGCTGAAGATTTTGAATCGGCCAATCGTTTTGTGGCAGGCTCCAACAGCAATGCAGAGGTCATCCGAATCACGCAGCCCGACCAGGTGTTTGAAGGTGACGGAAGTGGCTACATCCGCCTGGACAGCACCCAAACGCAGCTCAGCGCAGCAACGAATGAACAACTGTACAATTTGCCCCGTGACCGTCCGGTTTACTTGGAGTTCAATTACAAGTGCGATGTGTCATTTTTGGTAGGGCTCGACGTTCTTGGCGGAAGTCAAGCAGGACGTCTTGTGATTTTGGGGTTGAACCCAACCTGTGAGGCGGACGGTCAATGCGTTTGGAAGAAGATGTACTTGGACCTGTTTCCGGTGCTTTCGAGCATGCCAGACGCGGCAGCGTTTGAGATTTCCTTGAATGCAAGCATCCTTGCGGACGGCAGCGAAGGCAACATCTGGATCGACAATTTCAAATTTGTCCACTTTGGCGATTGAAGCATCTTCAGCGTCTGCTCCATGGAAGCGTTGGTGGTGGCGGTACGCCATCTCAGACGCTTTGGCCTCCGGCTTGGCTTGGTTCGTATTGTTCGCGTTTCGGAAAGGCGTGGTGGAACCTGGTCGTTATGGGGTGGCGGTGGACATGGCCCCCGACGCCAACTTTTGGGCTGCTCTTTGCCTTGTGCCCGCGTTTTGGGGGCTGCTCCACGCATCCATGGGGATGTACAGCGACATCCGAAGACGTCACCGAGGATT
>CAWVVM010000072.1:0-1992 GCA_963933635.1 uncultured Flavobacteriales bacterium
AATCCTCGGTGACGTCTTCGGATGTCGCTGTACATCCCCATGGATGCGTGGAGCACCAACCAAAACATGGGCACAAGGCACAGGGCAGCCCAAAAATTCGCATCGGGGGACATGTCCATTACCACCCCAAACCGACGCGGCTCCACCACGCCTTTCCGAAACGCGAACAACACGGACCAAGCCATGGCGGAGGCCATGGCGTCGGAGAAGGCATAGCGCCACCACCAGCGTTTCCATGGAGCAACGGCTGAAGACGCGTCAATCGGCAAAATGGACAAATTTGAAATTGTCAATCCAAATGTTTCCCTCGCTGCCGTCGGCGAGGATGCTTGCGTTCAAGGAGATTTCAAACGCTTGGGCATCTGGCATGCTTGAAAGCACGGGAAACAGATCCAAATACATCTTCTTCCAAAGGCATTCGCCGTCCGCCTCACAGGTTGGGTTCAACCCCAAAATGACAAGACGGCCCGCTTGGCTTCCCCCAAGAACGTCGAGCCCCACCAAAAATGACACATCACACTTGTAATTGAACTCCAAGTAAACCGGACGGTCACGGGGCAAATTGTACAACTGTTCATTCGTCGCTGCACTGAGCTGCGTTTGGGTGCTGTCCAAACGGATGTAGCCGCTCCCCCCTCCTTCGAACACTTGATCGGGCTGCGTGATTCGGATGACCTGCGCATTGCTGTTGGAACCGGCCACAAAACGATTGGCCGACTCAAAATCTTCTGCCAAAATCACCTTGGTGGTCAGCACCCCATTGTCCACATAGCCACCCCCAAAATCATGAACCTCGGCTGTGCTTGGGTCGCCATCCACCGTGACTTCATTCACTTCGTAAAATGGGTAGGGGCGCCGCGATGCGGCAACACCGTTGGCGCGGATGCCAGGCACGAGGACGAGGGGTTGGGGAGACCCGGAAGGCAATGCGACCTTGGCGGGCAGCGGGTACACCCCTAAAACGTCTGTGGCGCTGTAGATCCATACCTCTTCTACCCGATGGGATGCCGATCCCTGTGTGGCTTCGGTGACGAGGTCATAGCTGGAGACTTCAATCACTTCTGGGGCTCCGGGATCCCATCGCGACACATCGCAACCGCACATCCATGCGGCCACCAATGAGAGGACGGCTACGGCTGAAAACAACCTCTGGGTTTGTGTTCCACGTGGCATACCACGCGAAGGTACGTGGGTCAAGAGCAACGAACGCAATGAATGGCTCCAGGCATTAGCATCAAGCGTCCAACGGGGATGTCCTCGCCGCACCTCCTGCATTTTCCATACTTGGCCTCAAGCATGCGGTCCATTGCGGCGGCCAAACCTTTGGCCTCCTTTTCCAACTGACGCAGGGCTGCCTCGTTCACGCTGCGGTTGTTGATGGCATCCATCCGGCTCACCCTGCCAATGGCCTCGCTGGGCGGAATGGGGCGGGTGAGCTCCCGGTATTCCGCAATGCGCTCCTTCAAAGAGGTTTGCTTTTGAAGCGCCCGTTCGCGGATTTGTGCCAGCTCTTTCGACGTCATGGAATCAAGTTACAACAGGTCCTTTGCAATCTCTCCACATCCCAAGGTTGCATTCGTTCAGAAATCCAATGGTTGGACGGCACATCTCCATCTCTGCGCCCACTACTTTTGCCCCAACAAACGCGCAAACCAATCCCCATGAAGTTCTTCATTGACACCGCCAATCTCGATCAAATTCGCGAAGCCCAATCGCTTGGCATCCTGGACGGTGTGACCACCAACCCCTCCTTGATGGCGAAAGAAGGCATCGCTGGTGAGACTGCAGTGCAAGCCCACTACAAGGCCATTTGTGACATTGTGGATGGAGACGTTAGCGCAGAGGTCATCTCCACGGATTTTGAAGGCATGGTCCGCGAGGGCAAAGCTTTGGCAGCGCTTCACGAAAACATCGTCGTGAAAGTCCCCATGATCAAGGAAGGCATCAAGGCCATCAGCCACTTCACCGAACACGGCATCCGAACCAACTGCA
>CAWVVM010000073.1:0-1826 GCA_963933635.1 uncultured Flavobacteriales bacterium
TGGGTCGGCTCCGTAGCGCCGTTGTTGTAAACCTCCATCACATAAGGGGCCAAGTCAATGTCAAAAGGGGTGGGGTTGTGCACCTCCAGGGCTTTGTTGTTGCTGGTCCCCTCCACATATTCACTGATGATCAAATCTTCACAAAGGCCCGCTTCACCACATTGCAAAATGCTGACGGCAAGAAAGTTGGTGGACAGGCTGTCGCAGCCCAAACCATTGGCGTCTTGCACAGGGGCACCAAAATCAATGGTGGTGCTGTCCAGGCCGTTCTGGTAGCTCAACCCCCAAACATGGTAATCGCCAGCTTCCCCAAACACAGCAAAGTCGAAATAGGGCTCATCCGTCGTCGCGAGAATGCTGTCGTTGGTGCCGCACACCATGAACAAGTAAGAAGCCTCAAAGGCGTCACTGTAGTAACCAAAGGAAACGAGGGCACCGTCTTCTGCGGTCAAACACGCTTGCGCATCAGGCTCCGCGCCGGCAGTGAGCAGTGTCCCTCCATCGCAAGAAGGAATTTCACAGGTTTCACCAGAAATCGACACCGGCTCAGGAGAGATGCTGACACAACCCTCCCCCAACGTGGAGATGGAGTCCAAGGACGTCCAGCCCGAGGTGAGCGGAACATTGTGGGAAATGGCCAGCACCTCATAGTTGCCATCGCCAAGACCCTCAACATTGATGGCTGTGCCCAAAAAGACATCCACCACCTCAGACGTATTGGCGTCGAGCACAGCCAAACTCACCAGCGCTTGGTCAGCGTCCGAAAAGTGGGTGAAGCCTACAATCTCTGGACCCAAGTCGGTGCAAAAAAGCGTTTGAGTTCCATTGATTGACAAATGGCCACCCTCACATTCCAAAACATTGGACGTTCCTGGACTCAGCGCTTGCATCACAAATTGTTGGTCCAAAGCAGCCCCTCCATCGGGAACGCGGGACAAGGCATCTGACCCTGGGTCCACTCCTTCCCCACCCTCGTACACAGTTGCTTCTGCGTCCGGATTGACCACAAGGGCAAGGGGAGCCATTTGTGGGTTTGTGACGGATGTGTTTCCGTACAGCACCGCATCCGACACCCCAGCAAACACTGGGATTTCGCCTACGACGAAACTTGACGCCGCATCCTCTGCCAACACAAGACCCAACAGGGAGTTGGTCCATGGGCCGCCTTCGATCAAAAGGAATCCTGACCCATCCAAAGATTGAGATTCAAGGTCGACCACGGCTTCCACCGCCGCACCAAAGTCGCCTTCGGACAACACCGATTTGACCATGACCAGACTGTGCCCAGTCAACGGGGTGTTGGGTGGGCCGAAGAGCTCGACAAATTGACCGGATTCAGGACCGGTCACAAGGTTGATTTCATTGATGACGACTTGGCCGCTCATCTCGGTCAAGAGGAAAGGGGACCAAAAAACAAAAATAGCGAGCGTCTTTAGGGTTGACATTCCTTTCATGACATGGGTTGTGAATGGACGTCTAAGGTAGCGTACCTTTCATGTTGAACAGATGAAGCGGAGCATATCCTTGATTGAAAAGCTGGACAAATTCATCCGGCGGTACCATAAAAACAAGGCCTTGAAAGGGTTGTTGTTGTCCTTTGCAACTTTGACCGCTGGCGGGCTCCTCTTCGTCCTGATGGAGCAGGTTGGGCGTTTTGGAATTGTCGGGCGCACTGTTCTCTTCTATGCCTTCGCTTCCACCGCCATGGGTTTGATGCTCTCACAGGTGGTTTGGCCTGTGATGCAATGGCTTCGGTTGAGCCGTGGGCTGTCTTACGACCAGGCCGCCCGAATTGTGGGGGAACATTTTCCCGAAGTCAAGGACAA
>CAWVVM010000074.1:0-1782 GCA_963933635.1 uncultured Flavobacteriales bacterium
TGGGGCGCGACATTGAAAACCGTGAGATCCAAACGACGATCCAAGGCCAGACGATTTCGTCCAACTTTGGCATCCCCAAGTCGGCCGGATTCAACTTGGAGTTGTTGTTCACAGCGGGGGTGAAAAACCGCCTGTTCGACGAGGAAGACACCCAAATCTCTGCGGTGGACGCTGCCTTGCTCGACGAGTTGGGCTCGACTTCCCACGGCCACTACCTCGCGCTCCGCAACCGTCCGGAGTTCACGGACTACCTCGCGACGTTTGGCACCTTGAAGTACTACGGCGCTGCGAACATTGGAAGCCGCCCAACGTCAAGGGCCAAGGACGGAGCCATCCGTTTTGAGGACCTGCGCGCCATTCCTTTTGTGGGGTCGTGGTCGCAGTTGAAGCAAAACGTTCCTGGGTACTATGGGTTGGGCACCGCATTGGAGGCGTTGGACCGCGAGGGGAGGCTCGAGGAAGCGGCAGGCCTGTACCGACGCAATGCCTTCTTCCGGACATTGATCGAGAACTCCATGCAGTCCATGAAGAAATGTGACTTCCGTTTGACGGCGCATCTTGCGGACCACCCGACGTTTGGCGAACTCTGGAATACGGTCCATGAGGAGTTCGAGCGCACACGTGTCTTGGTCCTTGCCATCACGGGCCAGCAAGAGTTGATGGAGACAGTGCCTTCGATCAAGGAGAGCATTCGCCTCAGGGACAGCATCATCCTGCCCTTGCTCGTCATCCAACAGTTTGCTTTGGCAGAGATGGAAAAGAGGAACAGCGGCGAGGAGGGAGAGGCCTCCGACTGGACGCCTGAGCTGCTTCGCAAGCTCATCATCCGAACGATGTACGGCATCGTCAATGCGAGCCGCAACGCGGTGTAAGCACGTCCCACAAGAAACTCCAACAAAAACCCCGACCAGGCTTGAACCTGGGTCGGGGTTTTTCGTTTCCTAGGGGAGCCTTATTTGCCGCCCATCGGGTCGCTGAGCTGTGGCTCTGCATTGGCTGGATCGGCCACTTCCTCTGAGGCATAGACGAAGTCCATCTCCTCGATGAGGTTGGTGCATCCTGCATACTTGTCGAGGATCCACATCACGTATCGGATGTCGACCGAGATGGTACGCTGGAGCTGGTGCTCGAAGGCGATGTCGCCACTCATGGCCTCCCAGTTGCCGTCAAAGGCGAGGCCAATCAGGTCGCCATTGGCGTTCATCACGGGACTTCCGGAGTTTCCGCCGGTGATGTCGGTGCCGTGGATGAAACACACCACCAACTCGCCGTTCTCGTCGGCGTACGGCCCAAAGTCACGCGCCTTGATGAGCTGCTCGAGGCGCTCGGGAACGATGAACTCAGGGTTGCTGTTGTCCTTCTTTTCCAAGATGCCATTGGCGGTGGTCACGAAGTCGTACTGCACCGCGTCGGCAGGGGTGTAGTCGCCCACGGGTCCGTAGGTCAAACGCATGGTGCTGTTCGCATCGGGGTAGAAGGCCTTGTTGGGCATCAACTCCCGCAGTCCGCGCACGAACAAACGGTATCCGCGGTCGAATTTCTCTTGAACTTCTGGTGAGGTTCCTTGACTGTAGCGCTCGTAGACGCTCATCGCCATGGCGATGGCCATGTCCTTGTCGAAGGTTTTTCCCTTGGGGTTTTCCAAGAACGCGGCAAAGGCCTCCGGGCTGCGCAATGGAGACTTGGTATAGATCTTCTCTGCATACGCTTCAAAGTCACCTTTGTATTTGTCCTGCACCGTTTGGAATTCAGACGGCCATTGGTCCGGATCGATGTCGTCGC
>CAWVVM010000075.1:0-1649 GCA_963933635.1 uncultured Flavobacteriales bacterium
TTGTCCTGCACCGTTTGGAATTCAGACGGCCATTGGTCCGGATCGATGTCGTCGCGGTACTTGGTCATCATCTTCACAAACAACTCGCGGTCGGTGTCTTGGTCGTAGTCCTTGAAGTGTGCATCGGCCAATCCCTGCAACAGCCCTTTGGTGGCCATCACCTGGTTGGGATCTTCTGCAAAGAGTCCAGCCCCGCGGAAGCCCACACGCAGTCCAAACAACACAATGTCGCTGCCGATCAATCCGGCTTCCAAGGCGTACACCCCGCCGCGCACGGTGGCATCGGTCTCAGCGTAGTAGGACTCAATCAATCCCAAGGCATCGCCATACGTGGCTTCCCGTTCTGCATCGCTGGTGGCCCAACGGTCGAAGAGCGCCTCGATTTTTTGCTTTTGGAGCTGGACTTCCAGTCGCTTCAATCCTTTGGTCTGTCCGATGTAGTACTTCCAGTAGTTGGCGGTCTGGGCGTACTTGGCTGCGTACTTGATGCGCACGGCCTTGTCGGCGTCCATGTGGCCCTTCATGGTCTTCAACTTCAAATCGCGGCACTCCACCACAGAAGGGTTGTACAGATCGATGGCCTGTTCCACGCCCCAGCTGCTCAAGAAGCGGTCGGTGCTTCCTGGGTAGCCCATGATCATGGTGAAGTCGCCTTGCGCCACGCCGTCCATGCTGATGTTCAAGTGGCGCTTGGGGGTGTAGGGGACGTTGTCTTCGCTGTACGCTGCGGGGTTGTTGTCCGCGTCGGCATAGATGCGGATCATGCTGAAGTCACCGGTGTGGCGGGGCCACATCCAGTTGTCGGTGTCGCCTCCGTACTTGCCCACGCTTTCTGGCGGGGCCGCGACAAGTCGCACATCGTTGTAGTCGCGGTACGAGAAGACGTAGTACTCGTTGCCGTAGTACATGGCCTTCATGTCGTAGTTCAAGGTGCTGTCTGCCGCTTGGAATTCTGTGCGGATCGCTCCGAGCTCAGCCTGGACGGCCGCAGCGCGGTCTGCCTCCGACATGCCGTCGTTGACCTTGGCCAAAACGCGTTCTGTGACGTCGTCAATGCGGTCCAAGAAGCTCACGTAGAAATCGTCGATGTGCATTTCTTGTTCCTTGCTTTTGGCCCAAAACCCATCGGTCAAGTAGTCGTTCTCTGGGGTGCTGAAGCTTTGGATGGCACCGTAGGCACAGTGGTGGTTGGTCAAGACCAATCCCTGCGACGAGATGACTTCTGCGGTGCAACTGCCGCCGTTCAAACGCACGATCGCGTCTTTCAAGGAGGCGTTGTTGATGTCGTAGATGTCTTGGGCGCTCAAGCGAAGGCCTGACTCTTGCATGTTGGCCTCGTTGATGCGTTGCAGCATGTGCAGCAACCACATGCCTTCGTCGGCACGTGCAGTTGAAAAGAGGAGCATCAAAAGGGCTCCAAGGGTGGTGAATCGTTTCATGTCAATCCGTGGTTGTTGGTTTTGAATTCTAAGAAGGGCATCATCGCGCTGTTTCTGGAGAAGCCACCCAGTCGGTGGATCCCACCAAGCGCTCGATGCGGGTGTACAATGGGGTCAAGTTGGGCCCGCCGTAACGGTTCCAAACCGTCTTGCCGTCTACCGTGACGATGTTGGCGGGGAGGTCCATGACTTTGGGGTCGTCGTAACGTG
>CAWVVM010000076.1:0-1582 GCA_963933635.1 uncultured Flavobacteriales bacterium
GCGTTTGGAGTTCGCCCATTGTCCAAAAATTCTGGTGAATCGTGGGAAAGTGAACCCTGAGAACCGTGCCTGAGGAAAATACCTTCTGCCATCTTTGCAATCAAACTTCACTTTTATGGCCAAACACATCAGCGGCATTCAGCAAATTGGCATTGGCGTCCCCAACGTTCACAAAGCTTGGGCATGGTACCGGAAGGCTTTTGGCATCGATGTGCGCATGTTTGAAGAAGCAGCAGAAGCTGCTTTGATGACCCGCTACACAGGTGGAGAGGTCCATTCGAGACATGCCGCGCTTGCCCTTCACATGGGCGGCGGTGCTGGTATGGAGATTTGGCAATTCACAAGCAGAAAACCACAGCCCGCGACGTTTGAAGGGCAGTTGGGTGACACCGGGATTTTCATTTGCAAGGTCAAATGCATGGATGCTGAGGCCATGCATGCCGAACATGCCCGTCGGGGCATCGCCAGCCTTGGTCCGGTCCATGCGCGTCCCGATGGAAGCAAGCATTTTTACCTGAAAGACCCCCACGGATATTGCTTTGAAGTGGTGGAGAGCAAGGAGTGGTTTGGCCCGGCGGCGTATGGTGGAGGTGTGGGTGGCGCTGTCCTTGGGGTCAGCGATGTGGAGAAGTCGATGGCCCTCTATCGGGAAGTCTTGGGGTACGACAAGGTGGTTTTGGATGAGACCGGTGTGCAGGCGCCATTGGCGCCGTTGCCCGGTGGGGGAGAGCGCTACCGAAGGGTGGTGTTGCAACGGAGCCAACCCACCTCTGGTGCGTTCAGTGAATTGCTTGGTGGGGGTGAGCTGGAACTGGTCCAAGCCTTGGATCGGGTACCCAAGAACTTGTTTGAAGACCGTTTCTGGGGAGACCTGGGGTTCATCCACCTCTGTTGGGATGTGCGTGACATGGAGGCGTTGGAGAAAGAGCTGAAGGCAGCAGGGTTCCCTTTCACCGTGAACAGCGCCTCTTCGTTTGACATGGGAGAGGCCAGCGGTCAATTCACTTACGTCGAAGATCCCGACGGCACTTGGATCGAATTTGTGGAAACCCACAAGATCCCCATCAGTCAGAAGTTGAATTGGTACCTGGACACCAGAAAGAGGCCCGCTGCCAAAGCCTTGCCCAAGTGGATGCTCAAAATGTTGCGTTTCAACCGTGTGAAGGATTGATGAAGTACTCAAAGATGTGGACAAGGTCGGCTTGGGCTGCGATGCTGGCCTTTAGCGTCCTGGCTTGCCAAGCCCCTAAAAACAACCACATGGAATACCCGGGAACGAGAAAGGAAAAGGTGCTGGAATCCCTCTGGGGGACAAACGTGGAAGACCCTTACCGTTGGCTGGAAGACGATCGGGACACCGAAGTCATGGCTTGGGCCACCGCACAGCAATCCACGACGCGTGACTTTTTGGATGGCCTGCCAGAAAGGGCATCGATACGATCGCGCTGCGAGGAGCTTTACAACCACCCCAGAGTGGGGATTCCACGGGCCATCGGAGAGCGCATTTTCCTGTCCAGAAACAATGGGCTTCAAAACCAGAGTGTCACCTTCGTTCAAAAGGAAGACGGAACAGAAGAGGTGT
>CAWVVM010000077.1:0-1532 GCA_963933635.1 uncultured Flavobacteriales bacterium
CTGTCCTTTGGGACGGAGATGCCAGTTACGTGGACGACCCACACAACGAAGCGGGATTGTTCATCCGGAAATACCGAAACAGAAAGGGAGCGTTTCCAAGGTCCACCTTGGCCAAAACCCCTCCCGTGGTGAATGCAGTTGGTTGTTCCTCGACTGTCAGCCAAACCCAATACGTGCGAGACACATTGTCCAAACTGACGCCCGAAGAACTCGACCAGACCCTTGTCATCCTTCCCGATGGGAGCAGTTTGGGGACGTTGCTTCAGGCCCTGCCAGAACAGCCCAACGGCATCAACGTGACCATGGGTTTGGCCCTCCACGAAACCCCTGTCCAGTCCTTTGTGGAGCACTTGTTTGGTATGCTGGAAACGGACAGCAAAAGCTGGAGGCTGGAGCAAATCCAGGCTTTTCACGCCCACCCCGTGATCCATCAAGCCTATGGCGACAAGGACCAACGCTGGCGAGAAGGTCGTGCCATGCACCGCATGATCAAGGGCCACCGCGCCTGGGTCCAGGGCAGAGATTTTGTGGAAGAGGGTGCACCGGAATGGGGAGAAGTGATGGACGGTTTGGGGGGCTTACGGGTGGCAGATCCTTCTGCCTTTCTGAACGCCATGTCCCAATGGGCCAAAGAACTCGAGGGACGCTTGGAAGCGATGCCTGCTCCCTTGGACCTCAAAAGCGAAAGCAAGCCTAAGGAGGACGCTGCAAGGGCCCTTCCTTGGATCCCCGCTGGATGGCGAAGGTTCCGGACGGTGCTGGCGGTGTTGGAGAGACTGCAGCATGCCCATGGGCCCATGAAGGATGCTCGTGAAGCGAGGGCCATGGCCCGAAGGTTGCTGCGTCAAGAACGTATTGACTTGCTGGGAGAGCCCAACCAAGGGTTACAAATCATGGGCTTGACAGAAGCTCGAGCATTGGATTTTGATCGGGTTTTGGTCCTGGACATGAACGAAGGCATTGTGCCCCAGACCTCCATGCCGGACAGCTTTCTCCCCCTCGACTTGAGGTCGCACTTGGGCATGCCGGGACCTCGAGAAAGGGAGGCTAGGTATGCTTATTTGATCCACCGCATCTTTCATCGGGCCAGGGAAGTGCACCTCTTGCACCGCAGCAGCCCCGACCGCAAGGATGGGGGAGAGCCTTCCCGCTACCTCATGCAACTCGAGGGGTCATTCCACAAAAAAGACGGGACGCCTTACCTCCGAGTTCACACCATCATCCATCAACTCCCCCTTCCAGATGCCCGGCCCGAGGTGAGGCCCATGACCGTCACAGACGTGATGCGCAAGCGCTTGTCCAATTGGGCCGCCGATGGAATGTCCCCCAGTGCCATCAACACCTTGTTGCAGTGCCCCAGAAATTTTGCGTACAGGTACCTCTACAAAATGGGTGAAGCCACGGAGTTGAAGTCGTCAATGGAGGCCAGTACCTTGGGCAGCGTGGTGCACTGGGTCATGGAACATGGCTTGAAGGCGGCACAGGGTCATCTCTTGACAACAGGACATTTGGACCACGTCGCCGCATCGATT
>CAWVVM010000078.1:0-1532 GCA_963933635.1 uncultured Flavobacteriales bacterium
AATCGATGCGGCGACGTGGTCCAAATGTCCTGTTGTCAAGAGATGACCCTGTGCCTCTTTCAAGCCATGTTCCATCACCCAGTGCACCACACTTCCTAGGGTGCTGGCCTCCATCGAAGACTGCAATTCTGTGGCTTCCCCCATTTTGTAGAGGTATCTGTATGCAAAGTTCCTAGGGCACTGCAACAAGGTGTTGATGGCACTGGGGGACATGCCATCGGCGGCCCAAGTGGACAAACGCTTTCGCATCACGTCCGTGACGGTCATGGGCCTCATCTCCGGCCGGGCATCGGGCAGGGGGAGTTGATGGATGATGGGTTGAACGCTGAGGTAAGGCGTCCCGTCTTTTTTGTGGAATGACCCCTCGAGTTGCATGAGGTAGCGGGAAGGCTCTCCCCCATCCTTGCGGTCGGGGCTGCTGCGGTGCAAGAGGTGCACTTCCCTGGCCCGATGAAAGATGCGGTGGATCAAATAAGCATACCTAGCCTCCCTTTCTCGAGGTCCCGGCATGCCCAAGTGCGACCTCAAGTCGAGGGGGAGAAAGCTGTCCGGCATGGAGGTCTGGGGCACAATGCCTTCGTTCATGTCCAGGACCAAAACCCGATCAAAATCCAATGCCCTCGCCTCAGTCAATCCCATGATTTGCAGTCCTTGGTTGGGCTCTCCAAGCAAGTCTATGCGTTCTTGGCGCAACAACCTTCGTGTCATGGCCCTGGCTTCACGCGCACTCTTCATGGGCCCATGGGATTGTTGCAGTCTTTCCAGGACCGCCAACACCGTCCGGAACCTTCGCCATCCAGCGGGGATCCATGGCAGGGCTCTTGCAGCATCCTCTTGAGGTTTGCTTTCTCTTTTGAGGTCCAAAGGTGCAGGCATCGCCTCCAGGCGTCCCTCCAGTCCCTTGGCCCAGTGGGACATGGCATGGAGGAAGGCAGAAGCATCCTCCACCCTCAAGGTCCCCAAGCCTTCCATCACGTCGCCCCATTCAGGCGCGCCTTCTTCCACAAAATCCTTGGCTTGGATCCAGGCCCTGTGGCCCTTGATCATGCGGTGCATGGCACGCCCTTCTCGCCACCGTTGGTCCTTGTCGCCATAAGCTTGGTGGATGACAGGGTGGGCGTGAAGGGCTTGGATTTGCTCCAGCCTCCAGCTCTTGCTGTCGGTTTCAAGCATGCCAAACAACTGCTCCACAAAGGACTGGATTGGGGTTTCGTGGAGGGCCAAACCCATGGTCACGTTGATGCCGTTGGGTTGTTCAGGAAGGGCCTGAAGCAAGGTTCCCAAGCTGCTTCCATCTGGAAGGATGACGAGGGTCTGGTCGAGTTCTTCGGGCGTCAGTTTGGACAATGTGTCGCGCACATATTGCGTTTGGCTGACCGTGGAGGAACACCCAACGGCCTTCACCACGGGCGGAGATTTGGCCAAGGTGGACCTTGGAAACGCTCCCTTTCTGTTTCGGTGTTTGCGGATGAACAACCCCGCTTCGTTGTGTGGGTCGTCCACGTAACTGGCATCTCCGTCCCAAAGGACAG
>CAWVVM010000079.1:0-1528 GCA_963933635.1 uncultured Flavobacteriales bacterium
ACACCTCTTCTGTTCCGTCTTCCTTTTGAACGAAGGTGACACTCTGGTTTTGAAGTCCATTGTTTCTGGACAAGAAAATGCGCTCTCCAATGGTCCTTGGAATCCCCACTCTGGGATGGTTGTAGAGTTCCTCGCACCTCGACCGGATCGATTCCCTCTCGGGCAGGGCGTCCAAAAAGGCACGCGTTGTGGATTGCTGGGCAGTGGCCCAAGCGACGACTTCGGGGTCCCGATCGTCTTCAAGCCAACGGTAAGGGTCTTCCACGGCGGTCTCCCACAGGGAGTCCACCACTTGTTCCTTCCTTGTTCCAGGGTATTCCATGGGGTTGTTGTTGGGGGCTTGGCAGGCCAGTACGACGGTCGCAAGAATCGCAGCACATGCCGACCCGGTCCAAAGATTTGAATGCTTCATCAGTCCTTCACACGGTTGAAGCGCAACATCTTGAGCATCCACTTGGGCAAAGCTTTGGCGGCGGGCCTCTTCCTCGTGTCCAGGTACCAATTCAACTTCTGACTGATGGGGATCTTGTGGGTTTCCACAAATTCGACCCAAGTGCCGTCGGGATCTTCGACGTACGTGAATTGACCGCTGGCTTCTCCCATGTCAAACGAAGAAGCGCTGTTCACGGTGAAAGGGAAGCCTGCTGCCTTCAACTCTTGCTCCAACGCCTCCATGTCACGGACATCCCAACAGATGTGTATGAATCCCAAGTCTCCCCAGAATCGATCTTCAAACAAGTTCTTGGGCGCCCGGTCCAAGGCTTGGACCAGCTCCACCTCGCCGCCTCCAAGCAGTTGGCTGAATGCTCCGGAGGTGGGCTGGCTCCGTTGCAGCACAACCCTGCGGTAGCCCTCGCCACCTCCGGGCAATGGCGCAAATGGAGCTTGCACGCCCGTCTCGTCCAAAATCACCTTGTCGTACCCCAAGACATCCCTGTAAAGGGACATCGACTTCTCCACATCGCTGACCCCGAGGACAGCACCTCCTACACCTCCACCATAGGCTGCCGGCCCAAACCACTCCTTGCTCTCCACCAATTCAAAGCAATAGCCGTGGGGGTCTTTCAGGTAAAAGTGCTTGCTTCCGTCTGGACGCTCGTGCACCGGACCCAGGCTGGCAATGCCCCGACGGGCATGTTCGGCATGCATGGCCTCAGCATCCATGCATTTGACCTTGCAAATGAAAATCCCCGTGTCGCCCAGCTGACCCTCAAATGTCGCCGGCTGTGGATCTCTGCTGGTGAACTGCCAAATCTCCATGCCTGCACCTCCGCCCATGTGAAGGGCAAGCGCGGCATGACGCGAATGGACCTCCCCCCCCGTGTAGCGGGTCATCAAGGCCGCTTCTGCCGCTTCTTCGAACATGCGAACATCGATGCCAAAGGCTTTCCGATACCATGCCCATGCCTTGTGAACGTCGGGGACGCCAATGCCGATTTGCTGAATGCCGCTGATGTGTTTGGCCATAAGGAGGGATTTTGAATGCAAAGATGGCAGAACCCACTCCGCTCAAACATGGCCCCCCAAG